>CAVUHQ010000024.1:0-129183 GCA_963741215.1 uncultured beta proteobacterium
AAACCACGTATTGCTATGATTGATGCGGTTGGACAGGGCACCGAGCGAAGGCGAACGCACCGTCACCACGTCGCCCAGCTTGTGCGTAAAGCCGTGCCCCGGCTCGTCGCGATCCTGGACCGGAGCGAAGGCCGTACCGAGGAACAGCACCAAGCCGTCCGGATACTGGTGATTGCGATTGACGGCCTGCGACGCCAGGTCGAGCGGGTCGCGGCTGATCTGCGTCAGGCTGTATTTTCCTTCGACGCGGAAGCCGTCGGTGCCGGTCACTTCGACCTCGACTTGCGTCCGGCGCAGATCGTCGACGGTGTAGTCTCGATCCAGCAGACGGATGAACGGACCGAGCGCACAACTCGCGTTGTTGTCCTTGGCGCGACCCAGCAGCAGCGCGCTGCGCCCCTCGTAGTCGCGCAGGTTCACGTCGTTGCCCAGCATCGCGCCGACCACCTTGCCCGCCTGGTTGACCACCAGCACAACTTCGGGCTCGGGATTGTTCCAGGACGAAGTTGCGAGCACGCCGATCTCCGCACCGGTGCCGACCGCGGACATCGGCTGCGCCTTGTTGAACACTTCCGCATCCGGCGCCGATGCCGACCTCGAGGTACTGCGACCACATGTCGCGCTTGATCAGAGAGTCCTTCAGGCGCATCGCCGCGGGCGAGCCGGGCTTGATCGCGCGCAGCTCGCCGCCGATCTCCTCGCCCAGACTCTTGCGGATGGCCTCGGCACCGGCCGGATCGCCCTTGGCCTTCTCCTCGATCACGCGCTCGAGCATGCTGGCGATGAAGGTCACGCCGCAAGCGCGCACCGCCTGCAGATCGACCGGCGACAGAAAATACGGGCGATTCGGATCGCGGCGGTCGGCGGCCGAGTTGGCCAGCATGTCGCCGACCATCCCGAGCAGGCGCAGCGCGCCGCTCCTTGACCGCCGACCGCGCCAGGCCGGCCGGATCCTGGCTGTTCATCAGCTCGGCGCAGGTCGGCACCACCTGCGACAGGTCGTACACCGTGCCGTCCAAATCAGCACCGGGCTCGGTCCGGCGAGCGGCCCGGGCACCCAGGCGCGCCCGATCAAGGTCGCGCGGTCGCGATCCTCGGGCAACGCGCCGCTCTCGTCGAGGGCGAGCTGCGGCGCGCTCATGGCTTGCTCCGATAGACGTGTGACCCGTCTCCCGTGGGCTCGGGCAACGCGCTCACCGCCTCCTTGGGCGGATGATCGCAATCCATGATCGGCGGCACGCTGTCTGCCGCGTCGTCCTGATGTGCCCAGGCAGGGGCAAAGACGGTGAGACACGCGGCTGCGACGAGCAGCCGGAAACGTCGAACGAGCATCACTCTCCTCCCGGGATCCTGGCGGTTCTTGTTCTGGTGCCGCGAAGCATGTGGATTATACCGGCCCTTACCTTGACACCGCCCGCAGCCGCGAGTCACATTCAAGCATGAACCCATTTTCACCCCGTCCGGAGTGCAATCCCCTGCATGTTTGAGCCTCGTGTGGTCTTTCTCGACCTCGAAACCACGGGCGCGAGCGCCGACCGCGACCGCATCACGGAGGTCGGAATGGTGGAGGTGGTCAACGGGGAGTTCGTGGATGAGTGGTCGGCACTGGTAAATCCTGGCTGCCCGGTTCCGTCTCCTGATCACCTCGCTTACCGGCATCACCGACGACATGGTCGCCGGCGCTCCGCGGTTCGAGGAGATCGGCGCAGAGCTGCTGGAGCGCCTCGAGGGACGACTGCTCGTTGCCCACAATGCGCGATTCGACTACGCCTTTCTGCGTGCCGAATTCCGCCGCCTGGGCATTCGCTTCCGCACCCGGGTGCTGTGCACGGTGCGCTTGTCGCGCACCCTGTTTCCCGAGCATCGCCACCACAACCTGGACAGCGTGATGGAGCGCTTCGGCCTCTCCTGCGGCGCGCGTCACCGCGCTCTGGGCGATGCGCAAGTGCTATGGGCCTTCGCCCGTGAGCTGAAGCGCAGCCTGGAGCCCGAGCGCCTGGCTGCGGCAGTCGCTGCCGTCACGCGGATCCCGTCGCTGCCGCCCGGCCTGGATCACGAGCGCTTCGAGGATCTGCCGGATACACCCGGGGTGTACGTGTTCTATGCGCGGATGGCACGCCGCTGTATGCGGGCAAGAGCCTGAACCTGCGCACGCGCCTGATCGCGCACTTCGCCACCGACGGCGATCTCGACCGTGACCAGAGGTTGGCTCTACAGACCGCCTCGCTCGAGTGGACCGAGACCGCGGGCGCGCTGGGTGCCGCGCTGCGGGAGATCGCGCTGCTGCGCGATCTGGCACCGGTCTACAACCGGCAGCGCAACGCGTCGGAGGCATGGTCGCTGCGCTGGACCCCAGGCGGCAGCGTGGAGTTGGTCGACCTGCAGGACGAAGACGGACGTCATGCGCGAATCGCACTATGGCGTGTTTCGCAATCGCAGCGACGCGCTCGCCGCGCTGCGCGGCGTAGCCCGTGCTGCGCAGCTGTGCCGAATCCTGCTCGGATTGGAGTCGGGACCGGGGCCGTGCTCGGCGCAACCACAAGGGGCTTGTCGCGGCGCCTGCGTGGGACAGGAGCCGGCGGCGCAGCACATGCTGCGCCTGGCCGGCGCGCTCGCACGGCTGCGACTCGCACCGTGGCCGTTCACCGGGCGCATCGCGGTGCGCGAAGGTGATCCCTACCGCGCGCTGACCGAGATCCACGTGCTCGACCAGTGGCGTTATCTCGGCTCGGCGCGCACCGAGAGCGAGCTCGCGGTGTTGCTGGAACAGCGCGAGCTACCCGCCTTCGACATAGATCACTACCGGCTCCTGAGCCGGCATCTGAGCAACGCGCGGCATCCACTGCCGGTGGTGGATCTCGAACGGCCGGGCGCCCACGCTTCCGTTTGGTGAGGCTGCTCGCGCCATTTGCGACGCGGGATGGATGCGGTTTGCGGCTCGACCCCATGGGAAGATCAAGGCCCGTGACCGGCTCGCGCTACAATCCGGACCCGTAATCGCGTCTCTTCACAGCCCTGCCTGTGGTCGAGCGCTTCGTTCTGGCGGCAGAGCGGTTGGGAACACGCACGAACTTCTCGGAGCTCGAAGTCATGCCAGAACCCGACCACCGCAGCCCCATTCCGAAGACGCCCTTATGGCTGGGTACAGGCGGGCTGGTTCCCTTCGTCGTGCTCGCCAGCGCCACCTGGGCGATGCCCGAGGCCTACACGCCCACTCTGCTGTTCTGGCTCACCTCGTACGCGGCAGTGGTCTTGAGCTTCGCCGGCGCAGTGCACTGGGGTATAGCGCTGCTGCACCCCGACATGAGCGAGCAGGACCAGAGCGTCTTCATGACTTGGAGCGTTGTGCCGGCGTTGGTCGGGTGGGTTTCCCTGCTCATGCCGTCGAAGACCGGCCTGCTGTTGCTCATCGCCAGCTACGTCATCCAATACGCCGCCGACCGCCAGCTCGCACAGCGCTTCCGCATCCCCGCCTGGTATCTGCGCCTGCGCACCGGGCTCACCTCGGTGGCAGTGCTGTGTCTGGCGCTGGCGCTAGTCCATCTGGCGCGAGGCTGACGCTAGGGAAGTTCTGATCAATTCGCACGACCTTCCCTAGTTCACTCCGCCGAGAAAGCGAAGCAGCGCGGCGTTGAATGCCGCAGGCTGCTCCAGGTTGGACAGATGCGAAGCCTCGGGAATCACGACCAGCTCCGAACCAGGAATGGCTTTCTGGATTGCCTCCGACATGGCTACCGGTGTGCCGACATCCTTGTCGCCCACGATGATCTGCGTCGGACACTTGATCGCGCCGAGCCGGTCGGTGAGGTTGATCTTCGGGATGGCGTGGCAACAGCCCGCGTAGCCTTGCGGCGGTGTGTCGCGAATCAGTTTCGAAACGCGCTCGATGACGCTGTTGCGTTTGGCGAGAAAGGGTTCCGTGAACCAACGCTTGAGAGTCGGCTCCACCAGCGCCGCCATCCCCTGCTCGAGGGCGGTCTTGATGCGCTCGTCCCAGACCGGCTGCGCCTCCGGCGGAATGCGGCTCGAGGTGTCGCACAGCACCAGGCTCCTGAAGACGCCAGGATACTTGAGCGCATAGGTCATGCCGATCATCCCGCCCATCGATAGTCCGACGAAGTGAGGGTTCTTGACGCCCAGAGCGCCGAGCAGGCCGTGCAGGTCCTCGGCCAGCGTGTCCAGCGTATAGGCACCTGCCGGCGCATCGCTGCCGCCATGGCCACGGGTGTCGAAGCGCAGCACTTTGTACTTGCTCTTCAGCGCGTCGGCCTGCTCGTCCCACATGGAGACGGCGCAGGCGAGCGAATGGCTCATCACCACCCACGGACCGTTGCCTTCGATCTCGTAATTGATCTGGATCCCGTTGGCTTTGACTTTCATATGCACCTCCCCGGAGAGTTTCGGAGTATAGCGCCACTTGACCGCAAGCCTCGCCTTGGCACCATTCTGCGCTTCTGCGAACATGACCGGGCCTCGCACCGGTCAGATCACGAGGAGGGAGAGGAAATGAGACTGGTACAGTTTGTGGACCGCGACACCTCGCGCAAGGTCGCGGCCGTGTCGGAGGATGGCAACACCCTGCGCGTACTGCGCCAGGCACAGCGGGTCTACGACCTCGCCCTCGAAGCCGGCCGGCGCAAGCTGGCGCTGGCGGCCCTCGTGCAGGACCGCATCGGCTCGGAGACGGTGAGTTACGACGAGGTCGTCGCGGAACGCCGTCTGTTGCCGCCGCTCGACAACCCAGAGCCGGCGCGTTGCCTGATCACAGGTACCGGGCTGTCCCATCTGGGCAGCGCCGCGGCGCGCGATTCCATGCACGTCAAGCTCAAGCAGGACGAGAGCCAGCTCACCGACTCGATGAAGATGTTCAAATGGGGAATGGAGGGCGGCAAGCCGGCGGCCGGCAAGATCGGCGTGCAGCCCGAATGGTTCTACAAGGGCGACGGCAGTTGCGTGGTTCCGCCCGAGCAGGCGCTCGAGCTGCCCAGCTTCGCGCTCGATGGCGGCGAGGAAGTCGAAGTGGTCGGCTGCTACATCATCGGCGATGGCGGTGAGGCCTTGCGGGTAGGCTTTGCGCTCGGTAACGAGTACGCCGACCACGTGATGGAGCGGCAAAACTACTTGTACCTGGCCCACTCCAAGCTGCGCCAGTGCTCCTACGGACCGGAGCTATTGCTGGGTGAATTGCCATCCAACGTTACGGGTCAGGCACGCCTGCTGCGCAAAGGCGAGGCGATCTGGAGCGAGCCGTGGCTGTCCGGCGAGGACAACATGGCGCACACGGTCGCCAACTTGGAGCACCACCATTTCAAATACCGGGAGTTCCGTCGGCCCGGTGACGTCCACGTGCACTTCTTCGGCGCGGCCACCGGCAGCTTCACCAAAAACGTCAAAACCGAGATCGGCGACGTGTTCGAGATTTCCTCACCGCTATTCGGCCGGCCCCTGCGCAATCCACTGGGTGCGGCGGCGACGCCGTACGCGTTTGTTGCGGTCAGGGCTCTGTAAGCTGACGAGCCCAGAGGAGCAAGCGTGGCGGACGGCGTACACGTCGTGTTCGGCGGCGGGCCGCTTGGACTTGCGGTGCTGCGCGCTCTCGAGCTGCGAAAGTTGCCTGCGCGCCTGGTCACGCGCGGCGGCAAGCCGGCCGGCGGGGCGCCCACCGCTTTCGAATGGGTCTCCGGGGACGCGACCAACTCCGAGAGCGTGCGCCGGGCCTGCGCGAGAGCGTCCGTGGTCTATCACTGCGCCGGCGCGCCCTACCACCGCTGGGCCGAACTGCTGCCGCGCATGATGGATGGCATCGCCGGCGGCGCCCGCGTTGCGGAAGCAAGACTCGTCTACGGCGACAATCTGTACCTGTACGGCAGGGTCACCGGCCGCCTGCGAGAGGATCTACCCTCCAATCCGAATACGCGCAAGGGCCAGGTGCGCGCGCAGCTGGCCGATCGCCTGCTGGAGGCGCATCACAAGGGGGCTTTGCGTGCCACCATCGGACGCGGCTCGGATTTTTTCGGGGCGAACGTGTTGCTGTCGCACGCGGGCAATCGCTTGTTCCCGCCGGCTCTCGCCGGAAAGCTCACCGACGTGCTGGGCAACGCCGACAAGCTGCACACTTTCACCTACATCGACGACTTCGGCGAGGCATTGGCAGTGCTTGGCACGCGCGACGAAGCATTGGGCAAAGCCTGGCATGTACCGAACGCCGAGACGCTCACCCATCGAGCCTTCGTCGAACGAGTCTACCGCTCGGCAGGCAACGAGCCGAAGCTGCGTGTTGTGCCGCGCTGGCTGGTATCGATCACGACTCCTTTCAATCCGATGCTGCGCGAAGTGAAGGAGATGCTCTACCAGTTCGAGGAGGACTTCGTGGTGGACAGCAGCCGCTTTACCAGCGCTTTCGGTATCCGGGCAACGCCACTCGACGATGCCATCCGTGCGACGCTGGGCTGGTACAGGGATCACTCGGCCGGCAGCGGCTGAACCAGGTCCGGCCCGTCGTTTTTCACGTTGTTCACGCGCATCGAGACGGGGTACGCCCTCATCAGCTCTGCCGGACAGGGGGCCAGCATCGGTCCGATCTCGACCGGGTCCTGCAGCTCGAGGTCGAGCCAGCGTGCATAGTGCTCGGGTGCCACGATCACGGGCATACGCTCGTGAATCTTCGCCATCAGCTCGTTGGCTGCCGTCACGATGATGGCGCAACTGACCACCGGCTCGTGCTCCGGCATGGCCCAGTACTCCCAGATTCCACCAAACGCGAACAGGCCGCCGTCGAGCATGCCGATGTGCCAGGGCTGCTTGCCGCCAGGACGCTGCTGCCACTCATAGAATCCGTCTGCGGGGATCAGGCAGCGACGCCGGCGGATCGCGTTGCGGAACATGGGTTTGTCGAACAAGGCTTCGGCACGCGCATTGATCGGCTTGGTGCCGGAAAGGTCCTTCGCCCAGTTCGGCACCAGTCCCCACGTGAGAGCAGCGAGCTCACGCGCGCCGTGCCGCACGCGGACAGCCGGAACTTTGAGCGAAGGCGCGACGTTGTAGCGGGGCGGAACCGCAGCCGCATCCTCGGTCAACGCCGCATCGAACCTGCGCGCAATATCCTCGACCGGCGTGTGAACTTCATAGCGGCCGCACATGCAGCCATTGTATCAACCGTCAGGCGACGGGCGGCCGCGGCCTCTGTCATACTAATGCGCCCCCAGGGAATATTCTCAACCAGGAGACGAATCATGCTGCACGAACTTCGCATCTACCACGCCACACCCGGCCGGCTGCCGGATCTGAACAAGCGCTTTGAAACCATCACCATCAAGATCTGGGAAAAGCACGGCATACGCCAGGCCGGCTTCTGGACCGTGCTGGTGGGCCCGAGCAATCAGCAGCTCTACTACCTGCTCGAATGGAAGGACCTGGCCGAGCGCGAGCAGAAGTGGAACGCCTTCATGGCCGACCCGGAGTGGCACGAGAAGCGCGCCGAGACCGAGAAGAACGGGACGTTGGTGCAGCGCGTTGAAAACATGTTCCTGACGCCCACGTCCTACTCGCGCATCAAATAGGTCCGCCCGCCGCTATTTGGATACTCATTCACAAGAGATCGGGACGATGGACGACAAGCGGATCTACAACGTAAATGTCATGTCGCAGGCGGTGCTGCTCACGCCCGAAGAGGTCAAGCAGCGCGTCCCGATGACACCCAGAGGTCAGCAAACCGTGCTGGAGGGGCGCATCGCCGTCGAGAAGATTCTCGACCGTACGGATCACCGTTTCATGGTCGTAGTGGGCCCCTGCTCGATCCACGACACCGGCGCAGCCCTGGACTACGCCCGGCGTCTGAAGCAGCTGTCGGAGGAGGTATCGGATACGCTGTACATCGTGATGCGCGTGTATTTCGAGAAGCCGCGCACCACCACCGGCTGGAAGGGCCTGATCAACGACCCGCATATGAACGACTCGTTCGATATCGAAGAGGGCCTGCAGCGCGCGCGTCGCGTGCTGCTGGATATCAGCGAGCTGGGACTGCCCGCGGGCACCGAGGCGCTCGACCCGATCAGCCCGCAGTACTTGTCGGACCTGATTACCTGGAGCGCCATCGGTGCGCGCACCACGGAGTCGCAGACCCACCGCGAGATGGCGAGCGGCCTGTCCACGCCGGTCGGCTTCAAGAACGGCACCGATGGCGGCCTGCAAGTGGCGATCAACGCGCTGCTGTCGGTGTCCAGCCCGCACAGTTTCCTGGGTATCAACCAGGATGGGCAGGTGGCGGTGATCCGCACCACCGGCAACCAGTACGGCCACATCGTGCTGCGCGGCGGTGCGAAGGGCCCGAACTACGATTCGGTGACCATCGCACTGGTGGAGAAAGAACTGGCGAGGAACAAGCTGCCGGCCAACATCGTCGTGGACTGCAGTCACGCCAACTCGAACAAGGACCCGTCGCTGCAACCGCTGGTGATGCACGACGTGGCGCACCAGATCCTGGAGGGCAACCAGTCGATCGTCGGCGTGATGCTCGAGAGCAATATCAACGCCGGCAATCAGCCGATCCCGGCGGATCTCTCGCAGTTGAAGTACGGCGTGTCGGTGACCGACGCCTGCATCGACTGGGCGACCACCGAGAAGCTGCTGCGCGAGACGCGGGGAAGGCTGAAGGACGTATTACCGCGGCGGATGCCGCGGACGGCGGAGGTTCGCAGTATGAGGGGCTAGGGACGAGGGGCGAGAGACTAGGGGGCTAGGGTCAGGGACGAGCGGAGAGGGGTGACGAGGTAAATGCGCGAATGCGCAAATGCCGTAGTTCCTAGCCCCTCGGCCCTAGTCCCTCCTTCACCGCATCACGAACGGATTGGAACTCGCCGCACCGGTATTGATCCACACGCTCTTGAGCTGCAGGTACTCGTAGATCGCCTGCATCCCGTTCTCGCGCCCGACACCGCTGTCCTTGTAGCCGCCGAAGGGCGACATGAAACTGACGGCGCGATAGGTATTGACCCACACTGTTCCCGACTGGATGCGCTCGGACAGGCGGATCGCGCGGCCGATGTTCTGTGTCCACACCCCCGCGCCTAGGCCGAAGCGGACGTCGTTGGCGATGCGAACCGCTTCGTCTTCGTCCTTGAAACGGATCACCGACAGCACCGGTCCGAAGATCTCCTCCTGGGCAATGCGCATGTCGTTGCGCACGCCGGTGAACACGGTCGGCTCCACGAACCAGCCCGTGCCGCACTCGGGGCGCGTCGCCGGACCGCCGCCCAGGCGCAGCTTGGCGCCTTCGTTCTTGCCGACGTCGATGTAGGACAGGACCTTTTCATACTGGGGTCGGGTGGTGACAGGACCCACCTGCGTGTCGAGGTTGAGCGGGTTGCCCATCTTCGCGGTCTTGGCCAGCGCGAGCAGCTTCTCCACGAACTCGTCGTGGATCGAATCCTGCAACAGCAGGCGCGATCCGGCGATGCAAGTCTGTCCGGTGGCGGCGAAGATCCCGGATACCGCGCCGTTCACCGCATCCTCCAGGATGGCGTCTTCGAATACGATGTTGGGCGACTTGCCGCCCAGCTCGAGGCCGACTTTCTTGAAGCCGCGCGCAGCCGCCTCGTTGATGACCCGGCCGGTGGCGTCCGATCCGGTGAAGGCGATCTTGCGGGTGAGCGGATGCTCGACCAGCGGCATGCCGACTTCCTTGCCGTAGCCGGTAACGACGTTCACCACACCGGCGGGAAAGCCCGCTTCCTCCACCAGCTTCGACGAACTCGAGCGTGGAAACCGAGGTGAACTCGGAGGGCTTGATGACTACCGTGTTGCCGGCGGCCAGCGCCGGCGCCAGCTTCCAGGCGGTCAGCAGCAGCGGCGAGTTCCAAGGCGTGATGGCCACCACCACGCCCAGCGGCTCGTAGCGGGTGAAGTTGAAGTAGCCTTTCTTGTCCAGCGGTATGACACTACCCTCGACTTTGTCGGCCAGACCGCCGAAGTAGTAATACCACTGCGGCACGTAGTTGAGCTGGCCGCGCATCTCGGCGAGCAGCTTGCCGTTGTCCAGCACTTCGATTTCGGCCAGCCGCTCGGCATTCTTGGCTACCAGGTCACCCAGCTTGCGCAGCAAGGCGCCACGCTGGGTCGGCGTCATCTGCGGCCAGGGGCCATCGGTAAGCGCCGCGTGGGCGGTGCGGACGGCCTGGTCCGCATCCTGGGCGTTGCCGCGGGCGATCAGCGCCCAGGGCTCGACCGGTAAACGGGTTGTAGCTCTCGAACCACTGGCCGGAGGCGGGTGCAACCCACTCTCCACCGATGTACATCTGGTGCTTGTTCAATGGGGTCTCCTGCGCGACGAGCGCGCGCAACACCGGCGCGAGCGAAAATGCGGCGCCAGGACGCGCTCCTATGAGGATCTTAGCTCAGGTTGGGCAGGTTGAGCTCGACCAGCTCGAGTTGCGTGAACAAGGCCTTGTGGTCCGAGTCCCCGTACAGGGCCTGGAGGCAGAGGGTGACGCGCTTGCTCAACTCGCCCCGACTCATCCCAGCGAAGTCGCCGAGCAGTGTGGGGATGTCGTCGAGCTGGCGGGCCTTGGCCTCGGCCACGATCTGGCGCAGCTTCTCCTCGATGGCCGGGCGGTCGAGGTTGGTAACCAACTCTACGGTCTTGTCTTGGTCCACGTGTACCCCCTCTGCGACAGGATACCGCACCCCGCCTGTATCGCATACCTTGTGCCAGCGGCATGGCCGACGGTCTGATGCCGGCATTTTATGGTATTTATGCATGCAGTCAGATCGAATCATTCCAGATTGGAGGTAACGATGAAGTCCTTCGAGTTGACCGGCAAGGTCGCCGTGGTGACCGGGTCGAGCCGGGGAATCGGGCGCTCGATCGCCGAACATCTTGCGGCCGCGGGAGCCCGGGTGGTGATCTCGAGCCGCAAGGCTTCCGCCTGCGACGAGGTCGCTCAGGCGATCCGGGACGCCGGAGGTGAGGCGGCCGCCGTTGCGGCCAACATCGGGGACAAGAGCCAACTGGACAATCTGGTCAGCGAGACGCGCAGGATCTGGGGCCGTATCGACATTCTGGTGTGTAACGCCGCCTCCAACCCCTACTACGGTCCGATGGCCGAGCTGCCGGACGACGCGTTCAACAAGATCTTGCAGAACAACGTCATTGCCAACCATTGGCTGTGCAATCTGGTGCTGCCGGAGATGGCGCAGCGCAACGACGGCGTGGTGATCATCGTGTCTTCCATCGGCGGCCTGAAGGGCAGCAGCGCGCTGGGCGCCTATTGCATATCCAAGGCCGCCGACATGCAGCTTGCGCGCAATCTGGCAGTGGAATGGGGCAAGCGGAACATCCGCGTCAACTGCATCGCGCCGGGCCTGGTGAAGACCGATTTCGCGCGCGCCCTGTGGGACAATCCGAAGCTGCTGGCCCAGACCGAAGCGATGACCCCGCTGGGGCGCATCGGCGAGGCCGACGACATCGGCGGCATCGCCGTCTTCCTCGCCGCGCGCGCAGGCGCGTTCGTGACCGGGCAGACCATCGTCGCCGACGGCGGCATCACCATCGCAGGATGAGCGAAGGTGGCCGAAGAACTCACTCTGGAACAGCAAACCACGCGGGTGCTCAACCACCCGTACCTCCGCTTCGCCGGGCTCGAGCTGGTGCACCAGGAACCCGGCAAGGCCTGGTGCCGCTTCGAAGTCAATGCCAACTCGATCACGCTGTCCGCGAGCTTGCACTCCGGGGTACTGTACGGCCTGCTGGATGCCACCAGCCACCTCGCGCTGCTCCCGATGCTCGAGGCGGGCGAGCACGCCGTCACCATCGACTTCCACGTGTCCGTGATCCGCTCCGTGCCGGCCGGCGCCCGCGTGGCACTGCGTGCGGAAGTGATGCGCAAACGCCCCAACGTCGCGTTCCTGCGCTGCGAAGCGCAGACGGTGGAAGACGCCGCCGGCACCGTTGCGTTGGCCACCATCACGAAGGCGATCAGCCGGGGCAGCTGAGCGCAACCCGTCGCCCGCCTGTTCCGCCCGGACGGGTGGAGAGGCAGAGCTTGTGCGGCTTTGCACAACCGCGGCTCTGGCAGCCCGACAGGCCTCTCGTCGGTCGCGACTGCCGCACTCGACGCCGCAAGCCGCGCGCCGGACGGGTTTGTTGGCATACCCTTTGCGTCCGCCTGCGGCGTCCAGCGCCTTGTGAGCGGCCTGCCAATTCCCCTCAAGCAACAGCGCGGTCAGCCCGAAAACTACTCCAATGCAGCACCGAGGAGAGGCCTCATGAAGTTCCCCGCCTTCCTGCCAATCATCCCGAAGCGCGTGTCGCAGGTGCTTCACCCCACGACCCCGTCAGGGATCGGTCGCCGTTTCTTCCTGGTCGGAGCGCTGCTGGTCGCAGCCGTCGCGATTGCCATGAGCGCGCAGCGCCGGGTGGAGGGCTGTCTCCTGGATTCTGTGCGCGGCCGCGGTCCTGTTGCTGGTCGCCTTGCACCGGGCGATCCGGGCGAGGTTCGACAAGGTATCCGAAGGGCTGGAGAGCATCGGGCTGGGCGAGTTGTCGGGGCGCGTAGAAACGATCCTCGAAGGAGAGTCGGGCCGGGTGGTCGACAGCATGCGGCAGATGAACGAGGGCCTGGCCGGAATCGTCGAGCAGGTTCGCGCCAGCTCTGAGCGCATCGGGACGGGAGCCCGGGAAATCGCCGCAGCGAGCGGCGACCTCTCGCAGCGCACCGAAGAGCAGGCCTCCACCCTCGAGGAAATCGCCTCGTCGATGGAGGAGCTGGCCGCGAACGTCAAGCAGAACTCGGAGCACTGCCACCAGGCAAGCCGGCTCACCGACGAGTCCGCCGCACTCGCCGCGAAGGGCGCGGACTGCGTGCGTCGAGCGGTCGACAGCACGAACCTGGTGTACGACAGTTCGCGCAAGATCGGCGAGGTCAACAAGCTGATCGAAGGCATCGCGCTGCAGACCAACATCCTCGCGCTCAACGCGGCGGTCGAAGCGGCGCGCGCCGGGGAGCAAGGGCGCGGCTTCGCGGTGGTCGCCAGCGAAGTCCGCGCGCTGGCGCAGCGCTGCTCGGACGCGGCGCAGGATATCAAGCAGCTGATCGAGACTTCGGTTTCCAACATGAACAGCAGCGTGGGCATCGTCAACGATGCCGGCAAGGTCATCGACCGCGTATCCGCGACTGTGCACCAGGCGGCAGAGCTGATCGGCGAGATCGCCTCGGCGTCACGCGAGCAGAGCTCGGGCGTCGAGCAGGTGAGCCAGTCGATCCTGCAGTTGGAGCAGGTCAACCTGCAGAACGCCGCCCTGGTGGAACAGACACACGCCGCCTCCCGATTGTTCGAAGAGGAAGTGCGCAAGCTCGAGGAGGTGGTCGGCCATTTCAAGCTGGACCGCGCCGAAGGCCGCCACACTGCAGTCGCGCTGGTGCACCAGGCCGTGGCCCACTACAAGGCAGTGGGCAGGCGTCAGGCGTGCGACGACTTCGACGACCCCACCGCGGAATTCATCTTCGGCGAGTACTACATCTCCGCGTTCGACATTCACGGGATCCGCATGGCCAACGGCATGGACCCGGCCAGCCGCGGTGAGAACATCCTCGACATCCGCGACGCGGATGGCAAGCAGCACGTACGCGCAATCATCGAGAAGGCCAGGTCTCGCGGGAAGGGATGGGAAGACTACAAGTGGACCAACCCGCTGAGCAAGCGGATCGAGCCGAAATCAGTGTACTTCGAGCTGATCGACGACGTGGTCGTGAGCTGCGGGATCTACCAGGCCGATGAATCAGTGCGTGCAGAGCAAGTGGCACCACCGCATGCTCAGGTGGGTTCTTTGTTGCCGGCGCAGCCGCGGCGGCCCGCCATATCGCCAGGCTCGAGGCTGGCGGCAAGCAGTTAGCCCGCACTTACCACAACGAAGGCTCGAGCAGCTCGCCCACGACCAACTCGTCTATCGCTTCCCCAAGCCCCAACCCGATCGGCGTACCGAGCTGCGCCTAACGCCGGTGGAACCGATCGAGCGGCTGGCCGCGCTGATCCCGCCCCTGCGTCCGCACCGCCACCGCTAGCGTCTGCGGAGCTTCGCGCTCCAACTCCTAGACTCCGCTACGACTATCTTGCTAATCTGCACATTCTTTCGTTAGGCTTACGGTCGGGCATCGACCGTCTTCTCCCAGCGACATAGGGGATTGGCAATTGGGTGACGCAGGATTCGGCTGCGTCGCTTCGCGACAACTAGAACGCTGCGCTCGTCAGCTCGCGCGGCGTTGAACGGGAGGCCGGTTGGCGCTGCCGCTCGTCCTCGCAGGTCCGATCCTGCGGCGGGTTGAATCGAATCTGGTGTCGGTCTGGATCGCGCTCAGCCGTCCGGCGAACGTGACGATCACGGTATGGGAAGGGCGGATCAAGCCCGGCGCTGCCGGTGAATTCTTCCGCAGCAATCCCCCCACGCCCACCCTGCGCATCGCCGACAACCTGCACGTCACCGTTGCGCTGGCGCGCATTCCCGCCGGTTCGCAGAAGGCGTTCAAGCCCGGCGTCATCTACAGCTACGACCTGACGATCGTCGCGGGCGCGAACACGCATACGCTCGCCTCGCTCGGCCTGCTGAAGAATATCCCGACCGCGAACGGCGGACCGGCAGGCAGCGAGCGTCCGCATCTTGCGCTCGGCTACATGGAAGATTTTCTGCCGAGCTTTGCGCTGCCGCCGGACAAGCTCGAGGATCTACGCATCGTCTACGGCTCCTGCCGCCGTCCGGCGAACGAGCATCCCGACGCGATGGCGATGATCGACGATCTCATCACCGCCGATCTGCAAAAGCCGTTGTACGAAGATGCGTTGAAGCGGCCGCACCAGCTCGTGCTCGGCGGCGATCAGATCTACGCGGACGACGTGTGGGCTGGACACATGCTGATGCTGAATCCGCTGGCGAACGAGCTGATCGGCACTGTACACCGATCCGCAATCGCCGCATCCGGACGAGCTCATACCGCTCGAAACGATGCCGGTCGACCGCAAGAATCTCGTTGCCGAACATCAGGAAGATCCGATCAATCATCCGGACGGCTGGGCGCCGGGCGGTCCGACACACATAGCGCTGCGGCCTCGTTCCGTTTCCGGCGGGTCGTCGCAAATCGCAGATCATGCGCGTCGCGCAGATGACGACCACCGACGGCGAAAGCCATCTGTACTCGTTCGGCGAATTCGCCGCGCTGTATCTCACGGTGTGGAGCAACGCGTGCTGGCCGCTGCCGACGGAATGGCCGAAGGCGAAAGATGTGTACGCGCCTGCCGGTCCGCCGGGCAAGGTGACGCCGGCGCCGGAATACGAGTTCCCGCTCAAGTGGGATGAGCTGACCGCGGAACGACGTCGGCGAAAAGGAAGGCAAGGAGAACTACAAGGAGTGCGCCGACAAGGAAGACGCCGCGCTGCAGACCTGCCTGCTGCAGCAGCGGCAGAAGAAGCTCGAAGCGCGTCACGCGATCAAGGTCGAGCAGATGACCAAGTTCTACGAAGCGCTGCCGAAAGTGCGCCGCACGCTCGCCAACGTGCCGACGTACATGATGATGGACGATCACGACGCGACCGACGACTGGAACCTGAATCCGATCTGGGTCGAGCGCGTGAACAACACGACGTTCGGTCGCGCGATCCTGCGCAACGCGCTGGCCTCGTACGCGGTGTTTCAGGACTGGGGCAACGACCCGGTGCGCTATCTCAACGAGGACACCGCTGCCGGCCGGCGATCCGAAGCGCATGCTCGACACGGTCGCCAAGATGTTTCCGGTGCGCGCGAACGCCACGCGCGAAACCGGCAACCGCCGAGGTGCCGGCGAAGAGCGTGATGGACGCGCTCGACAAGTTCTACGGTCTCGATCAGCTGCCGAAGGCGCAGTTGACGGCAGCTACGACCCGGTGACTCCGCCGATCAAATGGCACTGGTCGGTCAAGGGACCGAAGCATCTGCTGGTCGCGCTCGACAATCGCACGCGCCGCAGCTTCGTGTCGCGCGAAGGACCGCCCGGCAATGTCGTCGATCTCCGCGCAGGCCGATCAGATTCCCGCGACGTTGCCGGCCGGTCTCGACGTGCTCGTCGTCGTCGCGCCGCTGCAGGTGCTCGGCGCCGGTTTGCTCGACGAGCTGATCGCGCCGACCGCCTATCGCGTCTTCGACGCAGCGAAGTACAGCAAGCTCAATCCGACGCCGACGCAAGGAAGACAAGGACGTCGAGCGCGAAGGACCCGGCACGCGCCGCATGATCGGCACCGATCCCGACGCGATCGAAGCCTGGGCGTTCGACCCGCTCGCGCTCGAAGCGCTGCTGAAGCGGCTCTCTGCGCACAAGCGCGTGCTGCTGCTGTCGGGCGACGTGCACTATTCGTCGGCGAACGAGCTGAGCTACTGGACCAAGGGCAATCCGGTGCCCGCGCGCATCGTGCAGTTCACCGGCAGCGGCTTCAAGAACGTGATGCCGTGGTTCATCGGCGCGGTCGATCGCGTGCTGTCGTTCGCGCAGCGCATGGTCCGCTCCGAACATCGGCGCCGAGCGCATGGGCTGGAACAACGCCGACGACAAGGCGTTCGTCTTCAAAGGCGGGCACAGCCTCGCCGACACGCCGCCGGTTCTGCGCCGCAAGCTCCGACAATCGCCGATGCTGATGCCGACGTTCGGCTGGCCCGAGGGCACGACGGTGGATCCGGCCAAGCTGCCGGACTGGTCGTGGCGGTCGAAGCCGACGCTCGATGTGCGGAAGGAATCGGAGCGTCCGCCGCCGGGGCAGCTGCGCGCGCTCGACCCGACCGAAACGCGCGTGCAATCGATTCTGGCCAATCACGCCGAACCGGGCAAGGAGCTGACGGCGTACGCGACGATCGCCGCGCGTCATCATGGATCAGTTCGACAAGCTGCGCCACTCGCGCCAGATTCTGTTCCGCTCGAACTTCGCGCTCGTGCGCTTCGAGCGCGCGCCGGATCTGACCGCGGTGCACGAGGTCTACACCGCGCTCCCCGATCCCAACGCGGCGCCTGGTACGCCGCCGACAGGTGCTGCCGTATCTCGTGCAGCGCGCTTCGCTCGACGGCCACGCCGAAGAAGTGCGTCCCGAACTGGCGCCGATGCAACCGCCTGCGTTCTGATTACGTTGCATCATGGCCGACGACACCGAAAAGAAGGAAGACAAGACGTTCCTGCAGAAGGTCGGCGGCGTCATCCTCGACATTCGCCGACTGGCTCGGCCAGGAAGCGTCGCCTACCGCGCGATCCTCGACGACATGGGGCTCGATGCAAAGAAAGCCCCGAAGTTTCCGCCGCTCACGCTGAGCGGCATCAAGGATTACGTTACCAAGCCCAGTCCCGGTCTCGAAGCGTGGATCGGCGTCATCGCCGATGTCAGGAAGCTGTACGAGTCGATCCGTTCGGTATGGGATGCCATCGCTCAAGATCTCGGCGCCGGAAGCCGCCACCGAAGAAATCTTCCAGACGTTCATCGATCTGCTCGCGAGCAACTATGTGCGCGATCGCTGGTTCCATCTGTTCGTGTGGATGGAGTTCGCGCGCTTCAGCACCGAGCCGATGACGCTGTACGGTCCGCAGGGCACGGCGGCAAGCGCTTCTACGGCATCGCTCAAGGCGCTCGTCAAGTTCGCGCTCGCGCCGGTCACGCTGCTCAAAGGTCCGCCGATGCAAACCGAGGCGGATGCGCGCAAGTGGTCGGACTCGACCTTCCTGCAGCTCGCGGGCGTGTTCGCGTTCATCGGCCATTCGGAGCGCGAGATCGGACTCGACACCGAGCCGCTCGACGACGGTCACTTCAAGATGTTCTACGGCTTCGATCAGCCGGCCGGTGCGCTGATCACCGGCAGCAGCTGGCCTCGCCGGCGGCGGACGACGTATCGCAGCGCATGCTGTCGGTGCAGGTGCGCGCGTTGCCGCACTCGTTTCCAGAGCAACACGATCAAGGTCGAAGGCGCGTTGCGCTTCTCGCTCGCGTGGGTGCCCGAAGAGCACGGCGGCAAGGGACTGTTCGTTTCGCTCGGCGGCAGCACGTTCCGATTCAACGTCGATCGCGGCGGCGCCTGGGCAGCGCAGGCCGACGCGACCTTCGACGCGCCGTTCAGCATCCAGCTCGGCGGCAAGGACGACAACTTCCGCATCGACAGCCCGAACGCAGATGCCGAAAGTGCACGTCGGCGTCGCGATCGCCTCGAAGCCGATGCCGCCCGGCGAGCGCCGCTTTCGCTTCCTCTCGTTCGGCGGCGACAACGGTTTCGACATCGGCCGCATCGCGCTGTCCGGCACGCTCGATCCCAAGGATGCGCGCGCGCAGCTCACGTTCTACGATTGCCGGCTCGCGCTCGACGGCACGTCGTTCGACGATTTCATCGGCTCGATGCTGCCGACGAAGCAGACGAGCGTCGAGTTCAGCTTCGGCGTCGGCGTTTCGTCGCGCGACGGCTTCTTCACCACCGGCGACCTGCCGTTCGTCGGGGCGCGCGGCGGCGCGCCGCAGACGTCGACAGACGACGCTCGCGCTCACGAGCGACACCGCGAGCGGCAGCGGCGGCGCCAGCCGGCAACGACTTTCCCAATGTGCCGGTCGTAGCAACCGGCCTGCAAGGCAGCGGCATTCCGCTGGAGATTCCGATCGGCAAGAGCATCGGTCCGGTGCGTCTGCTGAAGGTGCTGCTCAATCTCGACCGCGACACGAGCGGGCGCCGAGCCGAAGACGCTGATTCAAGCCGCGGTCTCGTTCAGCACGCAGATCGGTCCGGTGGTCGCGACGATCGATCGCATCGGGATGAAGCTCGGTGTCGATTTTCCCGACGACCGCTCGCAAAGCCAATTTGCATTTCGCGAATGTCGACCTCGGCTTCATTCCGCCCAAAGGCATCGGCCTCACGGTCGATGCGAAGAGCGTCAAGGGCGGCGGCTTCCTGTTCCACGACGAAGGCAAGCATCAGTACGCCGGCGTGATGGAGCTGAGTCTGTCCGGCGTCATCGCGCTGAAGGCGATCGGCCTGCTCGCGACGCGCCTGCCCGACGGCAGCAAGGGCTACTCGCTGATCATCCTCGTCACGGCGCAGAGCGCGCAAGCCGGGCGGATCGCTGCTGGCAGCTGCCGCTGGGCTGGCGCCTGACCGGCATCGGCGGCTTGATCGCGATCCATCGCACCGTCGACGAAGACGCGCTGCGCGCAGGTCTCAAGAACCACACGCTCGAATCGATCCTGTTCCCGAAGGATCCGGTGGCGAACGCACCGACGATCCTCGCGGCGCTCGACCGCGTGTTCCCGGCGAAGCGCGGCAGCTATCTGTTCGGCCTGATGGTGCAGCTGCAGTGGGGCGTGCCGACGCTGATCGACGTGAACCTCGGCCTGATCGTCGAGCTCGGCGGCCGCAACCGCTTCGTCGTGCTCGGCCGCATGACCGCGATTCTGCCGCGCATGGACAACGACCTGCTGCGGCTCAACCTCGACGCGGTCGGCGTCTTCGATTTCGACCAGGGCACGGCGGCGATCGACGCGGTGCTGGTCGATTCGCGGCTGCTGCGCCGTTTCCCGCTGACCGGCGGCGGCGCGCTGCGCGCGCGCTGGACTTCGCCGCGCAGCTTCGCGCTCGCGGTCGGCGGCATGCATCACGGCTTCACGCCGCCGGCCGGCTTCCCGACGCTCGAGCGCCTCGCGCTGAGCCTGACCACCGGCGACAACCCGCGCCTCACCTGCGAGGCGTACTTCGCGCTGACCTCGAACACCGTGCAGTTCGGCGCGCACGCGCATCTGTATGCCGCCGCGGCCGGCTTCAACGTCACCGGCGACGCCGGCTTCGACGTGCTGATCCAGCTGCTGCCGTTCCACTTCCTGGCCGAGTTCTTCGCCGGCATGCAGCTCAAGAAGGGCTCGACGCAATCTGTTCAAGGTCAAGGTCGAAGGCGCGCTCGAAGGCCCGCTGCCGCTGTCGGTGCGCGCCAAGTGCACGTTCGAGATTCTGTGGTGGGACGTGTCGATCCGCGTCAACGTCACGCTGGTGAGCGGCCAGACGCCGCCGCTGCCGGCGGCGATCGACGCGTTCGCGCAACTGCGCGCCGCGCTGGCCGACGCCAAGGCTGGACACGCGAACTGCCGCAGGGCCAGACGCGCATCGTCTCGCTGCGCGAGTCCGCTGCCGACGGCGACCTTGCGCGTGCATCCGCTCGGCACGCTCACCGTGCGCCAGAGTGTGGTGCCGTTGAATCTCACGCGCGACATCGACAAGTTCAACGATTCGCCGATCGCCGGTGCGCGCCGCTTCACGGTCACGCGCGTCGCGGTCGGCACCGGCACCGCAGCGAGCCGACCGGCGACGTGCAGGACGATTTCGCGCCGGCGCAGTTCTTCGAGATGAGCGACGACGAGAAGCTCGCGAGCCCGTCGTTCGAGCCGATGCAGGCGGGCATGCGCATCGGCTCGTCGGAGTTCGCGTTCGCGCTCGGCCAATGCGTCGCCTCGCCGCTCGACTACGAGACGCGCATCGTCGATCGCAACGCCGCCGTGCCGCCGCCGCCGCCGAAAGTCGACTACGTGCTGAGCCGAGCGCTGCTGCGAGATGCATGCGATGCACGGCGCGGCCGGCCGCAGCCCGCTGCGCCGCGAGGAGCGACGCGCGGCGTGTCCAGCCGTTCGCGAAGGTCGAGCCGCTGCGCTTCGCCGCCGTGACCGACGATCTCGCGCTGCTGCCCGATGCGAAGCGCGACGTCACCTTCTCGGAAGCGCTGAGCAGCGCGGCGCTCAAGCGCCGAAGCATGGTCGTGAACGACTTCGAGCTCGCGAAAGTCGAGGAGCCAGCATGAGCGACGCCAGCGTCGTCTTCCTGCCGTGGGTGCGACAAGGGCTCGCGGCGCGCATCGCGACGCCCGATCCGCTGACGACGCCGCTGCCGGCGCAGGCGCCGCTCGGCGTCACGCTCGGCGTGAACAACATCGACGCCGCGTCGGTCGGCGTGCGGCTGTTCGGCCCGGCCGACGTGATCGGCATCGATCCGCGGCAGGTCGTGCGCACCGAGCCGCCCGCCGGCACCGACGACTACGAGTCGAACGATCTCGCCGCGGTCGAGTTCGACAATCCCGATCTGCCGTGGCTGTTCACGCCCGCCGCCGCCGATGCGCAGGGCCGCGTGCGGCCGTGGATCGTGCTCGTGGTCGTGCGCAAGCAGGACGGCGTGCGGCTGCGCCCGCCGCGCACGGAGCTGCTGCCGGTGCTCGAAATCGGCGCGCCCGCGGTGCCGTCCGCACGAGCTGCCGGATCTCGCCGACTCGTGGGCGTGGGCGCACGCGCAGCTCGGCGGCGCAAACAGGACGCGACAGAGGACGCGCTGCGCAACGTGCTGGCGACGCGGCCCGAGTTGTCGGTCTCGCGCCTGCTGTCGCCGCGACTGCTCACAGCGAACACCGACTACATCGCGTGCGTGGTGCCGGCGTTCGAAGCCGGACGACTCGCGGGACTCGGACGGCACGCCGGACGCCAACGCCGACGCTCATCGCCGGCATGGAGGAGCGGCGCCGAACGCGCCGGGCAGTGTCACGCTGCCGGTTTACTACCACTGGGAGTTTCGCACCGGCGCGCGCGAAGACTTCGAGTCGATCGTCGCACGCTCGCGCCGCGCGATTGTCGCGGACACCGTCGGCCGGCGTCCGATGGATATCAGCGCGCCCGGCTTCGTCCTGCCGCAGACGACGCCGCCGAGCGTCATCCCGCCGGTCATGCTCGAAGGCGCGCTGCAGCCGGTCAACGCGCCGCGTGCGCTGTTCCCCGACGACGCGACGAAGACCTGGCAGCAGAAGCTGCAGTCGATCGTCAATGCGCGGGCGCGCGTGCACAGGACGCGAACGCCGAACCGGTGCTCGGCCCGCCGATCTACGGCCGCTGACTACGCGGGCCGCGATCAAGTCGGCGCCGCGCAACCGCCGACCTGGCTCGACGAGCTGAATCTCGATCCGCGCGAGCGCGTCGTCGCCGCGCTCGGCACGCGCGTGATTCAGGAGCAGCAGGAAGAGCTGATGGCCGACGCGTGGGAGCAGGCCGGCGAGATGGCGAAGGCCAATCAGCGTCTGCGGCAGATGCAGCTCAGCCTCGCGATCACGAGCCGGCTGCACGCGCGCCACGTCGAGCGCATCGACGACGACGACACGCTGTGGCGCTTCGCCTCGCCGGCGCAGTCGCGTCTGGTCATGGCCGCGCCGGCGAACGCTGCGCCGGTCGACGATGCGCTCGATGCTCGTCGCGTCGTCGACGCCGACTGTCGTCACGTCGCCCGCGATGCGCCGGCTCGCGCGTCCGGCCGGCGCGATCAGCCGCCGCGCGGCGACCGCCGTGCGCATGGCGGGAATGCAGGCGCCGGCGGCCACGGACGGCGCGGCGATCTCGTCGATGTTCCGGCTCTATACCGCGCAGCCGTGGGTGATGATCTTCACGCTGCCGCCGACGCGCGGCATGGTGAGCTTCGATGCGGTGACGAGCCGGCTGCCGTCGCAGTTTCAGAGCATGACGTTTGCGCGCGGCAACGACGCGCGTCGTCGGTCGACGCCGCCGCGTCCAACGTTCGTGGTCACGGGTGAACCGGCACCGGTGATCAGCGTCATCGGTGGCACGGTCCTGGGCGGTGGCGCGGCAACAAAGGCGGCGCGTATGCGCCGCAGCCGCTCTGCGTCCGATCGGCGACGGCGGCGATGGCGACCGCCCCCGCCTCCACCGCCCCCGACCGCCTCCGCCACCGCCACCGCCGCCTCCTCCACCGCCGCCGCCGCTTGGACAGCGCCGACGCGGCGGCCTTCCGCGCGGCGGCCGTGCGCCATCTCGGCCTCGTGAATCCCAGCGCCCTGGTTCATCCTCGCGTTCGGTCCACGCTGGTCGTGCTGCGAAGCCGCATCGGTGCGCACCGGAAGTCCGCGCGCTGCTCGATCCCGCGCCGGCGCTCATGCTGCGCATGCAGGCGACGATTCGTCTTGCGGACGACGCCGCGCCGCCGGCGATCGGGCAGATCGGCAGCGCGCCGCGTGTTCACGCAGCCGATGTCCGAACCGCTCGCCGCGTTGTCGCAGGACTGGCTGCTGCCCGGTCTCGAGCGCGTGCCGGTCGACAGCGTCGCGCTGCTCGAGCCGAATCAGCGCTTCATCGAAGCCTTCATGCTCGGCCTCAACGTCGAGATGGGGCGCGAGCTGCTGTGGCGCGACTTCGTCGTGGACGATCCGCGCGCGACGTTCTTCCGCCGCTTCTGGCGCACGGTCAGTCCGAAAACCGACGGCGACATCGCGCCGATCGCCGACTGGGGCACGCGCAAGCTCACCGAAAACAAGCCGGCCGGCAGTCCCGGCAAGCAAGTCGTGCTGCTCGTGCGCAGCATCTTGTTCCGCCGCTATCCGACGGCGGTCGTGTATGCGGTGCCGGCAGTGCCGGTCGGCAACGGCCGCCAGCCCGGTCCGATCGAGCAGGAGATCCATCCGCTGTTCCGCGGCTCGCTGCAGCCCGACGTCACGTTCTTCGGCTTCGATCTCGATCCCGACGGTCGCGACCGGCAATCCCGGCTGGTACTTCGTCATCCAGCAGCAGCCGACCGAGCCGCGCTTCGGCTTCGATGTGGAGATCGATTTCGGTCAGGCGACGCACGTCCCGCTCGCCGCGCCGCCGGCCGGTCACGCGCTGCCCGCCGGAACGACGTGGGCATTCAACTCCGCGCACATGGCGCAGATCACGCGCCAGCAACCGGTGCGCGTGGCGATTCATGCGTCCGAGCTGATCCGGACTGCGCCGGATACCAAGCCGCCGACCGCGCCAGCTACGCAGGCCGACTATCAGGCGGGATCCAGCCAAGGCCGCACCAACGCACAGCGGAAGACCAAATAGCCATGGCTGCACGACTGCTTCCTCCGCCCGGCGATCTGCTCTCGTTCGCTGCGCCGGCGCTGCCGCCCGAGCTGACCGCGACGCTCGCGCATCGGACGTGCCGCTGCTCCTGCTGCCGGTGCGGCTCGAGACGCGTTTCTTCCCGCTGCCCGACGCCGCGACTCAGGAGCTGCGCGTGCGCGTGTATCCCGATCAGGTCCACGTCGATTCGCACGAGCCGGGCTTGTCGCAGGACGAGCTTCTCTGGGGTCAGCATTTCTGGCAGCAGATCTGGCGCGCGGGGCGCGACGAAGCCGGCGAGCGCGCTCGCGTGGCAGCAGCTCTGCGATCGCTTCGATGCGCAGCGCGCGGCGTGGATCGCGCGCGCGTTGAGCCCGACCAACGTCGGCGACTGGCCGTCCGCGCCGATCCCGGCCGACAAGCCGTTGCCGGTCGAGCCGAAGCTCGCGCCCGCCGCGATGCAGAAAGATCCGACCGGCGGCACGCTGGCAGCGCGCGCCGCTCGCGCGCGCGATGCCGCAACGCTGGATCGCGGTCGCGACGCGCGCGCGGTGCGCTGGTTGCAGTACGCGCTCGGCGCACCGGTCGATCGCGAGCCCGCGGTCGGCCCGAATCCAAACGACACGGCTGCCGCGACGGACGACCAGCCCGCGCATCGACGAAGGCATGCGCTGGATGGTCGACTTCAACGACGCCGAGAAGCACGGCATGGCGCTGCGCCTGAAGGTGCCGACGGCGATTGCGCAGCAGGGCATCGATGCGCTGGTCGTGTTCGGCGTGTCGTCGCTCGATCCCGCGGCGGCGTCGACTGCCATCGCCTCGTTGCTCGATGCGCATCACTACACCGATGGTCTCGGTTTCCTGCGCGTCGGCACGCCGACCAACAACAGCGCCGAAGCGCCGTCCGGCTGGTCGTCGCAGGATCCGATGCACGCGCGCAGCTTCGGCATCGAATGCCGCGCGCCCGCGGTGCCGAGCGGCAGCAACGCCGACGTGCTCGCGCGCGCATTCGGCTTCGACGCGACAGTGACGCACGCGACGTTGCGCACCTTGTGGGACGCATCGCTCATCGAGCAGATCGACGCGCAGACAGATGGCAACCGCGTTGTGGCCGGCGACGTGGGGCTACTATCTGATGAACCTGATCGGCCTCGAAGGCACCGGCCTCACGCTCGAGGCGATCGCGTGGGCGCGCGAGCATTTCATCGCGAACGTGCGTGCGTTCGGTCCGCTGCCGACGTTGCGCGTCGGCCGTCAGCCCTACGGCGTGCTGCCGGTGACGCCGCTCGGCGGCGATCCCGCGAAGATCGCGGACGCGCGCGAACGCTGGCTCGCGACGACGTTGAAGACGCTCTCGGATCGGCTGTGGCATCCGCGCGTGCCCGACGTGCCGCGCGTCGGCCGCAGCGACGATCCGGCGCAGGATCTCGCGGCGGTATTGAAGAGCGATGCGGTCGCGTCGTCGTACCGGCTGCGTTATCTGCTCGGGCCGCGCTACATCGATCATCTGCGCAGATTCATCGGCGAGGACCTGAACGCGAGCGGCTGGCTCGCGGCGCAGGATTCGGTGTCGCGCGCCGTGCTGAATGCGCTCGGCTTCAGCTGGCATCCGCGTCTGGAGGATGCGGCGTACTCGGACGGCCAGATGGCCGTCTCCGCGCCGCTCGTGCAGGCCGGCGAGCTCGACGGCGTGGCGACGCTCTCGCCGAACTACATCACCACGCTGCTCACCGATCCGCCGCTGCCGGCGACGGAGACCGCTCCGCCGCCCGCGATGCCGGCGCCCGCGACGCTGCTGCACATGCTGCTGCGTCACTCCGTGCAGCTCGAGTACACCGCCGCTGCCGCGCGGCACGTGAGCAAGGAGCCTGGCGCAGCACCGCTCACGAGCCTGCTGCGCGAGCGCGAGCTCGTCAATCTCAACGCGGCGACGGCCGTGACGACCTGGCGCATGTTGCTCACGCGTCCGACCGGCCAGACCAACAACGCGCCGCCGGCCACGTTCCTCAAAGCGATCACCAAGTTCGACACGCCGGAGTTGAAGCCGCTCGGCGAGCTGCGCGCCGCGCTCGCGCATCTGCAAGGTCTGCCGCCGGCAACGCTCGAACGGCTGCTCAAAGGCACGCTCGACGTTGCTTCGCATCGCGTCGATGCCTGGATCACGTCGCTCGCGACGCGGCGTCTCACAGCGCTTCGTACGCAGAAACCGGCCGGCCTGCGCATCGGCGGCTACGGCTGGGTGCTGAATCTCAAACCCGACGGCGAAGCAGGCGCCGGTCGCGACGCCGGCCGGCGAAACCGGCCAGGTGTTCGCGATGGCGGGCGACCCGGGCTTCATTCACGCGCCGTCGGTGATGCAGGCGCAGACCGCGGCGCTGCTGCGCAACGCGCACATCAATCATGCGCGCGAGGATGCGCAGGATCTGTTCGCGGTGGATCTCTCGTCGCGGCGCGTGCGGCTCGCGACGACGCTGCTCGACGGCGTGCGCCAGGGCCAGCCGCTCGGCGCGGTGCTCGGCTACCTGTTCGAGCGCAAGCTGCACGAGTTCGGGCACGACGCGGACATCGACGAGTTTCGCGCGCTCGCGCCGCTAAGGCCGGTCAATGCGCCGGGAACGCAGCCGGCCGAGTCGATCGCCGCGAACAATGTCGTGGACGGTCTCGAGCTGCCGAAGGCACTGCAAAGATTGTCGCGGCTCGGCTTCGGCTTCCCGACACCGGATCAGCTCGCGCGCCTGCATACGGTGCGAAAGAGAGCTTGCGCTCGCTCGACGACGCAATCGACGCGCTGAGCGACGCCGCGGTCGCCGAATGCGCGCATCAAGCGGTACGCGGCAACATCCTGCGCACCGGCACCACGTTGCAGGCGATTGCGAGCGGCGACGCGCCGCCGCCCGAGCTCGAAGTCGCGCGTACGCCGCGCACCGGTCTCGCGGTGACGCATCGCATCGTCGCGCTGTTCAACGTCGTGGCGGCGCCGGCTTCACCGCCTTCGCCGCGCGCGCTCGCCGAGCCGACGCTCAACGCGTGGGCCGGACGCCTGCTGGGCAACTTCAAGAGCATTCGCTTCGCGGTCGAGCGGCTCGATGCCAAAGGCGCCGTGATCAAGTCGCTCGATCTGCGCTTCAGCGAGCTTGCCATCCAGCCGATCGACGCCGTGTATCTCGCGCCCACACGTGCCGGCGATGCGACACCCGAGATCGACGCGCGTGCGCTCGCAGCCGGTGCAACGAAGATCGGCGCGCTCGCGGCCGGCGAAACGCTGCGCATCAATCGTCAGCGCAACGCGACCTGGCTGCCTGCGGAGATCGGTCTCGATGAGCTGGCCGAGCTCGCGGTGCGTGCGCGGCAGCTGTTCGTCGAGCGTGCGGTCGCTCGATGCGCGCGATCTGGTCGGCTTGCAGGGATCGTTCGACCCGCGCATCGACGCCGTCGAGTTCGATGCGCGCGCGAAGGCCGCGCAGAAGGCGCTCACCACGGCAACAGCTGCGCTCGCATCCAAGCTCAAAACGCCGTTGACGGCAGACATGACGCCGGTGCGCAACGCGATCATCGTGTTGGGCCGCTTCGGCATCGCCGGCTCGGCGCCGCTGCCCTCGGCGACCCCCGACGCGTTGCTTGCCCAGGCCGGCGCGGTAGCGAAGGAAGCGCAGGCCGCGAGTCGAACGCTCGCAGAGCGCCGCGACGCCGCTCGACATGCTGCGTGCCGTGTTCGGCGACGGTTTTCTCGCGCTGCCGCGCTTCACGATGGCCGATGCGACCGAGCTCACGAAATCGCTCGCTGCGAGCACGGCGTTGCAGGGCGGCGATCCGCTCGCCGTGTATCCGTGGTTCCAGCAGGTGCAGCGCGTGCGCGAGCCGGTGTCGCGTCTCGAGCGCGAGCCTGCAGGCGGCCGAGGTTGCCCGCACCGGCGCGACGCTTGCGCCTTGCAGTCGCGCAGCTGCCGCACGTCGATGGTGAGCGCTGGATCGGTTTGGCGGCCGACCCTGCGCGCGAGATGCCGTCCGGCAAGCTCTCGCTTGTCGTGCATGCAGATGCGACGCTCAATCTGACGCAGCCGCTCGCAGGCGTGCTGGTCGACGAGTGGGTCGAAGTCGTGCCGTCTGCGCGCGAGACGACCGCGATCGCGTTCCAGCACGACGCGCCCGATCAGCGCGCACCGCAGGTGATGCTGCTCGCTGTGCCGTCCTCGCCCGGCGAGCCGTGGACCGGCGCCGGACTGCATCGCCTGCTGCTCGACACGCTCGCGCTGGCGCAAGTGCGTGCCATCGATGCGGAAGCGCTCGACACTGCGGTGCTGAACCCGATTGCCGGTGCGCAGGCGGTCGGCGAGCTCGCGCACTTCCTGCCTGCGCTGCATTTCGCGGTGAACGTCGACGGCGACGCGATATCGCCGGACTTCAAATCGCTCACGACGTAGAACGCTAGAGAATCCTATGGGATCGATCACGAGCTGGGTACGATTGGAGCCGCGCTGTCGCGACGACGACCTGAACGAAGCGGTGCATGCGCGCATCTACGATCCGTTGTGGATGCTGGCGCGGCAGTGGCAGGCGGCGGAGTTCCAGGGCGAGGATACCGGCTCGCCGGTGCTCGCGCGCTGGCGCGCAGACAGCGCGCCGATCACGCGCTACTACGCGGGCGCGATCAAGAGGGACACGAACATCAGCGCGCCGCGCTACGACGCGAAGACGATGCCGCTCGAAGCGCTGGTCGAGCGCCAGCCGCTGCGCAGTCCGACGAGCGAAGGCTCGCTGCGATTGGCTGTCGAGTCCGGCATGCACTTTCTGCGCATGCTCGATGCGCAACCGATGTCCCGCAGCTATCGTCCCGATTTCTTGGCGCGCTTCGCACTGCAGCCGCCGACCGATGCGGAGCGTACGAGCGTCGACGCGGAGACGCTTTCGTATTGGAAGCTGATGGCGACGCGCGCGCTGGACGGCCGTCGGCTCGTTGCGGCATTCCGCGATGCTGCCGGCAAGCGCATTCCGATACCCGCGAGCCTGCCGGTCGCGGCCGGCGACAAGGCGGAAGTCGATAGCACAATCAACGATTGGCTGGCGCAGCGCGATGCGCTGTTTACGCTGCCGCAGGCGAATGCGCCCGATGCGTGGAATTCCGAGCGGCTGGAGTATGCGTTCTCGATCGGCGGTGCGCCCGGGCGACGAAGAGATTCCGCTGACAGCAGCGCAGTACGCGGAAGGTCATCTCGATTGGCACAGCGTCGACTACGATCCCGAGATCAATCTCGGCGCGGCTGCCGACAAGGCGACCACGTCGCTCGTGCGCGCAGTGATCCCCGCGCCGGTCACATTCCGCGGCGCGCCCGCGCAGCGCTTCTGGGAGATGGAAGATGCGGCGATCGACTATGGCTTGCTGCCCGCCGGCCCTGGCGACTTGCCGCATCTGATGCTGAGCGAGTTCGCGACCGGCTTCGGCAATGAGTGGTACGTCATCCCGCTCGATCTCGATGTCGGTACGCTCACCAAGACTCGCTCGCTGGTGATCACCGACAGCTTCGGCGTGCAGACTCTGATCTCTCCGGTGAACGATCCGTCGAAGCCGCAAACGGGCTGGTCGATGTTCGAGCTGAGCGGCATTGCACGGAAAGACACGCCGGCGCTTCTTCCTCGCTCAAATCTGTTGTTCCTTGCGCCGAGCCTGCTGAAGACCATCGACAGCCGTCCGCTCGAAGAGGTGTTGTTCATGCGCGATGAGATGGCGAACATGGCGTGGGCAGTGGAGCACGTCGTTCAAGGTGCGATCGAGAATCGCCTTGAGCCCGGTGCGGTTCCCGATGCCCCGCAGACGACTTTGCCGACGCCGAGCGGGCTACCGCAGTATCGTCTGGCGACCGATGTGCCGGTGAATTGGACGCCGCTGTTGCCGCAGCGGGTGGCCGATCCGCCGTCGCTGCGGCTGGTGCGTGCAGCGATGCTCGCGCCCGATGGATCGAACGTACGTCGTCACGCGCAGGGCGAGTTGTTGAATGCGGCGGCGAAGCTGGCGTTGTTCGACGAGGAGGTGCCGCGCGAGGGAGTGAAGGTCACGCGCCAGTTCGAGCACACGCGCTGGCTCGGCGGCAGCACGTTGCTTTGGATCGGGCTTCGCAAGCAGGTGGGCCGCGGGGAGGGGTCGAGCGCGCTGCGCTTCGACGATGCTGGGAGCGACACGTCCGGATAGCACGACTTGCGGCGCATGGATGCGCGGCTCGCGCGCACGGGTGTTGCAGTCAGCGTGACTGTTCTGCTTCAGCGCACCGCGACCGGCGCTACCGTCGACCCCGTGCCACCCTTGATCTTGAGCGGCTGGACGATCAGGGCGAACTGGTACACGCGCTTGGCCGCGAGCTCGTCGAGCTTCATGTTCTCGAGCAGGAAAATGCCGTTCACGGCCAGAGCGATCTGGTGCACCGGAAGACTTAGATTCTTGTCCGGGTTGGGTGCGACCTCGACCGGGAAATTGTCCGCGCCCAGCAGCATTACGTCCTGCTTGGCCAGCCACTCGGCCGCAGCGACGCCGATGCCGGGGCAGCCCGCGTTGTACTTCGCGTTGTCCTTGCCCCACAGCTTGCCGAATCCGGTGTGGATGAGCACTGCATCGCCGGGCTGAATGGTGATCGCCTCCTGCGCCAGAGCTGCCTGTATATCGTCCACCGTGATCTCGTAGTTCTGCGGCAGCATGTCGACACCTTTGAGTGCCGCGACATCGACCAGCACACCGCGCGTGAACAACATTCCGATCTTCTCCACCCCGATCTTGGTGAATCCGTTGCGCGTGGCGATCTCGTCGGTCTTGATGCAGTTGTAGTGCAGCCCGTCGATGGACTGATGCGAGAACATGTCGAACTGGGTTCCTACCTGGCCCAACTCCGTGATGACGAGCTCTTCGTTGGTATAGCGCCGGTTCGTGCCCATCGGTCCGCCGGTGCGCTTGGTGTGAAGATCGAAGCGGCGCGTGCCGACCAGCGGCATGTCCATCGTCAGCGCCCACCCCAGCTCGATGACTTCACCCGTCTTGATGAGCTGCGTCGCGCGCAAGCACTGTCTCTGGCCGCATATAGTTGGCCGCGCCGCGCTCGTCGGCGGCACCCCATTTCGACGGGCAGCGCTCCGCCGGCGCCGGGGGCTGCCAGGACTGCGCCAGCGTCGCTGCGGGCCACATCAGCGCACCCACGCACAGGACTGCGAACAGCTTGTTCATTACAGTTCTCCTCATTACTGAAATCGATCTGCGTTGACGCTGCATGTCACAGCGATTCCCGCGGCAGCTTACACTCTCTCCGCCGGCGCCGGTTCCGGCGACGCCAGGCGTCGCGTGACGATCAGCGTCCATGCCCACGCGACCGCCTGCACTGCGAGGAACAGGCCGAAGCCTGCGCGGTAGGAATGCGGGTGGTATCCCGTGACCGTGGCCGGCCACAAGCTAATCACCGCTCCTATGCCCCATTGCACGACGAACGCCCAGGCGAAGACCATGGAGTTGAGCGCGGTGTTGACCCGGCCCGCAGCCGACGATGGAAAGCGGCGCGGCAGGATCGCATAGGACAGGCTGCCCGCCGTTCCGAAGAATCCGTAGCCGGCCCACCACAGCAGGGCGCCCTTGGCGACCCCAATGGTAACCAGCAGTTGGAACACCAGGAACACGCCCATGCCACCAACGAACACGCTGAAGATGGAGACGCCACGCCGCGCCAGCCGGGCGGCGAAGTGACCCCAGAAGAGGAAACCGAACGTCGTGGCGCAAGCCATGACCAACAGGTGAAAGGCCACCGCCTCTCGCGCCAGGCCGGCCACGTCGCGCAACCAGGGACCCGCCCACAGCCCCTGCACCGCCATGTTGGTCGATTGCAAGATGGTCGCCACAACAGCAATCTGCCAGAAGCCGCGATCCACGAATATGCGGCGGAGACTGTCCAGTTGAGCCGGCAATGGCTCCGGCGCGATCGTACCCCCGCGCTCGGGCACGAAGAAGAAGATCACCGCGGCGGCGGCTAGAGTCAGCAGCGCCAGGATCACGAACAAAGCGCGCCAGTCGGCGAGCTCGAGCGCGGCCTCTACCGGAACGGTCGCCGCAATCATCCCCAACCCGCCGGCGAAGAACATCCAGCCGTTCATGCTCCCCAGCCGCGATAACGGAAACCACATCACATTGGCCTTGATTCCCGACATCAGGCATCCGGACACGCCCAACCCGATGAGAGCACGGCCGACGATGAGCGGCGGCAGGGCCCGAGCCCAGGCAAACACCAACGCACCGAGTGCCGCCACCACCAGCAAGGCAGCGTCGGTCCGTCGCGGCCCGAACCGATCGAGCAGCAGACCGAGCGGCAGTTGGAATGCTGCGAAAGCGAGCAGGTAGGCGCTGGTCAGCAGCCCCAGGCTCGCAGCCGAGAGCGCGAAGTCCCGCGCGAGATCAGGCGCGATGACGGCGTTGACGCTGCGATAGAAGTAAGAAAGAAAATACGCGGCCGCGAATGGAAGCAGGACGTGAACGACGGGGCTGCCACCGATCGGCTGCGGTTCCCGGTCGGCGGCGCTTCCCATCCTGCTTTACCGCTGCCGGGTGAGGCCGAACAGCAGATTGACGAAGAAGCTCAACACCGACACGAACAACGCGACCAGCACCGCGTGCCAGAACCCTCCGGTCAAATGAAAGCCCGGGACCAGCCAGGCAGTCAGCATCAGCATCAGCGCGTTGATCACGAGCAGGAACAGGCCGAGCGTGAGCACCGTGATCGGCAAGGTGAGGATGAGCAGAATCGGCTTGAGCGTTGCGTTCACCAGCCCGAACAACAACCCGGCTACCAGCAGAGCCTGAAATCCATCGAAGTGCACGGAGGGCAGAACCTGGCTGGCCACCCACAGCGTGAGCGTGTTGACGGCCCAGAACAACAAGAACCGCACCAGCGGATTTGCATGTCGCATGCCGCAGTTTAGCATCGGCTCGCCCGGCCCCGGGGAAGCTCGGGCTGCCTTGCGCTGCCCGTCCCGGACATTGCGGCGCGCCTGCGGCTGGACCTACGCCTGGCCGCGTATACTACGCGCCGCCCGCTGGCGGCTGTCGCCTGCACTGGCACGCCGACGCATTCCCGACCACAACCGTCCTCGTCATGAGCAAAGATCACCACACTCTGCCGCGTTCCACCTGGGCGCTGATGGTGATGCTTACGCTGGGTTGGGGCTTCAACTGGCCGATGATGAAACTGGCGCTGGCCGAGATCCCGGTCTGGACTTTCCGTGGTCTGTGCGTCGCCGCCGGCGCGGCCGGCATACTCATGATCGCGCGCATGCGCGGCGAGCGTCTGCTGCCGCGGCGTGCGCAATGGCCGCGGCTGTTCGTCACATCGCTGTTCAACGTGAGCGGATGGAACATCCTCATCGGCTATGGGCTCACGATGCTGCCGGCGGGGCGCTCGGCGATCCTCGCCTACACCATGCCGCTATGGGTCGCGCTGCTTTCGGTCCCGATATTGGGAGAGCCTCTCACACCGCGCCGCTTGCTGGGCCTGGCGCTCGGGATGGGCGGCATGCTGCTGCTCTTGAGCAACGAGCTGGCGGTGCTGCGGGCAGCGCCGGTCGGAGCACTGCTGGTGCTCGCGGCGGCGGTGTCTTGGGCCCTGGGCACCGTGCTGATAAAACGGTTTCCCACCGCGTTGCCCACGACTTCGTTTACCGGCTGGCAATTCCTGCTCGGCGGGCTCCCCATCGTCATCGGCGCGCTGCTGATCGACACGGGAAAGCTCCAGCCGCTGAGCTGGCAGGCCACTGCCGCACTGGCCTACAACATGATCGTCGCCTTCATCCTCTGCCACTGGATCTGGTTCGAGGTCGTGAGCCGCGCCTCGGCCACCGTGTCATCGATCGGGACGCTCTCGATCCCGGTCGTGGGGGTATTCAGCAGCATTCTGGTGCTGGGCGAGCACCCGGACTGGCGCGAGTATGCGGCCCTGGTGCTGGTGTTGGCAGCAATCGCCACGGTGCTGGTTCCCGCGCGCGCGCAGGCGTAGCGCCGGCAGCGCATGATCAACAGCAAAATTTGTTTCACCTTCGTTTCCAACTGCACAGATCACAGTCGTTCCCAAAGTCGCGTAGTCGCCACCAACACGATCTTCCCGCTGGCCGTCCGCCGATAGCGAGGGTTTACCGGCACGTCCTTTGCTTTTCAAGGCATTGCGCAGCATTCGACCGACGAGGGCGCCTCAAGCGCTCTGGCCGAAAGCCGTTATCCAGCCGGTGTGCATTGAGGGGGCGTGCTTTGACTTTGATGTCGAGATTCCTGGTTTGTGCGTTCGCTGCCGGCGCTGTCATCCCAGCCGCGCAAGCGGATATCTACCGATACGTGGACGAAAACGGGAGCGTGCATTTCACCAACATCCCGAACGATCCCCGCTTCACGCTCTACCTGGTGACACAGAAGGCTCCGGATCCGGTCACGAATGTCTTGACCGCCCGAGGCGTGCGCAGTTACCCGACCGAGGCGCGCAAGAAGTATCACCCCCAGATCCTGGCAGCAGCCCGCATTTACCAGCTCGAGCCGGCGCTGCTGCATGCCGTGATCTCGGCCGAGTCCGGGTACAACGCGCTGGCCCGCTCGCCCAAAGGGGCGCGCGGTCTCATGCAACTCATGCCCGATACAGCGCGTCGCTACGGCGTAGACAACCCGCTCGACCCCGAACAGAACATATACGGCGGCGCCGCCTACCTGCGCGACCTGCTCACCTTATTCGGCAACGACGTTAACCTCGCGTTGGCCGCTTATAACGCCGGCGAGGGCAGCGTGATGGAATATGGCAACCGTATCCCGCCCTACCGCGAGACCACCCAGTACGTGCCCAAGGTCCTGAGCTACTACAAGCGTTACAAGACGATGATGTAGCGCGGGCCACGCGAATGGCATAGATCGGCGATCGCGGCTTGCGCCGGAAAGTCAGCGCCCCTGGTTGAGCGCCACCTGCTGCAATACCAGCAGCCGCCTGACCCCGTTCATCACATTCCGAGACGACAGTGTTGCCCCCGAGATATTCGGAATGTCCTCGTCCAGCTTGAACGGGTCGGCCAGCGTCTTGCCCACGAACTTCTGGCGCCATTCCGCATTGCGGACCTGGTAGCCGTAGGTTTCACGGTAGATCATGATCTCGATACCGCGCACTTTACCGTCGGGAGTCAGGCGTAGTGCAGGGTGGGTCCAGCCTGTAACGACCACCGCTCCTGTCCCACGACGGTGTCGTGGGCTGCGGGTGTGGAACCGAGATGGGTCAACCGCTTGGCCGTGCGCGGAGGTGACGATGGGCTAGCCGGCCAAGTTCCTTGCAACGGGGCTGCGAGGGACTTCTCGCTGGGAACACTGCATGGGAGGGAGCTTGTAATGCGGCGGCTGAACGCTAGGTCTTGTGCAAAGTTGCCCTGCCCCTCATCAGCGCCTAGTCCCGCCTCTGCCTGAGCTTGCGCGACAGCTAATCGCCCGCCCTACCCATTTGCAGAACCGGCTGCGCTTGCGTATCGCCCACTAGAACGGTCATCAGGTTCGTCACCAAGGCAACCTTCTGGGCGGATGTGAAGGTCGCCATGCTTTTCTCGTTGATGTCGATCAACGCCATCTCGACGATACTGACCGCGCCTTCCACCAGTTTGCGGCGCGCGGCGATGACTGCCTCGGCCTGCTGACGCCGCAGCATGGCCTGCGCGATTTCCGGTGCGTAGGCAAGGTGCGCGATCTTGGCTTGATCCACTGCGACGCCGGCCACATCGACGTGCTTCTGGATGCTCTGGCGCAGTATCTCCGCGATCTTGTCGACATCGCCTCGCAGGGTCTTGTAGCGCGCCGGCATCAGCATCTCCTCGTTGTGATCGTAGGCGTGGCGGCTGGCGACTTCGCGCACAGCAGATTCGCACTGGATGCGGATGTATTCGGCATAGTCCTCGACCTCGAATGCCGCGCGCGCCGTATCGTGTACGTGCCAAACCACCACTGCGCCGATCTCGATCGGATTGCCGCGCTCGTCGTTGACCCTGAGGATGGGGGTAGCGAGATTGTGCGCACGCAGGGACAGCCGCCGCTTCAGATAGAACGGATTCACCCAGTGGAAGCCGCTGTTGCGCGCGGTGCCGGCGTAGCTGCCGAAGAACACCATGACAGCAGCTTGGTTTGGCTGCAGGGTAAAGAATCCGCAGACGCTGAATATGCCCAGGGCGAGGAGACCGATCCCGCCGGTCAGTGGCGACCAGTCGGAATGCGACAGCGCCCCATAGACGAACGAGCCGCCGAATGCGAGCAACGTGCCGACGATGAGCAGCGCAATCCAGCCGTTGACCGTCTTGGCCTCGGTTTCTTGTCGGAAAAAATTTTCACCCATTGTCAACTTGATCGCCAGGCTGCCGCAGGAGTCTCCAGCGCGCGGCGCGTGCTCAATGTTTTTTTTGCTGCAGGCATCAAAGCAAGAGCGGAGCCATAGTGCAAATTTCACATCCTCGCGCACTGGTCGTGCCGAGCAGCAGTGGTCCGCGCGCGAATAGCCGGCAAGCGGGCACTTGCTGATTGAAAATTGACCGGAACTGGCATCTACCGCTAGGATTACGAATCGTTATCGTTAGCGTTACCGGCTTGAGAAGAGCAGGGTCGGGTCGGACACCTCCTCTGTAAGGTTCACGCAAGAAATACCGGCACTCCCAGGGCACCCAAGGCCGCATAGCTTTCCAGCTCTTCCAACCGCGAACGATCGAACCCATGGACGCATTGAGCAAGTGGCTGTTGGTGCCGGCAGCGATGGCCCTCGAATGATCGTGCAGCCGCTCCTTGAGATCCGGCGGGCTCGACCGCTGCTCGGCACGTTGGTTGAGATCACTGCTCGCGGTGGGCGCGAGGCCGAGCTGCAGCACGCAGTCGACCAAGGCTTCGCCGCCGTCGCGCGGGTCGAGCGGTTGATGAGCTTTCACGACCGCAAGAGCGACGTGGGCCGCGTCAACCGGCTCGCCCATCGCGTTGCGGTACGCGTGCATCCGTGGACCTGGCATGTGTTGCTGTCCGCACAGAAAATGTCACTCGCGACCCGAGGCGTGTTCGACATCACCATCGGGGGCGAGCTGGTGCGAACCGGTTACCTGCCGCGCTTCACCGGGCCTCGCGCGGATCCGCGAGTCTGCTGGCATGACGTGGAATTGTTGCCCGGACACCGCGTGCGCTTCCGGCGACCGCTGTATATCGATCTAGGCGGAATCGCGAAAGGCTTCGCGGTCGATCGCGCTGTCGCGCGGTTGCGCGCTTGTGCGGTTGACGCCTGCCTGGTCAATGCCGGCGGCGATCTGCGCGCCTTCGGCGCCGTATCGCGGCGAATCCATCTGCGCGACCCGGCAAATCCTGGCGCGCTGATTCCCTTCGCGGACATCGTCAGCGGCGCGCTGGCCACCTCCGCCGCCTACTTCAGCCGCAGCTTATGGCGCGGACGCACCATCAGCCCAGTGATCGACGGGCTGCGTCGCAGGCCGACGACCACTTTCTCCAGTGCTTCGGTCGCGGCGCCGACTTGCATGCTGGCGGATGCCCTGACCAAGCTGGTCCTCCTGCGGGGTCCACGCGCGCAGGGGCTGGTCCGGCGTCTGGGAGGACGGCCCTTCATCCTGCGCGCTGCGGCCATCGCTACCGAGTTGAAATGCGCAGCCTAGGAGCGCGATGAGGCTCTCGACCGGTCACCTGAAATGGATCTACTGGAGCGGCGCTGCGTTGTTCGCTACCGGCGCGCTCTGGCTCCTGTTCCACTATTTCCTGCGCCAGCATGGCGAATTCGGGGAGACTGCGCACCCGCTCGAGATATGGTGGCTGCGCCTGCACGGTGCTTGCGCGATGCTGGTGCTGCTGGTACTGGGCTCGCTGCTGCCGATCCACGTGCGGCGTGGCTGGCACCAGCGGAAGAATCTCCTGGCGGGCTGTGTCGTGAGCGCGGTGGCGCTGCTGCTGATCGCCTCGGGCTACGCTCTTTACTACTACGGCGGCGAGGAAGCGCGGCCGTGGATCAGCGCGTTCCATTGGCTCCTCGGGCTGGGAACGCCGGTCTTGCTGGTTTGGCACATCTGGCGCGGCCGTCAGCTCCACTCCCCTGGCGGCCACGCCGCCCAACTGCACCCTCCGGCGGAACCCGGCGCGGGAGAGGCTTCGCGGACGATGACCAACTGAAACGTAGCCCCCGCGTCAGGCCAGCCGGCCCAGCATCTCGGCGTAGCGGCGCGGCGCAGCTCAGGCCGAAGTCGGTCGGCTCCAAGCGCCGGCGCGCGGTCGTGCACTTCGGCCAGGCCCAGACGCAGCGCGGCGATCCGCTTGCCATAGCAGATGAGCGTGTCCAGCGACTGCAACGTGAAAACGATCGCCGGCAGGATCTTCTGGTAAGTCTCCTCCGCTGCACGCTCCTCCTGTTCCCCGCCGCGCCTCATCCGTTCGAAGATCTCGCACCTGGTAGTCGAAGGTGTCGGAGGCCGGGATCATGCCGGCACAGCCCGCGCGCAGGTTGTCCGGCAACTCGAGCCCGCCGCGACCGTTGAATACTGCCAGCCTGCCCTCCAACGCTTCGATCACGCGGCGGATGGTCAGCACCGGCCCTTCGCCCTTCAGCAGTACGAAGTTGCCGCAGCGCGCGTTGAGCAGCCTGATCGACTCGGGTCCAAGCCCAACACCGATGTACTCGGGCGCGTTTTGTATCGCGCACGGCAGTTGTACGCGGTCCATCACGCGCGCGAAAAAATCCGCATACCACTCCTCGGGCATGCCGCGCTCCGGCGGCGGTTGCAGGATCACCCAGCTCGCGCCCTGGCCTGTTGCCCAATTGACGAACTCGGACTGCGCCTCGCATGGTGGGCTCGGAGACCGTCACCGCCACGGGTACCGCGCCGGCGACCTCATCGATCACCCACTCCACCAGTTGACGCTTCTCTTGCGGGGCAAGCTTGTGAACCTCAGTAGCCAGGCCGAGCACGGCGATGCCGTGAGCACCCCCGCGCAGGCACGCGCGCACCTGGCGCCGCATCGCTTCACGGTCGAGCGACCCGGAACGCGAGAAGAACGCGTACATCATCGGATAGATGCCGGAGAAAGAAGCGAGAGCGGTCATAGTCGGATGCAGTGTGGCGACGAACACGCGGCGGGTTGGGTCTCATCATACGGGCAATCCAGCACGATCAGTACCGCGGCACGATCAGAACCGGGGAAAGGTCTGCTCAATTCGCACGGGCGTGTCGCGTCAAGTCTGGATGCATGCACGGCGTCGCCACCGCGCTGAATACTTGGCAAAGGGTGCAACGCAGCAGGCGCGGTCCCCGGTGCAAACGATTATTGGCTCCGCCGGAGTTGGGGGCTGTCACGCGGGACCAGTTTGCAGTAACATAGCCGTACGGGGGTGTGTCCTCTGCCCCGAATTCCGCCGGAGGCTGCTCATGGAGAGAGACCTGACCGAGGATGAGGTTGTGGCGATCAGGGAACGGGTCGCGGTGCTCAGGATCGAGCACCGGGATCTCGACGAAGTGATCGCCCGCCTCTCAGAGGATCCCGTCCAGGACGAGCTTCAACTCACGCGCCTGAAACGGCGCAAGCTCTTGCTGAAAGACCACATCGCAGTGCTCGAACGCCAACTGGTCCCCGACGTCCGGGCATGAGCCGGCGGGATTAGCACGTTCGAGGCTGACCGAGCGCGGTCGCCTCAGCATTCTGGGCAAGGGATCTTGTAATAAGTCCTGGCGACGTAGGAGGCGACCTTTTCGATGTGCCTCCGCGCTCCAGTGAAGCGACTTGGTCGTCTGCCAGCGGATGGCTTGCGCCCGAACCGCCTTGCAATCTTCTGCTATCTTCTTGGCGTTCGCTCTCGAGCGAGAATCCGGGCGCACAGTGGCTCCGTCACGCTGGACTGCCCACACCAGGCAACGCGGAGGCCCGCAGCGAGCGAGTCAGCCTACGTGTCAGCCCAGCCGCGACACGAATGACCGGTCCCTCTTCAGAGTCAGCAAGACAGTTCCAGCCACTATGACGCCTGCGTGTCAGCATCGCCCTCTTGACCCTGCTCGCGCTGAGCAGTTGCGCCACCTTGTACACGCCGCGCACTCCAATGCCGATCGCCGAGGTGGTCAATCTGAGCAAATCCGGAGCGCCGCCCGGAGCAGGTCATCCAGCGTATTCGCGATTCTGGAACCACCTACGCCCTGCGCGGCTCCGATTTCGCCAAGCTCAAAGCCGACGGCGTACCCGACCCGGTGCTGGACTTTCTGCAACAGTCCCTGGTGGACGATCTCGACTTCCTGACCCGCTACTGGGTGCTGGGCGAGGGTCTCGGCGCCTGCAACTTCTGCTATCCCCAGCCGGTCGACGTAGACAAGCTGGAGTCGGGTTACGGCGTGGTCGCGGCCACCCCGCCCGGCCAGTATCAGACGGACAAGCCGACGGGGGCGCCGGACTGGGTGCCGCCGTTACTGAGCCCACCGACGGGCGCGCCTGTCTCGATCTCGGACGTAGTCAAGATGGTGAAGGACGGTGTTCCGGAAGCGCAAATTGTCGAGCGGATTCGCAGCTCCCGCCTTGAGGGAGTGTATCGGAGGCTCCGGGGTTTTCACCGTCACCATCCACCCGGTTGCGGGGCTACCCGGTTCCGAACTGGCCCGACTTGTACGACCAAGGCGTCAGCTACCCGATCCTGGACGCGTTGCAGACCCAGTTCCTGTCGCAGTTCATCGAAGCCGAGCGGCATACGCTACCTGAATTGGGGGAAGGGCCCGGGCTCGATGAATTGAGCGCTTGGTATCGTGCCGGCTCAATGAGCGCCGCAATTCCCCCAGACCCTACTCTCAGCGGTCGAACTCACGCATCGAAGCGATCGGTGACGGCTCCGACGCTGGCGGTGGAAACGAGCTTGATGTACTTGGCCATCAACCCGCGCGTGTAACGCGGCGCCGGCTGCTTCCACTGGGCGCGGCGCTTCGCCAGCTCTTCGTCGGAGACGTTGAGCTGGAGCAGGCGCTTGTGCGCATCGATGGTGATCGAGTCGCCTTCCTTCACCAGTGCGATCGTCCCGCCGACGAAGGCTTCCGGGGCGACGTGCCCGACCACCATGCCCCAGGTACCGCCGGAGAAGCGCCCATCGGTGATCAGCCCGACCGACTCGCCCAGGCCTTGACCGATGAGTGCGGAGGTCGGCGCCAGCATCTCCTGCATCCCGGGGCCGCCCTTCGGTCCTTCGTAGCGGATGACGATCACGTCGCCGGGCTTGATCTTCTTGCCCATGATCGCCTCCATGCGTCTCGTGCTCGGAGTCGAACACGCGCGCTGGACCGGTGATGACGGGGTTCTTGAGCCCGGTGATCTTGGCCACGCAGCCCTCAGGCGCGAGGTTGCCCGCGCAGGATGGCGAGGTGGCCCTGCGCGTACATCGGTTTGTCCCATTGGCGGATCACGTCCTGGTCCTGGCGCGGATTATCCGGCACGCTGCTCAAGTTCCTCGGCGATGGTCCTGCCCGGTGATCGTCAGGCAATCGCCGTGCAGCAGCCCGTGCTTGAGCAGCATCTTGAGCACCTGCGGCACGCCGCCCGCGCGGTGGAAATCCACCGCCACGTAGCGGCCCGAAGGCTTGAGATCGCACAACACGGGAACCTTCTGGCGGATGCGCTCGAAGTCGTCGATGGTCCACTCGACCTCGGCGGCAGACGCAATCGCCAGGAAATGCAGCACCGCGTTGGTCGAGCCACCGGTGGCCATCACCAGCGCGATGGCGTTCTCGATCGACTTGCGCGTGATGATGTCGCGCGGTCGGATGTTCTTGCGTATCGCGTCGACTAGCACCTTCGCCGAAGCGGCCGCGGAGTCGGCCTTCTCCGCATCGGGCGAGGCCATCTGCGAGGATCCCAGCAGGCTCATGCCGAGCGCCTCGAACGACGACGACATGGTGTTGGCGGTGTACATCCCGCCGCAAGCGCCCACGCTCGGACAGGCGTTCTTCTCGATGCCGTCGAAGTCTTCCTTGGACATCTTGCCGGCGGTAAATGCACCGACCGCCTCGAACGGGCTCACGATGGTGAGCGCCTGGCCCTTCCAGGTGCCGGGCTTGATCGTGCCGGCATACACGTAGATGGCCGGAACATTCATGCGCGCGATCGCCATCATGCCGCCGGGCATGTTCTTGTCGCAGCCGCCCACCACCAGCACGCCGTCCATCATCTGGCCGTTGACCGAGGTCTCGATGGCATCGGCGATCACCTCGCGCGACACCAGCGAGTACTTCATGCCTTCGGTGCCCATGCCGATGCCGTCGGTAACCGTGGGGGTGCCGAACACCTGCGGCATCGCGCCGGCGTCCTTCAGCGCGGCCATGGCGCGATCCACCAGCGGTTGAATGCCGGCGTTGCACGGGTTCATGTTGGAATGACCGTTGGCCACGCCGACGATGGGCTTGTCGAAGTCGGTGTCGGTGAAGCCGACTGCGCGCAGCATGGCGCGGTTGGGGGAGCGCGCCACGCCTGCGGTGATGAGTTTGGAACGCCAGTTGTCAGCCATGGGTTTCTCCTGCTCGAGTCTCGCGGAATTGTTGTTTTCGGGCCAGGCGGCGGCGGGGCGGAGCCGCGCGCACAGAATGCGCAGTCTGGGTGAGCCCGATGCACCTGTCTAATATATTATTCCAGCCCATTGATATTCGTGCGAGATCACGATGGAGTTGCGCCATCTGCGCTATTTCGTCACCGTGGCCGAGGAGCTGCACTTCGGGCGCGCGGCCGTCAGGCTGCACTTGTCGCAGCCGCCGCTGTCCATGCAGATCAAAGCGCTCGAGTCGGAGATCGGCACGCAATTGCTCGAGCGCAGCCGGCGCAAGGTGGAGTTGACACCGGCGGGCGCGGTGTTCCTGCGCGAGGCGCGCGAGATCCTCGCTCGCGTGGAGCAGGCGACCGCGGCGGCGCAACGCGCCGGCCGCGGCGAGATCGGCGAGTTGACGGTCGGATTCGTCAGCATCGCCGACTACAACGTGCTGCCTCTGGTGCTGTCCGAGTTTCGCGCTCCGCATGCCCCGGGGTGCCGCTTGAACCTGCGCGAAGCCACGACCGATGCGCTAGCTGCTCGATCTCGCCGAGCAGCGCATCGACGTGGGCTTCGTGCTGGCTCCGATCCAGGACGACAGGTCTGGACACGCGTGCCGCTGCTGCGCGAGCCGCTGGTGGCGGCACTGCCCGAAGCGCCATCCCCTGGCGCGTGCCCGCGGGCCGTTTGTCGCTGGCGCGACTGGCCGATTCCCCCTTCATCCTGTTCCCGCGCCACATGGCTCCGGGACTGTATGACGACGTGGTGAGCTTCTGCCGCAGCGCCGGCTTCAGCCCACGCGTGGAACAGGAGGCGGTGCAGATGCAGACCATCATCAGTCTGGTGTCGGCCGGGCTGGGCGTGGCCCTGATCCCCGCTTCGATGCGCAACCTCGGGCGCACCGGAGTGGTGTATCGGCGCCTGCGCGAGAACAGCCCGCAAACCGAGATCCTGGTCGCCTGGCGCAAGAGGTGAAACCGCACCGGCACTCGTGCGTTTCTTGGAATCGGTGGAGGAGGTGGTCGGAGCGGCGTGTGCGCCGCCCCGGCCGCAAGCGTTGAGATGGCGCTGACGTTCCGCCGTCCTGGAACCGAGGACGGCAACTGTAGAACTACCGGGCGAAGCCGCTACACTTGAGCTGGGCGCGCGGCTGGCAGCAACGCTGCGCCCTGGCGTTGGTTGTCTATCTAAGCGGCGAACTCGGGGCCGGCAAAACCACCCTGGTGCGGGGTTGTCTGCGCGCGCTGGGGTACCGCGGGCGGGTGAAGAGCCCGACGTTTGCCTTGGTTGAAGTTTACAGACTTTCTAGCTTATACTTGCATCACTTTGATTTCTATCGATTCAACGACCCACGAGAGTGGGTGGATGCAGGTTTCCGCGACGTGTTCGGCGGGGACAACGTCTGCCTCGTGGAATGGCCGGAAAAAGCCGGAGATCAGCTGCCACCCGCCGACCTCGTGGATCCGGTTGGAGCACGCGGGAGACGGGCGCATTGCCCGCATTACCGCGAATACAGAAGCGGGTAGTCAGTGTCTAGAGGAATTGAGCGCATAGAGCGCGAGGGGCGCACGTCCTCCCGCACTTCAGCGTGCGGGCCGTGCCCGCTTGCCCTTCGTCCGCGCGCTGTCGATCACGTTGTGGGGCCTGCTGCTTGCTATGTCTCATGCCGACGCTGTCTGAGGCCGCCGTTGGCATCTCGGCGGTGCGCGTCTGGCCGGCTCCCGAGTACACCCGGATCACCATCGAATCCGCCAGGCCAATCGAGTACACCCTGTTCACCACCAGGAATCCCGATCGGCTGGTGCTGGATCTCGAGGACGTCGAGTCGAGCGCACAGCTCGACGGCCTTCCGGCACGAGTCGGGGTGGACGATCCCTACATCGCACAAGTGCGGGTCGGACGCAACCGGCCCGGCGTCGTACGACTGGTGCTCGAGCTGCGCGGCGAGATCAAGCCCCAGGCGTTCTCGCTCAAGCCCGTCGGTGAATACGCGCATCGCCTGGTGCTGGACATCTATCCAGCGCATCCAGTGGATCCGCTGATGGCACTGGTGGAGCAGCTCGACCGGGAGAAGGCGTCGGTTGCAGCCGCTGCGCCGGAGTCGGTTTCGCAGCAACGGCCGGAACCGCAGTTCGCCACCCAGCCTGCCTGCACAAACCAGCAAGGAGCAGCGTCAAGCGGAAACGGAACAGGTCAAGCCCGCGGACAAGCCCAGCCGCACGCGCAAGGACCGACCGCAGACCGGAGTCGTACCGGCTGGTGACTATCGTGATCGACGCCGGCCATGGCGGCGAGGACCCGGGCGCAAAAGGCCGGCACGGGACGTACGAGAAGAACGTAACGCTCGCCATCGCGCGCAAGCTCAAGGCGCTGGTCGATGCAGAGCCGAACATGCGCGGGGTGCTGGTGCGCGACGGCGACTACTTCGTGCCGCTGCACGAACGCGTGAACAAGGCGCGCAAGGTGCGTGGCGGACCTGTTCGTCTCGATCCACGCCGACGCCTATGTCAAGCCGCATGCCCGCGGCTCGTCGGTCTTCGCGCTATCTGAGCGCGGGGCGACTTCCGTCGCTGCGCGCTGGCTGGCCAAGAAGGAGAACGAGGCCGACCTGATCGGCGGCGTGAATCTGGACGTGGCCGATCCGTACGTGAAGCAGGTGTTGCTCGACCTGTCCCAGACGGCCACCATCAACGACAGCATCAAGCTCGGGCGCGCGGTGCTCGACGAGATCGGCGGCATCAACACCCTGCACAAGGCGCGGGTGGAGCAGGCCGGCTTTGCCGTGCTGAAGGCCCCCGACATCCCCTCGATCCTGGTGGAGACCGCCTTCATCAGCAATCCGAACGAGGAGAAGAAGCTGAGCCGGCCCGAGTATCAGGACCAGCTGGCCGGCGCGATCCTGCAGGGCGTCCGTAAGTATTTCGCCAAGAACCCGCCGCTGGCCCGCGACAAGGTGGCAGTCAATCCTTGACGCGGCAAGGCCGCGCCTTGCGCCCGAGCGCCCGTCGTTTTAGGATGGACGCAAACCTACTGCACCCTGAGGGGTCCGCACCAGGCAGGGATTTGAGCCCGCCGACATTCAGGTCCCCGGGGCTACACACGACGGGGGTCGAGATCGAGGCGCTCAGGGAAAACAGGCGCTTAAGGAATTGCAATGGAACAACTCAGACTCAGCCTCCCGTCAAGAGACGCGGCGCAACCCCTTCACGCGGCTTCTGTTCGGCCTGCTTGCACTGCTGGTTGGGCTCGCCGTGCTCGCCTTGGTGGTGTTCGTCGTCCTTCCGCTGGCTGGGATCATCGTCTCGGCCGCTGTCGGCGGCATGATCCTGGCCCTCGCCGGCGTGGTGATGATGATTCCCTTTCTGCTGATCGCCGCGACGGTCTTGATCTTCCTCTCGCGTTCCAGTGCGCGCCGGCACGCCAGCGTTCGCACCCACTCCATCGGGCGTTGAGTTTCGGCGGCCGGACGGTGACTCGCGCGGCGCGACGGTCGTCGCGCTCATGATCACCGGCATTCTGCTGGCGGCGGGCGCAGGAACGCGCTTCGGCGGCCGCAAGCTGCTCCATCTCCTCCCCGACGGCACCCCGCATCGGACTGGCGGCGCTGCGCAACCTCAGGTCCGCCCTCTCCCACGTGGTGGCTGTTGTCCGCCCAGGCGACGACGAGCTCCGCGAGCTGCTGGCGTCCGGAGGGGCCGTTGTGATCGAGTGCGCCGCCGCCGAGCACGGCATGGGACATAGTCTGGCGGCAGGCGTTGCCGACACGTCCGGCGCAGACGGCTGGGTGATTGCTCTCGGGGACATGCCTTCGATACGGCCTCGGACCATCCTGGCCGTTGCGCAACAACTGGAGCAGGGCGCCGAGATCGTAGTGCCGGTGTTTGCTGGCGAGCGCGGCCACCCAGTGGGGTTCGGGCGCAGATTTCGCAACGACCTGATGGCCGTGACCGGCGACGCGGGCGCGCGCACCATTCTGCGGGCTCACCCTGAGGCGGTGCACCGCCTGGAAGTGGACGATCCTGCGGTGTTGCAGGATCTAGATACGATGGAGGATGTCCGCCGGCTCCTGAGTTAGCCCGCCACTGTCAGCCCGCCACCACTCACGGCTTGAGGACAATCGCTTTGAGGTTGCCGGTGATCCTGAAGGTTCCCTTCACCACGTTGGAGCTGGAGCGCAACTCCACGTATGCGCGACCGTTCACGTCCCGGTTGGGCAGCAGCTCGCCCGCCGCGCTGGCGCTGAGCAAGCCGGCAGTAAGACGCACGTTGCTGTAACTATATCGCGTGCCGGCCACCGAGAGGCTGCCGGACAACTCGTCGAACTTGGTCTTTCCGCCCTGCACGCCGTCGCGCGAGGGCGACTGCAGTGCACGCACGAAGTCGAAGCCTGACAAACTGCCCTTTTGCACAGTGAAGGCGGCATCGACGCGGGGGTTCTCGAACAAGGTGTCCAGCGCGTTGCTCTGCAGGACATAGCGGCCTTTCGCATCCAGTTTGCCGTCGGAGAGGATCTCGATCTTGAGTGCCTTCATCCCCGGCTCCAGGTCAATCCGCTTCAAGTCGAACTCCCCCTCGAGGCTCCAGGAAGGACCCCAGCTCACCACGGCCTGGCCTTTGCCCTGACCGCCATACAGGTAGAAATCCATTTCGCTGAGCTGGAGCTGGCTCCCGCTCAACACGCCCTTGGCCTGGCCTTCGACCAGCTCGAGCGCGGGCCCCAAGGGAAGCGTGAGCCCCTTCACCCGCAGGTTGACATCCGCCTCCGCGCCCTTGGGCAGTATCTCGGCCTCGAAGCGCCCACCACCCGTCTCGATGGTAGCGCGCGTCACTCTTCCGTCCGCGCGCCATGAATACGGTTGCGTCGAACGGCGGCAGCGTCGCGCCTTTCACGTCCACCTTGGTGCCCTTGAACACGACTTTTTGAACCTTGAGGTTGCGTCCTTGCGCCTCTTCGCTGCCGAGCCAGCGCGGCAGCCGTGCGAGGACCTCCTGCTTGGCCTGAAGCTGATCGATCTGCAAGGTGGTGATGACCTTCTGGTCGGCGAACAGCGATCCGAAGTCCATGTACGCCGTCACGCTGGGCACCCGCACGTCCTGCTGCATGCCGATGGTCACGTTGTCGAATTTCAAGTGGAATCCCGGGAACACCGAGGCGTGCACCGAGCCGATGTGCACCGGCTCGCCGATCGCGTCGGAGGCTAGTTTCTCCATCTGGGGCGCGTAGGCCGACATCGGCGCAACCTGGATGCCACCGATCACCAAGGCAATCAGAACGACGACGGCGACCAGCGTGATGCGGCCCGGCCCCCAGGCGATCTTCTTCGCCTCTTTGGCCAGGCGCTCGCGTTCGGACTTCTTGCGATCGAGCTGCTCCTGTTCGGCCCTCTTCCGTGCCAAGGCCTCCTCGCGCGCGCGCTGCTCCTGCTCACGCCGTTCACGCTCGCGTTTCTTGCGCTCCTCCTCGGATTTCTTCTTGCGCTCCTCCTGCTCCTTGGCCCGTTTCTCTTTGTCTTCCTGCTGGCGCAGGATGCCCTCTTCCCGTGCCCGCTGCTCGGCTTCGCGGCGGGCGCGATCGGCCGCCAGAGCCAGCTCGCGCGCCTCGTGGTCGGCCTTCTCGCGCGCTTCGCGCTCGGCGCGGTCCATGGCGTTGCGCGCTTCCTCCTCCAGGCGAAAGCGGCGTTCCTGCTCTTCGAGGGCATTGCGGATCACTTCTTCCTTGGCCATGAACTCCTTCTCGACCTCGGCCTCGGCGCGCCTCAAGGCATCGAGGTCCGAGCCGCCCGACGCGGCTGTCATGTCCAGGCTGGGGAAGGCGTGCGCTGACCGCTGCTGCTCCTCTTCGCGCCGCCGGCGTTCCTCGTCGTCCTTGCGCTTGCGCTCGTCTTCCTGGCGCCGGCGCTCCGCTTCCTCGCGGCGGGTGCGCTCTTCATTCTCACGGCGACGCTCGTCCTCCGCGCGACGACGCTCCTCGTCTTCACGCTGCCTGCGCTCGTCCTCCTGGCGACGGCGCTCCTCGTCTTCGCGCTGCCGCGCTCCTGGTCCTGCGTGCTGCGCTCGTCTTCCTCGCGTTGCTTGCGCTCTTCCTCCTCGCGCTGCTGGCGTTCCTGTTCCTCGCGCTGCTCGCGTTCTTGCGGCGTCTCTTGCAAACGCCTGAGCAACTCTTCTTCCTCGCGCCGGTGGCGCTCCTCGAGCTCGCGGCGCAACCGCTCCGCTTCCTCCTTGCGCTTGCGCTCCTCCTCCTCTTTGCGCTTGCGCTCTTCCTCCTCTTTGCGTTTGCGTTCCTCTTCCTCTTTGCGCTTGCGCTCTTCCTCTTCGCGGCGCTTGCGCTCCTCTTCCTCTTTACGCTTGCGCTCTTCCTCTTCGCGGCGCTTGCGCTCCTCTTCCTCCTTGCGCTTGCGCTCTTCCTCTTCGCGGCGCTTGCGCTCCTCTTCCTCCTTGCGCTTGCGCTCTTCCTCTTCGCGGCGCTTGCGCTCCTCTTCCTCTTTGCGCTTGCGCTCTTCCTCTTCGCGGCGCTTGCGCTCCTCTTCCTCTTTGCGCTTGCGCTCCTCTTCCTCCTTGCGCTTGCGCTCTTCCTCCTCCTTGCGCTTGCGCTCCTCTTCCTCCTTGCGCTTGCGCTCTTCCTCTTCGCGGCGCTTGCGTTCCTCTTCCTCTTTGCGCTTGCGCTCCTCCTCCTCTTTGCGCTTGCGCTCCTCTTCTTCCTTGCGCTTGCGCTCTTCCTCTTCCTTGCGCTTGCGCTCCTCCTCTTCTCGCCGGCGACGTTCTTCCTCTTCGCGGCGCTTGCGCTCCGCCTCCTCCTCCAAGCGCTTGCGCTCCGCCTCTACCCGCGCCGCCGCCTCGGCCTGGATCTTGGCGCGGCGCTCCGCCTCCTCGCGGGCCTTGCGCTCGACTTCCTCCTTGGCGCGAGCTTCGGCTTCACGCCTTTCCCGTTCCTTGCGCTCGGCTTCCTCCTTGGCGCGCCTGGGCTCATCCAGGCGTGCGCGCATTTCCGCCTCCAGCTTTTCGCGGCGGCTCTGTTCCTCCTTCGCTTTGCGCTCAGCCTCCTCGCGGATACGGCGCGCCATTTCCTCCTCGCGGGCGCGACGCGTCGCTTCTTCCTTGTTGCGCTTTTCGGCTTCCTCGCGCGCCTTGGTAGCAGCCGCCTCCGACGCCTTGCGTTCCGCCTCTTCGCGCTGTTTCTGCTCGGTCTGCGCGCTCTGGTAGAAGCCGGGTTTGGCCGGTTTCGCCGGCCCGAGGATCTGGGTGAAGTCGAGGTCGTCGACGTAGGAGGCGCTCGGAGGCACCGGCGGGACAGTGGCGCTCCCGTAATCGCTGCCGACGTTGGGGTTGGTGAACTCTTTGATGAACCCGCCCTCGGACAAGGCGCTGAGGACCTTGCGCAGTTCGATTTCGGTGATACGGCCCTTCTCGACCAAGGCGTCGAGCGTGGCTTTGCCGTCCACCAGGTTCAGCACCCTGAACTGATCTTTCGACAGGCGGTTGGACTTGTTTTTGATCTCCAACAGGCCCTTGCCGGTTTTGGAGAATACCGTCGTCTTGTTCATTGCCCTTGCGTGGTTGCAGACACCCGGCGCGGATCTGCCTTGGGAGTTGGATGGCCGGCGGAGGGGCCCAGCGCCCCGCAGCCGGTCACATTATAGGCGGGGAGCCCCGATTTTGGTCCCTCCGACAAGCATTTGGCGTGCCTTCTCAGGGCCTCCGGCATCCGCGTGGCGTTTTGGGGTGTCCGCCGCACAGGGGACGGGCTCTGCGCTTGCGGCGCTCCCGGGTCGGCCGCCTGGCCAAACCCCCGAAACATCGCCTAGGAGAGAGACTTTACGATGTCCTCGACGACCTTTTTGGCGTCGCCAAACACCATCATCGTCTTATCCATGTAGAACAACTCGTTGTCCAGGCCCGCATAGCCGGCAGCCATCGACCGTTTGTTCACAATCACGGTCCGCGCCTTGTAGGCCTCGAGGATCGGCATGCCGTAAATCGCGCTGCCCGGCGTCTTGGCGGCCGGATTCACTACGTCATTGGCGCCCAGGATCAGGGCCACATCGCTGGTGCCGAAGTCACTGTTGATGTCCTCCATCTCGAACACCTGATCGTAGGGGACCTCGGCCTCAGCCAGGAGCACGTTCATGTGCCCCGGCATGCGGCCCGCGACCGGATGGATGGCGTAGCGCACGTTTACGCCCTTCTCGATCAGCTTCAGGGCCATCTCCTTCACTGCGTGCTGGGCGCGGGCCACTGCCAGCCCGTAGCCGGGAACAATGATCACCGACTCGGCGTTGGCCATCAGGAACGCGGCATCCTCGGCACTGCCGCTGCGCACCGCCTTCTGCTGCGCGTCCGTCGCGGCCGCTCCCTCCGCCGCCCCGAATCCCCCCAGGATGACGCTGAAGAAGGACCGATTCATCGCCTTGCACATGATGTAGGACAGGATCGCGCCGGAGGAGCCGACCAGGCTCCCCGCGATGATCAGCATGGTGTTGTTGAGCGAGAACCCGATGCCGGCAGCCGCCCACCCCGAGTAGCTGTTCAGCATGGAGATGACCACCGGCATATCGGCTCCGCCGATCGGGATGATGATCAGGACTCCCAGGACGAAAGCGATGCCGGTCATGACCAGGAACGGCACCCATTGCTGCTCCGCGCCGGCGAAGAAGAATCCCAGGCCGAACCCGACCATCACGAGCGCGAGCGTGAGATTCACCCAGTGCTGACCGGTAAATACCACGGGCGCGCTGGAGAACAGCCGGAAATGCTTGCCCAGCCCGGCGAGTTTGCCGAAGGCGATGACCGAGCCGGAGAACGTGAGCGCCCCGACGAAAGTGCCGATGAACAACTCCAGCTTGTTGCCGCGAGGCAGCGGGTCGTGGATGCCGAAGCTGGACGGGTTGTGCACCACCGAGATCGCGATCAGCACCGCCGCCATCCCCACGAGAGAATGCATTGCGGCCACCAGCTCCGGCATCTGGGTCATTTCGACGCGTCGTGCGACCAGCGCCCCGATGCTGCCGCCGATGGCGAGGCCCACGATGATGAGGAGCCAGTTGTGCGTCACCGACAGCGTAGTGACCACCGCTATGACCATGCCGACGATGCCGAACAGATTGCCGCGTCGCGCCGAGGTCGGCGAGGAAAGTCCCTTCAGCGCCAGGATGAAGAGCACCGAAGCGACGAGATACGCCAGGGCGACTTGGTTGGCAGTCATTGGATTCCCGTGGGCGGACGAACAAATGGGCAAACGCGATCTTCACGGTTTTGCTCTGCGAGCGTTGGTAGCTCTCATTCCTTCACCTCACTTCTTCTCCTTCTTCTTGAACATCTCGAGCATGCGCTGCGTGACGAGGAAACCGCCGAACACGTTCACCGCCGCCAGGCCTACTGCGATGCCGCCGAGGATCGAGCCAAAGTCAGTGTGCTCGGCGCCAGCCGCCAGGATCGCCCCGACGATGATGACCGAGGAAATCGCGTTGGTGACCGACATCAGCGGCGTGTGCAGCGCAGGCGTCACGTTCCAGATGACGTGATAGCCGACGAACACGGCCAGCACGAAGACGGTCAGGTTGATGATGGTCGGGTCGATCGCTCCGCTCATGCTTTGCTCCTCGCTTGTGCCGTCATGGCCTCTTCACCACTTCCCCTCCGATGCACACCAGGCTCCCGGCGATGATTTCGTCCTCGCGGTTAAGGTTGAGCTGCGCCGGTCTTGGGATCGATCAGCAGGTTGAGGAAGTTGAGCAGGTTGCGCGCGTACAGGGCGCTCGCATCTGCCGCCACCAGCGCCGGCAGGTTGGCAATGCCGATCAGCTTCACGCCGTGCTTGATCACGATCTTGTCGCGCTCGGTCAAGGGGCAGTTGCCGCCCTGCTCGATGGCCATGTCGACGATCACCGAGCCGGGCTTCATGGCCTTGACCGTGTCTTCCTTCAGCAGCACCGGTGCGGGCCGCCCCGGGATGAGCGCGGTGGTGATGACGATGTCCGCGGCCTTGGCGCGCTCGTGCACCAGCTCGGCCTGCCTTCGCATCCAGTCGGCAGGCATGGGACGCGCGTAACCGCCCACACCCTGGGCGATCTCGCGTTCTTCGTCCGTGAGAAAGGGCACGTCCAGGAACTTCCCGCCCAGGCTCTCGATCTGTTCTTTGACCGCCGGGCGCACGTCGGAGGCTTCGATCACCGCGCCCAGACGCTTCGCCGTAGCGATGGCCTGCAAGCCCGCCACGCCGGCGCCCAGGATCAGCACGCGCGCGGCCTTCACCGTTCCGGCGGCGGTCATCAGCATGGGCATGAAGCGCTGGTACTCGTTGGCGGCCAGGATCACCGCCTTGTAGCCGCCGATGTTGGCCTGCGAGGACAGCACGTCCATCGACTGGGCGCGGGTGATGCGCGGCAGCCACTCCATGGCGAAGCCGGTGAGGCCCTGCCGGGCGTAGCTCTCTACCGCCGCGGCGTCGTAGGGATTCAGCAGCCCGATGACGATGGTGTCTTTCTTGATCGAGACCAAGCTCGGAGCTCTCCGGGGCGCGCACCTTGAGCACGATCTCCGACTGCTGGTACACGTCCGCCGCACCGCCCACGATCGAGGCGCCGGCGGCGGCAAACTCGGAATCGGGAACCGAGGCTTTCTCACCCGCGCCAGCCTGAACCAGCACCTTGTGATGGCCCGCGGCGGAGAGCTTCTTCACCGTCTCGGGCGTGGCCGCGACCCGCGTCTCGCCGGCGCGAACCTCGGCTGGTATGCCGATCTGCACAGTCATGGTCTCCCTGAAGCGCCGCTGCCCAATCCTTCTTGGGCTTATCGCGTTGTCCTGGCGGCGGGGCGCGATTTCCAAACGTAGCCGCGGATTATAGGGAACTACGCAGGGTCGCGCCAACGCCGGCGCTATAATCACGAGAATTCGCCGCCCGCATCCATGCCCTCCATTCGCGTACTCACCGAGCTCCTCATCAACCAGATTGCCGCGGGCGAAGTCGTCGACCGCCCCGCCGCCGCGCTCAAGGAACTGCTGGAGAACAGCCTGGACGCCGGCGCCCGCGCTGTCGAGGTGGAGTTGCACGGCGGCGGCATCAAGCAGCTCAAGGTCATCGACGACGGCGACGGCATCGACAAGGAAGACCTGCCACTGGCGTTGCAGCGCCACGCCACCAGCAAGATCGCCACGCTGGAGGACCTGGAGCGGGTAGCGAGCCTCGGCTTTCGCGGCGAGGCGCTGGCCAGCATCGCAGCGGTGTCGCACCTGACGCTGACCAGCCGCACCGCGTCCGCCAAGCACGCGTGGCGCATCCAGTCCAGCGGTGCGAGCGCCTCGCCGGTAGAGCCGGCCGCCGCCACTGCCGGTACCGTAGTCGATGTGCGCGATCTCTACTACAACACGCCTGCGCGTCGCAAGTTCCTGCGCACCGAGGGCACCGAGTTCGGCCACTGCGAGGAGGTGTTCAAGCGCATCGCTTTGTCGCGGCCAGGGATAGCCATGGGCCTGCAGCACAACGGGCGCGCCCAGTGGCGGCTGGCGCCTCAGTCCTTCGGTCAGCGCGTCCAGGCGCTGCTCGGAGAGGAGTTCGAGGCCGCCAGCCTGGCGCTCGACGAAGCTGCCGGCGAGGTGCGGGTGCACGGACTGGCTGCCTCGCCCACCTTCAATCGCAGCGCGCGCGACTACCAGTACTTCTTCGTCAATGGGCGCTTCGTGCGCGACCGCCTGATCGCCCACGCCGTCCGCGAGGCCTTCCACGACGTGCTGCATCAAGAGCGGCATCCGGCCTTCGTGCTGTTTCTGGAGCTCGATCCGGGCAAGGTCGACGTGAACGTGCATCCGACCAAGAGCGAAGTCCGCTTTCGCGATCCGCGCGCCGTGCATCAATTCGTGTTCCACGCGCTGACCAAGGTGCTCGCCCAAGCGCGCGCCGGCGGCTCGGCAGCGCCGGCAAGTTTCTCGATGACCGGCCAGAGCAATCCGGCCTTGGCCGTCAGCGCCGGGTTCGCATCTGGGGCACAGGGAACCGGTGGATATACGCAGCGAGAAAATTCCGTGCTGCGCCAGGGCAGCATGGCGCTCGCAACCCGTCAACCTGCAGCGTTCTACGAGTTGCTGTTTGGCCGTGAGGCTGGCAGCAGCGCGCCGGTCCAGCCGCCGGGATCCGAGATACCCCCGCTGGGCTTTGCGCTGGCCCAGCTGGCCGGCATCTACGTGCTGGCCCAGAACGAGACGGGCCTCGTGGTAGTGGACATGCACGCGGCACACGAGCGCATCATGTACGAGAAGCTCAAGACGGCGCTCGACGCCGACCGCATCCCGACCCAAAGCCTGCTCATTCCGGCGACGCTGCGGGCGAGCCGGCTCGAAACCGCAGTGGTGGAGGAGAACGCGGCTGCGCTGCTCCAGCTCGGCTTCGAAATGGCGGTGATCGGACCCGAGATGCTGGTCGTGCGTTGCGTGCCAGCGGCGTTGCAGGACGCCGACCCGGTCGAACTGGCGCGCGACGTGCTGCGCGAGATCGGAGAGTATGGCGCCACGCGCGCGCTGCAGGAGCGGCGCGACGAGATGCTCGGCACAATGGCGTGCCACGCCGCAGTGCGCGCGAACCGCAGCCTCACCATAGCGGAGATGAATGCGCTGCTGCGCGAGATGGAAGCGACCGAGCGGTCCGGCCAATGCAATCACGGCCGTCCCACCTGGACTCAGGTCGCGCTGGCGAGAGCTGGACCGGCTGTTTCAGCGCGGCCAGTAGGCGACGTCTAGGGTCGAGCAACGAGCACGACCACACGCGGCATGACCACGCGCACGCGGAGCTCGCCGGCACTGCCTCCGGCCATTTTGCTCATGGGTCCGACCGCGTCGGGCAAGACCGGGGTCGCGGTGCGCTTGGCCGCGCGCCTTCCCGTCGAGATCGTCAGCGTCGACTCGGCACAGGTCTACCGCCACATGGACATCGGCACCGCCAAGCCCGATCGCGAGACTCTGGAGGCCGCCCCGCATCATCTGATCGATATCCTCGATCCGAGCGAGCGCTACTCGGCCGCGCAGTTCTGCGAAGACGCCAACGAGGTGCTGGCCGAGATCCGCGGCCGCGGCAACGTTCCGCTGCTGACCGGCGGCACTATGCTCTACTTCAAGGCGCTGCAGGAAGGCTTGAGCCAGCTGCCACCGGCGGACCCGGACACGCGGCTGGTGATCGACACGATGGCGGAGGATTCCGGCTGGCCCGCACTGCATGCCGAGCTGGAGCGTATCGACCCCGCGACCGCAGCGCGCCTCCAGCCCGGCGACGCACAGCGGATCCAGCGAGCGCTGGAGGTGTACTACCTCACCGGCCAGCCGATGTCGGCGTTGATCGCGCGCAGCCGAGCCAGCGGTGCGCCCTATCGCATGATTCCTATCGCGCTGGAGCCGAGCGATCGCTCGGTGCTGCATCAACGGATCGAGCAGCGCTTCGAGATCATGCTGGAGCTGGGGCTGATCGGGGAGGTGCGGCGGCTGCGCGAGCGCTTCGACCTCAACTCTTCGCTGCCTTCCATGCGCGCGGTGGGCTATCGCCAGGTCTGGCAATATCTGGACGGCGAGTTCGGCCTCGCGACGTTGCGCGAGAAAGGTGCGGCCGCAACGCGCCAGTTCGCCAAGCGCCAACTCACCTGGCTGCGGTCATGGGAGGGCGCGACGCGCTTCGACTGCCTGGCCGACGATCTGGTCGAGCAGGTGGAGCGCTACCTCGCTGCGCGGCTCTAAAGCCCGGTCAACCGAGGAGACTCAAGCACACGGAGACTTCGGCGCACTGAACAACTGCACGGTGAGGTTGAGATTTCGCCCATGCCCTTCCCGGTGCTCCGCATGCCTCCGTGGTTCGAGTCGAAGGTTCAGTTCAGGCCGGCGGCGGCGTCCGCGCCAGCCTTGGCGATCTGCCCGTCCTCGGTGGACTTGACTCCACTCACGCCGATGGCGCCGATGATCTGTCCGCCGACGGTGACGGGAACGCCGCCCTCGATCGGCAGCGCGCCGTGCAGCGCAGGATCACCTGCTTGCGTCCGCCCGCGACGGCGTCCTCGAATACTTTGGTCGGCCGCTTGAAGTTGATCGCGGTCTGCGCCTTCTTGATGGCCACGTCGATGCTGCCGGTCTGGGTGCCGTCCATGCGTTGCAGATAGATCAGGTGTCCGCCGTCGTCGACGATCGCGATCACCACATTCCAGCTGTTCTTCTTCGCCTCGGCTTCGGCGGCAACCGCGATCTTCTTGGCCGCCTCGAGCGTGAGCGCTTTCTTGTCGGCGAGCTGTGCAGGCGCAGGCAGCGAACCCACCGCAAACAGGGACACCAGCAGCGCAGTGGCGAACATCTTCAGTTTCAGCATGACTCCTCCTCGTCAGTCGAGATCGATGTTTTGGCGACAGGCGAGCCTCCGCTCCGAGGCCCGGTGGACCGACTGCCACCGGGCACGCGCGCAACGCCGGCTCGATGCCCGATCGCAGGGCGTTCACGATACGCTCCGCGCGACAGACGCGCAAATGCGGTGACCGTTATCCGCGCGTACGGATCACGCGACCCAGTGCCCCGCCTCGCGCGAAGGTCAGCGTCACATCGTCCCCCGGCGCCAGCTCCGCCGCATCCCGTACGATGTGCCCATCGTCGCGCGCCACGATCGAGTACCCGCGCTCCAGCACGAGCTGCGGGCTGAGCGCGTTCAGATGTGCGCCGAGGCGCGCGAGAGCGGCGCCGCGCCGCTCCAACGCGCGCTCGGTTGCCAGCGTCAGACGCTGTGTCAGACGCTGCCGATGCAGTTCCAGATCCGGCCACGTCGGGAGCCGCGGCAGCCAGTCCCTGGCGCAAGCCCGCCAGATGCAGATTGCGCCTGGTCCAGTGCGCGCGCTACCCCGCGCTGAAGCCGGGCGGACAGATGCGATAGGTGCCGATGCTGGTCGCGGATGCGCTCGCCGGGATGGGTCAGACGCCGGCCCAGATAGTCCACGTGCTGCATGCGCTGCTCCAGCCCGCGTGCCGTCACGCGCGCCAGCCGGGCATGCAGCGCACCGAGCAGCGCCAGGAGCTCCACGCGCTTGGGGCTTACCAGCTCCGCCGCACCGGTGGGCGTAGGAGCACGTGCATCGGCTACGAAGTCGGCAATGGTGAAGTCGGTCTCGTGTCCCACGCCGCAGACCACCGGGAGGGCGCAAGCGTGCAACGCACGCGCCACGATCTCTTCGTTGAAGGCCCACAGATCTTCGATGCTGCCGCCGCCGCGGCACAGGATCAGCACGTCGCATTCGCGCCGCGCCGACGCCGCTATTGATCGCCGCGGCGATCTTCTGTGCTGCGCCCTCGCCCTGCACCGGTGTCGGATAGAGGATCACCGGAAGCGCAGGCATGCGCCGCCGCAGCGTGGTCAGCACGTCGCGCAGCGCCGCTGCCGCCGGCGAAGTGATCACGCCGATCTGGCGCGGAAAGCGGGGCAACGCTCTCTTGTGCTCCGCGGCAAACAAGCCCTCCCGTTCGAGCCTGGCCTTGAGCCGCGCGAAGGCCTCGTACAACGCGCCGAGCCCGGCGCGGCGCATGAACTCGACGCGAGTTGAAACTCGCCGCGCGCCTCGTACAGCGTCGGGCCGGCGCGCACTTCCACCTGCATGCCATTGGCCGGGCTCCAATCCAGGTGCTGCATGCGATGGCGAAACATGACGCAGCGGACCTGAGCGCGCTCATCCTTGAGCGAAAAGTAGCAATGTCCGGATGCGGCGCGCGTGAAGTTGGAGATCTCGCCCGCCACCCACAGCAGCGGTAGGTTCTGCTCGATGAGTTGGCGCGCCATCAGGGCAAGCTGACGTCACGCTGATCGGCGCATTCGCATCCGTTCCGGCAGAAGTCGGAGTGTTGAACTCAAAATCCTCTTGCATGAAAGTTGGAAACCCTCAAGATCGGATTGCTCGCGTCGTTGCTGTACGACAGGCTTCCGCGCAAGATGCGGCGATGACCGACTGCGTCGCCACCTGCCGCCCGGAATCGCGCTTCGGTGCTGGGTTTGCGGGCGGCCCGCCCGTTCATCCACAACTGGCCGGCGTTCCGAGAGGTGCTCCCGCAAAGGCCCGTCGTTACGGGGGTGTTGTTGAATACTTGTTTGATTATAAACATCTTTGCTGTTGCATATTTTTTGAGCGCGCGACTAAAAGGTATTGCAGTAATGCTACTTAAGTTCACTTTCGGCAAAGTATGCACACTGTTATCCACAAAGACTGTGGACAATTTTTTTGTCCAGCCTGGTCGGTTCGCGGCATGAAAACGTCTGCTCGATAAACCGATCTGCCGGGTTGCCGAATCGCAGCGCGCGGTTTAAAGTCGCGCTTCCTAATCGAACCCGCCCGGAGAACACCCGAAGTGTTGCATATCATCGAAGCAGCGGGCTGGCCGATCTGGCCGCTGATCATCGCATCGGTGATCGCACTGGGCATCATCGTCGAACGCGCTTGGTCGCTGCAGCGCGGAAAGGTCGTGCCGCGCGAGCTGCTGCCGCAAGTGGCGCAGGAGGTGAAGCTGAAAGGTGTCACCCAGGATCTGCTGAACCGCCTGTCGCAGGGCACGCTGCTGGCCCGCATCTTCGCCGTGGGCCTGAAGAACGTGCGCAGCTCGCGCGAGGTGATGAAGGAATCGCTGGAGGAGGCCGGGCGCGTCGCCGTGCACGAGCTCGAGCGCTTTCTGACCACGCTGGGCACCATCGCTTCGCTGGCCCCGATCATGGGATTGTTCGGCACAGTGGTGGGGATGATCGAGATCTTCGGCTCGCAGGGCGGCACCGGCATGAGCAGCAATCCGCAGCAGCTCGCGCACGGCATCTCGGTTGCGCTGTACAACACTGCGTTCGGACTGATCGTGGCCATCCCCAGCATGATCTTCTACCGCCACTACCGCGCGAAAGGTCGACGGGCTGGTGGTGGAGATGGAAACGCAGGCGATCAAGCTGGTCGAGATCGTGCACGGCGAGAGGCAGCAGTAGCCATGGATTTCCGCCGTGGTGCGCGGCGCGAGGAGCCGGAGATGAACCTCGTGCCGATGATCGACGTGCTGCTGGTCATCGTGATCTTCCTGGTCGTCACCACCACTTACTCGCGCTTTTCCGAGCTGCAGATCAACCTGCCATCGGCGGAGGCGAACCAGGTCCAGGAGCGCCCCAATCAGATCAATGTCGCGGTGACCGCCAACGGCCAATACGTGATCGAGCGCGTCCCGCTTGGCCGCACGCGAGCCGGCTGCCATCAGCGTCGAGTTAAAGCGCGCCGCGCGCGGCAGCCCCGACCCGATGATCATCATCAACGCCGACGCCAACACCACCCATCAGTCGGTGATCAACGTCATGGAAGCCGCCCGCCTGGCCGGCTTCGGGCGTATCACCTTCACTACCCAGCAGCCGCGCCAGTAGGCAAGCTCCGAGCAAGTCTCACCTGCGCTGCGCGGCGCGCCGTTTCCATTCCTCCGGTCCGTCGCCAGTACCTCTTGTATCATGCTCGCAATGTTCATCCGTCGACGTTGAGCCTCCGCCCCTAGCGCAACTGCATGAGCAGTCGCGTTCGTTACACAGATCCCGGGACCCCTGTCCACAGCCGTATGCCGCCCCTGACGCTCAGAGCCGAGGACATCGAGCGCAGCATCCCCGGCCTGTACCTGGAGCGAGGTGAGCAGTATCTCGAGGAAGGCCGGGTTACCGCCTTTCGCCGCCCCGAGCACAACCGCTTCCAGGCCAGCGTCCAGGGGTCCCATCCGCGTCCTTATGCAGTAGACGTGCGGCTCGTGTCCGGCCGGACCGGCACCCAGGTGTATGGCCTGTGCAGTTGCCCGATGCGCGTCAACTGCAAGCACGTGGCGGCCGTGCTGCTGCGCGCCCTCAAAGGCGGCGAGCGGCCCGAGCCGACGCCCGTCGCAACCGAGGTCGCCACCCTTCCACCTGAAGTGCGTCCGGCCAGGACCGCCCCCGCCGCGATACAGCAACTCCCGCTCGAGATCGACCTGTGGCTGGATCGCGCCGAGCGGACAACCAAGCCGAAGGCGGGGCGAACAGACTACGCTCCCAACGTATTGCAGCGGCTGCTGTACGTTTTGCGCCTGCCCGACCCATCCAGCGGAGGCAACGCGCAGGTGCAGCTCACCGTAGCCAGAAAGTTGAAATCGGGAGGGTATAGCGGTGCGGCGCCGTGGACCAACGCGCGCCAGGCCGTGCATCAGCCTTCCAGCTTCGTGCTGGCGGAAGATCAGCGGATCTTGCGCATGTTGCTGCTCGACGCAACCCGCCCGTATGACGACAGCTTCGTGTTGAGCGGAGAGACCGGTACACAGATCATGCGGGCGATGCTCGCTACCGGACGTTGTCACGCTTCGAATCTGGCTCAACCCCTGGTTGAGGGCGCTCCGCGTCAGGGAAATCTGCGCTGGCAGTTCCTCGCCGACGGCCTGCAGCAGATCTCCAGCGACACCGAGCCACCCAGTCATCGGCTGGTGCCCCTTGCCCCGCCCTGGTATCTGGATCTCGAGCGGCTCGAATGCGGTCCGCTCGAGACGAGTCTCCCGCCCAGCCTGGCCGAAGCGCTCGCGGGGGTGCCAGGAGTGAGGCCAGAGCATGCAGCGCGTGCGCGCGAGGCCATGCTGGCGCGCCTGCCAGAGGTAGAGATTCCCTTGCCGCAGGTGCCCGAAGAGACCGAAGTCCGGGACACGCCGCCGATCCCCTGCCTGCGGTTGATCACGCTGCAAGCCTACGGCCGCGGCTACCGTCCACTCAGTCACTTTGTGGATGTCGCCGTGCTGAGCTTCGACTATGCCGGGGCGCGCGTGGACCGCAACAGCCCGCGCAAAGTGCAGATCTTCAACGGCGGCCGTCTGCTGCACATCCAGCGCGATGCCCGTAGCGAAAAACGCTTCCATGATGCCCTGAAGAGCGCGGGATTTGTGCAGTTGAGCGAGCTCACACGCGACTACCCATCCGAGCACCAGCGCGATTACGCGCTGCGCAATCCCGCGGCCTGGCCGGAGTTCGTGTGCGAACAACTGCCGCAACTGCAGGCCGGCGGCTGGCGCGTCGAAGTCGACGACAACTTCCGCTTCAAGCCGACCGAGCACGTGCAATGGTACGCGGCGGTCCAGGAGGCTGGTCCGGACTGGTTCGATCTGAGCCTGGGTGTGGATGTTGACGGGCAGCGCCTGGACATGCTGCCGGTCCTGATCGCGGCGCTGCGCGCACGCCCCGAGTTGCTGTCCGCGCGCTCTCCAAGCGGTTCGGGCAAGGGCGGTTCGCTCTACTTGCGGCTGGAAGATGGCAGGCTGCTGCCTGTCCCCCTCGAACGCGTGCAGCCGATGCTGTCGATATTGCACGAGCTGCTCGACGCACCAGCGGCAGGCAAGGTCCGCCTCCCGCGGCTGGATGCCGTACGGCTGGCTGACCTGGAACGTGAAGCCGACCTCCAGTGGCAGGGGGGCGAGGGCCTGCGCGCGCTGGGCAAGCGTCTCGCCGGGTTCGAGCAGATAGCGGCGGTGCTGGCACCCGAAGGCTTTGGCGCGCAGCTTCGCCCTTATCAGGAGCAGGGCCTGGCGTGGCTGCAGTTCCTGCGCGAATTCGGCCTCGGCGGCATCCTGGCCGACGACATGGGGCTGGGCAAGACCGTGCAGGCGCTGGCGCACATCCTGCTGGAAAAACAGGCCGGCCGTCTCGACCTGCCGGCGCTGGTGGTCGCGCCGACCAGCGTGATCCCCAACTGGCAGGCGGAGGCGGCGCGCTTCGCGCCGCAGCTGCGCGTGCACGTCTCGCACGGACTGAAGCGCAAGACTTCGTTCGCGCAGATCGCCGCACCACGACCTGGTGCTGACGACCTACCCGCTGCTGCGCGCGCGACAAGGACGCGCTGCTGGCGCAGGAGTTCCACCTGGTCATCCTGGACGAGGCGCAGCAGATCAAGAACGCGCAGACACAGGCCGCGCGCGTGGTGGGCCAGCTCGCGCGCGCGCATCGCCTGTGCCTGACCGGCACGCCGCTGGAAAATCACCTGGGCGAGCTGTGGTCGCTGTTCCACTTCCTGATGCCCGGCTTGCTGGGTGACGCCAGCGACCTTCCGCCGCCTTACCGCACACCGATCGAGAAGCACGCGCGACGACCGCGCGGCGCGAAGCCTGGCGCGGCGCATCCGGCCCTTCCTGCTGCGCCGGACCAAGGAGCAGGTCGCCACCGAGCTGCCGCCCAAGACCGAGATCGTGCGTCCGGTCGAGCTGGCGGGCGCGCAGCGCGACCTGTACGAGACCGTGCGCGCTTCGATGCACGAGCGGGTGCGCGCCGAGATCGCCGCGCGCGGGCTTGGCGCAGAGCCACATCGTCGTCCTCGATGCGCTGCTCAAGCTGCGCCAGGTCTGCTGCGACCCGCGTCTGCTGAAGATCGACGCCGCCAAGCAGGTCAAGGAGTCGGCCAAGCTGGAGCTGCTGCATGCGAGATGCTGGAGGAACTGCTGCCCGAAGGCCGCCGCGTGCTGCTCTTCTCGCAGTTCACCAGCATGCTGGAGCTGATCGAGCGCGGAGCTTGACGTCGCGCGACATTGGCTACGTCAAGCTCACCGGCGAGACGCGCGACCGCGCGGCGCCCGTGCGCAAGTTCCAGGACGGCAAGGTGCCGCTGTTCCTGATCAGCCTCAAGGCCGGCGGCACCGGGCTCAACCTGACCGCCGCCGACACCGTCATCCACTACGATCCGTGGTGGAACCCGGCGGTGGAGAACCAGGCGACCGATCGCGCGCATCGCATCGGCCAGGACAAGCCGGTGTTCGTCTACAAGCTGATCGTCTCGGGCAGCGTGGAGGAGAAGATCGCCGCGCTGCAGGCATCGAAGGCGGCGCTTGCCGCCGGCATCCTGGGCGAAGGCGGCGCAGCCAAACTGCCGCTCAGCGCCGAGGACATGAAGGCGCTGTTCGAGCCGCTCGGGTGACCGCGGGAGGTGGGCGCGGCTTGCGGTAACATGCGAGCCTTCCTCTGCGCCGCCGCCGCAGTCCCGATGCGCGTGCTCGAATACTTCTGGTACCGGGTGCGTCCCGGCCATCTGATCCTCTACCCGCTCAGCCTGATCTTCGCCGCAGTGGCGGCGATGCGGCGAGCAGCCGTATCGGTCGGGATGGCTGCGAGCGAGCACATGCAGGTACCGGTGATCGTCGTCGGCAATATCACGGTGGGCGGCACCGGCAAGACGCCGCTGGTGATCTGGCTCGCGGAGTTCCTGCGGCAGCAGCGGCTATCGCCCCGGCATCGTCACGCGCGGTTACGGCGGAACGCGAGAGGCTCCAGGAGGTCCGCTCCGACAGCGACCCGGCGCACGCCGGCGACGAGCCGGTGCTGCTTGCGCGGCGCATCGACGTTCCGGTCTTCGCCGGCCGCAGACGCGTCGATGCGGCGCACGCGCTGCTGCGCTGCTCATCCCGAGTGCGACGTGCTCATCAGCGACGACGGCCTGCAGCACTACGCTCTGGCGCGCGATCATCGAGATCGTCGTCGTGGATGGCGAGCGCGCGTTCGGCAACGGCTGGCTGCTGCCAGCCGGCCCGCTGCGCGAGCCGGTCGGCGTCTAGCTCTCGGTGGACGCGGTGGTGGTCAACGGAGGGGCGACTGCCCAGGCTGCGCGCTCCGCAGTATCGCATGCGCGTTCGAAGGCGAGACTTTCGTAACTTGCTCAACCCAGCGTTGCGCGCAGCGGCGGCCGACTGGCGCGATCAGACCGCTGCATGCGGTCGCTGGGATCGGCAACCCGACAGCGCTTCTTCGCGCAGCTCCGGCAGTTGGGGCTCGAGCTTCCGGCGCACCCGTTCCCGATCATTTCCGCTTCGCGCGCCGATGACCTTGCGTTCGCCGGCGAGCGAGGCGGTGCTGATGACGGAGAAGGATGCAGTAAAATGCGCTGGCATTCGCGCGCGAGAACTGGTGGTACCTTGCCGGTCGAGGCCGAAGTCGACCCCGCGCTCGGTAATCTCATCCTGGACCAAATTGAGATCCCTGAATGGACGCCAAGCTGCTTGACATCCTCGTCTGCCCGCTGTGCAAGGGCCCGCTGCTCTACGACAAGGCCGAGAAGGAGCTGATCTGCAAGCCGTGCCGGCTCGCCTATCCGATCAAAGACGACATTCCGGTCATGCTCGAAGAGGAAGCGCGCAAGCTTCGCCGCCGAGGAAGAGGTTTAGGCGACAGCGCGATGCGGCTACAGGCCATGCGGCTTGTGCGGTCCCTGCCTATCGCAGCTCGGAACCTGATCGCCTGATGTACTTCGTCGTCGTCATCCCCGCTCGCTACGCCTCCACGCGCCTGCCGGGCAAGGCGCTGCTCGACATCGCCGGCAAGCCGATGGTGGTGCACGTCGCCGATCGCGCACAAGGCGAGCGGCGCGGCCGAGGTGTGGGTCGCCACCGATGACGAACGCGTCGTGGAAGCGGTCGCAGCAGCATGGTTACCAGGTGCTGATGACAGCGGCAATCACGCCTCGGGCACCGATCGCATCGCGGAGGTCGCAGCGGAGCGCGGTTGGCGCGACCAGCACCATCGTCGTCAACGTGCAGGGCGACGAGCCGCGCATCGCGCCCGGACTGATCCGTGAGGTCGCGGAGGTGCTCGATCGGCACGCCGAAGCCTCGATGTCCACTGCCTGCCACGCGCTGCACCGGCAGGAAGACCTGTTCGATCCGAACGTGGTGAAAGTCGTGCTGGATGCACGCGGCGACGCGCTGTACTTCAGCCGCGCGACGATCCCCTGGGCGCGCGATGCCTTTGCGCAAGGATCGGACCCGCATCCCGTACGGCCTCCCGGTCTACCGGCACATCGGCATCTACGGCTATCGCTGTGGGTTTCTCAAGCTACGCGACGCTGGAGCCGCCGCACATCGAGCGCTTCGAGGCCTTGGAGCAATTGCGGGCCTTGTGGCACGGGTTTCGAATCACCGTCGCGATCACCGAGCAGGCGCCGGAAGCCGGAGTCGACACCCCGGAGGATCTGGAGACCGTGCGCCGCCTGTTCGCTGCCGACGCGTGAACCTATAATCACTTCGTGCTGGCCGACCGCGGAGTCACAGGGCTCGGCGCTCGACGCCATCCAGAGTCCCAACACAACCAAGAGGCAAGCACCGAAATGCGACTGATACTGCTGGGCGCACCCGGCGCGGGAAAAGGAACGCAGGCGGCCTTCCTCACGCAGAAGTTCGGCATCCCGCAGATCTCCACCGGCGACATGCTGCGCGCGGCGGTGAAGGCCGGCACGCCGCTGGGCCTGCGAGGCGAAGAAGTTCATGGACGCCGGTGCGCTGGTGCCCGACGACGTGATCATCGGGCTGGTGAAGGAGCGCATCAAGCAGCCCGACTGCGCCAACGGCTTTCTGTTCGACGGCTTCCCGCGCACCATTCCGCAGGCCGAGGCCATGCAGGAGGCCGGCGTCGAGTTGGACTACGTGGTCGAGATCGACGTGGACGACGCCGAGATCGTCAAGCGCCTGTCGGGGCGGCGCGTACACCCCGGCTCGGGACGCACCTATCACATCCACTTCAATCCGCCGAAGGTCGCCGGGCAAGGACGACGTGACCGGCGAGGACCTGATCCAGCGCGAGGACGACACGGAAGAGACCGTGCGCAAGCGCCTGCAGGTGTATCACTCCCAGACCAAGCAGCTGGTGGATTACTACTCGCGGTGGGCGGCGAAGGGCAACGCGCGGGCGCCCAAGTACCGCAAGATCTCGGGCACCGGCAGCGTGGAGCAGATCCGCGATCGGCTGTTCGCTGCGCTTGCCCATTGATTTAACCGCGACAGGCGCCTGGCCGGCTCGAGATCGAGGCTTGCCGCCGGTGCGTCGCCCATACGCGTCTCACAGTACGTGTCTGACTGGTCAACCTGCGCAGGTTGTAGAGGTCGAACATGGCAAAGATGAACGCGTTCTACGCCCAGTCGGGCGGGGTCACGGCGGTGATCAACGCATCGGCCTGTGGCGTGATCGAGACCGCGCGCAAGCACAAGAACAGGATCGGCAAGGTGTACGCCGGGCGCAACGGGATCATCGGCGCGCTGACCGAGGACCTGATCGACACCGGCAAGGAGTCGGCGAAGACCATCGCCGGCCTGCGCTACACGCCGTCGGGAGCATTCGGCTCGGCCCGCTACAAGCTGCAGGAAATTCGAAGAGGACCGCTCCCAGTACGAGCGCCTGATCGAAGTCTTCAAGGCGCACGACATCGGTTACTTCTTCTACAACGGCGGCGGCGACTCGGCCGACACGTGCCTCAAGGTTTCGCAGCTGTCGCAGCAGCTGGGCTACCCGATCGTGTGCGTGCACGTGCCCAAGACCATGGACAACGATCTGCCGATCACCGACTGCTCGCCGGGGTTCGGCTCGGTGGCCAAATATCTCGCGGTGAGCATGCGCGAAGCGGGCTTCGATGTCGCGTCCATGGCCAAGACCTCGACCCGCGTGTTCGTGCTGGAGGCGATGGGACGGCACGCCGGCTGGACCACCGCGGCGATGGGGTCTGGCCGCAGAGAAGGCGGGCGATGCGCCGCACGTGCTGCTGTTTCCCGAGATCACCTTCGACGAGGTCACGTTCCTGGGCAAGGTCGACGCAGCGATCACCCGATTACGGCTATTGCTGCGTAGGCGTGTCGGAGGGGCTGCGGGGGCCGGACGGCAAGTTCCTGTCCGACGCGGGCTTGCGTGACGCGTTTGGCCATGCGCAACTGGGCGGCGTCGCGCCGCTGCTCGCCAATCTGGTGAAGGACAAGCTCAAGCTCAAGTACCACTGGGCGGTGGCCGACTATCTCGCAACGGGCGGCGCGCCACATCGCCTCCAAGACCGACGTGGCACAGGCCTACGCGGTGGGCAAGGCGGCGGTGGAGCTGGCGATCAAAGGCAAGAACGCCGTCATGCCCACCATCGTGCGCAAGTCCGGCAAACCGTACAAATGGACCATCGGCGTGGCCAGCCTCGAGGATGTGGCCAACGTCGAGAAGAAGCTGCCGCGCGACTACATCACCGACGACGGCTACCACATCACGGCCAAGTGCCGCGCCTATCTCTCGCCCTTGATCCAGGGCGAGGACTACCCGCCGTTCAAGAACGGGCTGCCGGCCTACGTCAGGCTCAAGAACGTGGCCGTGCGAAAGAAGCTGGCGACCGAGTTCAAGGTCTGAGAGAAGGGATAGGCGGCGAAGGAGATCGCCTGTACGATGGGAATATCGCCGCAGCATGCGCGGAACTGTCTATGTCGGATCACGTCACTGAGATTTCGACGCTGCTCCCGACCTCTGGTCCCCAGCACCTGCACTGTCCCATCGCTCCTCGTCCCTAGTCCTCAGCCCCTAGTCCCTGCAGTACCAATCCGGTAAACTCGCGCGTTGCTTGCCCGCGGCCGCTCGCAGCTCCCCCCGATGGAGCAGGCGGCAGCGGCCGTCCGGCCCCGGGTCTGGACGCCGCCGCTGCTGGAGTCGGCCAGATCGGTTCACAACTACAGTTTCTTCAGCCAAAAACCTGACAGGGGGATTCATGTCTATCGGACCCGGCCTCATCATTGCCGTGGGCTGCGCGGTCATCGCGCTGGTCTACGGCCTCGTCTCCATCCAGTGGGTGCTCGCCAAACCGGCGGGCAATGCCCGCATGCAGGAGATCGCCGCTGCCATTCAGCCGGGCGCCAAGGCCTATCTCAACCGCCAGTACACCACCATCGCCATCGTTGGCGCGGTGCTGTTCGTCGTGCTGGGCGTGGGGCTCAACTGGTTGACGGCCTTCGGCTTCCTGGTTGGCTCGGTGCTCTCCGGCGCGGCCGGCTACATCGGCATGATCATCTCGGTGCGCGCCAACGTGCGCACCGCACAGGCCGCGAATGACGGCATGAATGCTGCACTGGCGGTAGCCTTCCGCGGCGGCGCCATCACCGGCATGCTGGTGGTGGGGCTCGGCCTGTTCGGGGTCGCCGGATACTATGGCATCGCGCTGTGGATTTCAGGTGATCCGGACCGGGCGCTGCACTCGCTGGTGGGCCTTGCTTTCGGCGGTTCGCTGATCTCCATCTTCGCGCGTCTGGGCGGCGGCATCTTCACCAAAGGCGCGGACGTGGGCGCCGATCTGGTGGGCAAGGTCGAAGCCGGCATCCCCGAGGACGACCCGCGCAACCCGGCGGTGATCGCCGACAACGTGGGCGACAACGTGGGCGACTGCGCCGGCATGGCCGCCGACCTGTTCGAGACCTACGCGGTCACCATCGTCGCCACCATGCTGCTGGGCGGCCTGATGTTGAAGGACGCCGGCACCAGCGCCATCCTCTACCCGCTGGTGCTGGGCGGCGTCTCCATCATCGCATCCATCATCGGCACCTTCTTCGTCAAGGCCAGCGAAGGCGGCAAGATCATGAACGCTCTGTACAAGGGCGTGATCGTTTCGGGCGTGCTGGCCGGCATCGCCTTCTACCCGATCACCGCCTGGCTGATGCCGGGCAACGTCTGGCCGCTGTTCGGCGCCGCGCTGGTCGGCCTGGCACTCACCGCCGCCATGGTGGTCATTACCGAGTACTACACCGCCACCGAATACGGCCCGGTTCGCCACGTGGCCGCGGCATCGCAGACCGGCCATGCCACCAACATCATCGCCGGTCTGGGTGTATCGATGAAGGCGACTGCGTTGCCCGTGCTGGCCGTATGCGCCGCGATCTGGGCCTCCTACGCTCTGGCCGACCTGTACGGCATCGCCATCGCGGCTACCGCGATGCTGTCCATGACCGGAATGATCGTCGCGCTGGACGCCTACGGCCCGATCACCGACAACGCCGGCGGCATCGCGGAGATGGCCGAGTTGCCGTCCAAGATCCGTGAGATCACCGACCCGCTGGACGCGGTGGGCAACACCACCAAGGCGGTGACCAAGGGCTACGCCATCGGCTCCGCTGGCCTGGCCGCGCTGGTGCTGTTCGCCGACTACACCCATAACTTGAAGGCTGCCGGGAAGTCGGTGGACTTCATGCTGTCCGATCCCGCCGTCATCATCGGCCTGTTCATCGGCGGTCTGGTGCCCTATCTGTTCGGCGCCATGGCGATGGAGGCGGTGGGCCGCGCCGCCACTTCGGTGGTGAACGAAGTGCGCCGCCAGTTCCGAGAGATCAAGGGCATCATGGAAGGCACCGCGAAGCCGGACTATTCGCGGGCGGTGGACATGCTGACCAAGGCGGCGATCAAGGAAATGATCATCCCTTCCCTGCTGCCGATCCTCGTGCCCATCGTTCTGGTGATCCTCATGAACTGGCTCATGGGTCCAGGTGCCGGCACTCGCGCGCTCGGCGGGTTGCTGATCGGAACGATCGTGACGGGACTGTTCGTGGCCATCTCCATGACGACCGGCGGCGGTGCCTGGGACAACGCCAAGAAGTACATCGAAGACGGCCACTATGGCGGCAAAGGCTCGGACGCGCACAAGGCGGCGGTGACCGGCGACACGGTGGGCGACCCGTACAAGGATACGGCTGGCCCGGCCGTCAACCCGCTGATCAAGATCATCAACATCGTCGCGTTGCTGCTGGTGCCCCTGCTGCCAGCCGGCAGCAGCCCCAGCAGCACCCTGACGCCTCCACCAGTGGCAACCGCCGCGGCAGTCGCGATCGTCCTGCCCACGAACAAACTGGATGTCATAGCCGTTCCCCGCGCCGGAGCGCCTGGCCAGCCGGTGAAGAGCACCGCGGCGCGCTGATCCCGCGATCGGCCAAGACTTCCCCAATCACAGGGCAGGCTCATGGTCTGCCCTTTTTCTTTGCTGGATGTCGAGCGCGGGGTGCTCCAGTCGATCTGGAGAGGTGGCGCGTGAGAGGAGACTCGGACTTGGCAGCAGACCAGAGGGGACGGAGGGTGGCCCGCAGGACCGTTCTTGCAGGTCTGGTCTGTATGCTGCCCGTTTCCGGTCTGGCCCTTGCTGCGGACAGGTCGGAAACGGCGCTGCCGCACGTCGGAACGGCTCAGGCCGAGCCACACTCACCAACCCCGCAACCGGCGCATGGGGGCGATGTACGGCTGGCCGGCCCTTTCTGGCTGGAGCTGGTAGCGAGCAAGGGCGCGCTCACACTGTACGTGACCGACCGCGCTGGAAAGCCGGTTGACTCCGTGGGCGGAAAGGGCAAGGCAGGACTGCATACAGACGGCAAGGCCACGCAGCTGGAATTACGGCCCGCAGGTGGCAACCGGCTCGAGGCGAAAGGACGGCTGAACCTGAAACCGACGACGGTGGTATTCGTCACCGTGGACCTGCGCGGCGAGAGGCCTCATCGGACCGTGTTCCGCCCGCTGGCGGCAAGCCGCGCCGGCCGCTAGAGCGGGTTCCGGGATGCCGGTCCGAGCACTCATCGTCCTGCTGTCTGTCGTCTGGGTGGTCGGTGCTTCGGCGCACACGGACGAACACTTCGACCGGCACCCGGCGCCCCACGGCGGGCAGGTGCGGATGGCTGGTCCATATCACATCGAGCTGGTGGCCGGCGAGAATCAGTTGACGCTGTATATCACCGACCATGCCGACAACCCGGTCCAGAGCGCGGGCGGCAGCGCCAAGGCAATCGTCATGACCGGCAAGAAACGCTACGTGCTGGTGCTCGCCGGCGTTGGCGACAACAAACTGGAGGGAACGGGCGAGTTCAAGCTCGGCAAGCCCAGCCACGTCACCGTGATCGTCAAGCTGCCGCAGACCGACTCCCAGCTGGCGCGTTTCACCGTCAGCAAGAAGCCCAAGGCGCACTCCTCGCGCTCCCATCAGCATCACCAGTGACGCGACCCGCGTGCGGGCCAGCGCGCACGGAGTTTGCTCTGATGCTCTCCAATCCCTGAGCCGGCCTTCCTCCCATGCCAACCCATACGTCACAGTCCGATCCGGATCTGGGCCAGTTCCAGCTGCTCCGCACGCGCCGGTTCCTGCCTTTCTTCGTCACCCAGTTCCTGGGCGCGCTGAACGACAATCTGTTCAAGAATGCCATGGTGCTGCTGCTCACCTTCCAGGCCGCGCACTCGTCTACGCTCAGCACCGGCGTGCTGGTCAACCTGGCGGCCGGAATCTTCATCCTGCCCTTCTTCCTGTTCTCGGCCACCGCCGGCCAGCTAGCCGACAAGTACGAGCGCTCGCGCATCATCCGCCTGGTCAAGCTGTTCGAGATCGCTATCGCGCTGGTCGGTGCCGTCGGCTTCGTCCTCCAGGACGTGACGCTGCTGTTCACCGCGCTGTTCATGCTGGGAGTCCATTCGACGGTATTCGGTCCAGTGAAGTACGCGATCCTGCCGCAGCAATTGCACGAGAGCGAACTGATCGGCGGCAACGCGTTGATCGAGACCGGTACCTTCATCGCGATCCTGTTCGGCACCATTCTGGCCGGCGTGCTGATGGGGCGCGCCGATGGCGGGCACCTGAGCGTTCCGGGAATCACGCTCCTCGTCGCAGTCGCTGGCTACGCGGTCAGCCGCAGCGTGCCGGCCGCGCCCGCGCCCGACCCGGGTCTGAAGATCAACTGGAACCCGTTGTCGGAGACGTGGCACACCATTCAGCTCACGCGCGGCAACCGCGCAGTCTTTCTATCCATCCTCGGGATCTCCTGGTACTGGTTCCTCGGCGCGCTGATGCTCTCCCAGTTTCCCGGCTACGCCAAGGACCACCTGGGCGGAAACGAGAGCGTGGTCACGCTGCTGCTGGCCGTGTTCGCGACCGGAGTCGGTGTGGGCTCGTTGCTGTGCGAGCGGCTGTCGGGGCGCAAGATCGAGATCGGGCTGGTGCCCTTCGGCTCCATCGGCCTGTCGCTGTTCATTCTCGACTTGTTTTTCGCCAGCCCCTCGGCAGGCGTTCTGCCGCACGCCAACGCCTGGGGGTATCTGAGCGCGCCGGGCAGCTGGCGCGTGCTGATCGACCTGATCCTGATCGGCGTGTTCGGCGGCTTCTACATCGTGCCGCTCTACGCGTTGATACAAAGCCGCTCCGATCCGTCGCACCGTTCGCGCATCATCGCCGCGAACAATATCCTCAACGCGCTGTTCATGGTGCTGGCGGCAGCCTTCGGCGCCGGCGTGCTCGGAGCGGGCGCGACCATTCCGCAGATGTTCCTGGCCTGCGCCTTTCTCAACGCGGCAGTGGCGCTCTACATCTATCTGCTCGTCCCCGAGTTTCTGATGCGCTTCCTGGCCTGGATGCTGATCCATTCGATCTACCGTCTGCGCAAGCGCGGACTGGAGAACATCCCCGAGACCGGCCCCGCGGTGCTGGCCTGCAACCACGTTAGCTTCGTCGATGCCGTCGTCATTCTGGGCGCGTGCCCTCGCCCCATCCGCTTCATCATGGATCACCAGATCTTCCGCATCCCGGTGCTGGGCTTCGTGTTCCGCACCGGAAAGGCCATTCCCATCGCGCCCGCCAGGGAAGACCCGGCCATGCTGGAGTCGGCTTACGCCGAGGTGGCGCGCGCTCTAAGCCAGGGCGATCTGGTGGGGATCTTCCCCGAGGGGCGGATCACGGACACCGGCGAGTTATCTGCGTTCCGCGGAGGGGTCAAGCGCATCGTCGATACCACCCCTGTGCCGGTCGTGCCAATGGCGCTGCGTGGGCTGTGGGGCAGCATGTTCAGCCGCAAGGGCGGACGCGCTTTCTTCAAACGCCCGCGCCCATTCTCGCTGGTAGAGCTGGTAGTGGGAGCGCCGCTCCCGCCGCAGGCGGTCACGCCGGAGCGGCTGCAGCAAGTCGTACAGGAGTTACGCGGGGCCAAGCCTTGAGACGAGCTTACTTCTGCTGGGAAGATGGCCGCCGCGGTCCGAGCTGACCGACCTGCCACTCCTCCTCCTCTTCGTCCTCGTCCTCGTCGTCCTCGTCGTCTTCTTCTTTGTCGTCGTCCTCGTCCTCATCGTCATCGCCGTTGCCGTTGGCTGACGGGACCGACACCCACAGCTCGTAGCCATCCGGATCGGTGAGGAAGAATTCGCTCGCACCGTAAGAGGTGAGGGCAACGTCGGAGACGGGAAACCCGGCTTTCTTCAGCCGCACGTGCGTGGCTTTCAGGTCGTCGGGGCGGATGTAGATCACCCAGCTCTGCCCGATGGCAGGGTTGAGGGTGATCTGCTGATCCGCGGTCAACTGCTGCAGCATCAAGTCAGCGCCGCCGCTCTTCAACCAGCACCAGCTCATGCGCCCCTCGTTTTCGTAGGAATCCTCCACTTCGAAACCGAAGAACTGACGGTAGAAGCCGACCGAACGATCGATGTCCGACACGCCCAGGCTGGGGATCAGCTTGCTGGCAACTGGGCGAGAGGACTTGCCAGGACGGGACATAGGGCTCTCGGTGCTAGAGTCGGTCAACGCCGGTCGGAGGAGAGCGTGCAACGGCCATCGATGCAGGAAACGCGCGGCGCCGGCAGCGCTTCGCACGTGCCAATCGCGGCTTGCTTGCGGTTCACTTCCTCCTCGAGGAAGCTGTATTCGTAGGCCTTCGCTTCGAGCATTTCGCGGTTCCCGGTGGTGCTGGAGTAGGCCAGGTACTCCGACGGGCCTCCGCAGGGACGGGCGCCTAACGGGAGCACGCGACAGTGAACCAGATTCACGCAGCGCGCTTCCCCGATCGCCTTCACAATCTGCTCGCGCATGGTCTTGAGGGCGGCCTCGTCGCTGCCAGCAGCCGGCGACGCTTCTCCCCCCTGCACCAGCGCCGGGCCCATCACCAATCCCGCCAGGGCAAGCAGCAGTCCGGACGCCCCTCGCCCTGGCCGACCATCACGCGATGGTGATGCGCTTGTCGAGGTACACGTCCTGGATTGCATTGAGCAGTTTCACACCCTCGGCCAGCGGCCGCTGGAACGCTTTGCGCCCTGAGATGAGTCCCGTCCCGGCGGCGCGCTTGTTGATGACGGCCGTGCGCACCGCCTCGGCGAAGTCGTTGTCGCCCGAGGCGCCACCAGAGTTGATCAGCCCCGCGCGCCCCATGTAACAGTTGGCCACCTGGTAACGAGTCAGATCGATCGGGTGGTCTGTCGTGAGCTCCGTGTACACGCGCTTGTCGGTCTTGCCGTAGGGGTTGTCCTTGCTGTTGAGGATGTTGTAGCCGCCGTTGTTCTCGGGCAGCTTCTGCTTGATGATGTCGGCCTCGATCGTCACGCCCAGATGATTGGCCTGGCCAGTGAGGTCGGCCGACAGGTGGTAGTCCTTGTCCTGCTTGAACGCCGGGTTGCGGAGGTAGCACCACAACACGGTGGCCATGCCCATATCGTGCGCCGTCTCGAACGCCTTGCTCACCTCCACCAACTGGCGGGCGGACTCGGCCGATCCGAAGTAGACGGTGGCGCCGACCGCGACAGCGCCCATGTCGCGCGCCTGCTTGATGCTGGCGAAGAAGATCTGGTCGTACTTGTTCGGGTAGGTGAGAAACTCGTTATGGTTGAACTTGAGCAGGAACGGAATCTTGTGCGCATACTTGCGCGCGCAGGCGCCCAGCACTCCGAGGGTGGACGCCACTGCATTGCAACCGCCTTCGACTGCCAGCTTCACGATGTTCTCGGGGTCGAATACGGCCGGGTTCTTGGCGAACGACGCGCCAGCGCTGTGCTCGATACCCTGGTCCACCGGCAGTATGGACAGATAACCGGTCCCCGCCAGCCGGCCGTGGCCGAACAATTGTTGCAAGCTGCGCAGCACCGGCGTCGGACGGTCGCTCAAGGTGAAGACGCGGTCTACGAAATCCGGCCCAGGCAGGTGCAGGGTTTCCTTGGGGATGCCCTTGCATACATGACTGAGCAGCTTGTCGGCATCGGCGCCGAGCATGGCCTCGATATCGATGGTTCCCTTGGCAAGGGCGGTGACGGCACTCATGACGCTTTCCTCCATACGGGTGTCGAGACACATTATCACGCCGCTGGTCGCGGCGGTAAATCCGCGCTCGACGACACAGCGCTGAACGGATCGATCGCTATAATGGGGCATCCTTGGCGGCTCGATTGAGCCGGACCACGCTGTCACCTCGTACGCGCTGCACGGAGCTGCAATGAAATACTCGATTGGCGAACGCCGCGTCGAATGCCGCGGCGATTGCTTCATCGCCCACAACGCCACCGTCATCGGCTCGGTGGTCCTGGAGCACGAGTCCAGCGTCTGGTTCAACACCGTGATACGCGGCGACAATCATCCGATCGTGATCGGCGCACGCTCGAACATCCAGGACAGCTCGGTGCTGCATACCGACGAAGGTGTGCCTCTCACTATCGGCAGCAACGTCACCGTCGGGCACCAGGTGATGCTGCATGGCTGCATCGTGGGCGACGGGAGCCTGATCGGCATCAAAGCCGTGGTGCTCAACCATGCCAGGATCGGCAAGAACTGCCTGATCGGTGCCAATACCCTGGTGACCGAAGGCAAGCAGATCCCCGATCGCTCGCTGGTGGTGGGCTCGCCCGGCAAGGTGGTGCGCCAGTTGAGCGACGAGGAAGTCTCGTTCCTGCTGTGGAATGCCGACCACTACGTGCACAACTTCAAACGCTACCAGCGGGAACTCAAGCCGCAGGAGTGAAGCAGAGCACTCAGTCCAGGGCCGGGATCTCGACACACAGCCTGTCCTGAACCAGTCGGATCGGGTCCGGCGTCGCTTCCGAGCGTCAATTCCGGGCCTCGTCGTCGCCTCCAAGACCGCAGTCCTGGCGGCCCCACAACTCCTAGGAACCCAGGTCTTAGTGCTCAAGCTGGCACAGAAGGTGCCGTAGAAAGCCTTGTGCCGACAACACTTAACTAGCGGAGGAGTAGAATGCTGCTCGCAAGCCACAACGGGAGCCGGGGAATAGGGATGATGAAGTATGGCTTCAAGATCCGCACCCGCAGCGGGTTGGTCGTAGACAACCTGTTGATTCCGGGGAAGGACCAAGCCGACGCCGAGCGCAAGCTCACGCAGATTTACCGGCACTGTGAAATTCTCGAGTCGAAGACGGTCCAGCACCAGGCCTTGCGTGAAGAGGCGCTGGATATCGACGGAATCATCTCCCTGATATCGCGCCAGGACAAAGAAAGAGCGTCCTAGACCACAGCCACCTGAGCCAGAACGCCTGAGGGCAAAACGTCCCAGGTCCAGCTAAGGCAGGAACCCCGTCTCGACCAGTTCGTCCAGCAACGCATCGTAGTCCTGCGCACCGCGGCTTCCCGGCGCGTGCGTGAATACATCCTCGTTGGAAGCCGGGCTCTCGGCAACGCTCACGTTCTCCGAGATCCGCGTCCGGCACAACTCATCTCCGTAGCGCTCCAGAATTTCCTTGTAGATGTCGTGCGACATGCGCCGGCGAGAGTCGAATCGCGTGACCACGAAACGCCGCGGCAAGCGCTTCTTGAACACATGCTCCAGGGCTTTGAGGGTCTTTTCCACCTGCAATACTCCCTTTACCGCCAGCCAGTCCGCCGACACCGGCACCAGGATGCGGTCACAGGCGAAGATAGCGTTCAGGGATAACACGCCCAGAATGGGACAGCAGTCGATCAGGATCGGCCGGCCGGTGTTGAGGTTCTCCTTCACGATGCCCACGTTGAGCTTGTTGAGCACCTGCGGTCCTTTGCCTGACTGGGAGTCGATCTTGGACAGTTCCACATGGGCCGGAATGACCGGCCAGCCGCCACGCCCGTCTCGGATCAGGTCGGTCAGCGGTTTCTGGGTGTGGTAGAAGCCGTAGATGCTGTCCTCCGCATCGCTGACGGCGGTGCCGGTGATGGCGGACAGATGCCCTTGCGGATCCATATCGATCGCGAGCGGCGCCTGCCCCCGGCGGGTAAGCGCTGCCGACAGATTCAGCGACGTGGTTGTCTTTCCGACGCCGCCCTTCTGGTTGAAGATCGCGATCTTGGCCATGGATTTCGGTACCGAACGGCCGCTCAGGCAGCTTGAGACTAATCTAGCTACAGTACTAATAAAATCAGTCGCTTGTCAATGTTAGTTATGGTTTCTCCGAAGCACCACCGGGGCTTCGATCAAGCTGAATCCAGTTCCGGCTACTCTGCCTGTCTGGCCCAGTCCTTCGCCCGCGCTACCGCCTGATGCCAACGGGCCCTCAGCCTGTCTCGCTTCGCCGCGTCCTGACGCGGCTCGAAGACCCGCTCGGCCTTCCACTGGGCGTCAATCTGTGCCCCATCACGCCAGTACCCTACCGCCAGCCCAGCCAGATACGCCGCCCCCAAGGCCGTCGACTCCAGTAGGACCGGCCTCACTACGGGCACGTCTAGAATGTCGGCCTGGAACTGCATCAGCAGGTCGCTCCGCGTCGCGCCCCCGTCCACCCGGAGCTCCTTGAGGGCCATCCCGGAGTCGGCCTGCATGGCCTCCAGGATGTCAGCGGTCTGATAGGCAATAGACTCTAGCGTAGCCCGTGCCAGGTGGGCAGCGGTAGCGCCCTGTGTCAGGCCCAGCACGGTGCCCCGGGCGTAGGGATCCCAGTGCGGAGCCCCGAGCCCGGCGAAGGCCGGTACCAGGTAGACGCCGCCATTGTCCGCTACCGAGGCAGCCAACCGGTCCACGTCGCTGGAGAATTTGATGATTCCCAGCCCATCGCGCAGCCATTGCACCGCCGCGCCGGCGATGAACACGCTGCCTTCGAGGGCGAACTCGCGCTTCTCCCCCAGACGCCAGGCCACGGTGGTCAGCAGGCCTTTGTGCGAGGCGACCGGACGATCGCCCGTATGCATGAGCATGAAACAGCCGGTGCCGTAGGTGTTCTTGACCATGCCCGGTGTTACGCAGCGCTGCCCGAACAACGCCGCCTGCTGATCGCCCGCGATGCCGGCAATCGGGATCGGCGCACCGAACCAGCTGGGGTCGGTATCCGCCACCCGGCCCGATGAAGCCACGACCCTGGGGAGCAGGCTGCGCGGAATGCTCAACAACCCGAGCAGCTTGTCGTCCCAGTCCCCGTTGTGGATGTTGTACAGCAGCGTGCGCGACGCGTTGCTGGCATCGGTGACGTGCGCGCGCCCGCCAGTGAGATTCCAGATCAGCCAGCTGTCGACCGTGCCAAAGCAGAGCGTCGCCCGCCTCTGCTAGCGCGCGCGCGCCGGCGACGTGGTCCAGCACCCAGCGCAGCTTGGTCCCGGAGAAATAAGCGTCGAGCACCAGGCCGGTGCGGCCGGTGAACAGGGCTTCGAGACCTTCGGCCTTGAGCCTGTCGCAGATCGCCGCGGTCCGCCGATCCTGCCACACGATGGCGTTGCACACGGGTTGGCCGGTGCGACGATCCCAGACGATCGTGGTCTCGCGCTGATTGGTGATGCCGATGGCCGCGATCTGCGAGCTGGTCACACCCGCGGCCGCCAGCGCCTCGCGCGCACAGTCGAGCTGCGAGCGCCAGATTTCGAGCGGGTCTTGCTCGACCCAGCCCGGCTGCGGGTAGATCTGGGTCGTCTCGCGCTGCGCAACCGCGCGCACCGACCCCGTCTCGTCGAATACGATGGCGCGGGAGCTGGTCGTCCCTTGATCGAGAGCGAGCACGAACGTCATGGCGGATCGCGCAGAACTGCGGATGTGTTAGATTGCGTGCTTGATCGCGCCGGCCACGTTTTGAGCGGCGCGATCCGGCCTTCAGTAGGATACACCCGGAAACGCGACGCACATGCCAACAGACGGAGCCGACTCCGCCGGCACGGCGGATTTCCTGTCGACACTCGCCCGCATGGGCCTGCTCACTCCCGGCGAAACGCCCCACTATCACGCCGCTCACCGGCGGCGTTTCCTCCGACATCGTGCGCGTGGATCTCGCAGCGCGGTCCGGTGTGCATCAAGCGCGCGTTGCCCAAGCTCAAGGTGAAGGCCGACTGGCAGGCGCCGGTCGAGCGCAATCGCTGGGAGGTGGAATGGATGCGTACAGCGGCCTCGATCGTCCCCGCTGCGGTGCCGCGCGTCCTGGGGGAGGACGCCGGCTGCCGGTATGTTCGCCATGGAGTACCTCGCGCCCGCGCAGCATCCGGTGTGGAAAGAGCAGCTGCGCGATGGCGTCATCGATCCGGCCTTCGCCGCGGAGGTCGGCCGGCGCATCGCTCTCATCCACGCCCACACCGCACGGCGCGACGACGTCGCCGCGAGTCTTTGCGACCGACCACATCTTCTTCCCGATCCGGCTGGAACCCTATCTCGCCGCCACAGCTCGTATCCATGCCGACTGCGCGGCGCAGCTGCAGGCGCTCATCGACGTAACACCCAGCACCAAACTGGCGCTGGTGCACGGCGACGTGAGCCCAAAGAATATCCTGTGCGGGCCACACGGTCCTGTATTCCTGGACGCCGAGTGCGCCTGGTACGGCGATCCCGCCTTCGATCTCGCCTTCTGCCTCAATCACACGCTGCTCAAGTGCGCGTGGCGCCCGCACTGGACCGACGGCTACCTGGCTTGCTTCGACGCGTTGAGCGCAGGCCTATCTCGAGATAGCAGACTGGGAGCCCGTCGCGAGCCTCGAAGCGCGCACTGCACGTCTTTTGCCGGGCCTGCTCCTGGCGCGCGTCGACGGCAAATCACCCGTCGAGTACATCACCGAAGATTGGCAGCGCGACCAGCGTGCGCAAAGTGGCCGACGAGCTTGCTGCGGAAGCCCGTCGCAGCATTGTCCGAGGTGCGCGCGATGCTGGGCAAGAGGAGCTGCGCGCGTCGGCGCCGGACAATCTTGCGCAGCCGCTGATTCCTGGCTTATTGATGCCCGACACATCGATCACCGGCCTGAAGGGACGGCGGGTCTGGGATTCACGCGGACGTCCCACCGTCGAAGCCGAGAGTCCATCTGGCGTGCGGCGCCATGGGCCGCGCCATCGCTCCGGCGGGTGCCTCGCGCGGCTCGCGCGAAGCCATCGATCTGCGCGATGGCGGCAACTGCGCTCGCCGGGATGGACGTAGTACGGCGCCGTAACCAACGTGAACGGCGAGATCGCGCGGGCGCTCGTCGGCCGCGATGCCGCCGACCAGGAGTCCGATCGACCAAGCCCTCATCGCGCTGGATGGCACGCCAAACAAGGCGCGGCTTGGCGGCAATGCCACCATCGCGGTATCGATGGCCGTGCTGCATGCTGCGGCCGCCGCCGCTGGCGAGCCGCTGTATCGCTATCTCTCGTCCGGCACGGCACGGCGGCTGCCATTGCCGGAGATCCAGATCTTCGGCGGTGGCGCCCACGCGGGTCGGCGTGTCGACGTGCAGGACTTCATGGTCATGGCGTTGGGCGCAAGCAGCTTCGACGAAGCGCTGGTCATGACCGCCGAGGTCTATCGCGCCGCCGGGAATCTGATGCAGGCGCGTGGCCTGCTGCAGGGCGTGGCCGACGAGGGCGGATGGTGGCCGGCCTTCGGCAGCAACGAGGAAGGCGCTCGAGATGCTGCTGCGGGCCATCGAGAGCGCCGGTTACGTGCCGGGTGATCAAGTCGCGATCTCGCTCGACATCGCTGCCTCCGAGTTCGGCCGCGGCGGCCGCTATCGCTTCGGCCTGGAAGACCGCGAGTTCGACAGCGACGGACTGGCCGAGGTCCTGCTGGGCTGGATCGAGCGCTTTCCGATCGTCTCGGTGGAGGACCCGATGGGCGAGGACGACCCGCGCGGCATGGCGCGCTTCACCGCTGCGGTCGGTAACCGGGTGCAGGTGATCGGCGACGACTACCTGGTGACCAACGCCGCGCTGGTGCAGCGGGCGGCGCAAGACCGCGCCTGCAACGCGGTACTGATCAAGCCCAATCAGGCGGGCACCATTACGGAGACCAAGGCGGCTCTGGAAGCAGGCCAGCGCGCCGGCTTCGGCACCATCGTGTCCGCGCGCTCGGGCGAAACCGAGGATGTGACCATCGTGCACCTCGCCACCGGCTGGAACGCGGGCCAGCTCAAGGTCGGCTCCTTCGCGCGCTCGGAGCGCATGGCCAAGTGGAACGAGGCGTTGCGCATCGAAGCGGCGCTGGGGAACGCCGCGCTGTTCGCTGGACGCGAGCCTCTGCCTGCACGCCCCCCGCGTCCCGCATGAGCGGGGGCCGCGACCATCACCCTCACCTGCTGAGGGGGATCCTGCTGATCATGTCGTCCGTGTTCCTGTTCTCCTCGATGGACACGCTGGCCAAGATCATGCTCCAGTCCTACCCGCTGCCGCCGCTCATCTGGGCTCGCTACGCCGTGCACATGGTGTTCATGCTCGCGCTGTTAGCGCCGCGCATCGGTTTCGATCTGGTGCGCACGCAACGTCCCGGGCTGCAGATCCTGCGCGGCTTGCTGCTGGTGACCAGCACGGCGTTCTTCTACCTGTCGCTCCAACACCTGCCGCTGGCGGAGGCCGCGGCGATCACGTTCGTAGCACCGGTGCTGGTATCGGCTCTGTCCGGTCCCATGCTCGGAGAGCGCGTCACACGCCGGCAGTGGACCGCCGTCACGCTCGGCTTCGTCGGCGTGCTAGTGATCATCCGACCGGGCGGCGGACTGCTGACCGTCGCGGTCCTGTTCCCGATGATCACTGCCCTGCTCTTCGCGCTGTATCAGATCATGACGCGCAAGCTCGCAGGCCGCGAGAATCCGTTCACGACGCTGTTCTTTACCGCGCTGGTGGGCACGTTGGCTTCCAGCCTGGTCCTCCCCTTCACCTGGAAGACCCCGACGCTGACGCAAGCGGGGCTCATGGTGGCAATTGGCTGCCTGGGGGGCTTCGGGCACTTTCTGTTGATCCGCGCGGTGGAGGTTGCGTCGCCCACAGCGCTCGCGCCCTTCCTCTACACGCAACTGGTCTGGTCCACGCTGCTCGCCTACATCGCCTTTCGCGAGTTTCCAGACACCGTGTCGCTGCTCGGCATGCTGATCATCGTGTTCGCAGGGCTGCTGGCGGTGAACTGGAAGCAAATGCGCCGCCGCGCCGACACCACCGACAAAATACCTGTTCATTGACGCGAAAGGAGCCCTGGTGAGCAAACCGATCCCGAATCAACGCGCCGCCTATCGTCATTTTCAGCGCATCCCTACGCGCTGGATGGACAACGACGTGTACGGGCACGTGAACAACGTCGTGTACTACTCCTACTTCGATACCGTGGTAAACCAGTACCTGATCGAGCAGGGCGCGCTCGACATCGTGCGCAGCCCCGTGTTCGGACTGGTGGTGAAAACCAGCTGCCAGTATTTCGCGCCGATCATCTTCCCCGACCTGGTGAACACCGGCTTGCGCGTAGCCAAGCTGGGCAACAGCAGCGTGCGCTACGAGATCGGGATCTTTCGCAACGACGAGGACCTAGCCTCGGCACAAGGCTACTTCGTCCACGTATACGTGGACCGCGCGACACGCCGACCGACGCCATTGCCTGCGGACCTGCGCGCTGCGCTGGAGAGAATCCAGGGAAGCTAAGGAACATCAGAACGACGCGCAGGGCGCGGCGAGCGTGATGTCCCCGCCCAGACCGGATCGCAGCTGCCCCGGCAGCGGCCGCACGCAGAGGCGGCCCAAACGCGTGGTCACTTCCAGGACGCCGCTCGCGAGCTGGCGCTCGCTGACAATGTAGCTCGGAGGTTGCCCGAGCGCATCGCGAAACTTCTGCATGAGCTGATCCTGCGTAGGTTCCGGGTTCAGCGCGTCGCTCTCGATGACAATCGGCTCGACCGGCACTTCGAGCACTCCACCGTCCTCGGACATGGTGCTCTTGAACTGGACTCCTCCGCCGGAGTCCTGCGCGGCGGCAAAAGACGTAGCGAGACAAGCAAGGATCACGATACCCAGTGCACGAACCGCGCGTTGCAGACGGCATCTGGCAAGCTGCGAAGCGAAGCTGGAGTTCGCTTGTGCGGATCTCGAGTTCATGGCGCCCCGACCTGGATGCTGTGAGTTTACTACTCTCACCCTCGACCGGGAATCCTCCTGCTGCGGTCCGCGCCGTTACCTCTGTGCAACGCCGCGTTACCGCGCGAGCTTGGACTGCTCGATCGGCGGCTGCGGGCGGCCGAACACCTGGCTGGCTGCCCTGCAATCTCTCCGGGCGCGTGCGTATGGCGCTACGCGTCCGAGCCTCCACGCTTGAAGAGCTTGCCCGCCAGCGCAGCCGCACCGGCCACTACGAAGATCAACACCTTCTTCAGACTCAGAAGCAGAACACCGAGCTTGGCGAACAATCCCATCTTCGCCGCCACGCCGCCGGCCACCAGAGCAGCCAGGCCGTAAGCTGCCACCTTGTCGGTAGAATCGTTGAAATCGGCGTACCGGTGCCCAGAGCTGAACTCGGTGGCAGCCAGCACCTCGCGCATGTCCGTCTTGACTTTGGTCAACTGCCCCATGCTGGCAACCGCGTTCAACGACAGCACGCCATAGCGCCCCAGCACGCGGATGTCATAATTGAGCGTCGCCTCCGGCACGTCGCTGAAGCGCAGCTCCTTGGCCCAGTAAAGCTTGTGCGCCGCTTTGTCGTAAGACGGGTGCTCCGCCCAGCCCGCGATCTGGACCGTCGGATAGCCCTGCTTGCGGCGCTCCTCGTTCGCATCCGCGGTTGCCTCCTGCATCTCCTTCAGCAGCTTGCCGTAGTCGATGCCTTCGGCGTCGCTGTCCTTGACGTAGCCATCCTTCTCGTAGGTGACGACCACACCCCAGCCGTCCTTCGACAGCGGCCCTATCTCGGCTGGAAAGATCATGCCCAGGACGCTCTTGCTGGCGTCGGGCGGATTGCCCCAAGCCTCCAGCACGCGCCTGGCGTCGCCGGCATCCAGGAACCTGAAGTTATGCGACAGGTTGAACGTTGCGAACCCGCCGGGCAGGCTCACGCTGCCGGTTTTGAACTGGAGCGAGGCCTCGAATTTGGCCACCGCCGGATCTGCATCCGCCGGAGCTGAGGCAGTTTCGGCCCCGGTGCCGGGTGCGACGTTTGCCGCAGCCGGAGCGCTCTGAGCGCTCGCCGGAGCAGCGGCGTCCTCGGCGATAGCGGGCAGAGCAAGTGCCAGCAGGAGCGCGGGCAGCAGATGGAGCGATTTCATGACAGGGTCCTCACAGAGGGAAAGTGACAGGACCGTGATTGAGCAAGTTTCGGGCAAGGTTCCGGTAAGATTCCGGCCGGTTTCGAGCCGTGGCGAACTGCGTGCTGCCGATCAGTTCGCAGTTGAAGCCGGCATGATGCCGCAACCAGATCGAGGCGGCGAAGCACTACGCCGAGTTGTGAACCATCGAGTCCCGGTGCTATAACCGTTGGATCACATCTCCCGCGAAACTGAGGATACGCATGCCGCCGCCCTCCCTTCCCAGCCAGATGCAAGTGGTGGAGATCTCGCGCCCCGGGGGACCCGAGGTGTTGAAGATTGCCACACGACCGCTGCCCCAGCCCAAACCGGGAGAGGTCCTGATTCGAGTCGCTGCCGCCGGCGTTAACCGGCCCGACTGCTTACAGCGTGCCGGCACCTATGCGCCGCCGCCGGGCGCCTCGGATCTTCCCGGTCTCGAAGTCGCCGGTAGCGTGGTCAGGCTCGGCGAAGGCGTGACGGAGTGGCACGAGGGCGACCAGGTCTGCGCCCTGACTCCAGGCGGCGGCTATGCCGAATTCTGCATCACCGCAGCAGGCCATTGCCTGCCCGTCCCGACGGGATGGAGCCTGATCGAGGCTGCCTCGCTGCCCGAGACCTTCTTCACCGTCTGGATCAATGTGTTCGAGCGCGCGCGGCTCGCGCCCGGCGAGACCCTGCTGGTGCACGGAGGCAGCAGCGGTATCGGCGTCGCCGCGATCCAGCTGGCGCGAGCCTTCGATCATCGCGTATTCGTCACCGCCGGCAACGCGGAGAAATGCGCGGCATGCGAGGCGTTAGGGGCAGAGCGCGCGATCAACTACCGCAGCGAAGACTTCGTCGAAGTCGTGAAGCAGCTGACCGGAGGCAAAGGGGCAGACGTGATCCTGGACATGGTGGGGGGCGACTACGTGCCGCGCGAGCTGAAATGCCTGGCGACCGATGGGAGGCTGTCTTTGATCGCCTTCCTCGGCGGCAACAAGGCTACGCTCGACATGTCCGACATCCTGGTGCGTCGGCTCACCCTCACCGGCTCGACCTTGCGCCCGCGCACGGTTGAGTTCAAGGCTGCGGTTGCGAAATCGCTACGGGAAAAAGTGTGGCCGCTGATCGAGGCCGGCAGGGTACGGCCAGTAATCTACAAGGTGTTTCCGTTAGCGGCCGCGTCGGCCGCACACAGCCTCATGGAATCAGGCGCGCACGTGGGGAAGATCATGCTGGAAGTGGGCAAGTAAGGGACACAGGGCCGAGCAAGGCGGCGTGAGGCTTGACGGCATCCGGCGGACCCTCGCGCTGTTCACACCGGGTGAGGACTTCTCGGCTCGTCCGGGGTCGAATGCGGCACCTCCCGGTAGATCAGCGCCTTCGTAGCGTCGAACAGACCCGGCGGTGGAACCCGGCGCAACAGACCGAGATCGCCCTTCGCGCTGACCCGCTCGGCATAACGGATGTTCTTGTTGACTTCCTCCAGGTAGAGGTTCTGGCCGCGGAAATGATTCGCGAGATAGCCGTAGGTGGCGCCCAGCTGCTGGGTCAGCCGCGTCGTCGCTGTGCTGTAAAACCCGGGCGTCTTGTATAGAAGGTCCGCTGCGGACGAGAACAGCGCAGTCGGCACGCGGTGGTCAGCGGGGCCCGAGGTAGCGAGGCCGCCCTCCACGAATTCGGGATACAGGCGATCGCGACATTTCTCGAGGTAACAGCGATCGGCCATCTGGGCCACGATGTCCGCCGTGCCGAGCATGTTGCCGATCAAGCGGAACAGCGGGCTCGGGACGTCGATGCGCTCGACCGGGACCTCGTAGCCGGTAAAGTGGAGGATGCGCCCCGCGACCGTCGCCAGTTCCGGCAAGTCGATGTCGCGCATGTACTGCTCGAGGAAACGTGCGCCGCGGCTGACATGGCGCAGGGTGTACTCGGCGCCGTTGCGATGGCGCGTGTCGTTGCGATGGCGCAGGTAGCCGATGTCGTGGAACAGCGCAGTGATGATTCCGAGGCCGAACAGGCGCGCTCCGATTGGTTCGGGGCGTTCGCGAGCGCGCTCGTAGCCGTTCATGAGACGCGCCATCGCCAGCGTCACATCCAGCACGTGCTGCAGGTTGTGGTAGCCGGTATCGCACGCGTGATACCCCGGGAACTCGCCGCGGTACAGCCGCCCCAAGTCGGTGAATGCACGCGACAGCAGCGCAGGCGGGGCCACCGGATACAGATCAAGGAAAACACGGCTGATCTCGCTATGGACCGCGGCGGGGTCGGTCGTGTTGACCTCGTTGCTGACGTCGTACTCGCTACGTCGAGGTGCCAAGGTCCAGCCTCTAGGGTTGACTGTTTTTTCGTTGTGTGTTCATTGTCGCATACCGACGACGAAGAACCTATCTGCAATTTGCACCAACCATCTCGGCTCTCGTCATACGGCACGCGGCCGCGATGCGAGTTGCCGCTTTTCGCCGGAGCTGATTGGCTGAGGCTAAACAGGCTGCGAGATTGCGACAAACATCGTTAAATATTCCGCTACAGCGCGGAGGTTGCCGATCGAGATCGACCGTAACGGTACAGGTTGTCGGATGACCACCGCCGCGCGCTCTTGGCGGCCGCTTGCCCCCCTCTGGGCACTCCTGGTGGTGATCTTGCTCGGCGCGCCCGCGGTAGCGCGCAGCTTCCACGATGGCGTCGACAGCGGAATCGATACGATTCCAATCGCCCAGCTTCCGGCAGAAGCACGTGAGACGTTGCGCCTGATACGCTCGGGTGGTCCGTTTCCCTACTCCAAGGATGGCATCGTGTTCGCCAACCGAGAGCGCCTGCTCCCGCGCAGGCCGCACGGGTACTACCGCGAGTACACGGTCCACACACCCGGCGCTCGCGACCGCGGCGCGCGCCGCATCATCGCGGGTCAGGCCGGCGAGCAGTACTACACGGACAACCACTACCGCACCTTCAGACGCATACTCGAATAGCTTATGCTCAGCTTCGTCCAACTGCTTTCGCGCGCGCCCTCCGGCCTGTATCAACTCACCGGCAACTGGCGCTCCCGCTCCATCGACCGGCTGTGCCGTCTCAAAGGGGTGCGGCTGGTTCGCATCGACGGGGCCCGTGCGCAAACCAAGGGGCGCTTTCTGGCAGTCGCCGCAAATGCCATGGGGTTTCCGGAGTGGTTCGGCGGCAACTGGGACGCGTTCCACGACTGCGTGACGGATCTAGCGTGGCAGCCCGCCCGCGCCTACGTGGTGCTATTGGGAGATATGCAGCGCTTCGCGACGCATGCGCCGCGAAACTTCTACATTGCGTTGACCATCCTGGAGGAGGCGGCGCAGTACTGGAGCGACAGGGGTGTCTCATTCCACGTGCTGGTGGCGGCCGCTACCGAGCCCATGGGCGACGGGTTGCCGACCGTCAGCACGCCCTAGGCGGTCTTCATCTCCGGGTCGATCTTGACCTCGGCCGGTGGCTCCGGGCAGCCTGCGGGCAGCGCTGGCTCGGGGCGGCTCGACGCCACCGCGGGAATAAAGCGCGACAGCTCGGACAACGCCTGGCAGTAGACCTCGCGCTTGAACTCCACCACGCTTTCGAGCGGCACCCAGTAGTCGCTCCAGCGCCAGGCGTCGAACTCGGGCTTCTCGCGAACGGCGCAGGCACACGTCGCAGTCGCGGCCGACCAGGCGCAGCAGATACCAGATCTGCTTCTGGCCGCGGTAGTTGGCGCGCCAGTCGCGGCGCACCCAGTTGGCCGGCACGTCGTAGCGCAGCCAGTCGCGGGTGCGGCCCGAGGATCCGCACGTGCTCCGACTCGAGACCCACCTCCTCCATCAACTCGCGGTACATGGCCTGCTCCGGGGTCTCGCCGGGCTTGATGCCCCCCTGCGGGAACTGCCAGGCATGCTCCCTGACCCGCTTGCCCCAGAACACCTCGTTCCTCGGGCTTACCAGGACGATGCCGACGTTCGGGCGATATCCGTCGCGATCGATCATGCCAATCACCCAGTAAGCCTGTTGGACTGAGCCCGATTTTTTCACAAAGCCTGCACTGCGAAAGCAATGCGACAGCGCAAATCAGTTGCAACGGATCAGATGAGCAGGCGCTTGTCGGTATGCGGATTCAGCCGCTTCAGCACCTCCACGAAGCGCAGGAACTCCAGTCCATAGCGCGCTTCCAGCGCCCGGCGCGCTCGCGCAAGTCCGTCCCAGCGCGACTGCAGGGGCCGGCGCCGGAACCCGAGCACGATGATGTTGCCCCTTCTGCAGCGCCGGCAGGCACAGCCACCTGGCCCTCGAAACGCCGCTTCGATGCGCTGCAGGTACTCGTCGAAGCGGCGGTCGCTGCCCCACAGATTCACCACCAGCACGCCGTCGCGGTCCCAGCGCCCGCGCGGCAGGCGTCGTAGAACTCGGCGGTGGCCAGCTCCCGGCACCTGCGACTCGCCGTCGTAGCCGTCCACCAGGATCACATCGGCGCTGTCGGGATGCTCGGCCGACCCACTCCGCGCCGTCGCGCCTGGATGACCTGCAGGCGCTCGTCGTCCGGCGGCACGTGGAAGTAGCGGCGCGCGACGGCGATCACGCGCGGATTGAGCTCGAGCACGGTCTGGCGTCGCCTGCGGCAAATGACGGTAGATGAACTTGTCGAGCGAGCCGCCGCCCAGCCCGACGCATCAGTACGCGCTGCGGCTCCGGCACGAACAGCAGGAACGCCATCATGCTGCGGGTGTAGGCGAGCACGAGCTCGTTCGGGCGCGCAAGCGCATCGCGCTCTGGATGGTGTCGCTGCCGATGTGCAGCGAGCGCATGCCGCCTTCCTCGCTGATCTCTACGCTCGCGTCCACGCCATTGCGGCGCCGGCCACGCAATCCGCTCAACAGCTTCAAGCTCTTTCCTCCCTATGAATTCATTAGCGGATTGTAGGATAAGGCCTTTTTCACGGACATCACCCATGCGCGTCTCCGCACTTTCTCGCTCTCCACCCTGAAGGAAGCCCCGGCCGAGGCCGAGGTCGTCAGCCACCAGCTGATGCTGCGCGCCGGACTGATCAAGAAGCTCGGCAGCGGGCTCTACACCTGGATGCCGCTGGGCCTGCGCGTGCTGCGCAAGGTGGAGGCGATCGTGCGCGAGGAGATGAACGCGGCCGGCGCGATCGAGCTGTTGATGCCGGCGGTGCAGCCGGCCGAGCTGTGGCAGGAGACCGGGCGCTGGGAGAAGTTCGGGCCGCAGATGCTGCGGATCAAGGACCGGCACGAGCGCGATTTCTGCTTCGGCCCGACGCACGAGGAGGTGGTCACCGACATCGTGCGCAGGGAGTGAGGAGCTACCGCCAGCTGCCGCTCAACTTCTACCAGATCCAGACCAAGTTCCGCGACGAGATCCGGCCGCGCTTCGGCGTGATGCGCGCGCGCGAGTTCGTCATGAAGGACGCCTACTCCTTCCATGCCGACTACGCCGAGCCTCGAGCGCGAGTACCGCAACATGTACGACTGCTACTCGCGCATCTTCACGCGGCTCGGCCTGAAGTTCCGCGCGGTGGCGGCCGACACCGGCGCGATCGGCGGCACCGGCTCGCACGAGTTCCACGTGCTCGCCGACTCCGGCGAGGACGCGATCGCCTTCTGCCCGGACTCGGACTACGCCGCCAACGTCGAGCTGGCCGAGGCGCTGCCGCCCTCGACGCCGCGGCCGCCCCCGCGCAGGCGCTTGCAGAAAGTGCACACCCCGGGCGTGAACACGATCGACGACCTGTGCGCGTTCCTGCAGCGTGCCCGCCGCAAAGCATCGTGAAGACGCTGGTGGTGGTCACCGGCGACCGAGCAGCCCTATCTGCTGCTGCTGCGCGGCGACCACAAGCTGAACGAAATCAAGGCCGCCAAGCTGAGCAGTTCAAAGACGGTTTCCGCTTTGCGTCCGAGAGCGAGATCCGCCAGCGGCTTCGGACCGGGCCAGGCTCGCTCGGACCGGTCGGCTTCGAGGACTGCCGGTGATCGCCGACCGCGCGCTGCTGGCAATGAGCGATTTCGTGTGCGGCGCCAACGAGGACGGCTACCATCTACACCGGCGTCAACTTCGGCCGCGACCTTCCCGAGCCGGCGGACTCGCCGACATCCGCAACGTCGTGGCGGGCGATCCCAGCCCCGACGGCAAGGGCAGGCTCGTCCATCTGCCGCGGCATCGAGGTCGGCCACATCTTCCAGCTGCGCACCAAGTACTCCAAGGCGATGAGCGCCACGTTCCTCGACGAAAGCGGGCAAGTCGAAGCCGATGGAGATGGGCTGCTACGGCATCGGCGTGTCGCGCATCGTCGCCGCCGCGATCGAGCAGAACAACGACGAGCGCGGCATCATCTGGCCGCGCGCGATCGCGCCGTTCGAGGTCGCGATCGTGCCGATCGGCTGGGGCAAGAGCGCCCAGGTCCGCGCGCAGGCCGAGAAGCTGTACGGCGAGCTCGCTGCCGCCGGCATCGACGTGCTGCTCGACGACCGCGACGAGCGGCCGGGCGTGATGTTCGCCGACCTCGAGCTGATCGGCATCCCCCATCGCATCATCGTGGGCGAGCGCGGCCTCAAGCAGGGCCAGGTCGAGTATCAGGCGCGTAGCGACGATAAACCACGCCTGATCGAGCTGGCTGGCGTCGTGCCGTTCGTGCAGTCCCTGTGCGGGAAGTGATCGCCGTCCGCCGACTGGGTCATCTCGCGTTCGTCGCCGCGCTCGGCACCGGCCCGGCCGCCTTCGCCGGCGCACAGCTCTACGAGCCGCTCGCGGCCAGCGTGCAGGCCGCGCTGCACGCCTCGGTCGCGGACCACGCCGCGCCGAAGCTCGTGTTCGCGACCGAGGAAGAAGGCCAGGCCTGGCTCGCGGCCATGTCGCAGCGGCTTGCCGGGCGCATCCCCGACGACCGGACGCGGCTGGATTTCCTGACCACGGTGCACTACGAGGCCAAGCGCGCCGGACTCGACCCGCAGCTGGTGCTCGGCGTGATCGAGGTCGAGAGCAAGTTCCGCAAGTACGCGGTGTCGCGCGCCGGCGCCCGCGGCTACATGCAGGTGATGCCGTTCTGGGTCGAGCTGATCGGCACGGCACAGCACAACCTGTTCAACCTGCGCACCAACCTGCGCTATGGCTGCGTGATCCTGCGCCACTACCTCGACATGAGCGCGGCGACATCTACCGCGCGCTGGCGCGCTACAACGGCAGCCTGGGCACGAAGAGCGACTACGCAGTCAACGTGATGCGCGCCTGGCAGACGCTCTGGATCTTTCCTGGCGAGCCCGCGAAGCGTGGGCGGATATCCAAATCGGCCCCGACACGCTACCGGGGAGAATCGAGATAGGGACGAGGCTAGGGGCTGACAGGGGCGAGGACGCGAGTGAACAAAGGGACGCGAACTGCTTCCGGGAAGCGTCCGGCGGTGCGGGGACAGAGCTCGTTACTCGGCACTAACCGCTCGGCCTTCCGCCCTGCGTGTCGCGGCTACCGCCGCGACGCGCCGCTCCGGAATCTTGTGGCTGAACAGTGCTTCGAGGCTGGTGGAGAGCGACTCGTGCGCATCGCGTGTGAGCTGGCCCACCAGCGCTTCGAAGCTGGGCTCGACCCCTTCCGCCAAGTCGGCGCGGAACACGAATTCCCGATAAACGTCGGCGAGGCGGATCTCCGCCACGTCGCGCGCCAGCACCCAGCCGTCGCCCATCGTAGGAGCCACCCAGCCAGGGGCAGCCAACCGTTCCAGCAGCATCTCGACCTCGTCGAGCGGCAAGCGCAGGCTGACCCGCAATGCTTCGGTCTGTGGCACGCGGCCGGTGTGGTGCGCCTCGTACAGCAGGCGCATCAAGCGCACCGCTTCCAGGAACTGCTCACCGGGCCGGCGCTTGAGCCGCACGCCGCCGGTGCGCAGATAAGGCAGCGCCGCCGTGACCTCCGCCCCGATGACGATCACCAGCCAGGAGATGTACACCCATAGCAGAAAGATGGGAAAGCTGGCGAAGGCGCCGTACACCAGCTTGTAGGTCGGCACGTGTTTGATATAGGCACCGAACGCCGCGTTCATCCCCTCGAAGACCAGCCCCGCCAGGGCTCCGCCCACGATCGCGTCACGCGTGGCGACACGCCGATTCGGGACGGTGCGATACAAGAACGCCAGCGCAGCCACGGTCAGCACCAGCGGCACCAGCTTGAGCAGCACGACCTCTGCGCCCTCGGTACCGCGCACGATGCCCATCGACAGGGACAACAGCCAGGAGGTGACCGTCAGGCTGGCGCCGATCATCAGCGGTCCGATGGTGAGCACTGCCCAGTAGATGAGGAGCCTGCTGATCAGCGAGCGCTGCCGGCGCACCCGCCAGATGGTGTTGAAAGTGCGGTCGATGGTGAGCATGGTCAGCACTGCGGACGCGCCGAGGATCACGATGCCCCACACGGTCAGCCGGCCGGCGTTGTCGGCGAACTGCTGCATGTACACCGTGATGACCTTGCCGGCGGAAGTCGGCACCAGGTTGGTAACGACGAACTGCCGGATCGTGGTGGAAAAACCGGAGAACAGGGGAAAGGTCGAGAAGACCGTAACGGCAATGGTGATGAGCGGCACCAGCGCCAGCATCGTGGTGAAGGTGAGGCTGCCGGCGACCTGGAGGCAGCGGTCCTCCCGCACGCGCTGGTGCAGCAGCAGGAGATACTCTGCCGTGGCACGCAGATCCTGCCGGGTGGCTGCCACGTCACGCTGGGCGGCCGCGAGCAATCGACGGATCGGCGTCAGGAAGCGCGAAACGGGTTTGGCAGTCATAGCGGCGTCCCTATAATACGCGCACGTATCACAGTAACATCCTGATCCCCTGCAGTTCCGCGTCCTTTAAGGCTCTCCGGGCAGTCCGCTGTCGCACACGGTGTACCACATGGCACACCGAGTGCTTTGGCGGGGAGCATGAAGAACATGAGCGCGGCTACCAATCTGAAGCGCCGGGGCGCAGTCTACTACTGCCGCCGACGCATTCCGCTAGAGTTGACCGGGCACTATGGCGGCAAGCAAGAGTTGTGCGTCTCACTGCACACCAAGGACCTGCGCGAGGCACGAAAGCGAGCGAACGAGCAGTGGATGCACTGGGAAGCGGAGTTGGAGGCGCTCCGGCGGGTCAATGGAGTGCCCCTTCCGGTCAGAGAATTGACCGACGAGCAGATCCAGGCCTTGGCCGACTGGTACCACGCAGGCATGCTCAAGTGGGACGAGTGGGCACGCGTGCAGGGCCTGTCTGAGGGGGACTACGAGGAGATAAGCGCCACAGTCGTGGACTCATTCCTTCCGGCCGCGCTGGCCAGGGGCGACACCGTCCGCGCCGGTTTCCTCACCCACATCACGCTGAAACTGCACGGCATCACAGTGCCGAAAAACTCCCCAAGTTATCGCAAGCTAACCTACGCGCTGCTGAAGGCCGCCGTAAGGACCAATGAGGCGGTTGGGATGCGCCAGCAGGGAAAGGTCGTGGACACCCCGCCTGATCCTCCCGCCATTCTCGCGACGCCACGCAAAGGCAACGGCGTAAAGCTAGCAGGCGTGCTGGACAAGTGGGCCGCCGAGCGCTCGCCCCGCTCTAAGACTTAAGACAGAGTGGTCAGGCATCGTACGCGACTTCATCAAGCTCAACGGCGCGTTACCCGTCGGTGCCTTTCAGAAGGCGCCTGTGATCGCCTACAAAGACAAGCTGGTGGACGCCAAGCGGGCGCCGGGCACCATCAAGAAGCAGCTGGCGGCACTGCACGCGTTGTTTGAATACGCCATGCACAACGACCTGTCCGAAGCGCAACCCAGCGGCGACCGTGCGCATACAGGCGGCGAGGTCGAGGGCGCGTGAACACATCCCCGCTGAGGACCTGCAGCGCCTGTTTTCCGGTGACGTGTTCACGAAGGGCTTTCGCCCGAGGGGCGGTAAGGGTGAAGCTGCGTTCTGGTTACCACTGCTGGCGCTGTTCAGCGGGGCCAGACTCGAGGAACTAGGGCAGTTGATGGTTCAGGACGTAAAGCGGAGACGGCTCACGAAACGCTGAGTTTGCCGCCACCACTCACATGCCATGTCTGGTCACGTCTATCACGTAGCGTTTGGGTTCATGGGCTCTCAGGTTCCACCTCGGCAGTACCTGACGCTCTGCACGCTCTGCCCGCCCGGCACGAGGCGGAAGTATGTGATGATCCGTCGGCTTGACGGTGTCTCGTAATCGCGCCGCGCAATCTCTGCCGCTTTCACTGCCGCATCGCCATGCCTCGGCGGAGACCTCTACGTCACCGAGCGGAGCACATGCCTCGTCTACGACTCAAACTGCACGCGGTATGGACCACAGCCAGCGTCAAGTACTGCCTCAGTTCAATATAGGCGGAGTTGGGGGCGAGCGCTGCAGGACTTGCACTTAACGGGGCGTAGGACTCTCTCACATTTTCGCGTTCGCTGGGCGATCTCGGGGATGGAGTTGGGTGATAGCGCGATCAAACGGTCCGCCCGCTGGTTCGGTGCGATGTTCGCGATGGTCTTATCGTGGGCCACGAGGACCTTGTCGCTACTGGTGAGTAACTGTCCTTCGCTAACGGCGCAGTAATCAAACGCGAATGGGCCTTCCTTTGGCATGCTCACCTTGCCGGCGAACGCCGAACCAGCGGTGAATCCCGCGAGGACAGCGATAGCGATACCAGCCCGTAAGGCGATGTAAGGGTGGTGAAAGGGTACTGCGAATCGCACGGAAGAGCGGGGATGTGAGTGCAGTCTGACGAACCATTCAGCGCCGTCTGAAAGCGCCCGCAGGCGTCCCAGGCTAGGTCGGTGCCATGTGCACCAGTCGAGACGATAAGCCCTTTCCACCGAGTCGCAGCGATAGTCTGTTAAAGGCGGAACAGGAAGGTCATTCGGGTGAACCCCTGCCGCCTGCAAGGAGCTACACTCACTCTGTTCTTCCCCTTGCGCCACTGGGGCCAGTCCCGCTCTGGGGCAAGGACACTACGGCGGGCACCGTGCCCCTCCTTCGGTGACCCGCCGTTTTCTCTTGTGAACCCTGCCGCAGGCCCGAAGGTCGAACTTCTGTGGCCCTTCCCGGCCTCCCTGCTACATACGGGAAGGGTCACTGGGCGGGTAGCGTGGCTGGCAGTCGGCGTTGCTCGCCCACCCTCCCGGGCCGCGTGAACTCGCAGCAGCGCCGATCCCCGGGTCCTATACTTAGTTTGGTGGTTGAGGGGTTGGAGCTTGGGCAGCGGTACACGCCCCTTTCGTCTCGCCTGCTTTTTTCCTCGCCTACCCCTCGGCTGCCTTTCCCTCTGCACGGCACCGTCGCCCTGCGCCCATCAGCGTCACACACGCTTTCACTTTCCCAGGACGATTCTCGCTCTACGAGTTAGATCCGCGTAGTCTCAGAGGTGGTGGAAGGGCTCGAGCAGCCTGAATCTCCTGTTGGGTTGTTCGCCCACCTTCCGCCCTCTTCAGCCAGCAAACCGGTTTCCTTCCCGCACCCCACGGCTGCTCTCAGTGCCCTTGAGTGCCACGTGGGGGCCGCGCAAGAGTACAGTTGGTGGCTTGAAGCCGGGGTCGCATCCAAAGAACAAGAGCATAGAGCATGCGAAACACCGTCATCCTCCTCCTCCTCGCGATCTTTCTGGTGGGTGCCACGTGCACAAGTCGCGACGATAAGCCCTCTCCGCCGAGGCGCAGCGATGATGTGTTAAAGGCGGAAAGGTCACAGCGGTAAGACCTAGTGGGTTTACGCCAAGACATCGCACAGTAAGAGCCGCCAAGACATCGCACAGTAAACGATGCGACCCGACAACCTAGAGCTGCGTGTCGTTTTGTCTTCTTCTGAGCGTTTTTGCTCAGGAGAGGCAAGATGGCTGATGAAGCTGCGGAGTACGAGCTGCGCTGCCGTGCAGTCAGACTGCGACAGCGAGGCGTGCCCTTCGTCCAGGTTTTGGCAATTTTGGGGCGTGGCGAATTCTGGTTGTCGAAGTGGCTGCGACGCTTTCGCGAGGCAGGATGGGCCGGGCTTCAGACGCGTACTCGCGCACCCAAGCGGCGGCCACGGAGCACGCCTGCATCGGTTGTGGTCAAAGTGTTGGCGGTGCGCACAGAGCTGCAAGCCCACCGTACCCGCGCCAGCCGCTTTGCCGGGATCGGTGCCGAGACCATCCGTCTGGAACTCGCCCGTCGGCGAGTACGTCCGCTGCCGGGACTGCGCACGATCGAGCGTATCGTCAAAGAGCATGGCCTCAGCGGGATCCAGCCGTCGCGACGGAAGAGCGGAGGCGAACCCTATCCTGCGCCCCGCGCACGTTACCCGGGCGACTTGCAGCAAACCGATTTGGTGGGTCCCAGGCACTTGCGGGGGCCCAAGGGAATTACGCGCTTTTACTCGTTCCATACCGTGGCGCTGGTGGGACGCGGGGCAGCTTACCAGCCAAGCGCGTCACAAGAGCGCAGAAGCCCTGTGTGTGCACCTTGTCCACGCCTGGAGCTGGCTGGGCCTGCCTCGTATCTCCCAGATGGACAATGAGATGGCCGCCTCGGGTGGCGGACGCCATCCCTACGCCTTCTCGCTGGTCATGCGATTGCATTTGCTGCTCGGCGTACATCTGTTGTTCATCCCCGAGGGTGAGCCCGGACGCAACGCCCACATCGAAAGCTTCAACGACCTGTGGCAAGAGCGCGTCTTGCGCCACGCCTGTGCCGATCTGCCAGCGCTGCGACGCATCGATCGAGCCTTCCTGCGCTATTACCACTTCGCTAAACCTCACCGCGCCCTGCACCTCGAAATCGATGCCACCCGCTATCCCGGTCAATGGCTCGAGTTGCACCGCGACCAGCTACGTGACTTGCCCGCCGGGCTTGACTTGCGCACCTATCGCGACTCCCAAGGCCGGCTCGAAATTGCCGCTGGCCCGTGGTCGTGTGTCCTTTATCCGCAAGGTCGACGACCAGGGCTACATACGAGTCAACGCACAAGTCTATTTTGTGGGCAAACGCCACGCTCGACGCTACCTCACCGCGACCGCCTACACCCATCGCCAGATCCTGGTCATTAAGAGCGACCGCAACGTGCTCAAACAATTCCCTTTCCCCATTCACGAAACGCTCATCTTACCGCTCGTCCAGGCCTCGCAACGCTAATCTGGCATGCGCTACTGTGCGATGTCTTGGCGGACATGGGTCAATAGAATTACTGTGCGATGTCTTGGCGGTAGTCACCTAGTGCTGGGATCCGTGTCGGCTTTCCGCACTGCTGGTCGTGGGGGGCGGCGCACGGGCCGGCGTTACGTGTGCTCCGGCTGGCTGGTTGAGCCGCTGTCCGGTGTAGTGCCCCACAGCGTCTGGTGGAAGACGCGCATCCACAGCCTGGCGCACTCCTCGGAGCCCGGATGGAGGTGCGCGGTTTTCCTGTCAGCGTCGACCATCGCGGCTGCGATGCGCTGCTTCAGGGGCAACTCCCCGCTCTCCATCTATCTGGTTTCCTATTCCGATGGCATAGCATGCGCCTTCGAGAGGGCTGTAGGGATTCGTTCCCGAAATAGGAGGGCGTATTGCCCTGGCCAGCGTAACTGGCTGGCTAATGCCAAACCTGTGGCTCGCCCTGGTGGCGGTTGCCCTGAGTTTTCTTCCTGGTCTCCCGTGGCAACATATTAGGACCCGCGCACTGCATCACCGCGCAGGCATCCGTCCGCCGCAGGTACCATGCCAGGTGAGATACCCTGCCAGATCATGAAGGACATCCTGGTTCTGTACTACAGCCACACCGGCGCCGTTCAACAGATGGCCCATGCTGTCGCCCGCGGCATCGAGAGCGTCGCGGGCGCACGCGCACGGTTGCGTACTGTGCCGAAGGTCTCCGCCGTGTCCGAAGCGGTGGAACCGGACATTCCCAATAGCGGCCCGCCGTACGTGGAACTGAAGGACCTCGAGGAGTGCATCGGGCTGGCGCTCGGCAGCCCGACCCGCTTCGGCAACATGGCCGCACCGCTGAAGTATTTCCTGGACGGCACCGGTGGGTTGTGGCTGCAGGGCGGAATGGCCGGCAAGCCGGCGGCCGTGTTCACTTCGACTGCCACTCAGCACGGCGGTCAGGAGAGCACGCTGCTGTCGATGATGCTCCCCCTGCTGCACCATGGAATGCTGATCGTGGGCCTGCCCTACACCGAGCCGGACCTCACGGTCCACGGCGAGCGGTGGCACGCCCTACGGCGCGAGCCATGTGGGCGGCATCGGTACACACCGGCCCGTATCGGAAGAGGAGCGACGGCTGTGCCTCGCTCTCGGCGCACGGCTCGCCGCGGTCGCCCTCAAGCTCAGCTGATGCCCGCGGCCGCGATCAACCGAGCCAGACAGGCACGCGAGCTGTTCCGCGCCGCGCGCAGCGGCGTGTTGTCGTCCCATTCCACGAAGTTTCCCGGCTACCCCTACGGCTCGGCGCTGCCGCACGTCGCCGATCACTGGGGGCGACCGGTGATCTTGATCAGCCACTTGGCCGAGCACACCCACAACGTCGAAGCCGATCGCCGCGTGAGCTTCCTGGTATCCGACGCCGGCCCGGACTTGCAGGCCAGCTCCCGCGCAGCGCTGTTGGGCGACGCGCACCCGATCGAGGATGACGAGGTGATCCGAGCTCGCTATCTGCGCTTTTTTCCCGAGCAGGCGCAATACCTCGAGCTCGGCGGCTTCCGTTTCTGGGCGGTCGAGCCGGTTCAGATACGCTTCATCGAAGGCTTTGGCAGCCTGCATTGGATCGCAGGCGAGCGCTACCTGCGCGCGCCGGGCGAGGTGCCGGATGCCGAGGCTTCGATCCTCGAGCATATGAACCAGGACCACCGCGACGCGCTGCTGGCCTACTGCCGGCACGCCTATGGCAGCGAGGCGCGAGCGCATCGAAATGATCGGCATCGACTGCGACGGCTTCGATGTGCGCGCGGACGATCGCCTCCTGCGCTTTGCCTTCGAGCAGCCGATCGCGACCGCAACCGAAGCGCGCGCCGCGCTGGTTGCTCTTGCCCGCGCGAGCCGGGGCTGATGCCGGGAGTCCTCCTCCAGCTGACCGCGAGCGCGAGCCTGATCGCGCTCATCTTCGTCTGTGCCTGCTGTGGGAAGCGGTGCTGGCGCCCATCAAGCCCGGCGGTTCGCTGCTCATGCTCAAGGCACTGCCGCTGCTCGCGCCGCTGTTCGGGATCCTGCGCGGCAGAATCTACACGTATCAGTGGGCGTCGCTGCTGGTGCTGGCCTATTTTTGCGAAGGCGTCGTCCGCGCCTGGTCCGAGCGCGGGCCAGCGCGAACTCTGGCCGCGGTCGAAATCGCGCTGTCGATCGCTTTCTTCCTCAGCGCGATCTTCTACGTACGGGCATGGCGGCAACAGGCTCCATGATCTCGCCGGGATGACCTGCGCAGGCTACCGCGGCCGCTTCGCGCCCACGCCGTCCGGCCCCCTGCACTTCGGCTCGCTGGTGGCTGCGGCGGGCAGTTACCTGGAGGCTAGGTCGCGCGGCGGCGAATGGCGCGTGCGGATCGATGACCTCGACGCTCTGCGCATTGCGCCCGGTGCCACCGAATCCATCCTGCGTTGCCTCGAAGCACTCGGCTTCGAGTGGGACGGCCCGGTGCTCTACCAGAGCACGCGGGGGCCTGCGTACCACGCAGCGCTCCATCGATTGCGTCGACTCGGCGTGGTCTATCCCTGTGCGTGCAGCCGCAAAGAAATCGCGGAATCGGCACTGCCTGGCGTGGAAGGCGCGATCTATCCGGGCACATGCCGCAGAAATCTTCCGCCCGGGCGCGCCGCGCGTGCGCTCCGCTTCGATACGCAAGGCGCACGCGTGGAATTCGACGACGGCCTGCTTGGCCTGCAGCGGCGCGACCTGGAACGCGAAGCGGGCGACTTCGTCGCTGTACCGTGCCGACGGGATCTACGCCTTTCAGCTCGCCTCAGCCGTGGATGACGGCGAGCAAGGCATCACCGACGTAGTGCGCGGCGCTGACTTGCTCGAGTCGAGCGCACGCCAGATCCACTTGCTGCGCTTGCTGGGCTTGCCTGCACCCCGCTACGTCCATCTGCCGATAGCCATCGACCGCAACGGGGAGAAGCTCTCCAAGCAGACCGGCGCGGCACCGGTAGACACCACGCGCCCGCTGGCCGTGCTGCACGCCGTGCTGGAGTTCTTGAATCAGCGCACGCCGGCCAGCTGAGAGGGTGCGACTCGTGCAAGAGTTCTGGCGCCAAGCCATCGCAAATTGGGACCTTCGCCGAGTCGGCCGCCACCAGAAAGCGCTGGCCCCGACCGCGGTCGGCTGAATCGAGCCGGTTCTTCGCCGGCAGTATCCACTCGACCGATTGCGCTCAGGCGATCGTCCGCGCCGTGGCTCGCGCCTGGGCTACGCATCAGAGCATGACGCGCGCGCCGTCGCGGAACAAAGCGAACTCACCCTGCCCGAGCACGGTCCATTGCTCGTTGTCAGTCAACGGCTGGGTGGCGATCACAGCTACTCGATCATCGGGTTTGGTGACCTGACTGAAATCCACCGCCATGTCTTCATCCAGCAGATGCGCGGTAGTGAACGGCGCCTGGCGCACAACGTAGGACAGCCGGTCGGCGCAATACGCAAACAGGTACTCGCCGTTGGAAAGGAGATAGTTGAAGGTGCCGTGGCGCGCCAGCTCGCAGGTGAGGTGCTCCAGCAGTTCGACCAGCGCCGGCAAGGGCGGCATGCCGGCGGGAAACGCATCGCGCAGCGTCTCCAGAATGCAGCAAAAAGCCAGCTCGCTGTCGGTCGTGCCCACCGGGCGGTAGTTGCCCCTCAGCCGCGGCGCGAAATTGTGCAGGGTCCCGTTGTGGGCGAAGATCCAGTAGCGCCCCCACAGTTCACGCATGAAAGGATGCGTGTTCTCCAGGCAGACCGCCCCCTTGGTCGCCTTGCGGATGTGCGCGATGACGTTCACCGAGCGGATCGGGTAGTTGCGCACCAGCTCGGCGACGGGCGAGTGCACAGCCGGCTCCGCATCGAGAAACAGCCGGCAACCGTAGCCCTCGAAGAAGGCGATGCCCCACCCGTCCGAGTGCTGATCGGTCGCGCCTCCGCGCTGGCGGAAGCCGGTGAAGGAGAAGCAGATGTCGGTAGGGACGTTGCAGTTCATCCCCAGGAGCTGGCACATGATGCTGTTGCCTAAGTCGATCTCGTCGTCGCAAACCATGCCGTGGTGCTAGGATTGCCGACGCTACGACAGCGATTCTAGCAACCTCCATGTCCAACAAGACCATCGGCCTGCCTGACCGGATCTACCAGTACATGCTGGAGGTATCGCTGCGCGAGGCCCCGCTCCTCCAGCGGCTGCGCGATGAAACCTCCAAGCTGCCCATGTCCATGATGCAGATCGCACCCGAGCAGGGGCAGCTGCTGTCGCTGCTGGTGCAGGCGCTGCAGCCGAGGAGGTGCCTGGAGGTGGGTGTATTCACCGGTTACAGCTCGCTGGTGGTGGCGCTCGCCCTGCCGCCCGACGGCCACATCACCGCCTGCGACGTGAGCGAGCAGTGGACCTCGATTGCGCGCCGGTACTGGCAGGAGGCGGGTGTAGATCAGAAGATCGATCTGTACCTGGCTCCTGCGCTCCAGACTCTGGACCGCCTGGTCGCGCACGGCCATGCTGGTACCTATGATTTCGCCTTCATCGACGCCGACAAGCAAAACTACTGGGGCTACTACGAGCGGGCGCTCACTTTGCTGCGTCCTGGCGGCCTTATAGCCATCGACAACACCCTGTGGTCCGGCCAACCGGCCGATCCCGCAGTCAATGACCCCGACACCAAGGCCATCCGCGCCTTTAACCAGCGCCTGTTCAAGGACACCCGCGTGCGCATCAGCCTGGTGCCGGTCGGGGACGGGATGACGCTGGCCCTGAAACCGGCGGCCTGACCCAGCATCTCCCGTGCAGGCGCGCTTCTGAAGAGGCGCGAGCCTTGCCGCCTCGTTCCGCTTCGGCCGAGGCGCTTCATTTTCAGTTTCCCCCCCCGCAGTGGCACCGTGAGTTGTCAGTTCGCCCGAGTCTGCTCTTCCCTCCACGCGACATTTTGCTGCGTCGCATCAATTCTGCTTGACATCCGTCTTCGACGGACCTTATAATGCTGATTGTGCATTGCAACAAAACCGCGCACGGCCCACAGCGGTTAAATCCTAACCTTCTGACTACAAGGAGCTAAATGATGGTTCAAGTCAACGAGCAAGTCGCCGCCCTGGGCAAGTCCCAGTTGGAAACAGCCCTGAAGCTGGCCGAGATCGCGGCTCAGGGTGTAGAGAAGCTGGCTGCTGTGCAGTTCAGCGCGGCCAAAGCTGCTTTCGCGGACGGGGTCAAGACCACCCAGCTAATCGGCAGCGTCAAGGATCCGAGCGAGTTTTCTGCCCTCGGCACCAGCCTGGCTCAGCCAGCCCTGGAAAAGGCCCAGGCCTATGTCAAAAGCGTGTACGAAGTTGCCGCGACGACCCAGGCGGAGATTTCGACATTGCTCGAGCAGCAGGCCGGCGAGTTCAACAAGACCGTCGTGGTTGCTCTGGACAACGTGCTCAAGAGCGCCCCTCCCGGCTCGGAGAGTGCGGTTGCGGCGGCAAAGTCGGTGATCCAGTTCGCCAACGCGGCCTACGAATCGATGCTGAAGGCCACCAAGCAGATGACTGCGATTGCCGAGACCAATGTGGCCAACATCGCCGCCCAGACTACCGCGACGCGCAAGAAGGCGGCCTGAGAGCCACCATCCTACGAGAACGCTCCATGCAAAAGCGGCGTCAGGTGCAGACCTGACGCCGTTTTGCTTTCGGAGCGCTAGCCGACCTTTAGCCTGCGCCACGCAGCGATCAAGGCTCAGGCACGACAAAGCCGGCTGGGAGCGGGTAGTCGGGATAGCGGCTGCGGAAGGCCTTGAAGCTGGTCTTGGCCTCTTCCATGCGTCCGGCTCCTCGTAGCTCCTCCACGTGCTTGAGCCAGGACTCAGGATCACGTTCCCATGGCTTGGTCGACGGCCCCGAGTCACGGGCCGCAGGCCCCACCTGCTTCTTGGCCGACAACGCGCCGGCCGTCACGCGCTCCTCCGCAGGGGGCGCTGCCGGGACAGCGGCCTCGCCCGACTCCCTCGCACGCAGTTGTGCGACTGGTGCTGCGGACTGGGCACCCGCGTCGCGCGGCGCTTCATCCTTTGACCTCGCCCCTGCAGCGGGCGCTTCCCGCGGTACTTCGGCCTTGGACAGAGCGTCCCGAGCTGGCGCTGGGCTGGCGGCAGATTGCGGTGCTGGTACGGAAACCTGCGGCAAGTCCCTGCGGGCCAGATTCTTGTCAGATGGTGCAGCTGGGGCGGGTGGAGGGGCTGCTTGGTTCGCCTGTGCTGGAAACGGCTCCGGCTGTGACCCGGTCCCTGGCGCAGCGGCTTTGGCTTTCGCCTCGGCTCTCGCCGCTGCGGTCTGAGCCTCGGACGCGGCCGACTGCTCGCGCCTCTCACTTTCAGTGGCGACGGCAGCGTCGGACGAGACCCCTGCGCCTTTCTCTCCGGCTGCCGGTGGGGTGGCGGATTGGCGCGCAGTCTTCGCCACAGACGCTGGTGGCTGGGATGCCGGTGCGTCACGTTCCTTCGCCTCCTCCGGTCTGGGAGCCGGCACCGGCCGCACGGTATCGCCGCTGCCGGGCTGATGCACGTCGCGGTCGGCCACCATCAATGTAACGGTCGCGCTGACCAGCACCAGGGCGGCGATGGAAAGCGGGATGCGCCAGGACCCGCTGAAGGGCGATCCAGCCAGCCTGGGACGCGCACTCACCTCGCGTCGCGCAGCAGCCCGGATCGTTTCATCCAGGTGGGCCGGCGCCTCGTCGAGGGAGAACTCGCGGTAGCGCTGCCGAACGCCGCCGCTCTCGGACATGAGCCTCTCCAGCTCGTCGTCGTCGGGGGTCATGCCGCTCACAGATAGTCCTTCATCCCGTCACGCAGCTTGGTCAGCGCATAGCGCAGGCGACTCTTCACCGCTTCACGGTTCGAGCCCGTCACGTCGGCGATTTCCTCCAGGCTAAGCCCGCCCTCTTCGTGCAGCAGAAATGCCTCGCGCTGGGCAGCGGGCAGCGCCTCCACCAGGGACAGCAAGCGCGCGGCCTGCTGGCGCGACTCGGCCACTCGCTCAGGCTGCAACGTCGCTGAGGCCGGCAACTCGGGAGGATCATCTTCATCCTGGTCCAGTGACACCACCTCCAGCCCCTGGCGGCGGCGGAAATGATCCATCAGCCGATTGTGCGCCAGCGTGTACAGGTAGGTGCTGAACTTCGCCTCCACCCGGTAGCGGCTGCGCGCCTGTACCAGGTTCATCCAGATGTCCTGGAACAATTCCTCGGCCGCGGCGCGGTTGCCGCATTGGCGCAGCAGATAGCGGAATACGCCGCCGCGGTGGCGCGCGTAGAGCGCATCGAAGGCGGCAGCGTCGCCGCCACTGAAGCGCAGCATCAGTTCCTCATCCGGCGGGGCCGCGTCCATCGCGGCCGGAGTATACGCGAGGCGCGCACCTCCGGCCGCTGCAAGACCGGCTGTTACCAGCGCCGCGGCGGGTCCGGTACGAAGCGCGCGGGAAAGGGATTGGGGTCCCGAGGCTCTGCCCGGATGATGCCGCGTGCAACCAGGTTTGCGCGCGTGTCGTAGTTGAGCCCGATGACTTCGTTCGGAGTGTCCGACTCGCGCTCGAAGCTCACGTAGCGCACGTGCGAGGTCTGGGCGCGGCCATGGCCGGTACCAATGCGCTTCTCCATCGCTCGCGCCGTCTCGGCAGCGGTCGACGAAGACGGCGACTCGGGTTTCGACGCGCGATCCGCTGAAGCGCCAGCGTCGGCGTTCGAGGAGGGCTCGGGTGCCTGGCTGCGCGGCGAGCCGTCGTACCGTTCCTGGCGCGGCGGGGCTTCGTCATAAGGCAGGTCGCGACGCGCCGGCGGCTGCTCCAGCTCGACTGGAGGCTCGATCTTGCGTTTGAACACCGCCACGCCGATCACGCCCACCTCGTCTGGCCGACCGGTGCGCGTGGCGTAGGCATCGCTGTGGTCGGTGAAGTAGAAGGCGGCGACACGGTCCAGGCTTTTCCGCCAGCCCTGGATGCTCAGCGACTGCCAGCCGGCCACCACGTAACCGCCCTGGCTGGTGGATGCGGTCTCACCGCTCACGACGTTGACACCGTCGACGGATACTACCGCCAGCAGATCGCTCCCGGTGTTGTTGCGGATACGGATCTCGTACTCGTTGCCGGTCCTGCCCGCCAGGTACCAGCGGCCATCCGCGTGATAGACCGGCAGAACCCGGCCGCTGGCGCGATCGTAGATGCTGACATCGGCCAGCGAGCCTACCGCCAGCGCCTCGCCAGCGACAATGGCTAGGCACAAACCTAGAAGCACACTCATGCGTTTCATGACCATTTCCTCTGCAATGAAGGGGTACAGAGGCTGTGAACGCAGGGTTGCAGCGAAAGGGGTTAATGAAGGCGTGAAGGGTGGAGTGAAGGGTTAAATACCCTTACAGCAGACCGGGTCCCGGGTGGACCCAGGCAAGGAGCCTGCATCGCACCCTCCATGCATAAGGAAGGGCGACGCAGGAAGTGCTCTTCACTCTTGACGCTTCACCATCAGCGTGCGGCACGAACCGCCACGCCGAGCCGCGCCAATAACGCGCGCAGCTCACGCGCGAATTCCGCGGCGCCGGGTTCGTCGCCGTGGATGCAGATGGTGTCGGCTTCGATCTTGACGTCGGTGCCGTCGACCGCGCGCACCGTGCCCTCGCGCACCATGCGCTCGACCTGAGCCAGGGCCGCGTTGACGTCGCCGATCATCGCGTTCGGGCGGTTGCGCGGAGTGAGCATCCCATCGGGCTGGTAGCTGCGGTCGGCGAACACCTCGTTCGCCACCTTCAGGCCGGCCCCAGCGCCGGCCCGGATCAATTCGCTGCCGGCGAGACCGAACAGCACCAGCCCTGGGTCGAAGTCACGCACCGCCTGGGCAATCGACGCGGCCAGCTCCGCGTCCTTCGCCGCCATGTTGTACAGCGCGCCATGGGCCTTCACGTGCGACAGCCCGCCGCCCAAAGCCCGGCAGAAGGCAGCCAGCGCACCCATCTGGTACAGCACCAGATCGTAGGCCTCGTCGGGCGTGACGCGCATCGCACGCCGTCCAAAGCCTTGCAGGTCGGGCAGCGACGGGTGCGCACCGACCGCGACTCCGCGCTCGAGCGCGGCCTGCACCGTCCGGTGCATGACGACGGGATCGCCGGCGTGGAATCCGCACGCGATATTGGCCGAGCTCACATGTTCCAGCACCACCGCGTCGGAGCCCATCCTCCAGGCGCCGAAGCTCTCGCCCATGTCGCAGTTGAGGTCCACGGCTGCTCTCATAGCTTCATCCTCATTTGCAGCGCTTCGCGCATGATCCCGAGATCGTGGTCGCGCTGCAGATACAGCCGCTGGCTGTCCTCCAGGGCGATCGGCGTGAACTGCACCGTGTCCCCGGGCGGCAGCTGCGCCAGTAGCGGCAGGTCGACGATCGCGACCTCGCCGATTCTCGGATAGCCCCCGGTAGTCTGGCGATTGGCCATGAGCACGATCGGCCGGCCGTCGGGCGGGACCTGGATGGTGCCGAAGGTCACCGCCTCGGACAGGATTTCCACCGGCTGTTTCAGCATTAGCGGCGGCCCCTCCAGACGATAGCCCATACGGTCCGAGTCCGGCGCGATGCGGAACTCCACAGCGCCAAACAGCTGGCGCGTCTCCTCCGAGAACAAAGTCCAATGGCGCCCGGGGACGAAGTGGATGCGGTGGTGGTCGTGTGCGAGGAAAGCCGAGTTGGCGTTGACCGACCAGCGCGGATACGCGAAGGCTGCCCCCTGCTCGAGCTCCGCGCGCAGCCCGGGGTAAAGTCCGCCGCCACCCTCGCCGGTTTGCAGCAAGTCGCCCCGCCGCAGCGAACGCCCCTCGAAACCGCCGAATCCACCACGCAGATAAGTGCTCTTGCTGCCCATGACGCGCGGCACCTCGAACCCTCCGGCCACCGCCAGGTATGCGCGACAGCCCAGGCGACAGGTGCCGAAGTCCAGCACGCTGCCTTTCGCGACCAGCACCGGGCGCGCAACCGGCACTTTTTTGCCGTCGATAGTCGGCGTGAAATCGCCGCCACAGACCCCGATCAATGCATCCTCGGTGAACTCCAGACGCGGGCCGGCCAGCGTGATCTCCAGCGTGGCCTCCTGCTCCGCGTTGCCGACTAGAAGGTTGGCCAGCCGATGCGAGTACTCGTCCATCACACCGCCAACCGGCACACCGAAACGCTGGTACCCGTAGCGGCCCAAGTCCTGCAGGGTCGACAGGATGCCCGCGCGATGAACCTTCAGCGCCATGGCGCACCTTGTTCCAGATCCGCATACTCGTCCGCGGTGATGGCCACGAAACGCACACGGTCTCCCGCGACCAGAAGGCTCGGCCGCTCCGCGGCTGGATCGAAGAAACGCAGCGGGGAGCGACCGATCAGGTGCCACCCTCCCGGCAGGTCCAGCGGATAGACGCCGGTCAGCTCTCCGCCGATCGCCACGCTTCCGGCGGGAACGCGCGTGCGCGGCGTGGGCCTGCGCGGAGTCGCGATGCGCGGATCGAGTCCCGCAAGATAGGCGAAGCCGGGCGCGAAACCCAGCATCTGCACGCGGTACAACGCTCCCACGTGCAGCGCGATCACCTCTGCGCTGCTCAGGCCGTGCGCTGCGGCCAGCGCTTCAAGATCCTCGCCGAAATTCCCGCCGTAGCACACCGGGATCTCGAATTCGCTCGCTGCGGCCACCACTGTGAGATCGAGCGAGCCGAGCCGTTCCGTCACCTGCTGTGCCAGCGTTTCGTACGGCGTCGTAGCGGTCTCGGGTATCGGCTCCAGTGCCAGCGGATCATAGTGCAGGGCCACTGTACACACGGCAGCCACTACGTCGCGCACGCCCGCGGGCGGGTGCCGCACCAGGTGCTCGGCCACCGCATGCACCCGTTGCGCGGTCGCCTCCGACGCGTCGGCGCCCACCTCGATGAGCAGCACGCCATCGCCGAGCGGCAACAGGCCGAACTCGCCGAGCTTCGACTCAGGCACAGGCCGCTCCAGACAGTGAAGGCAGCATCATGCGCGGATTGTAGACAGTCCAGCGGAAAGGGCCAAAGAAAACGGGCCGCGCGAGCGGCCCGTTCGACGCCAGCGCGCCCGGATCAGTACTTGACGGAGCATCCGTACGGACGAGCGCTCGGCGTCGATACCGGCTTGCCAGCCATGGACTCGTCCAGCGCCGCGGCAACGAAATTCTTCGCGCTTTTCACGTCGGCGGGACTGAAGCGTCGCCTTGTCGTCGATCCCGCCCGCGTAGATCACGGTGCCGTTGGGATCGATCACGAACATGTGCGGCGTGGTCCGCGCACCGTAGGCCTGGCCTACTTTGCCGTCCTTGTCGAGGGACAGCGCGGTGGGGATCATTTTCCAGTCCTTCAGGATCTGAGCCGAGCGCGACTCGTCGCGGAAGTTGCTGTGGGCCGGATTGGTGGAGTTGATCGCCAGCCACACCACGCCTTTGCCGGTGTACTGCTTTCTGCAGGCCTTGCATGTTGCCGCTCTCGTAGTGTTTCTGCACGAACGGGCACTCCGAGTTGAACCATTCGAGCACCACGTACTTGCCGCGCAGGTCGGAGAGCTTGCGCGGCTTGCCGGTGATGTCGGTGAGCAGTGAAGTCGGTACCGGGCTGCCCGGGGGCGGCGGCCGCGAGGGGCAGATGCAGCGGCCAGACTCATGGCGCCGATTCCAGCAGTTGCATCAGTCGTTTCATGCGTCACTCCTGTCGAAGGTTCAGGGCTGAGGAATCATTCTGGTAACGTCAGTCGGATGGGAACGGCAACGCGTCGAGCGCGTCGTGCACGAGGTCGCGGGTAAGAATCTCCGGTAGCAGGCGAGGCGACGCGCCTGCTGGCGGCGCATACAGTGCGTAGACCGGCACACCGCTGCGACCAAGGCGCGCCAAAGCGGCAGCGATGCCCGCGTCGCGGTTGGTCCAGTCGGCCCGCAGCAGCGTCACCTGCTTGCGCTCGAAGCCGCGCCGGATGGGCTCGGATTCCAGCACCAGCCTCTTGTTCACTTGGCAGGTCACGCACCACGCAGCCGTGAAGTCGACGAACACCGGCTTGCCCGACGCCTGTGCAGCGCTCGAGCAGCCGCGGCCGAATAAGGTTGCCAGCGTCCGTCCGATGCGGGCGCGCGAGCACGTGCGCTCTCGCTCGGCCACGCAACGGCGATGGCGCTCACAGCGAGCGCGATAGCGGCTGCGTCGCGCGAGTACTCTGCTGCGCGCGGAGATGGACGGGCATTCCCCAGCGGCCCAGCGCCCACAGCCCCGCGGCCACGAGCACCAGCCCGGCCAGCAGGCGGATGCGCAGCATCCAGCGCCCTGCTGCTTGCCCAGCACCCAGGTCAGCCAAACCACCGTGAGGTAGAGCGGAAACGCCAGCAGCTGCTTGAGGTTTCCATCCAGCGCCCGGGGCGCGGCAGCCGTCGCGCCAGCGCGGGCGAGAGACTAAGCACCACATACGGCGCAGCCATCCCGAGCGCCAGCGCGGTGAAGACCAGCATGGATGACCCCGCCGGCTGCGTCAGCGCATAGCCCAGCGCAGCGCCCATGAACGGCGCGGTGCAGGGTGTGGCCACCACGGTGGCCAGCAGCCCCGACAGGAACGAGCCGCGGTAGCCATGCCGGCCATCCACGCCGCCGGCCAGCACCTGCAGCCGGGTGCCCGAGTTCGAACAGCCCGCTCAGATTCAGCGCCGAGCACGAAGAACAGATGTCGCCAGCGACCGCAACGACTAGCGGCGACTGCAGCTGATAGCCCCAGCCCAAAGCGGCACCGCCAGAGCGCAGCCGAGCAGCGCGCCGGCCACCGCCCAGAAGCACATCAGACACGCCGAGCGCAAACGCTAGCCCGTGCAGGCGCAGTTGACGCCGATCGCCGTGGGCCTGCTGCACGAAGCCCAGCACCTTGATGGAAACCACCGGGAAGACGCAGGGCATGAGGTTCAGAATCAAGCCACCCGGCAAACGCCAGGGCCAGCGGCGATGAGCAGCGTCATCCGGTCCGTCGGAACTCCGGCGCGGGAGCCGTGACCGGCAGGCTGACTTGCGCCGCCGCGCCGCTGCTCGCCTCGCCCCAGCCGGGTTCCGCCACCAGCAGTCCGTCGACGGCAGTACGCGAGCCGATCCCGTGAGCTGCCGCCACGCGTAACACCCAGCCGTCGCCCTCGCGAGCAGCGTTTGTTCAGCCGCATTCTCGATGATCCCGTCGTCTTCCGGGAAGAACACACGCTGCGGATCTCGGGCGACGCCGTCGCGCGGAGGCTGCAACCGGATTACCAGGATTACCTGGCCGGTCTGGCTCACATCTGCGTTCCACCCACTCAGCTGGCCGCGGCATCCGGACTACGCGCCCGGGCGAGCAGCCGGACCCCAGCGCGGGTCGGGTTCGCGCCGGCCCGCGTGCGACCGGTAGGGAAACGTTGAAGGTGGCGCCGCCGGGCAAGCAAGTCTCTTTGCACACCAGCCACTCGGCTGTTGCCTCGATGGCGATCGTACGGCCCGGCGCCAGGTCGGCGGGGGCCGGATCTCGGTCAGCAAGAGGATCTCGCCTTCGTAGCCGAAATTGGTAAGCGGCGGAATGGAATACGCTGCGGCACCGGCCATTCGATCGGTCCGGAGGAGAACCCAGCCGGCAAGCGTCCACTCGATGGCGGTCGCCATCCCGGAGTCGCCCGGATTCTTCCAGTAGGTGTGCCAGTGCTCGTCGTGCTGCAGGCGCAGCGCGACGGTGAAAGGCTTGCCCGGCTCTATGGAGCGCACCGCCGACACCAGCTCGGCCTCCACGTGCGGGGTCTGCACCGGCGCAGCATGCACGCTGGACACCAGGGCGAGACCGAGTGCCAGAAGGCTTCCAGACAATCGCATTGAGCCTGGCATCCATCAGCGTACGACGAGGTTAAGAGCCTGGCGTCGGGGCGAAAGTTTCCGACGTGCGACGGAATAGGTCGAGTCTCGAGTCTGACGTCCAGCAGGCGCTCCCACCCGGCGGACAAATCGACGTAATCTATACATCAATGCTAGCCCAACGAACTGACCGCATCGTGATCCGTCCCTGTACCGAGCGCGACCTGCTCGAGATGTACGGCGTGATCAACGACGCCGCGCGCGCCTACCGCGGCGTGATCCCGGCCGATCGCTGGAAGGAACCCTACATGCCAATCGCCGAACTGCGGCGGGAGATCGCCGAGGGCGTCCGCTTCTGGGGCTACCAGCTCGGCGGAGCAATTGGTCGGTGTGATGGGCCTGCAGGACGTCCTCGACGTGGCGCTCATTCGGCATGCATACGTGTCTACGATCTATCGCAATCAGGGCATCGGCGGCCAGCTTCTGGCCGAGGTGCGGACGCAGACTCGAAGGCCGCTGCTGGTCGGCACGTGGGCCGCAGCACGCTGGGCCATCCGGTTCTACGAGAAGCACGGGTTCCGTCTGGTGTCCGCGCGACGCGCAAGAATCGGCTTCTGCGAAGTATTGGTCGATCCCGGCGCGGCAGGTGCAGGAATCGGTCGTGCTGGCCGAATCCGATCCGGCCGGTGGGAATGACGGTGCGGCGCGGAATCGGATGTGCCACCGGGTCCCTGTCGAGGTCCCTGCAGAGTCAAGTTGGATCAAGGCTCCGGAGCCTTCGACAGGTGGCCAAGGCAGCGCTGCGGCCTCCCAGTTCTGCCCATCGAAGGGCAGAACTTTCAGCCGATCGGATGGTACTGCGGTCCAGACAGCGGACGTTGACGCTGAAGCCGTCCGGGTTGGAGCGCGGAACGTAAAAGGGTCTGACCCCGCACACCTTGCAGAACATGTGCTTTGCGACGCCGGTGTTGAAGGTATAAGTGGTGAGCGACTCCTGCCCTCGCACGAGCCAAAATCGGCTGGCCGGCACAATCAGGTGCAGGAAACCCGTCCGCTCGCACATGGAGCAGTTGCATTCGTAGGCGTCGATGTCCTCAGGCCCCTCGACTTCGACGACAACGGCGCCGCAATGGCAACTCCCGGTGTGGATCAATCTCTGTTCCTCATTGGCATCCTCGTTCCAGCGAAGGGGTGATGCGTTCTCCCCGTCGGGAGACGCGCAAGCTAGGGCATACTAGTCCACCAGAATGTACCGGACGTCGGTAGAGTAACCCACCCGCCATCCAAGACGAGTCGAGAAGATGAACTCGTAGGACCGCTTCTTTGCGAGCCGGTGCTAGTCGCTGCAACCCGGATCACGAAATGCCTCCCCCACGCTGCGGCCATTGTCGAGCCGGAACTCGGGAATTCTTTCGATCACCTCGTAGCTCTCTTCCGCCGTCTCCTCGTATTGAGCGACGCCGGTGTCCTGCTCGCTGTCGCTGCCGAGCACGGTGTACTGCAGTGCCAGCTTGTTCCCGACCTTGAGCGGGAACAGTTGTCCTGACTTGATTTGGATGCTGGTCACCTCGCGCCGGGTAACCCCGCCCCCCATCCGTCGCAGTCGGGAGACCAGATCTGGCCGCCTGCAGCAGGGTGAGGAACCCGCCTACCCCAACCGCTTCGGTCCGGTTCAAGACCGTGCACGTTCCCCCGCGCACAGGTGTACGTCACGTCCTCGAGGTACTGTCCGTAGCCGCTGGATGCGGCTTTCAGCGTCTCGGTCGATTCGCCGATGGTTTTTCCGGTGGCGCTGACGCGGATCGAAACGTGAGTCTCTTGAACGCAGGTGAGGGTGCGCCCAAGCGCGCCCGCGCTAGCCGTCTCCGACCGCAGGTCGGAAATCTACGGGGCTGCCGATGAACAGCGGCTTCGCGATCCTTGACGTCTGGTTACGCCTTGGCATGCCGGTAGACCGATTGCCAGCAGCGCGATCCATGCCGGCATGCTCGCCCGGGTTTGCATGAAGGCCCTTTACGGGCAGGCACGGACCGTCGAAGCAGGCCTAGCGGGTTTCCGCAGCGTGGGGTGGCATTCCACCTTGGTGCGATCGACGTTAGTGCGCACACGTACAGCTTGCCTTTGCACTCGGCGCACCACGCCGTCGTGACGCCGTGGCGCGCGAAATCGCTGCCTACGATCTTCACTTCTCGCGTCGCAGGGCGTGGCTTTCGAGGTCAGCCGCTCCTGACTGGTGCAGGCGGCGGTCAACAGACCGAGCGAGATGAGGAGCGAAGCGACGAGTAACCGCAGCAGCTCGAGTCGACAGATTTCCCTGTTGTGGCGTCTCGAACTGCGGATGATACCCGCGAGCGCAGCGCAGCCTCACGGTCAATCCCGCTTGCCAACATAAATCAGTGCTGCAAATTCGCGGGCGTCACTGTCGGCAATCCCGGGTCGCACCACGCGACCGCGATTTATGCATCATGGCTATTCATGATGCATCAAATCGCGGAGTTAGGGCATCGGCTCCGCCGGTGCCCTAACTGTGAATGTAATGCTCCAGCTGCTCGATCACGAAGCGCTGCTCGGAGATGACCTCCTTGACCACGTCGCCGATCGAGATCACGCCGATCACCTTCTCGTCCTGCAGCACCGGCAGATGCCGGATGCGCTTGTCGGTCATCAGCGCCATGCAGTCTTCGACGCTCTGGTCGGGACGCACGCACACCACCTTGTGGGTCATGATCTCGCTCACCGGGGTGTCCTTCGAGGCCTTGCCGTGCAGGATGACCTTGCGCGCATAGTCACGCTCGGAGAAGATCCCGGCCAGCCGCTCGCCGTCGAGCACCACCAGCGCGCCGACCTCTCGTAGTCGGCCATCAGCTTCAGCGCATCGAGCACCGACGCGTCGGCGAGAAATCGACAGCAGCTGCTGGCCGTTTGGCCAGCAGGATTTCGTTGACGGTCTTCATGTCTTCCCCCTCCTTGCCGCTTGCACGCTTGGCGCGCCACCCATACGGCGAATTCAGTGTAGCCAGCTTGACGCGAATGGGAATATCCTGGGGAACGCCTGCGCCGACCGGATGCAAACCTGCCAAAATGGCAGCTTCGGTGCACTCGTCGACCGAGAGCTCTCAGCCGATCTCGCGCCCAGACCTTGGCCAGCCGCTTGAGGGAGACCGGGTACGGCGTCTTCAGCTGCTGCGCCCACAGCGATACGCGCAGCTCCTCCAGCATCCAGCGAAACTCCTCCAGCCTGCGCGATCGTGCACCCCGCGCTGCTTGTCGGCGGCCGATGCGCGCCTGATACGCCTGCCACCAGCTCTGCATCTGCTGCTGCCAGTCGGCATCCTTGGCCGGATTGATCGGGAACTTGTCGAGCCGAAACTGGATCGCCTTGAGGTAAGCGCGGGATAGTGTTTCAGCCGCGTCAGCGGCACCGAGACGATGAAGCCGGGCCTGAGCAGTTCCTTCAGCTGGTTGCGGATGTCGGTCATGGCGCGCTGCCAGACCGGTACGCCCTGTTGATTCAGCCGCGGCCGCAGCGCCTGGTACTCGGTCACGACTTCGCCCACCACGCGGCACACCTCCTGCGCCACGTCGCGACAGCCGCGTCTTGGCCTTGCTCACGCGCTCGTTGAAAGCGGCGCGGGTGCGCACGCGCTCTTGCTCGACGAAGAAGGCGCGGTCGCAGATGGCGTCGAGCAGCTCGTCGCGCAGGCGGTCCGATACGGCGCTCTTGTCGGTCTTGCCGCCTTCGAGCTCCAGCAGCAAGCGCATAGCGCAGCGCCATGTCCTGGAACCCCGGCAGATTGCGCGCCGACGAACTTCACCTGCGTCCGGCGCGGCCAGCTGGAACAGGCGCCGCAAGCCACGGTGGGTGGCAGACTTCGGCATCGTGCTCGGTGTCCAGCAGCGTGAGGCGCACCGACTTGCCTTCGTCCACCAGCGCCGGATAGCCGATCAGCTTCTGCCCGCCGCGCGTGAACTCGACCTGTTCGGGCAGCTCGTCGAGATCGAAGCCGGTCAGGCCCTTTGCGCTCGAACTGATTGGCCGCGCTCTCGCTGAACTGGCGCCGCGCCTTGACCCCGAGCTGCGCGCGCAGCTCGACGATATCGCGCCCCATCGCGAGCTCGTTGCCGTGCTCGTCCACCACCTTGAAGTTCATGTGCAGAAAGGGCGGCAGCTCCGCCAGGTTCCAGGCGTCCTGCGGCACGTCGACGCCGGTGACGCGGAGCAACGCCTGCGACAGCGCGACCGTGAGCGGCGACGATCCCGGCTCCAGATGCTCCAGCGCCGGGGTGACGACTTGCGGCACCGGGACGAAGTGCTTGCGCAGATTCTTGGGCAACTCGCGGATCAGGTGCGTGACCTTCTCCCGCAGCAGGCCGGGTACCAGCCATTCGCAGCGCCGCTCGTCGACCTGGTTGAGCAGATGCAGCGGCACCGTCATCGTCACGCCATCCAGCGCATGGCCGGGCTCGAAGCGATAGGAGAGCCCGTAGAGCACGCCGTTCAGCTCGAGCGTCTCGGGAAAGCGCTCCTCGGTGATCTCCTCCGCTGCATGACGCATCAGGTACTCGCGCGTCAGGAACAGCATGCGTGGATCCTGCCGCTCGGCCTCACGCCGCCAGCGCTCGAACTGCTGGCCGCTCCAGACATCGCTGCGGCACGCGCTCATCGTAGAAAGCGAAGATGTGCGACTCGTCCACCAGCACGTCGTGGCGGCGGGACTTGTGCTCCAGCTCCTCCACGTCCTGGCGCAGGTTCTGGTTGCGCCGCAGGAACTCGGCTTCCGTGTCGAGCTGCCCGTGCACCAGGGCCTCGCGAATGAAGATCTCGCGCGCCGCTCTGGGATCGATCGGCCCGAAGGCCACACGCCGCTTGCGACACCACCGTGAGGCCGTAGACCGTAACGCGCTCGAAGGCCATGGCCTGCGCCGGCGTTTTCTCCCAATGCGGGTCGTGATAGGTCTTCTTCGCCAGGTGCGCGCCGATTTTCTCGAGCCACGCGGGATCGATCGATCGCCACGTCGCGGGCGTACAGCTTGGTGGTCTCGGTCAGCTCTGCAGCCATCAACCAGGGCGCGCCCTTCTTGCGCAGAGGCGAGCCCGGGAAGATAGTGAACTTGATGCCACGCGCACCGAGATAGACGCCGGGCTCATCGGACTTGCAGCCGATGTTGCCGAGCAGCCCGGCCAGCAACGCGCGGTGGATCGGCGTCGCTGGTTGGCCGGCTTCTCGTTCGGATGCCAGCCCATCTCCGACACCAGCGCGTGCAGTTGTCCGTGCAGATCGCGCCACTCGCGCAGCCGCACGTGCGACAGAAAATGGTCGCGACACGCCTGCGCCAGTTTGCGGTTGGACTTCTTGTGCTTGAGCGCGTCGTCGAAGAAGGCCCACAGCTTGAGCAGGCCGAGAAATTCCGAACGCTCGTCCTGAAACTGGGCGTGGGCAGTGTCGGCCAGCTCCTGCTTGTCCAGCGGGCGATCGCGCGGATCGGGAATGGCCAGGCCGCTGGCGATGATCAGGATCTCGGCCAGGCAGCCCTCGTCGCGCGCGGCGACGATCATGCGGGCCATGCGCGGGTCGACCGGCAGCTTGGCGAGCTGGCTGCCGATCGGCGTGAGCCGGCGTTGCTCGTCCACTGCGTTCAGCTCCGCCAGCAGCTGGTAGCCGTCCGCGATCGCGCGCGCGGACGGCGCATCGACGAACGGGAAGTCCTCCACTTCGCCCAGCTTGAGCGCTTTCATGCGCAGGATGACCGACGCAAGGGAGGAGCGCAGAATCTCGGGGTCGGCAAACTCCGCGCCGTGCGCGATAGTCCTCCTCGCTGTACAGGCGCACGCACACCCCGCTGTTCACGCGACCGCAACGGCCGGCGCGCTGATCCGCCGAGGCGCGGGAGATGGGCTCCACCTGCAGCATCTCGACCTTGTTGCGATAGCTGTAGCGGTTGACGCGCGCCAGGCCGGAGTCGATGACGTACTTGATTCCCGGCACCGTGAGCGAGGTCTCGGCCACGTTGGTGGCGAGCACGATGCGGCGTCCGCCGCCGCGCTGGAACACCTGCTCCTGCTCCTGCGCGGAGAGCCGCGCGAACAGCGGCAGGATCTCGGTATGCGCCGGATGGTGTTTGCGCAGACTCCTCTGCCGTCTCGCGGATCTCGCGCTCGCCCGGCAGGAATACCAGAATGTCACCATCGGCGGACAGGCGCGAGAGATCGTCCACCGCATCGACGATCGCCTCGGCCAGATCGGGCGCCTCGCCGGTCTCCTCGTCCTCCTCGATCGGACGGTAGCGCTGCTCCACCGGATACAACCGGCCGGAAACCTCGATCACCGGCGCGTCGTCGAAGTGGCGCGAAAACCGCTCGCGCGTCGATGGTCGCCGAGGTGATGACGAGCTTCAGCTCCGGGCCGCCTGGGCAGCAGGCGCTTCACGTAGCCCAGCAGAAAATCGATGTTGAGGCTGCGCTCGTGCGCCTCGTCGATGATGATGGTGTCGTAGGCATTCAGGAAACGGTCGGTCTGCGTCTCGGCCAGCAGGATGCCGTCCGTCATCACGCGCAAGCAGTTCTGCTCGCTGACCCGGTCGCTGAAGCGGACCCGGAAGCCGACCTGCTCGCCCAGCGGCCGGCCCAGCTCCTGGGCGATGCGCGCAGCTACGGTGCGCGCGGCGATCCGCCGCGGCTGCGTATGCGCGATCATGCCTGCGGCCCCACGCTTCAACTCCAGGCAGATCTTGGGCAGCTGTGTGGTCTTGCCCGACCCGGTCTCGCCGCACAGGATCACCACCTGGTTGCGCGCGATCGCCGCGGCGATTTCGTCCCGGCGCGCCGAAACCGGCAGCTCTTCGGGATAAGTTACAGTCGGCAGCGCCGCCAGGCGCGCTTGCAATTCCGCTTCCGAGCGCGCCACCTCGTCGCCCAGCGCCGTCAGCTCCTGCGCACTCAGCCGCCCGTGACGTGCAGCCTCCAGAGCGCGCTGCAATCCGGCGCGCAACCGGTGGCGATGGCGGATCAGGCAACCTGGAATGCGGGCCTGAAGCGCGTTGAGGCTGTCGATCGGTGAGCGTACGGCGGGAACGGAGGACACGATTGGGACCCCGGCCGGGGTCAGTCGGACAACTGGCAGAGCGCGGATTCTACCTCAGCGGCCCAGTCTCGGGACAGCGGTCGCCCCCGGGGCCTCCCTGGGTGGTAACGGCGAGGCGAGAACTCAAGGCGCCGCGCCGTTCATCTCTTCCATCACCTTGAGAATCGCGGCTGAATCCCATTTCACGCCGGGACGGGCGAACAAGGCGTTGAAGGCTTGCGCGGCTAGCGCCGCTCCGGGTATCGCGGTGCGTGACTCGTGCGCGCACTGCAGGACGATCAGCGAATCCTTGAGGTGCAGGCTGGCATCGATTCCCATGACGAACTCCTGGTCGAGCATGCGCTGGCCGATGATCTCCAGCATACGGCTGCCGGCGAACCCTTTGGTGAGCGCTTCCCACACCGGTTTGAAATCCACCCCGTTGGCGCGCGCGAACACCACGGCCTCGGCGATGCCCTGGATGGTGACGATCAACGCGAGCTGATTGGCGGCCTTTGCCACCTCGCCGGCACCGCTCTCGCCGATGTACACGAGTGTCTTGCCCACGCAACCCAGAATCGGCTGCATGCGCTCGAACACCCCGGCCTTCCCGCCGACCATGATCGACAGGGTGCCTTCGATCGCACCTTTCTCACCACCGGAAACCGGCGCGTCCAACATCTCGATGCCGCGTTCCAGCAAAGCCTTGGCGATACGGCGCGTGGTGGCCGGCGCAATGGTGCTGCAGTCAATCACTACCGCGCCCGGCTTCGCACCCTGGATCACGCCATCGGCACCGAGGATCACCTGCTCTACATCCTCACCTTTGGTCACCATGGTGAAGACGACCTCGCACTGTGCGGCCAATTGGGCGGGCGTCGGCCACACCTTAGCGCCCGCGTCGGTGAGGGGCTTGCTCTGCTCGGCGCGGCGGGCCCAGACGTGCGAGCTCGTGTCCGGCTCGCAACAGGTGCTGCGCCATCGGGCGCCCCATCGCACCTAGTCCGATAAAGCCTATCTTCAAGTTGGCTGTACCTCTGCGAGCGTGTTAGATCTTCACTCCGCTCAGTGTCTCGACAACCTTGGCCACTGCGGAGGAATCTTCGTCGCCACAGCCCATGCCGACCAGCGCATTGAGGTGCTGGGCGACGAGCGCGGCCTGCGGCAAGCCGATGCCGAGTTTCGCCGCGGTCTCGGTGACGATGCGCAGGTCCTTCTGATGCAGCCTGGCCTTGAAGCCGGGTTTGAAGTCGCGCTCGACGATGCGGCGGCCATGGATCTCGAGCACCTTGCTCCAGGCGAAGCCACCCAGCAGCGCTTCGCGCACCTTGCCCGCATCCACGCCGTTCTTACGCGCCAAGGTGAGCGCCTCTGCGACCGACTCGAGCGTCACCGCTGCCACGATCTGGTTGCACGCCTTGGCGACCTGGCCGGCCCCGTTGGCTCCGATCAGAACGATGTTCTTGCCCATGCAAACGAATTCAAGCAGGCGTGGCCGGCGTCCGTGCGCGGCACGCTGGTCGGCTCGATCCTCGGCGTGCTGCCGGGCGGCGGCGCGACGCTCTCCGCGTTTGCCGGCTACGTGGTGGAGAAGAAGCTGGCGCGCGATCCGTCGCGGTTCGGCAAGGGCGCGATCGAGGGCGTCGCCGGGCCGGAATCCGCCAACAACGCCGGCGCGCAAGCCTCGTTCATCCCGATGCTGACGCTCGGTATCCCCGGCAACGCGGTGATGGCGCTGATGATCGGAGCGCTCACCATCCACGGCATCCAGCCCGGCCCGCAGGTGATGACCGAGCGACCAGGATTGTTCTGGGGCATGGTGGCGTCGATGTGGATCGGCAATCTGATGTTGGTTATCATCAACCTGCCGATGATCGGATTATGGGTGCAATTGCTGAAGGTTCCGTACCGCCAGCTCTATCTCGCGATCCTGCTGTTCTCCGCAATTGGCGTGTATACCGTGAACAACAACTCATTCGAGGTGATCCTCACCGCGCTGTTCGGCGTGCTGGGCTATGTCTTCATCCGTCTGGAGTGCGAGCCAGCGCCGCTGTTGCTCGGCTTCATCCTCGGCCCGCTGATGGAGGAGAATTCTGCGCCGCGCCATGCGCATCTCCGGCGGTGACCCGATGATCTTTCTGAACCGGCCGATCAGTCTTGGCCTTTTGATCGCAGCCGCGCTGCTGCTGCTGGTGGTCGCGCTGCCGTTCATCCGCGGCAAGCGCGACGAAGTGTTCAAGGAGGGATAGTCATGCTGCTCAATCTCACGCGCCTGTTCATCCGCGCTGCCGTCGTCGCTGCCGTCGCATTCTCCGCCGCGCCCGTGTTCGCGCAATCGACCTGGCCTGATCGCCCGGTGCGTCTCGTGGTGCCGGTCGGTGCCGGCGGCGCTGCCGACACGCTGGCGCGCAATCTCTCGAACGGCTTCCAGCCGCTCGCCAACGGACAGCCGCTCATTGTCGAGAACCGTCCGGGCGGCGGCGGCACCACTGCGGCGTCCGCGGTCGCTCGCGAGAAGCCCGACGGCTACACGCTGTTCCTCGCCGAGGTCGGCGCCAACGCGGTGGCGCACGTGCTGCAGCAGAAGCTGCCATATGATCCGCACACCGCCTTCACGCCGATCGTCCACGCCGCCAACCTGCCGGTCGCCGTCGTGATGAAGCCCACGCTGCCCTACAAGAATCTCGCCGAGCTGATCGCCGACGCGAGAAAGCAGCCGGGCAAGTTCAACTACGCCTCCGCCGGCATCGGTAACTGGACGCATCTGTTCATGGCCTACCTCAATGCGCAGGCCAAGATCGAGATGGTCAACGTGGTGTACCGCTCGGGCGCCGAGATGCTGACGTCCGTGGTGCGCGGTGACGCGGACGTCGCGCCGATCACCGTTTCGACCGCGCTCGGTCAGATCAAGGAAGGCAAGGTGAAGGGGCTGGCCGGTTTCCCGGCGAAACAGATTCCGCAACTGCCGGACACGCCGCCCGCCGCGCAGACGCTGCCCGGTTTCCAGATCGAGCTGTGGCACGGCATCGTAGGTCCGGCCGGCATGGACCCGGCGCTGGTGGCGCGCATCAATTCGATCTTCAATCAGGTGCTGGAGACACCCGCGGTGCGCAACGCCATCAACGTGTCGCAGGCCGCCGAGGCGGTCGGCGGTTCGGCGGCGCAATTCGACACGCTGATCAAGGCCGAACTGAAGCGCTGGCCGGAGGTGGCCAAGGCCGCGGGCATGAAACCGGAGTAGCGTTTTCTCAGCTCAAGTACTGGCGAATCTTCGCCAGCAGCTGGCGCGGGCTGTAAGGCTTGGCGCACGAAGTCATCGCAGCCCGCAGCCCGCGCTCTCTTTTCGTCCTCGCCCATCGCATAGGACGTGATCGCGATGATCGGGATCGATCGCAGCGCCGGATCGGCCTTGATCCGGCGCGTCACCTCGTAGCCGTCGATGATCGGAAGCTGAATGTCCATCAGGATGAGGTCCGGCCGCCGCTTGGCCACGGCCGCCAGCGCCTCCTCGCCGTTCTCAGCCTCGATGATCTCGTAGCCGGCGCTGGTGAGCAGATCGCGGAGGATCTGCATGTTGTCCTCCTGGTCCTCGACCAGCCAGGATGCGCTTGCTCATGACGGCCTCGCTTGCTCGTCGACCGTGATGGGAATCGTGAATGTGAAGGTCGAGCCGTTGCCCAGCGCTGGACTTGACCGAGATACGGCCGCCGTGCAGTCTCGATGATCCGCTTGCGAGATGGCGAGCCCCAGCCCCGTGCCGCCCTTGACTTTGGTGATCGAATTGTCGGCCTGCTGAAACTCCTCGAAGAGCTTGTCCTGGTCGGCCAGCGGAATGCCCGGGCCGGTGTCTTGAACGGCAACGCTGAACGTGCCGTTGGCCGGCGCGACCTTGATCGCCACCTCGCCGGCATCGGTGAACTTGATCGCGTTGCCGACCAGGTTGAGCAGCACCTGAGTAAGCTTGCGCTCGTCACCGTGGCCGGCCGGCATGTCGGGCGGCACATCGACCTTGAAATTGAGCTTCTTCTTCGTCGCCAGCGGCTCGACCGCGCTGTACGACGTTGTAGACGACATCCTTGATCGAGTAGTCGGCGAGCGCGAGCTTGAGCTGGCCGGCCTCGATCTTGGAGAGGTCGAGCACGTCGTTGATCAGGCCGAGCAGGTGGCGACCGTTGCTCTCGACGCGCTTGAGCACGGCCTGCGCCTTCTCCGGCGTCTCGCCGTAGATGCCGTCGATGATCAACTCGGTGTAGCCGAGGATGGCGTTGAGCGGCGTGCGCAGCTCGTGGCTCATGTTGGCGAGGAACTGCGACTTGTGCTGGCTCGCCTCGGCGAGCTGGCGGCTCTTGTCCTGGATTTCGTCGAACAGCCGCACGTTCTCGATCGCGATCACCGCCTGGTCGGCGAAGGTGGTGACCAGCTCGATCTGCTTGTCGGTGAATGGCTGCACGATCCGTGCGCGGTCAAGACGATCGACGCCAATCGGCACGTCCTTCGCGCAGCATCGGAACGCCGAGCATCGTACGGATAGCCGCCGACGCTTGCGCATCCGCTCAGCGTGTATTCAGGATCAGCCGCACATCCGGGATGTGAACGGTCCTGCCGTTCAAGCGCGCGCGCCCGACCAGCGATGCCGCGGCCCGGACGATCGGATCTGTCCTTGACATATCGTTGAATTCCGGCGAGAAGCCATAGTGGCGGCGACCGATCGAACAGATCGCCGTCGAGCCGGGATGATGAGCGCCTGCTCGCGTCGCACAGCCGCGCCGCCGATTCGACGAGCGTTTCGAGCACGGTCTGCAGATCGAACGTCGAGCGGCTGATGACCTTCAGCACATCGGCGGTGGCGGTCTGCTGCTGCAGCGATTCGCAAGTCTCGGTGCGCGCCTGCACCTCGTCGAACAGCCGCACGTTCTCGATCGCGATCACCGCCTGGTCGGCGAAGGTCTGACCAGCTCGATCTGCTTGTCGGTGAACGGCCGCACCGTCTTGCGCGGCAGATGCGATGACGCCGATCGGCGTTCCTTCGCGAAGCAGCGGCACGCCGAGAATGGTGCGAACGCCGCCAATCTTCAGCGGCCTCGCGAAGGTCGAATTCCGGGTCCGTCCAGCACGTCGGCGATGTGAACGATCCTGCCTTCCGAGCACGGCGCGGCCGACCGACCGAGCCGCGGCCGGATGGCATCGGATGATGCTCGCATCAATGCGATCGAATTCGGGCGAGTAGCCGAAGCTCGCCATCCTGACGGTAATGAGCTTGCCGCTTCGAGCGGATGATCGACGCCATGTCGGCTTCGCACAGACCGCGCTGCCGACTCGACCAGCGTATCGAGCACCGGTCTGCAGATCGAACGTCGAGCGGCTGATCACCTTGAGCACGTCGGCGGTGGCGGTCTGCTGCTGCAGCGACTTCGCGCAGCTCGTTGAGCAGCCGCGTGTTCTCGATGGCGATGACGGCCTGGGCGGCGAAGTTCTGCACCAGCTCGATCTGCTTGTCGGTGAAGGGCCGGACCTCCTGGCGATAGATGGTGATGGCGCCGACCAGCTCGTCGTCCTTGAGCATCGGCACCGCCAGGAAGGTCCGGGCGCCCGCCAGCTCGACGCGCCGCGACGCCGGATCGCCGTTCGACTAGGCTCGGTCTTCGATGTCGGCGATATGGACCACCTGCTTCGTGCTGCACGACGCGGCCGAGGGCCGGCTGCCGGGCGTCGGCACGATCGGCCCGCGATCGCGACGATAGTCGACATACGGCGGGCGCCGTGCACCGCGACGGCGCGAAACGTCTTCGCCGTCGATACAGGAACAGGTTGCCGAACTTGGCGTCGCAGATGCGCGTCGCGTTCTCCAGCATGGCCTGGAACACCGGCTCCAGTTCGCCTGGCGAGCTGGAGATGACCTTCAGCACCTCCGTGGTCGCCGTCTGCTGCTCCAGCGACTCGGAGAGATCGTCGGTGCGCTGGCGCAGCTCGTTGAGCAGCCGCGTGTTCTCGATGGCGATCACCGCCTGCGCGGCGAAGTTCTGTCACCAGCTCGATCTGCTTGTCGGTGAACGGGCCGCACCTCCTGGCGGTAGATCGCGATTGCGCCGATCAACTCGCCGTCCTTGAGCATCGGCACGTCGACCAGCGCTCTGTGCGCCGCCGAACTTCGCCAGCGATGGGCGCCGATCTCCGGATCGGCCAAGATCGGCGAACGTGCACCACGTCTTTGGTGCGCAGAACGACGTCCCAGGTTATGCCCTGGCGTCGGTCGTATGACCGGGTCGCGCCGCCGTTGCTCGGCCAGCGCCGCAGGCACGTCATGAGTGGCGAGCAACCGGAACGCGTCGCCTTCCGCAGCGACAATACGCCGAACTTCGCTCCGCAAATCCGGGTCGCGTTCGCCAGCATGACGTCGAACACCGGCTCCAGCTCGCCGGCGAACTGCTGATGACCTTCAGCACCTCGCTGGTCGCGGTCTGCTGCTCCAGCGACTCGGTCAGATCGTCGGTGCGCTGGCGCAGCTCGTTGAGCAGCCGCGTGTTCTCGATGGCGATGACGGCCTGCGCGGCGAAGTTCTGCACCAGTTCGATCTGCTTGTCGGTGAAGGGGCGCACCTCCTGGCGATAGATGACGATGGCGCCGACCAGTTCGTCGTCCTTGAGCATCGGTACGAAAGCCACCGTCCGCGCGTCGGCAAGATTGCCAATTTGCGGCACGGAGTACCCAAGCGGCACGTCCCGATAGCCCTGTTCCGCCAGTACGTCGGCGATATGCGTCGCTCGCTTGGTCAGGGCCATGCGGCCGAGCGCGGTATGGGGAGCAGGACGGAACAGCGGCTCTCGGCGCCGCGCCTCGACCAATGCCGGCGGCGGGTTGTGCATTGCTCCGGTATGGAAGGCTTCTCCATCGGCGAGAAACAGAATGCCGAACTTCGCCTCGCAGAGGCGCACCGCGTTGGCCAGCATGGCGTTGAACACCGGCTCCAGCTCGCCGGGCGAACTGGATATGACTTTCAGCACCTCCGAGGTCGCGGTCTGCTGTTCCAGCGACTCGCTCAATTGACGGGTGAGAGTCTTGACCTGCGCTTGCAGGTCAGCGACGGAAGCCGTGGAGCCGCGCACAGCTTTTGGCGCGCGGCGGCGCTTTCCGCTTTTGCCGGGTCGCCTCTTGGGTGCGCTCTTCTTTGCCATGACAATCGAGCTAGCGCCGGCCCGGCTCCAGGCCCTTGGCCTTGATGACTGCTATAGCTTCAGGCGTCGACATATATGCGATGAAGGCCTTCACTGTTCCGGGCTCCTTGCCGGTTGCGCCGATGCCTGCCGACAGAATGGTGACGAGCTGCAGATCGTCGGGCAGCGGACCGACCACGTCGACGCCGGAGTAGGGCTTCAGCGCGCTGATCTGCTGGATCGCCATCTCGGCATCGCCGCGTGCCACGATCGGGCCGGTTGAGTTGCCGTCGCCGAGCACGTACTTCGGCGTCATCTGGTCGGCGATGCCGAGCCGCTCGAACATTTTCGCGGTGTGCACGCCACTGGTGGCGCCGGTCTTCGGATCGGAGAAGGTTACCGACTTCGCCGCGAGCAGCGTCTTGCGCAGTGCGTCCGGCGTGCCGATGTCGGGCTTTGACGCGCCGCGCTTTACGGCGATACCGACAAGCGAACGGGCGATCTCGATCTGCGTGCCCGGCGCCACTTTTCCTTGCCTGGTGAGCTGCTCGATCGCTTCCGGCGTGATGACCACCAGGTCCGCGGTCTCGCCCGCATCCATTCGTTTGGCAACCTGCTGCGAGGTGCCGAACCCCAGCGTCACTTTGTGGCCGCTGGCGCGCTCGAACATTGGGGCGATCTCCTCCAGCAGGGTCTTGGTCGCATTCGAGCTCAGCACTTTGATCTCGGCGGCATCCGCCATCGACAGCGGCGCCAGCATCGCCAGCGCGCAGAGCGAAGCCTTGAGGCGCATGATCGTCCTCCCTTTGAGCGGTTGGCCACCAATGGTGCCCAAAACCGCCGGAAACCATAGCAATACCGAGGATATATCCCCGCCGCGGCCGGCGCGAGACTGGTGCCGTCACAATCGGTTGGCATAAACTTGGGTCCCATGGCCTCGACGCAGACCGATACCAAGCCCCTGTTGATGTCCCGGCGCTTCGCGCCGCTGTTCTGGTGCCAGTTCTTCTCGGCATTCAGCGACAATTTCCTCAAGAACGCGCTGGTCTTCCTGATCCTGTTCAAGATCGGCGGCGGCGACGGCGGAGGCGCTGATCACGCTCGCCGCGCGCGGTGTTCATCGCGCCGTATCTTCTTCCTCTCCGGCCTCGGCGGCGAGATCGCCGACCGCTACGACAAGGCGGTGGTGGCGCAGCGGCTGAAGCTCGCCGAGATCGGCGTCGTCGCTGATCGCCGTCGTCGGCTTCGTCGCTGCACTCGGTCCCGATCCTGTTCGTCGCGCTGTTCTGTTCGGCGTGATCGGCTCGCTGTTCGGCCCGATCAAGTACGGCATCCTGCCGGACCATCTCGCCGCGCTCCGAATTGCCGGCCGGCAATGCGCTGGTCGAAGGCGCCACCTTCATGGCGATCCTGCTCGGCACCATCGTCGGCGGGCTCGCGGCCAAGGACGGCGGCGATCCGGCCTCGTTCGCCGGGCTGATGATGGTGTTCGCGCTGCCTGCTGGGATCGCGAGCCTGTTCATCCCGCGCACCGGCGAGGGCGCGCCCGATCTCGTGATCATCGCGCAACATCGTCGCCTCGACCGTCCGCGCTGCTGCGGCATCTGCGCACCGACGAGCGGCTGTGGTGGGGCGCGCTGGTGACGAGCTGGTTCTGGCTGGTCGGCGCGGTGGTGCTGTCGCTGCTGCCGCCGCTGGTGAAAATCGGTGCTCGGCGGCACCGAGGAGGTCGTCACCGTCTATCTCGCGGTCTTCTCGGTCGCGATCGCGGTCGGCTCGGGCCTCGCGGCCTGGCTCGCCGGCCGGCCGCATCGTGCTCCTGCCGACGCTGGTCGGCGCGGTGCTGCTCGGCGATCTTCGCCATCGATCTCGGCTGGACCACCTATGGCGCGCCGCCGGCCGCTGACGCCCGCGGGCGTCGCGCGACGTGTTCACCTCGTCGCGCGGCATCCACGTCGTGATCGATCTGGCCGGCCTCGCGATCGCCGGCGGCCTGTTCATCGTGCCGACCTTCGCGGCGGTGCAGGCCTGGGCCGGCGCCGACCGCCGCGCCCGCGTCATCGCCGCCGTCAACGTGCTCAACGCCGCCTTCATGGTCGGCGGCACGCTCGTCGGTCGCGGCGCTGCAGGCGTTCGGCGTCACCACGCCGATGCTGTTCGTCATCATCGGCGTCGCCACGTTCGCGGTCGCGATCGTGATCGCGCCGCACCATGCCGGCGAGCCGTTCGCGCGATTTTCTCTCCATCGTGTTCCGCGCCTTCTACCGGGTCGAGGTCAAGGGCGCTGGAGAATCTGCCAACGCCGGGCCGAACCCGATCATCGCGCTCAATCACGTCAGCTTCCTCGATCCGCCGCTGGCGATGTCGCTGCTCGGCCAAGGACCCGGTGTTCGCGATCGACGTCGGCATCGCCAAGCACTGGTGGGTGAAGCCGTTCCTCGGCTTCGACCCGCGCCATGGCGCTCGATCCGACCAAGCCGATGGCGACCCGCACGCTGATCAACGCGGTGAAGGACGGCGAGCCCTGGTCATCTTCCCGGAAGGCCGCATCACCGTCACCGGCAGCCTGATGAAGGTCTATGACGGCGCCGGCCTGATCGCCGACAAGTCCGACGCGATGGTGGTGCCGGTGCGGCATCGAAGGCCCGGAGCAGACCTCGTTCAGCGGCTGTCGCGCAGCGCAGGTGCGCCGCAGGTGGTTCCCGAAGTTCAAGGTGACGGTGCTGGAGCCGGTGAAGCTGACGGTCGATCCCGACGCTGAAGGGCAGCAAGCGCCGCCAGGCGGCCGGCGCGGCGCTCTACGAGATCATGTCGAACCTGGTGTTCCGACCACCTTCGACCGATCGCACGGTGTTCGAGGCGCTGCTCGAGGCGGCACACCGCACGGCATGAAGCGCGTCGCGGTGGAGGATCCGGTGGCGGGCAGGCTGCACGTACAAGCAAATTGCTGCTCGGCGCCGCGGTGCTGGGCCGCAAGCTGATGCCGATGGCGCCGCAGGGCGCGGCGGTCGGCCTGATGCTACCCAACGCCAATGGCGCGGCGGTGACGCTGATCGGCGCTGATGTCGACCGGCCGCGTCCCGGCCATGATCAACTTCACCGCCGGCGCGGCGAATATCCTCGCCGCCTGCAAGGCGGCCAGGCTCGACGACCATCTGACGTCGCGCGCCTTCATCGAGAAGGGCAAGCTCGACGCGCTGGTCGCAGCGCTTGAGCGCGAGATCAGATCGTCTATCTCGACGACATCCGGCGACCATCACGTCGGCGACAAGCTGCGCGGCTTGCTCGACTACAAGAAGCCGCTGGTGCGGCGCTGCCCGACGACCGGCGGTGATCCTGTTCACCTCCGGCTCCGAGGGAACGCCGAAGGGCGTGGTGCTGTCACACCGCAACATGCTGGCGAACGCCGCGCAGGCGCAGCTCGGATCGACTTCGGCCGCGAGGACAAGGTGTTCAACGTGCTGCCGGTGTTCCACTCCTTCGGCCTGACAGTTGGCTTGATCCTGCCGCTGGTGTCGGTGTGCGCATCTATCTCTATCCGTCGCCGCTGCATTACCGCTCGTGCCGGAGCTGGTGTACGGCTGAACGCTACCATTCTTTTGGGCACCGACACCTTCCTCAACGGCTACGCTCGCACCGCCCATCCGTATGATTTTCGCTCGCTGCGCTACATTCTGGCCGGCGCCGA
>CAVUHQ010000025.1:0-252683 GCA_963741215.1 uncultured beta proteobacterium
TCGATCGTGAGGGCTTTGGTCGCAGCCGTGCTTTTATGCTGTCATCTCCTCACGCATGCTGTGATGGAAATGGCTGCAGGCGTGGAGCTAGGGCTGGCTGGCTATGGGCCCGTGATCTCGAACCGGTGGGCCGACGGCTCGCTCGAAGGAGGGGATGCTTCTGACCGCTATCGACTGTTATGCGTATGTCCTGATCCCCAACCCTCCTACATGCACATGAAAATAACTCGCATTTGCGTTACTGTCAACGAGTTCTGCGGCTTCCCGCCGGCTCTCGAGGCCGCTTGGTTCGAAGAAGTTTGCACCAAAGGCCCATTCAAAGCTCGGCGAAAGTCCACGCCGTTGCCGCCGCTGGCTGCGTACTGGTACTGTTCGCGCACGATGCGGTTGTACGCGTTGTTGGCGTCCATCTTGTAGAGTTAGAGCAAGCGCGCCGGCAAGTGTTGACCAGCACCGCGGCAGGATCGAAACGGAACCCGTCCACACCCAAGGCGCCGCGCCAGTAAGCGAGTGAATCGACGATCAGGTTCTGCGCGATCGGGTTGTGCGTGTTGGTATTGCTGCTGATGCTGGTGTCGTCCCAGGAGAATTGCCGGTCCGAAGTGAGCGAGTAGTAGGTCGGATTGTCCAGGCTGCGCAACGCAAGGATGTCGGATCCGAGCTGTTCCTGGCGCTATCCGCGTTGACCGCCGCACTGGGCCAGTCGGCTCTGGAAGGCGGCAACCCGGCCGCCCGTTGACTCTCACTCTTTCAGCTCGACCAGTACCTCGTGATAGCGATGATCGTCGACATTCTTCGCTGCATGGATGTCGCCGCCTTTGCGAAGAAAGACTCCGCCGGCATTCAACGTAAGCCGGGTGACCCCCGTGGCACGGTATGATCTCGAGCGTACCGCCCTCGATCGGGTAGTAGAAGAAATCGTGGTCGTGATGACATGCGTCCGATGCTCTCCCCGGGCTGCAGCGTGAACTCCCAGACGCGTACGCGTTCGTTCTCGAAAATCAGCTTGGTTCCGACGTTGGCCATGTGCATCTCCCCGGATATGACTGCTGTGCGATCATGCCATAGCCGCACTGAGGTTGGGCAAGCCGGACGGCGGGTAACCTGCCCGCTGCGGACCAGAACCATGCTCAAGATGGTCAAGCTCGACATCGAGCTTGAAGAGGCCCATCAACAGCGCCAGACGCAGCGCGATTGAGATGCCCCCGCCTCCGTGGCGCGCCCCTGGGTCAGCCCAGTTCTGCCGGGGCGGCGGAAGCGGCCTCAGCGCGCGCGGCGAAACGTCGCCGCTGCTTTCGACTACGCGCTTCGCGCCCCGGGTCGCACTGTACATCTCCAACGTCTCGAACTCCGTCTGCTCCACCGGGGTCATGGCGTTCCATGTAGGGCGCCGTGTCTCGTACGACACGCTTGAGCGCGCCGCGATACTGAGGTACATGCCCACGAAGCGAACGTGCTTGGATAGGATGTCCCACGCGTAGCGGCCGTAGAATGCCCAGCGGCCCTCCAGAGGCATTCCGGGCCGCCGGTCGCGACGGAACTTGCGCCGGAACAGCCCGCCTTCCAGCGGATGGACGCGCTCGAGCCGCGGCACGGCGTGGAACATGCAGCAGCTTCATCATCATGTTGTGCGGATCGTAGCCCCACGATTTCGCACGGCGCAGCACTGTTTCCACGTGCTCGGGCGAGTAGTAGAGATCCCACGCCCGATGGTAGATCTCCAGGAGCTCCTCGTCCGACATCGTCGCATGACGAGTGGTGACGTGCACGACGTCGTACTTGTTCATGTCAGTGCTCCATCTCCACCTCCGCGAGATAGAGCTTCTTGTGATCGGCGGAGCCCGGCAGAGGCGTGAGGATGAAGAACTCCAGCAGGTCGATCGGCAGCTCGCGCTGGATGATGCCGATGTCGCGCTCGATCGAGGCCGGCGTATCGCCGCGGAAACCCGAGAATGTAGCCGGCGTAGGTGAGCGCACCGACGGCGTGCCATGCCTGCAGCATGGTGCGGTATTCGGTGATCTGATTCTGGCCTTTCTTCGCGCCCTTGAGCGAGTCGGGGTTGATGTTCTCCAGACCGATGAACACGCGATTGACGCCCGCGCGGCCGGCCTTCTCGATGAAGCCGCGCACCTTGTGCGACATGGTGTCGACCTGCGCGACGATGTGGAATGCGCTGCCCTTCCTGCTCGCGCATCGCGATCAGGCGATCGAAGATCGCTTCCCAGTTCTGCGTTGCGCGCGAGGTTGTCGTCCGTGATGAAGAAGTTGTGGACGCCCTGCGCCAGATTGTCGCGCACGATGCGCTCCACATCGTCGGCGTTGCGGCTGCGCGATTTGCGGCCCTGCACGTTGATGATGGTGCAGAAGCTGCACAGGAACGGACAGCCGCGTCCTGCATCGAAGCTCGTGCGCAGCCCCGAAGTGCGGCGCACGACGTCGAGCGGAAGAAACGGCACCGCCGCACCCTCGAGGCCCGGCAGATCGTTCATGAAGTTGTAGAGCGGCTCGAGCGCGTCATGGTAGGCGGCGCTGAGCAGGCATCCAGGCGCCCCTCGACCTCGCCGGCAAACAGCGAGATGCCGAGCTCGATCGCCTCGTGCAGCTCCGGCGGCAAGTCCGGCAGCATCGAGATGCAGCCGCTGACATGGAATCCGCCGATGCAGACCGGAATGCCCGCCGCCCGCAGCGGCCGGGCGATATCGACGGCTCGGGGAAACTGGTTGGTCTGCACGCCGACCAGGCCGACCAGCCCGTGTCCGCCGGCCGCGCCGGATCTGCTCGATGATGCGCTGCGGGCCTGATGCGAGTGTTGGTCTCATCCCAGACCGTGATCCGGATCTCCACGTCCTCGCCCAGCACCTGGCGCTGCGCGCAGTCGCGGGCAAGCCCGTACAGCGCCGCCAGCGTATTCGCTGGAATCGACGAGCGCGCCCACTGAATGACGTAGCCGTCGTCGTCGTAGTGCGAGGGTTTGATCAGGAACAGGTGGAACACTGGTCTTGCAGCGAGCGATTTGGTCACGGAGATCCTTAGAAATAGGGTCGGGCACGACGCCGCGAGGCGTCGGGCTGTACGCAAGAAGCACCAGCCCTGCGCCCCGGGGAGGAACTTAAGTTGAATTTCCTGCCCCGTCTGTGCGGCAACGCACAGACGCCCGCCCCCATATCCGGATCAGGGCGTGCTACAGCAGGATCGGGTATTAGTCAGCCGTTTCGAAGGCGTAGTCACTGACGCGGCAGGTGCTCTTGGGCGCAGTCTTCGATAGCGGAGTAAACCGCGCTCCTGTCGTGCTGTCGCCAATATGCGCCACCGATCTTACGCAGTGCCGCCCGAGGGTAAATTCCCCGAACACGAAGCGCCGCCGCTTGGCATGCCAGCGCGCGACCGCAGGTGCGCCATCGAGCTTCCCGGCGTAATAGGCGCCATGCTCCAGCGTCTCGAGAGGCAACGCCGCAGGCTCGAACAACGGTCGCTGTTCCACCGGGGCCAGAGGCGGGAACGATCCGAACAGCTGCTCACCTGGCAATACGAACTGGCTCATGTTCCTGCTCCTTGCACCGTTGACTCACCTCGGTCACCCGTCTTCGGGCGCGGTTTTGATCTGCCACGCTGACCGGAGCGGCTTCACGACCGGGAATGTGCCTCTAACGGCTCCCCCGGGATTTAGTTAAGACAAACCGCCGAACGGTCGGGAACGCGGGGCGAACGGTACCATCAAGTGAAGCCAGGAATCCTTCAGGGGAGCTACTCTGTCATTTCCGGTGTAACGACCGCCGGGGACCCTTCAGCACCGAAGTTCCACCAGATCATGAACGCCTTGCCCACGAGGCTGCGCTCGGGCACGAAACCTTGTTCGTTGTATTAGCCGGAGCAGAAGCTGCCGGGACATCCCGAGCTACGTCTGGACGTCCCTGGCTGGCTCCTAGCTACTAGCGCTTGATCGGAAAAAACTCCACCGGGCGCATGAGGCGGTTCTCCTGATGCTCCAGCGCGCCGAGCTTCGCGCTTTCTTCCGTGAAGGTGATCCATTCCGGGTCCGCCTGCATTGCCGCGCGCCGGCGCTCGCGATCCGCGGCGTTCTCGTACGCCCAGATGTGGATGTACTGGTTGACGTTGCCGGTCTCGGTCACGAGATAGGCGAAGGGCTCGCCCAGGTGGCGGGTCTGCGGCCCTTTGCCGAGGCGCTCGTAGAGGGCGAGATGCTTTTTGATCGTTCCCGGGCGGCAGGTATAGGTACGCACGTCGAGCAGCATGTCTTCCTCCTAGAAGTGGTTGTGCCGGCGGGCTGCAGCCCGCTGCGGAGTGGGGATTGTAGTAGGAATTTCGCCTACGGCGCCCTCTACGATGCGAAGCCGGGAGCTGCGGGCAAGGCGGGAATCGACACCGGAAAATCGCTCGAGACCTTCTGGCCATTTGCATCGAAGTAGCGAATGAAGCACTCTTCGGACACCAGCCAGACCTCCTTTGCGCCTGCCGCGAGGTAGGCGCGGGTCTTCTCCCGCATCTCGTCGTCCGTGTTCGAAGGCGGCACGATTTCGATGCAGATCTCAGGCGCCCGAGGCAATGGAGCGGACAGAATGTTAGAACGGACACCCCGGACCGAAGTTCGGCGGCCGTTTTGCACGCAGCGACGCCACCCCTTCGCGCACATCGGGGCCCGTGAAGCCCAGCATCTCCAGCGCCAGCGACGTGTCGAAGCTCGGGCCCGCCATGCGCAGCCAGTTGTTCAGGCTGTACTTCGTCCAGCGCAGCGCGCTCTGCGAGCCACGCGCGAGCCGCCGGGCGATCTCCAGCGCCTTGTCGCTGCAGCTTGTCGTCGTCCACGCATAGCGACACCAGGCCGATGCGCTCGGCTTCCTCGCCGCTGACCTCGTCGCACAACAGCAAGTAGTACTTGGCCTTGGCCATGCCGCACAGCAGCGGCCACACGATCGCGGCGTGGTCTCCCGCCGCCACCCCGAGCCGCGTATGCCCGTCGATGATGCGCGCTGTGCGAGCGGCAATCGAGATGTCCGCCAGCAGCCCCGCAACCAGGCCCGCCCCGACGGCCGGGCCGTGCATCGCCGAAACCACGATCTTGGAGCAGTTGATGAGGTTGTAGACGAGGTCGCGCGCCTCGCGCCAGACGCGGGCGCGGGTGTCGAAGTCGTTCGCTACCGCCTCCACCAGGTCGAGACTGCCGCCTCCCGAGAAGCCCTTGCCCACGCCCCGGATGATGGCGACCGACACGTCCGGATCGGCGTCGATGTCGCGCCAGATCTCGGTCAGCTCGCGGTGGGTGCGGGCATCGGCCACGCTGAGCCGGCCCTCCTCTCCCATCACGATCTCGAGGATGCCCGGCTCCGGGCGGTTCAGCTTGAGCGACCGGTATTGATCGTACGACATGAGAGTCTCCTCGGTGGGATCCTTGTGGGCGGATCTCAGCCTTTCACAGCGCCGGCTGTGAGACCCGCGACCAGATACTTCTGCGCCACGATGAACATCACGATCGCGGGCAGGATGGTGAGCGTCACGAAGGCGAGGACCAGTTGCCAGTCGGTCGAGTATTCGCCCTGGTAGGCCATTATGCCCAGCGGCCAGGGGTAGATGCTGTCGCGGTTGAGAACGACCAGCGGCAGCAGGTAGCTGTTCCAGCTGTGCACGAAGACGATCACGCCCACCGTCGCCAGGATCGGGCGCGACAGCGGCAGCGTGACGTAGCGGAAGAAGCGGATGTAGCCGCAGCCATCGACCAGCGCGGCATCGAGCAGCTCGCCCGGGAGCTGCCGGAAGAAATTTCGAAACAGCAGGATGCTCATGCCGAGCCCGAAGGCGACCTGGGGCAGCACCACGCCCCAGTAGGTGTCGAGCAGCCCGAGGTCGCGGATCTTGATGAACAGCGGCAGGATCGCCGTGGCCGCCGGGAACATGAGCCCGAGCAGCAGATACTGCAGCAGAAACGTCGAACCGAAGAAGTGCACGTGCGCGAACACGAATCCGGCCATCGCGGCGGCCGCGAGCGTCAGGACCACCGTCAGGACAGCGATCACCAGGGAGTTCAAGAGGAGCTGCCAGTAGCGCGGCCCCGAGAGAATCGACCAGTAGTTCTCCCATTCCCATTGCGCCGGCAGCCCGAACGGGTTCACCCGCAGATCGCCCAGCGATTTGAAGCCACCGAGTACTGTGGCGACGAGCGGGATCGAGCACCAGACCAGCGATCAGCAACAGGATCGCATAGCGCAGCACTGGCGCGATAGTGACCGGCGGTGTCGTAGCTGGGAGCCTTAGTCATGGCGTGTCTTGATGCGGTTGTAGCCGAAAGCGAAGGCGACGCAGATGACGAACAGGACGACCCCGACTGCACTGCCGAAGCCGATGCGCATGCGCGTCACGCCGAAGCTGTAGAGATACGTCACCATGGTCTGCGTGCTGTCCGAGGGGCCGCCTTTGGTGAGCGGCATGATCAGATCGAACAGCTGCAGCGATCCGAGCACCGCGAAGAACACGGACAGCCTGATCGTCGGGCCGAGCAGCGGAAGCGTCACACGCCACAGCATCTGCCGGCTCGTCGCGCCGTCGATGTGGGCCGCTTCGTACAGGTTCGGGTCGATCTGCTGCAGGCCGGCGATGTAGAGCATCATGTGGAAGCCGAAGTACTTCCAGACGATGACGACCAGGATGGCGTACATGGCGAGATCGCGATCCGCGAGGACGTGCGGCGCGGCGAACCCGAGCGTCGTCGCGAGCTTCGCCAGCAGACCGTAGTCTCCATCGTAGACAAAGCGCCAGATCAGGCCGGCGGCGACTTCGGCGAGGATGTAGGGAACGAAGAAGATCATTCGGAACGTCACGGCACCGCGGATGCGGTCCGCAAGCAGGATCGCCATGGCGAGCGCGAGCGGAAGCTGGATCGCGAGCGAGACGGCGATGATCAGAAGGTTGTTGACCAACGCCGTGCGGAAGGCGCGCTCCTGGAACAGCAGCTCGTAGTTCCTCAGGCCGACGAACGTCTCCGGCGTGCCGTAGCCGTTCCAGTTGTAGAAGCTGTACCAGGCGGCCTCGCCCATCGGCAGGGCGACGAAGAGCGTGAACAGGAACAGCGCTGGCGGGAGGAAGAGCAGGACTGACGGCGAGCTTGCCGTTCATGGGCGCGCGATGATCGAGCTCCGCGAGCGCGATGTGGCGCTGACCGCATAGCGCGAGCTGATGAGCCTAGCCAATGTCCGCCACACCACCCTGGCCCCGCTGACCCTCCCGTAGACCCTTCCTTCGTGCAAGGAGGGCGGAGCGGGAGCGTACTTCGCCTAGTTCGCCAAGCTGCCAGGCCTGCTGCACCGCCTGCGCTGCCTCCTTCGGCGTCATCGACCTTGGCCGCGATGTCGGCCGAGACGTCGTTGACGACGGCGCCGACCGGACGGCCCGAGCATCTGATCGTAGAAGATCTGGTGGTACTTCGAGCGCGCGAGGTTCTCGGCGATGCGGCGCAGGAACGGATTGACGATGGCGTCCTGCGTGCCGCGCACGACCGGAATGTAGAAGCCGCGCGCAGCGGCCTCGCGTTGAAACTCGGGCTCGAGAAGAACTTGAGGAACTCGACCGCCTCTTTCGGCGAGCCCTTGGTCACGAGCCAGCCGTTGAGGCCGCCGAGCGTGTCGGAGGGATCGCCCTTGCCGCCCGCCGTGGTCGGAAACGGGAACCAGCCGAGCTTCTCGTCCGGTATGCCCTTCTTGTCGGCCGCGTTCGCGCGCATGCTGTTCAGCACGAAGTTGCCCTGCAGCACCATCGCGCCCTTGCCATCGCCGAACTGACCCGACGACTGCGGGAAGGTGACGCCGAGAAAGCCCGGCTGGAACGGGTCGAGGTCGACCAGTTGCCTGAGCTGCTCGCCGGCCTTGACGAAGGGGGCGGCGGCAAAGCCTTCGCCGTCGCCGCGCAGCGCCGCGTCGAAGGCGCTCTTGCCGCCGTTTCGCATCGCGAGGTGGGTCCAGTAGAAGTGGATCGGCCACTTGTCGGCGCCGCCCACGATGATCGGCGTCACGCCCGCCGCCTTCAGTTTCTTCACCGCCGCGAGCAGATCGTCCCAGGTCTTGATCGCGCCGGCATCGACACCCGCCTTCGCGAACAGGTCCTGGTTGTAGAAGAACCCGACCTGCGGAGACGAGCATCGGCACGCCGTAGATCTTGCCGTCCAGGGTGTAGGCCTGGATCGCCGCCGGGCTGAACCGTTCGCGCCAGCTGCGCGTCATCGCCGAGGACAGATCCTCGATCACGCCGGCCTTGACCTGCTCGCGCAGCACGCCGCCGCCCCAGCTGTAGATGATGTTCGGACGATCCGGCGACTGCAGCAGCGTGGTCAGCTTCTTCTTGTAGGCCTCGTTCTCGAGGTATTGGATGTCGACCTTCACGCCCGGGTGCCCCGCCATGTAGCTTGCCGGCGATCTCCTTCCAGAAGCCGCTCACCTGCGGGATTCTGCTCGACGTGCAGCATCTTCACCGTGACCTCGGCGGCGGCAGTCGCAGCTGCCGATCGCGAGAGCGAATAGCAGTGCATGGCGATTCGTTTCAGGATCATGTGAGGCGTCGGTCGGATTGTCGCTGCGGAGCGCCGGCTGTCCGCGTTATGGATAAAATGTGCCTCTCCGGCTGCGCTGCGTGTCAAGGACGCTGCGCGAGCCGATTGCGGTGTCCGACTCCGGGAGCACTGCATGCAACGCGTGGGGATCGGCATCATCGGCTGCGGCAACATCAGCGAAGCCTATCTCAAGGCCGCGGCGACGTTCCCGATCCTCGATGTCCGCGGCGTCGCCGACCTGCGTCCCGAGGCCGCCCAGGCCCGCGCCGGACGCGTTCGGCGTCAAGGCGATGACGCGTCGAAGCAGCTGCTCGCCGATCCGTCGATCGAGATCGTCGTGAACCTGACGGTCCCGGCCGCTCACGTCGAGGTGGGGCTGCAGCGCCATCGAAGCCGGCAAGCACGTGCATTCGGAGAAGCCGCTCGGGGTGCGGACCGCGGAAGCGCGCACGCTGCTGGATCGCGCGCAGCGGCACGCGGCCTGCGCGTCGGCTGCGCACCGGACACGTTTCTCGGCGGCGCGCACCAGACCTGCCGCAAGCTCGTCGATGAAGGCGCGATCGGCCGTCCTGTGGCGGGCACTGCGTTCTTCATGTGCCCCGGCCACGAAAGCTGGCATCCGAATCCGGCTTTCTACTATGCGCCCGGCGGCGGCCCGATGCTCGACATGGGGCCGTACTACATCACGGACCTCGTCAACCTGCTCGGACCCGTCGAGCAGGTGGCGGGCATGACCGCACGCGCGCGCGAGCAAGCGCACGATCACCAGCGAGCCGCTCGCCGGGCAGACGATGACAGTCGAGGTCGCCACTCACGTGGCCGGCACGATGCGCTTCGTTTCCGGCGCTGTGGTCACGATCGCGATGAGCTTCGACGTGCCGCAGCACCGGCATGCGCCGATCGAGCTGTACGGCAGCGAGTCGACGCTGCTGGTGCCCGACCCGAATCGATTCGGCGGCGTCGATCGAGATCGGGCGCAACAAGAGCTGGTCGGAGCGGCCGTGCGAGCATCTCTACGCCGACGGCAACTACCGCATCATCGGCGTGGCCGATCTGGCGCATGCGATCCGCGTCAGCCGGCCGCATCGCGCGTCGGGAGAGCTCGCCTACCACGTGCTCGAAGTGATGGAGGCGTTCCAGATGTCGTCCGAGCGCGGCGCACACGTGTCGATCGAGAGCCGGCCGCCGCGGCCGGCGATGTTGCCGACGGATTTGGTGTATGGGCAGTTGGACTAGATCGACTCCGGTGCGTTGAGGTGAAGATTTAGATCCAGGAAAATTTCGGCACGCCTGCGTTGCGGCCGCGTTCAAGTTACTATTCATCCTCGCCTCGATTTCTAGTTTGCGCCCTGTCTTTCTTCTTTGCGTCTGAGATTTTCGGTTTAAGTGCATGAACAAGAAGACAACCAAATGCGCCAGGCACTCATCGTCTGGGGCGGCTGGAGCGGCCATGAGCCCGAGCGCTGCGCCGGCATCGTCGCCGGCATGCTCGAGGAGGAAGGCTTCAAGGTCCACGTCGAGGACAACACTGCGGCCTTCGCCGATCCGGGGCTCGCCGACCTGAGCCTGATCGTGCCGATCTACACGCAGTCGACGATCGAGAAGGAGGAGGTCGCCAACCTGACCGAGGCCGTGCGCGGCGGCACCGGGCTCGCCGGCTTCCACGGCGGCATGTGCGATGCCTTCCGCGACGCGGTCGAGTATCAGTTCATGTGCGGCGGCCAGTGGGTCGCGCACCCGGGCAACATCATCGACTACCGCGTCAACATCGTGCGCCGCGACGACCCGGTCATGCAGGGCCTCGACGATTTCGACTATCGCTCCGAGCAGTACTACATGCACGTGGACCCGTCGAACGAGGTGCTCGCGACGACGACGTTCTCCGGCGAGCACGCGTACTGGATCGACGGCGTGGTGATGCCGGTGGTCTGGAAGCGACGTCACGGCGAGGGGCGGGTCTTCTACAGCGCGCTCGGACACGTCGCGAGCGAGTTCGACGTGCCGCAGATGCGCACGATCCTGCGGCGCGGGATGCTTGGGCGGCGAGGGAGTAGGGGGCGCTTCGACTTTGCAGCTGGCGCCGCGACGCTCAGCACGATCGGGAGCCTACGGGCCAGCAGGACGAGGGGCTAGGGGCGAGGGACTGCGGGCTAGGGGAGGGAGCTGGCACCGGCAGCCGGATCACTTCGAGCCGCCGGCGCGCTGATCCTTCGACTCCGGGCGCTGCGCGTGTAGGACGAACGGGTTAGTGGCGTGCGCCACGGAGTCGACGCGTTGGCGGATGTTTCGACTCTGCCGCGCGACGCTCAACACGAACGATACTAACGCTGCTCGAGTCGACGTTCGCCGCGGCAATCGGGATAGCAATCTCGAGACATACACGCGGCCAGCCTACGCGCGGTTGGCGCAGTTCCGCATAGCCGAATAGTTATATCCATCGCCGCACCGGATCAGGCTCTGTCCACGGCCCTCGACGGTCTTCTCTTCGAGAGCAGTTCGCGGGTAGCACTAAAGACGTATTCGCCCGTCCTTCCGGGTGAACTACGCTCCACCTCGCCGTGACTTCCATGTCTTTCCATCTGGCCCACTGTCCGTACTGCCGACGCACGGAGTAACGCGATGCGCCCAACCCTGTTCCGTCGAGAGGCGGTGGAGTTTGCCCGCGAGAGGCCGCTCGGAGAGGTGGCGTTGATCCGTCCGCTTTCCTCTTCTTCCCTTACTGCCGGCGCGGTGGTCATCGCGCTCACGGTGATTGCGTTCGCATTCTGGGGCGAGTACACGCGCAAAGCCCACGTCGTAGGCTATCTGGCGCCAACGAAGGGCGTGATCAAGGTCTACCCTCCGAGCGCGGCAACGGTGGTCACCAGACAGGTCAAGGAGGGACAGCGCGTTGCGCGTGGCGATCCCCTGTTCGTGCTGACGACCGACCATGGTTCGCTGATCACGCCTGAGGTTCAAGCCGCCGCCATCGCGCAATTGCGCCAGCGGCGCGACAGTCTCAAGACCGACCTGGCGCAGCAGCAGGGCATCGCAGAGATCGAGCACCGTTCGCTGGAGCAGCGTGTCGCCAGCATGGAGCAGGAAGCGGTGCAGGTCAAAGCGCAGATCGCCACTCAGCAAGCCCGCCTGAGAAGCGCTCAGAGCACGCTGGACCGGCATCAGGCGCTGCTGGCGCAGAACTTCGTGTCTGTGGCGGTGGTGCAGCAGAAACGCGAAGAGCTCCTCGAGCAGCAAGCGCGCCTGCAAGCTTTCGAGCGCAACAGGGTCGGTCTGCAGCGCGATCTGGGCGCGCTCAAGCTCGAGGTCGGCTCGAGCGCACTCAAGGCCGAGACGCAGCGCCAGGGGATCGAACGCGAAATCTCCCTTCTCGAGCAGCAGCTCACCGAATACGAGGCGCGCCGCGCACTGGTCATCGCCGCCCCGGCGGACGGGATCGTCACGACCGTACTGGCGGAGGAAGGCCAGAACGCCACGACATCGACGCCGCTGCTCTCGATCCTGCCCGCCGACGCCGAGCTGCAGGCGCAGCTTCTTGTGCCGAGCCGCTCGATCGGCTTCATTGCAGTCAAGCAGACGGTTGCGCTGCGCTACCAGGCGTTTCCGTACCAGCGCTTCGGCATCTATCGCGGCCGCGTCATGGAGATCTCGAAGACGCTCATCAATCCCAGCGACGCCACATTGCCAGTAACGCTGCAGGAACCCGCCTACCGCGTCACCGTCGCGCTGGAGGCCCAGAGTGTGAATGCCTACCACGAGCTGGTCGCGCTGCAGGCCGGCATGCTGCTCGACGCCGATGTGCTGCTCGATCACCGGCGGCTCATCGAGTGGGTGTTCGATCCGCTGTACAGCCTGACGCGCCGCGTATGAGAGGCCGCCGATGCTCGACCTGTTGAACTTCTCCGGGCGCAGGCGCGCTCCCCTGGTCCTGCAAACCGAGGCCGCGGAGTGCGGGCTCGCCTGCCTGGCGATGGTGTCCTCGTTCTACGGCCATCGGATCGATCTGCCGACACTGCGGCGGAAGCACTCCGTGTCTCTGAAGGGCGCGACCCTGGCCTATCTCATGTCGGTGGCCGATCGGCTCGGCTTGAAGTCGAGACCGGTCAAAGTCGAGCTCGACGATCTCGACAAGCTCTGCCTCCCCGCGATTCTGCACTGGGACTTCAATCACTTTGTCGTTCTGACTGCCGCCAGCGCGCGCGCACTGACGATCCACGACCCGGCACGGGGCGAGCGCAACTTGAACCGGGCCGAGGCCTCGAAGCACTTTACCGGCGTGGCGCTCGAGCTGACCCCGACGGCTGCGTTCCAGCGTGTGGAAGAGCGTCAGCGAGTAGGCCTGCGCCAACTGTTCGGGCGCGTGGCGGGCATCAAAGCTGCGCTCCTCCAGGTCTTGCTGCTCGCCGCTGCGCTCGAGGTGTTCTCGCTGGCGGCGCCGCTGTATACGCAGGTGGTCGTCGACAGCGCCATCGTGTCGGAGGATCACGATCTTCTCACGGTGTTGGGGATCGGATTTCTGCTGCTCGGCTTGATCCAGGTCGGCCTCACGGCGGGGCGCTCGTGGCTGGTAACGGTGCTTGGCACTTCGGCCAACTACCAGCTGCTCAGCAACCTGTTTCATCACCTGCTGCATCTGCCGATGAGCTTCTTCGAGAAGCGCCATCTGGGCGACGTGGCCTCGCGCTTCGAGTCCGTGAGCGTGATCCAGCGCACCCTCACGACGGCGTTTCTCGAAGGCATCATGGATGGCGTGATGACCGTCGTGATTCTCGGGATGATGCTCGTATACAGCGTGCAGCTGACCGCCTTCGTATGCGCCGCCGCGCTGCTCTATGCCGCGCTTCGCATCATCCTCTACCGCCCGCTGCAGAAGCGCCCAGGAAGAACAGATTCTGCATGCCGCCAAGCAGAACTCCACCTTTCTCGAGACGGTGCGCGGGATTCAGAGCGTCAAGCTGTTCAACCGCCAGGTGCAGCGACGCACCCTGTATCAGAACCGGCTGGTCGACAACTTCAATGCAGGCATCCGGATCCAGCAGATGGGGATCCTGTTCAAGAGCCTCAACCGAGGCTTGTTCTGCGTGGAGAACGTGGCAGTCATCTGGGTCGGAGCGCTGCTCGTGATCGGAGGCGGACTGTCGGTCGGGATGCTGTTCGCGTTCCTGTCTTTCAAGCAACAGTTCATCTCGCGCATCGTGGCGCTGATCGACCGGGCAGTCGAGTTCAAGATGCTGAACCTGCATGCCGAGCGCGTCGCCGACATTGCCCTGGCGGCGGCCGAACCGGTCAAGGACTCTGCCGTCGGACCGGCCACGCTCGCAGGGACCGGAATCGAGCTGCGCAACATCAGATTCCGCTACTCCGAATCCGATCCTTTCGTGCTGGACAATATCAGCCTGCGGATCGGCGAAGGCGAGTCGGTTGCCGTCATCGGTCCGTCGGGATGCGGCAAGACCACGCTGGTCAAAGTCCTCTTCGGCCTGCTGCCGCCGTCGGACGGCGAAGTGCTGGTGGGCGGGGTGTCGCTCGCGTCCATCGGGTGCAACCGCTTGCGCGACATCGTGGGCAGCGTCATGCAGGACGATCAGCTGTTCGCGGGATCGATCTCCGACAATATCTGCTTCTTCGACCCCGAACCGGATCAAGAACGCATCGAGCGGTGCGCAAAGATCGCCGCGATTCATCAGGAGATCGCAGCCATGCCCATGGCCTACAGCACGCTGGTGGGAGACATGGGCACGGCGCTCTCCGGAGGTCAGAAGCAGCGCGTTCTGCTCGCTCGGGCCCTGTACAAAGAACCCAGGATTCTGGTGCTGGACGAGGCGACCAGCCATCTCGACGTGGCGCGCGAGCGCGTCGTCAACGACGCGATTCGCGAGCTTCGCATCACGCGGGTGCTCATCGCGCATCGCCCCGAGACGATCGCCTCGGCCGACCGCGTGATCCGGCTGGGGCCGGGATCGGTGCAGTCGCTCGGGACAGTTCCGGCCGCGCACGGCCCGGAAACCCGCGCGGCGCTCGCGACCAGCGCATAGCGCCTCGCCTGAGAAGCCAATATCCCGTTCGCGCTGATCCTTCGACTCCGGACGCTCCGCGCCCTACGCTCAGGACGAACGGATTGTGGCGTGCGCCACGGAGTCGAAGCGTTCCCAGCACTTCGACTCTGTGGCTACAGCACCGTTCGTGCTGAGCGTCGCGCAGCAGAGTCGAAGCAGCCGATCAGTGATCGTCGTGATGCTTCGGCCCATCGACCCTGACTGCGTGCATTATCGAAGTGCAAATGCGCTTCTGGAATAGCCTTACAGTCGCCTTACATCGATCCAGTTGGTCTGGTGCGCCGCGCGACAGGAGCGCATCCCTGCGCCCTCAATCGAAGCTGACGATTTCGACCCAGTTGGCGCCCTTCCCCGCCGGATACTTCCGCAACAGCCGCAGAGCGCCGGTGGACTGATCGATCGCGTAGACCGAAATGGTGTCGGACTTTTCTCCCGACGCGACGAGGAATCGTCCGTTGGGATCGATCGCAAATCCGCGCGGCTGCCTCTCGGTCGGTGTGCTTCCCAGATATGAGAGCGTGCCGGTCTGGACATCGACGCCGAACGTCGCCAGGGTGCTGCTGGCGCGCTCTGAGATGTACAGGAACCTGCCGTTCGGCGTGATGTGAATGTCGGCGGCCCAGATGTCATTGTCGGTGTTGCGCTGCGGTGCGGCGTTCGCTGCACCCACTGGCGCACGCGGGGCGCCCGGTGTGAGCTTGGTATCGGGCGGCAGGCCGGGCGCCGAGCTCAGTTGGCTCAACAGTCCGGTGTTGTTGTCCAGCGAGAACGTCGTCACGCTCGCAAGCAGTTCGCTCAGCACGTACACGAACCTGTTGTCGGGCGAGATGACGAAATGGCGCGGGCCCGTCGATGGCTTCATGAGAGCGACCGCAGGCGTGTTGGAGGTCAACCGGCCGGACTTGGCGTCGAACACGAACTGGAAGATCTGGTCGCTGCCCAGCGTGGGCACGTATACGAATCTGTTGCTCTCGTCGATGCGAATAGAGTGGGCGTTGCGGCCGACCGGGATCACCTGCAAGGGCTCGGCTGCGACGCGTCCGTCGCTGGCGATCGCGTTGACGCTCACCAGATGGGCGCCATACGACGCGCCGAACAAGAAGCGCCCGGACTTGTCGAGCGATATGAACGGGAAGCTCTCCGCCAGGGGCGAGACCGACAGGGCCTGCAACGCGCCCGTGCCAGGGTCGATCGTGTAGACGTGCACCGAATACGGCTTGGACCGGGACGCCGCGTACAAAAAGCGCTTGTCCGGGCTCACCGCCATCGGCATGACCAGCTTAGCCGCGGGAACGCGTGCGCCTGGCTGCAGCTCGCCATCGGGCTGCATGCTATAGGTCGCGATGTCGCCATCCTCGGCATTCGACACGTAGACGAATGTCCCCGCCAGCGCCGGCATGCCGCCGAGCAGAGACACCAGTGCCGCGACCGCGATCCGCGTGCTCATACTCGCAAAGGATTTCATTACTCGATCTCCTCCTATCGTTCATCGGGATCCAGTGTAATCAAATCACGCCAGCTCCATCGTCGCCTTGAGCCCTCCCGCAAGGCGTGATACGGTTCAGTCTTCGATCCGTCCTCTACTCGACGCCACTCATCGCGGTGGGACTCGAATGACCGCTGTTCGACGTACTGCCCACCGCGCTGCCCTCGGCCGGCATGGCGATCGCCCGCGCGCCGGTCGCGCTACGCATATGGCGCATCGTGCCCTAGTCACATGACGCTGGTCCGCATCATTGCGATCGCGGTCCTGGTGCACATGGCATTCGTGTCCGCGCGCATGACCGGCTCGCTGTATGCGCTGGCGAACAAGGCGTCGACTTTCACCGTCGGCGTGATGATGGCGCTGTTCGCGCTGGTTCCGATGCTGATCGCGGTGCGCGCCGGCCGCTGGCTCGACGCGGTCGGACCGTGGCGCCCGACTCTGACCGGCGTCCTGTTGATGCTGGGTGGCATGCTGCTGCCGGCGGCTTTCCCGTATGCGACCGCCGACGTCGCGCCGCTGCTGGTCGCGGCCGCACTGGTCGGCACCGGCTTCACGCTGGCGATGCTCTCGGTCCAACAGGTCGTGGGCGAGCGCGCTGACCCGAACCATCGCGCGGCCGCCTTCTCGTGGCTGGCGCTCGGCGTGTCGGTCTCCGGTTTCATCGGTCCGGTAGCGAGCGGGCTGTTGATCGACTCCTTCGGCCATCGCGTCACCTTCGCTGTGCTGGTGGGTGTGGTGCTCGCCGCGCTGGCGCTGCTATGGGCCAACCGTGCGCTGCTGCCCACACGCGACGGCAGGACAACCGGCCCGGAGCCTCTGCACCCCTTCGAGCTGCTGAAGCACACCGAGCTGCGGCACGTGCTGATCGCCAGCGCGCTCGTCTCGATGGCCTGGGACCTGCAGACCTTCGTGGTACCGGTGCACGGCACGCGCGTCGGTCTGTCGGCATCGCGAGATCGGCTTCGTGCTCGGCAGCTTCGCGGTTGCGACCTTCATCATTCGCCTCGCGATGCCCTGGCTGTCGCGCCGGTTCACCGAATGGCAGGTGTTGACCTACACGCTGTTCACCGCGACCATCGCCTTCGCGCTGTTCCCCTTCTTCTCATCGCTGGCACCGCTGATGGCGGTCGCCTTTCTGCTCGGGCTCGGACTCGGCGCCGCGCAGCCCAACGTGATGTCGCTGCTGCACTCGCGCTCGCCGGAGGGCCGGGTCGGCGAAGCGCTCGGTCTGCGCACGACGATCATGAACAGCAGCCACGTCGTGCTGCCGGTGGTGTTCGGCGCATTCGGCTCGGTGCTCGGCGCCGGGGCGATGTTCTGGGCGATGGCCGCGCTCGTCGGCACCGGTGGCGGTGCCGCGCTGCGGTGGCGGAAGCATAGGCGATGAGAGGCGAACGCCGTCTCCGCTCGACAGGAGAGAAAGTGCGTAGTGCGGTGATCGACGCGGAGGCAGTCAAGCGCAGATCGCGTCGCGGCCTTGGATGGATGAAAGCTGCCCATCTCTTCGGCATCTGCGATGACATATAGGGTATCTTAAGCGGCCATGGCTGCGGCCTTCGACTGGACGTCGTTGAGCTCGAGATTCTCGATCATCTCCGGCGCGGACCTGCTTCGACTGGAGTGGATGGAGCGACATCAGGACCTCGAGAGGAAGGTTCGTTGGCTGGATGCAACCAGCGAGCCCCCCCTGGTGCTCCTATTCGTCTCCCACCGCTGGGAGACGCTCGCTCATCCCGATCCCCTCACGCCGGCAGCTGGTGGCCACCCACGCACTGCTGCGAAGGATTTCCATCTGCGTTGAGGCGATGCTGGGTTCTCGCGACCAGAGGCTGCGCCTGATTCCGTCGCTAGACTCTGAAGGCGATCTGCAAGCGGCGGAGATCGTACGGCGCATGTTTGGCCTTGGCCCTTTCGCCGCGAACGTGGCCTGCGTCGGCGGCGAGAAAGCAAAAGCGACTGTCCAAGCGGAATATGCCCGCGGCGGCGACCACCGTGGTTTTTGCGACTGGCTTGCCAGCAGGATCGGTGTATGGATCGACTACATCTGCATGCCTCAGGAACCGTTCAGCGACGAGGAAGCGCTTTGCTTCAAGCGCACACTTCGTGAGCTGGATTCGCTGGTTGCGTCATCGACGATCGTGGCTTTGCGACAGGCCGGCGACGACTATGCCATGCGCGGATGGTGTGCGACGGAGTTCTTCCTCGGCAGTGGCCGTTCTTTCGCGAACGGGTTGTTCGTGGACATGGATCGCCTCAGCGGCGGCCAGGCGGTGGCGATTCCAGGTCCACCGCCAGAAGCTGCGGACTCGAGTGCGCGAGAGGTAATGACCGATGTGTATCGGAGCGATCTCGCTGCATGGCGAGAGGCTTTGCAGTGGTGGTCGTCCATAGACGGGCCGCTGGTGGGGCAGTGGCTGCCGGACGCCTGGGCTCGATATCGCGATCTTCAGGCCGGAGCGTTTCCCGGCTCGCACGTAGACCCCAACCCGTTCCGGCGCGTGCTGGATGCCGTCTCGGCGCTGGAGACGGCGCTCGTCGCGAAGTGGCTGATGTCGGATCGGCCACGCGTGTTCGATCTCGGAGACGCGATCGTTCACATCCTGGAAGAGGGAGGTCTAGGTTGCGCAAAGGCTTACGACTTGCTCTATGTCGGGATCCTCGCTGCGCGCAATGGGTGGATCGATGCCTTCAGGCCCCTGTTTAGCGAATGTCTGACACGTCACGTAGCGGCGATGGATCTCTCGAGCGAGCCCGGCGGGAAGGTCCGGTTGGCGTTGATCGTCAAGCTCTCACCTCCGCCCGGCGAGCTTCAAGAGCTGTTCTGCAATGCGCAACCCAATAGTCCTGGAACCTGGGCTTCTCGCCTGCGGTATACAAACCCTGTCGGCGATGCTCGGGAAAGAACGGCCATCGCGCAAATCCGCGCCCACCTCGACCGGCGGCCGTTGAGCTTCTCGTTTGTGGACACCGCGGAGCAACTGGGCGAGTCCGGCGCAGAGAAGTTGGCTTAGTGCCATGTGCATGCGGTGAGCTTGGGTGCCGGGGGTTACATCTTCAATCGTGGCTTGGAGTCAGCGATTCTGTTGTAATGGCTGCTCCCGTCTGACGGCCGGCCGCGCGCATGCCCACCCGCGAGCATCCTCGCATCTTCATCTCCTACGCCCGAAGCGACGGGAGAGCCTTTGCCCAGGAGTTGCGGCGCCGCCTCGTCCAGGAGCACAGCTTCGCCGTCTGGCAAGACCTCTCGGAGATGGAAGGCGGTAAGGACTGGTGGCTACAGATCGAGGCCGCGATCCGCCATCCCGACCTCGAATATCTTGTCCTCGTAATCACCGAGAATTCGCTGCGCTCTGAGGTTGTGCGAGACGAATGGCGCCTCGCCCGGCAGGAGGGCAAATGCGTGATCCCGGTGATCGGTGCCGAAGCCGTCAAGACGCGGATCGGGTCTCTGCCCGGATGGATGCAAGCCGCCCACTTCGTCGACACCGGGCAACCGGAACAGTGGCAGACCTTCATCCGCACCCTGGAATCGCGCTGCGAACAGCCGCGCGTGCCTATGATGGCCCCGCGGCCACCGGCAGATTTCATCCCGCGACCCGAACAGTTCGAAGCGCTGCGCAGCCTGCTGGTGACGGAAGCCGATGGACAGCGAGTTTCCATCACTGCCGCGCTCAAGGGTGCGGGAGGCTACGGCAAGACCACGCTGGCGAAGGCACTATGTCACGACGACGCGGTACAGCAGCGATTCCACCATGGAATCCTGTGGGTCACCCTGGGCGAGACCCCGGATCTCATCAAGCAGATCCTCGATCTGATCGAAGTACTGACCGGGGCGCGGCCCGGCTACCAGGACCTGGGCGCCGCCAGCGCTAGGCTCGCAGAACTGCTCGCCAACCATGCCTATCTGCTGGTCATCGACGACGTCTGGAAACGAGCACATCTCGACCCGTTCCTGCGCGGTGGGCCGCAAGTGCGGGTGGCTCATCACCACGCGCAACAGCGACACGCTGCCGCAGGAAAGCAAACGGGTTCAGGTGGACGCAATGAAAAGCGCCGAAGCGGTGAGCCTGCTCAGAGCGGGACTACCGCAGGGTGAGTCCGGTCGCTTCGAGGCGCTCGCCGCGCGGCTGGGCGAATGGCCGCTGCTGTTGAAGCTGGTCAACGGCGTGCTCACCCAGCGCATCGCCGCCAGGCAACCGCTCGCCGCCGCGCTGGATTATGTCGAGAAGGTGCTCGACAAGAGGGGGCTCACAGCGTTCGACGCCAAGGACGAAGCCGATCGCAATCGAGCGGTAGAGACTGAGCCTCGGTCTCAGCCTGGAGCAGCTGACCGAGGAGCAAAGGCAGCGCTTCGCCGAACTCGCCATCTTCCCCGAAGACACCGATATTCCGCTCGCCATCGTGGATCGACTGTGGAGCGCCAGCGGCCGGCTGGACGAGATCGATGCGGAAGAACTATGCGATCGCCTGTTCCGGCGTTCGCTTTTGCTCGACTTCGATCTCGCGAACCGGACCTTGCGCCTGCACGATGTCATCCGCTCGTTGCTCGAACGCGGCAATCGGGAACAGGTCGCCCGCTGGCATGGCCTGCTTCTGGACAGCTTCGGCGTGGCAAATTGGGCAGAGCTGCCACAGAACGAGCAGTACTTGTGGCGCCGTCTCGCCTATCATCTCAAGGGCGCGGGACGCGAGGCGGAAGCACGCGGCCTCTTGCTCGACTTCGATTGGCTCCAGGCTAAGCTGGTTGCCACTGATATCAACGCGCTGCTCGCCGATTTCGAGTTCGATGCCGGGCGACGAGACAATCACGCAGCTTCGCCACGCTCTGCGCACCGCGGCGCACATCCTGGGACGCGAGCCGCAGCAGCTCGCTGTCTCAGCTTCTCGGGCGGTTGACCGCCGAGACTCCGGAGATCACCGCCTGCTCGACCAGGCGCGAGCTCGGAAATCGGGTGCCTGGCTGCGCCCACTTACACCCTCCCTGATCAGCGACCCGGCGCTGCTGCGCACGCTGGAGGGGCACGCAAACCGGTCAGCGCGGTGGCGATCACGCCCGACGGCAAGCGAGCAGTGTCCGGGGCGGTGGACCACACTCTCAAGGTGTGGGAGCTGGACACCGGCGCGCTGCTGCGCACCCTTGAGGGTCACACAAGCTCGGTCCGCGCGGTGGCGGTCACGCCCGACGGCAAGCGCGCGGTGTCCGCGTCGTCGGACGACTACGCTCAAGGTGTGGGAGCTGGAGACCGGCACACTGCTGCGCACGCTGGAAGGGCACACAAGCTCAGTCGATGCAGTGGCGATCACGCCCGACGGCAAGCGCGCGGTGTCCGGGTCGTCGGACACCACGCTCAAGGTGTGGGAGCTGGAGACCGGCGTACTGCTGCGCACGTTGGAAGGACACGCGGGCTCAGGTCTACGCGGTAGCCATCACGCCGGACGGCAAGCGCGTAGTGTCCGGAGTCGGGGGACCGGACGCTCAAGGTGTGGGAACTGGAGACAGGCGCACTGCTGCGCACGCTGGAAGGGCACACAAGCTCAGTCAACGCGTGGCGATCACGCCCGACGGCGAGCGCGCGGTGTCCGGCTCAGGGGACAACACGCTCAAGGTGTGGGAGCTGGCGACAGGTGCGCTGCTGCGCACGCTGGACGGGCACGCAGACTCGGTCAACGCGGTGGCGATCACGCCCGACGGCAAGCGGGCGGTATCCGGCTCGTGGGACCACACGCTCAAGGTGTGGGACTTGGACACGGGCGCGCTGCTGCGCACGCTTAGAGGGACACGCACGCATGGTCATCGCGGTGGCGATCACGCCCGACGGCAAGCGCGCGGTGTCCGGGTCGGGGGATCGACACGCTCAAGGTGTGGGAGCTGGAGACGGGGCGCACGCTGCGCACGCTGCAGGGGCACGCAGGCTCGGTCAACGCGGTGGCCATCACGCCGGATGGCAAGCGGGTGGTGTCCGCGTCGTCGGACAACACGCTCAAGGTGTGGGAGCCTGAGACGGGCACACTGCTGCGCACGCTGGAAGGGCACGCAGGCTCGGTCAACGCAGTGGCGATCACGCCGGACGGCAAGCGCGCGGTGTCTGCGTCGTCGGACACGACGCTCAAGGTGTGGGAGCTCGGAGACCGGCGCGCTGCCTGCGCACGCTGAGAGGGCACGCAGGGTCAGTCTACGCGGTGGCGATCACGCCGGACGGCAAGCGCGCGGTGTCCGGGTCGGGGGACCACACGCTCAAGGTGTGGGAGCTGGAGACCGGCACACTGCTGCGCACGCTGGAAGGGCACACAAGCTCAGTCGACGCAGTGGCGATGACGCCCGACGGCAAGCGCGCGGTGTCCGGGTCGCGGGACGAGCACGCTCAAGGTGTGGGAGCTGGAGACCGGCACGCTGCTGCGCACGCTGCGAGGGACACGCGCACTGGGTCACCGCAGTGGCGATCACGCCCGACGGCAAGGCCGCGGTCTCCGGGTCGCGGGACCATACGCTCAAGGTGTGGGACTTAGAGAGGGGTACGCTGTTGCGGACGCTGCACGGGCACGCCGACCATGTCAACGCGGTGGCGATCACGCCCGACGGCAAGCACGCGGTGTCCGGGTCGGGAGATCACACGCTCAAGGTGTGGGAACTAACGAGTGGAGCGCTCATCTCGAGCTGGTCAGCGGATGCTGGCATTCGTTGTTGCACGGCCAGTGCAGATGGGCAGAGGATTGTGGCGGGGGATGCGGCGGGCCGTGTGCATTTTCTCGAGCTGGTTGGCATGCCCGAGTAACAGCCTTCTTGCACCCGCTGTCCTTGGCCGGCGGGGAAGGCCTAGCAGGCTGTCGAAAAACACCTCTAAACCCGTTCGTGTTGAGCGTAGCGAAGCGGAGTCGAAACACCGACCGCGGGTCGATCAATGGCTTGGGCGCTTCGACTCCGTGGCTCGCGCCACTACGCTCAGCGCGAACGGTTTTTTTAAGCAACCTGCTAACCCCGCCGCCCCAACTCCTTTCGCATAGCCTCGAGCGCGATGGACCGGTGACCCTCGCGCCACACCAGCGACGTCCTTGCCCTCGATACCCCCGAAGGTAACGGATTGACCGCGACCTCGTTGCCCATCGGAACCGCATGTATTACGGAGCGCGGTACCATGGCGACTCCGGCGCCCGACGCCACGCATGCGACGATGGCGTGGTAGGAGTTGAATTCCATGACCTGATCCGGGACGACCTTGGCCTTGGCGAGCCAGTTCTCCAGGCAGCGCCGGTAAGTGCATCCCGCGCCGAACGCGATGATCGTCTTGCGGCCGATATCCTTGGGCTTGGTGATCTTCGCGTAGCTCTTCGGCGCGATGAGGACCAGCTCTTCGTTGAACGCGGGGTGCGATTCGAGGTTCTTCCCGGAGAAGGGCTCCGCCACGAACGCCGCCTCGATCTGATAGTCGAGGACTTTCGCAATCAGAGCACCGGTCGTCCCCGTCACCAGCTCGATACGCACCTGGGGATGAGCGAGGTGGTAGCGCGAAAGGATCGGTGGCAGCCGCGTCGCGGCCGTGCTCTCGAGTGTTCCGAGCCGGAGCAGGCCACGGGGAGTGCCGTCGCGAAGCACCGTTTCCGCTTCGGAAGCCAGGCGCAGCAGCTGGTCGGCGTAGGCGAGCAGCACCTTGCCTTCGGCAGACAGCGTGAGCTTACGATTCTGCCGCAGGAACAGCGCGGTCCCGAGCTGTTCCTCGAGCTGCTTGACGCGCGTGGTCACGTTCGACTGCACGCGATGCAGCTTGGCCGCCGCCTTGGTGATCCCGCCTTCCTCGGCCACCGTCTTGAAGATCTGCAGGGCAGTCAGGTCCATGTCCGTCTCCGCCAGATAGGTCCAATCAAGATATCTCGAATCGAGAACGTCTGCATCTTAATTATTCATTTCAACAGATGGCCGAGTCAACTTAGACTCGAGCCATGTTCGAAGATCAAGTTCGGCTTTCGCGTGTGGCGGACGCACGCGCAGGCGGGCACGGTAACGGCGCTCGCCGGGCTTGCTGCCGTTGCGGTAGCGATGGGAATCGGCCGCTTTGCCTTCACCCCGATACTGCCCATGATGCAGGACGACAGGGGAGTCTCGGTCGCCGCGGGAGGATGGCTGGCGTCGGCGAACTATGTTGGTTACTTTCTGGGCGCACTCGCCGCTGTCGGCATGCGAGCACAGCCTGCGGCCACGATCCGCTGGGGCTTGATCACAATCGGCGTAGCGACCCTGGCGATGGGCTTGCAGGACAATTTCGCGGTCTGGCTGATCCTGCGTACGTTGGCGGGAGTGGCAAACGCGTGGGTCGCAATCTCCGTATTTTCCTGGTGTCTGGAACAACTCGCGCCGCTGCGGCGGCCGCTCCTGAACAGTCTCGTATTCGCCGGTGTGGGCGCAGGGATCGCTATTGCCGGCGCGATCTGTATCGCGCTGATGCAAGCGAGAGTTACGTCGGCTCACGCATGGGTGCTCTTTGGTGCGCTCGCGATACGTCATCGCAATCGCAATCTGGCCGGCATTCGAAGCCGCAACCCGGGCGCCACCGGCAAGCGTGGCTGGGCAGAGCGAGGCAACGCCCGAATGGAATGCCGAATGGATCCGCCTGGTGCTGTGCTTCGGGGCCGTGGGCTACGGCTACATCATTCCCGCCACGTTCTTACCGATCATGGCGAGAGCGGTGATCCGCGATCCGCTGATTTTCGGCTGGTCGTGGCCGATCTTCGGCGCGGCGGCGCTGGGCTCAACGCTGTTTGCCGCCGTGTTGTTCGAGCGCGTCGGCAACCGGCGTCTGTGGATCTGGAGCTGTCTCGTCATGGCCTTCGGCGTGGCGCTCCCGGTCGTCTGGCCAGGCATCGCCGCAACCATGATCGCGGCATTGTGCGTAGGGGGCACGTTCATGGTGATCACGATGGTCGCCATGCAGGAGGCGCGCGCGGCGGGAGGGCCCCATGCAAAGAAGCTCATGGCTGCGATGACTTCGGCGTTTGCGCTGGGGCAGATCGTCGGTCCGATCAGCGTGAGCTACATAGTCGGCCGCAGCGGCAGCTTTTCCGGGGCCCTGCTCCTGGCCAGTGCTCTGCTGACAGTCAGCGCCTATGCGCTATCACGCCGGCCGGCCGCAGCGCCACGGGCTTAGAGGCGTCGCCGCCAGGCTCTGTCGCTGAGGCATTGCCATGCCGAACTGGTCCTCGAGGGTGGCGATGCGCGCCGAGATGGCAGCCTGGGTCGTATGCAGCTTGTCCGCGGCAGCCTTGAAGCTACCCAGCCGCGCTACCCAGACGAAGGCTTCCAAGAAGCGGAGGTTCATTAGTCCCCCAGCAGACTTTGCCTGAGGCCACAACGCATCGGGGTCTATGATTTGCGAGACTAGAGCCGATTCGGCTGGGCACGGGCCAAGGTCAGCAGGCAAGCCTACTGGAAGCCGTCGCCGTGTTCAATTGTCAGTCGTTTCGGCTCGCCACACCCAGCCGCTAGAGTGGAAACCGGGCACAATTGCTACGGTGCCCAGCGACCGCTGGTGCTTTCGTTCGAGGCTGCAAATGACTTCTCTCACCTGCGCCGACATTCTCGCGGGCCGCGCGCCGAAGGATGCGCCGGTCACCATCAAGGGCTGGGTGCGCACGCGCCGCGATTCGAAGGCCGGCATTTCCTTCGTGAACGTGTCCGATGGGTCCGGCTTCCATCCGGTCCAGGTGGTGGCGCCCAACACCCTGCCCAACTACACGGACGAGGTGCTGCACCTCACCGCCGGCTGCGCGGTAGAAGCCACCGGCACCATCGTGCCTTCGCCCGCCAAGGGGCAGCCGTTCGAGATGCAAGCGAGCGCGATCAAGGTGATCGGCTGGGTCGAGGACCCGGATTCCTACCCGATTCAACCGAAGCCGCATACATTCGAATTCCTGCGCGAGGTCGCTCATCTGCGGCCGCGCACGAACGTCATCGGCGCAGTGACGCGCGTGCGCCACACCATCGCGCAGTCTATCCACGGATTTTTTCACGAGCATGGCTTCTTCTGGGTGAATACGCCGATCATCACCGCCTCCGATGCGGAGGGAGCGGGTGAGCTGTTCCGCGTCTCGACTTTGGATCTGACGAATCTGCCGCGCACGCCGCAGGGCAAGATCGACTTCACGCAGGATTTCTTCGGACGCGAGACCTTTCTGACCGTGTCGGGACAACTGAACGTCGAGACCTACTGCATGGCTTTGTCCAAGGTCTATACGTTCGGCCCCACCTTCCGCGCGGAGAATTCCAACACCAGCCGGCATCTCGCGGAGTTCTGGATGATCGAACCCGAGATCGCCTTTGCGAACCTGTCCGACGATGCCACTTTGGCCGAGGCCCTGCTGAAGCACATCTTCAGGACCGTGCTCAGCGAGCGCGCCGACGACATGGCTTTCTTCGAGGAGCGCATCGAGAAGGGTGTCATCGCCAAGCTGCAGGGCATCGTCGACTCGGAGTTCGTGCGGATGGATTACACCGAGGCGATTCGCGTGCTGGAAAAGGCAAAAGAGAAGTTCGAGTTCCCGGTCAAATGGGGCATGGACCTGCAGTCCGAGCACGAGCGCTATGTCTCGGAGAAGCACGCGGGCAAGCCGGTGATCCTGATGAACTACCCGAAGGAGATCAAGGCGTTCTACATGCGGTTGAACGACGACGACAAGACGGTGGCGGCGATGGATGTGCTGGCACCCGGGATCGGCGAGATCATCGGCGGCAGCCAGCGCGAGGAGCGGCTCGCGGTGCTCGACGCCCGCATGACCGAAGCCGGGCTCGACAAGGACCACTACGGCTGGTATCGCGATCTGCGCCGGTACGGCACGGTGCCGCACGCGGGATTCGGGCTGGGGTTCGAGCGCACGGTGGCGTACGTGACGGGACTCACCAACGTGCGCGATGCGATTCCGTTCCCGCGGACGCCGGGGAACGCGCGGTACTGAACTGTTGTCTAGCGCAACAGTGGGGCTGTCGGCCCGGGGCGGAAGCCTCGGTCGGCTATAATCCCACTCGCTGAAGAGCCGGGAGCGGCCGCCAGTCGCCAACAGCCGACCGGCACCAGCGGCTGGCGCGATTTCCCGCGCCGCACCAATCCGCCCTCGCAGCGTTGGTCAAAACGAAAACGTCGTCGGCCGCCCGCGGCCCGACCTCGATCACTAGGGGAGAAGAACCTCGATGAAGTTGCTCGCGCTCGCGCTGGTCGCAGTGATTCTGCCCGGCTCTGCCCTTGCGGATATAACGGCTGGCATGAAGAAGTCGGCGTCCTGCACAACCTGCCACGGTAACGACGGCAACTCGGCTGCGGCAGCGTATCCCAATCTTGCCGGCCAAACCGCCGAGTACCTGGTGAAGCAGATGACGGATCTCAAAGAAGGGCGGCGTAACAGCCCGGTCATGTCGCCGATGATTCAGATCATGACGCCCGAGGACATCCGCGATCTGGCTGATTACTTTTCCGCGCAGGTTCCCTCAGCCAGCAGCTTTCGCCCCGACCCGGATCGGGTGGCGGAAGGTAAGAAGCTCGCGGTAGAAGGCAAGTGCACCGCCTGCCATCAGACCAACTTCAAGGGGCTGGGGCTGATGCCGCGTGTATCGCGTCAGCAGTACAACTACACCGTCAAGCAGCTCAAGGACTTTCGCGACGGCGTGCGCACCAACGATAACGGGATGATGGCGCCCAACACCAAGGATCTGACCGACGATCAGATCAAATCGCTGGCGCACTATCTGTCTACATTGTAGAAGGCCGCTGAAAACCCCGTTCGCGCTGATCCTTCGACTGGCGCCCGGCCGAATCCGTGGCCGCGCCGGCAGCTCGGAGAAGTGCAAGGGTCGGGTCACGCAGCAGCGCTATGTCCCAGCGCTGCAAAATCCCCCCTGCCCCCTTTGCGAAAGGGGGGTCGATGAGCTTAGCTCGGAATCCGATCCGCCAGCTGCCGCTCGAACATCCAGCCCGGATATTCGCGCGGCAACTTGCTCACTTCGTCCAGTGTGGTGAGCTCCGGCGCGGACAATTGGAGCTCGCTCGCCGCCATGTTGTCGGCCAGCTGCTCGAGAGTCTTCGCGCCCACAATGACGCTCGCCACCGCGGGCCGGTGCAACACCCAGGCAAGCGCTACGCGCGCCACCGACACGCCATGCGCCTGTGCAATTGGACGCATCGCCTCCACGCAGCGAAACGCCCGCTGCCGATCCACCGGCGGGAAGTCGAACGTGGAGCGGCGCGCGCCTTCGGGTCCAGCGGTGCCCTCGCTGAACTTCCCGCTCAACAGCCCTCCAGCCAGCGGGCTCCAGACCAGAATCCCCAGCCCCTGATCCAGGGCCACGGGTACGATCTCGCGCTCCAGCTCGCGTCCTGCGATGGAGTAGTAGGCCTGGATGCTCTCGAAGCGATCCCAGCCGCGCCGCTCGGAGATGCCCAGGCCTTTCATGATCTGCCACGCGGCATAGTTGGACAGGCCGATATGGCGGACCTTGCCGGAGCGCGCCAGGTCTTCCAGCGCGCGCAGCGTTTCTTCCAGCGGGGTGACCTGGTCCACTCCATGGATCTGGTACAGATCGATGTGGTCGAGCGCAAGCCGGCGCAGGCTGGCGTGCGCCTCGTTCATGATATGCACGCGCGTGAGCCCCACGCGGTTGGGTCCCGGTCCCATGCGGACGCGCACCTTGGTCGCGATGACCAGATCCTCGCGCGGCAGACCCAGGTTGGCGAGCGCCTTGCCGACGATGCTCTCGGATTCGCCCTCGGAGTAGACGTTGGCGGTGTCGATGAAGTTGATCCCGGCATCGAAGGCTGCCTTGATCTGGGACTGCGCCTCGGGCACGCCGAGCCGTCCGACCACCTCCCAGCGCCCCTTGCCGCCGTAGGTCATCGTCCCCAGGCAGATCTCCGAAACGTACAGGCCGGTCCGGCCCAGCAAGCGATAACGCATGGCTTGTCTCCTATGGATTCATTCAACGGTGCACGCGTGTGCACCGGCTTGGTGTGCCGGGAATGCAGCTAGCCCAAGCGGCTGCGCGCCAGCGCTGCGCCGGCGCCCAGCGCCGTGAGCTTCGCCGCTGCGATATCACGGTCCATCGGCGCCATGCCGCAGTTGGTGCAGGGATGGAGGCGCTCCTTCGGCACGTACTGCGTCGCTTCGGCGATGACGCGGGCCACGTCCTCCGCCGTCTCGACCTTGTCGGTCGCCACGTCGATCACGCCCAGCAGCACGTCCTTGCCGGCCAGAAGCTTCAGCAGACTCATCGGCACGCGGGCGTTGATGCACTCGACCGAGACCTGGTCGAGGCGGCTCTTCGCCAGCGCCGGAAAGATCTCTTCGTACTGGCGCCACTCGCTGCCGAGCGAGCGCTTCCAGTCGATGTTCGCCTGGATGCCGTAGCCGTAGCAGATGTGCACCGCCGTCTCGCACTTCAGGCCCTCGATCGCGCGGTGCAGCGCATCGATCCCCCAGCGCTTCACGTCGTCCATGTATACATTGAAGGCGGGCTCGTCGAACTGGATCACATCGACGCCTTGCGCTTCGAGCGCGCGCGCCTCCTGGTTGAGCAGCTCCGCGAACGCCATCGCCATCTTCACCTTGTCTCCGTAGTGCGTGTCGGCGATGGTGTCGACGATGGTCATGGGCCCGGGCAGCGTGAACTTGAGCTTCCGCGTCGTGTGCGCCCGCGCCACGCGCGCCTCCGGCTCGTGCACACGACCGCGCAGGCGCAGCGGCGCAACCACCGTCGGCACCATGGCGTCGTAGCGGTTGTTGCGAATGCCCATCTTGACCTTGTGCTCGAAATCGATCCCCTCGACCGCTTCGAGGAAGCCGTGCACGAAATGCTGGCGCGACTGCTCGCCGTCGCTGACCGTGTCGATCCCGGCGTCTTCCTGCGACTTGAGCCAGAGCAGGGTCGCGTCGCGCTTGCCTTCAGCCAGCGCGTCACCGGCCAGCTTCCACTGTGGCCACAGCTTGTGCGGCTCGGCGAGCCAGGACGGTTTGGGCAGGCTGCCTGCGATGGTCGTTTCGAACATAAGGGCGTGATGGCTGGATGGGTGATTGGAGAACATCGGGGGCGGTGGTGAGGCCTCGAGCGGCCGACACCAGCCGCAAGACGCCACCCGCCAAGCGTCCCCTCTGCAGCGCATCATAATACGACGCCAGCGCGTTGACCATTTCGACGGCCGAACTTCAGGCCTTCCGGCAGCACCCGCGCCGCCTCGGCCGCAACCCGTCTCTCCCGCTGAGAGACGCGAGAAACCGGGCCCGTGCCCAACATACTTTGCGTCCAACCGGCTGATCGGCGAGAATCCACCCGCTGCGCGGCCTTTCCCATCAACGACGCAGCCGGCGGGCTCGGCCCGCTCGAATCGACGAGAGCCTGCCAAGATGAAGATGCTGTTGAAGATCTCGCGTGCAATCGACGCGCTCAATGAGAAGATTGGACGGGCGGTGACCTGGCTCGTGCTCGTGATGGTGCTGGTCAGCGCGAGCAACGCATCGGCCCGCTACCTGCTCAACTTGAGCTCGAACGCCTGGCTCGAGCTGCAGTGGTATTTGTTCGCGACGGTATTCCTGCTGTGCGCCGGGTACACGCTGCTGCACAACGATCACATCCGCATCGACATCATATCGTCGCGCCTCTCCCGCCGGGCCCAGGCGTGGATCGACGTCTTCGGCACCATCTTCTTCCTGTTGCCGATGGCGATCTTCATCATGTGCCTGTCCTGGCCGATCTTCGTCAACGCCTGGGTCAGCAGCGAGATGTCGAGTAACGCCGGCGGCCTGATCCGCTGGCCGGCGCGGCTGCTGGTTCCGTTCGGCTTCTTTCTGCTCAGCCTGCAAGGCGTCTCCGAGCTGATCAAGCGCATCGCCTTCCTCGAAGGCCTCATCCCGGATCCGATGGAAAAGCACGAGGATCCGGCCATCGAACAGCTGCGCGTGGACGAGGGAGCGGCGAAATGATCGCCTTCGTCATCGCCAACATCGGGCCGCTGATGTTCGCGGCGCTGGTCGTGTTCCTGCTGCTCGGCTATCCGGTGGCGTTCGCGCTTGGCGCGGTCGGCTTGTCCTTCGGCTTCCTCGGCGTCCAGCTCGGATTGCTGCATCCCGCCTTGTTCCAGGCGTTGCCCGAGCGGATTTACGGGATCATGGGCAACGACACGCTGCTGGCGGTGCCGTTCTTCACCTTCATGGGGCTGATCCTCGAGCGCAGCGGCATGGCCGAGGATCTGCTCGACACCGTCGGCCAGCTGTTCGGACCGGTGCGCGGCGGCCTCGCCTACGCAGTGGTCTTCGTCGGCGCTTTGCTCGCTGCGACCACCGGCGTCGTGGCCGCGTCGGTCATCTCGATGGGGCTGATCTCGCTGCCGATCATGCTGCGCTACGGCTACGACCGGCGCCTCGCGACCGGCGTGATCGCGGCGTCAGGGACGCTGGCGCAGATCATCCCGCCGTCGCTGGTGCTCATCGTGCTGGCCGACCAGCTCGGCCGCTCGGTCGGCGACATGTATCAGGGCGCGATTCTTCCGGGCCTGGGGTTGACCGCCCTGTATGTGATCTACGTTCTGATCCGAACCGTGCTTTCCCCCGCGGCAGCCCCTGCTCTGCCGCCCGAAGCGCGGCCGCTGCGCGGCCTCAAGCTGCTGCGCCGGGTGGTGTTCGTGCTCATCCCGCCGCTCGCGCTGATCTTCCTGGTTCTGGGAACGATCTTCCTCGGCATCGCGACACCCACCGAAGGCGGCGCCATGGGTGCCACCGGTGCGTTGATCCTGGCGCTGATCAATCGGCGCCTGAGCTGGTCGCTGCTCAAGCAGGCGATGAACTCGACCGCCAAGCTGACCTCCTTCGTCATCTTCATCCTGGTCGGCTCGACCGTGTTCAGCCTGACGTTCCGCGGCGTGAACGGCGATCTGTGGGTCGAGCACCTGCTCACCGGCCTTCCCGGCGGACCGATCGGTTTTTTGATCGTGGTCAACGCGCTGGTCTTCGTCCTCGCCTTCTTTCTCGACTTCTTCGAGCTGGCCTTCATCATCGTGCCCCTGCTGGCACCGGTGGCGGACAAGCTCGGCATCGACCTCATCTGGTTCGGTGTGCTGCTCGGCGTCAACATGCAAACGTCGTTTCTGCATCCGCCATTCGGATTCGCTTTGTTCTACCTGCGCAGCGTCGCCCCGGCCAAGGCCTATCTGGACAAGATCACCGGCAAGCTGATCGCCCCGATCACCACCGGCCAGATCTACTGGGGTGCCGTGCCCTTCGTCGTCATCCAGGTGATCATGGTCGGGATCGTGATCACGTTCCCGCATCTCGTCACCGGAGTCTTGCACAAGAGCACTATCGATCCGTCCAAGATCGAGATCAACATTCCGGCTTCGGACTACGGGCGAGACCAGGAGCGCGAAGGGGCCCCGCCAGATTTCGGAACGCCGAAGCAGGATGGCGGCCCCGCCCACCCGCCCGGCAAAGAGCGTTCAGGCGCCGACGAGGGAGGCGACCTCGAGAAGCTGTTCAAGCAGCAGGGGAAGTAGGTTCGACGTTGAGAATAATCCGCGGCAGGCGCGTGGCCTTCGCTTCGCCGACGCGATTGAAGGAGGCGGCGACCCGGCGCCCGGCGAAATCAAGATCCTATTTATTACTGATGATGATGTCTCTTTTTTGCGCGGAGGCGCGCAGCGAGATCACTGGCCCGCCGATCGTGGACAACAATTACAACCTGGATCTGCGGCAAGGTCCCATCTTGGGTTCGGCCCGGCAAGTGGCGTTGGGTGGGGCGTACATCGGGGTGGCCGAAGGCATCGCATCCCTTAATTCCAATCCCGCAGGTGTGGCGTTTCGCCTGGAACGTTCAACAACAAAATTTGATTGGGACTGGACCGCCGGCCTGACCGACCTGAAAAGTAAAGACTTCGACAACAACGGCCAATCACCGCCGGACTACAAGGACCATCACATACGTTCCCTCGGACTCATGGGGCAATATGGGGCGTGGGGGATAGGCGTATTGAACAACGCCGAAATCCTCGCACTTAATGGCCCCGATGGTAAGCAAAATGAATATGTCTTGAGTGTCACCTCCCTGGCATTGGGCCGGCAGTTTTTCGATCGTGAATTGACGATGGGAGTCGGGTTGCGCGCCACGACGACCAAGCTGCGCACCAAGACATTTGATACGACGCTCGGGAACCTCTCCGGCGTCGGTTGGGACGTGGGCGGCCTGTGGAACCCGGAACGCGGACCCTTCCGGCTCGGCGCTGTGTATTCCTCATCCATCAGTTCCATTCAGTCGCTCGATAATACAGGTGGCAGCCCGGTGACCGTAAACGGGCTGATCATTCCGCAACAGGCGATCTTACCCGCGACTTTTGGGGTGGGCGTGTCCTATACGGTCGAGTCGGCGCCGTTCTGGAAAAATCACAAATGGCTAGTGGCCAGTGATTTGCTCTTCACCGCGCCCAGCGAGAACGCGGTGGGCGTGGAATCGGTGTTGGCCCAGAAAATGCAACCCGTCGGAACTCATTACACCACCAGCATTCGGCTGGGTTCGGAGCTCGAAACATTGCCGGGCCGGTTGCGGCTCCGATTGGGAACTTATTACGAGCCGTCCAATTACGAAGGCGTACCGAGCCGGACGCATTTGACCGCCGGGTTTGAAGTCCGCTTGTTTCACACTAGCATCTGGGGCGAAAACGACTGGAGTCTCACCTCTACGGTTGATTCCGCACGGGACTACCTGAACATTTTTCTTTCGCTTGGCTTCTGGTATTTCTAGCGGTCATTTCAGCCAAACAACTCGCGCGCCGACGGGGTGGTTGAACTTACTTCCCGGCACCAATCTTCGAGTAGAACGTGTAGTTGTCGTAGGTCGACTCGGCGACGCGGAACCACAGGAACTGCTCGTCGCGGAATTTTTTCCAGCTCGGATAAACCCGCTTCCAGTGCTCACTCTTCGCCTGCAGCTCGTCATACAACTCGTAGGCCGCCTTCTCGCAAGCTTCCATCACGGGCTTGGGGAACGGACGCAGCTTGGTGCCGCCACCTACCAGCCGGCGCAGCGCAGCGGGGTTCTGCGCGTCGTACTTCGCGGGCATCCACACGCAGGCTTCGCCGCATGCTGCCTGCAACGCCGCCTGGTAGGACTTGGGCAACCCGTTCCACTGCTTCTCGTTGATGAGCATGGTGGTGAGAGGCCCGCCCTCCCACCACCCCGGGTAGTAGTAGTACTGGGCGACTTTGTTGAACCCGAGCTTCTCGTCGTCATATGGACCGACCCACTCGGCGCCGTCGATGGTGCCTTTCTCCAGGGCCGGGTAGATGTCCGGGCCGGCGATCATCTGCGGCACCACCCCCAGCTTGGCCAGCACCAGACCGGCCATGCCGCCGATGCGAAACTTCAGCCCCTTCAGATCGCCGACTGTCTTGATCTCCTTGCGGAACCAGCCGCCCATCTGGCAGCCCGTGCTGCCCGCCGCCAGCGCGACGCAGCCATACTCCTTGAACAGCGGCGCCATCGCTTCGGCGCCGCCGCCGAAAAACCACCAGGAATAATTCTGGCGCGTATTGCCACCGAAGCCGACCGAGGTGGCAAGCGAGAAAGTCGGATCCTTGCCGAAGTAGTAGTAGGCAGCCGTGTGGCCCATCTCGACGGTGCCGGCCTGGACGGCGTCGAGCACCTGCAACGCGGGCACGATTTCGCCTGCGGCGAAGGTGCGGATCTGAAACTTCCCGTCGGTGATCTCGCCGACGCGCCTGGCGACCAGATCCGCGGCGCCAAAGATGGTGTCGAGGCTCTTCGGCCAGCTCGCAGCCAATCGCCACTGGATGCTCGGCTGCGACTGGCCGATGGCCGGGGCTGCGACGGCACCCGCCGCCGCCCCCACCGCCGCTTTCTTGAGAAACGATCTACGCTGCATTGATCCTCCCCGCGTATAGGCTAGGTCGTTGTAGGAAGCAAATCTCGAAGCCGGTCAGCGCGTGCCCAGATAATCCGCCTTGCCGATCTCGACTCCGTTGTGCCGCAGAATATCGTAGGCAGTGGTGACGTGAAAGTAGAAGTTCGGCGTGGCGTGGTTGAGCAGATACGCCAGCCCTTGGAACGGTACGGCGTTGCCGCGTAGCTGCAAGGTGATGGTTTTCTCCTCGGAACCATCGATCTGCTCGGGCTTGAAGGTGTTGAGATAGGCGATGGTCTTCTGGATGCGGGCCTTCAGATCCGCGAACGTGGTCTCGGCATCTTCATACTTGGGAGCCTCCTGCCCTGCCAGTCGCGCTGCTGCACCCTTGGCGCCGTCCGAAGCGATCTGGACCTGCTTCACCAGCGGCAGCATATCGGGGTACAAGCGGGCGTTGATCAATACGAGCGGATCTATCTTCCTGCCTTCCGCGTAGGCCGCCCCTTTGTCGAGAACGGCTGCGAGGTTGTTGAGCATGCGCGTAAACACCGGTACGGACACCTGATACATCGAGATCTTCATGGTCTAGCCTCAAAAGAATTGGGATTACGTGTGGAGGCGGGCGCGTTGGCGGCTGCAGCACAACGCGCTCACTCTTGTGCAGCGGATCATAACTGCATCCCGCCTCGGATCAAAGCCCATCAGCGCCACCCGCGCGGAAGGCGAGCACGGGCAAGGCACGCTTCACCTTCCCCCATTTCGACCATCCACAACAAGGCCCAGTGTGGTAGCGTTGAAATCGGTGAGCGCTCGATTCGATCTCTCCCGCCGGGACAACAATGCTGCCAAAACCCCTTAGCGCCACCAGAAACGTGCTCGCGCTGCTGTGCCTGATGTATTTCATCACCTATGTCGACCGCGTCAACGTGAGCACCGCGGCGACCGCCTTCAAGGAGGAGTTCGGCCTGTCCAATACTCAGGTCGGATTCGTGTTCTCTGCCTTCGCTTATCCGTACCTGATATTCCAGATCATCGGCGGGTGGCTCGGCGACCGCTTCGGAGCACGCCGCACCCTGTCGGTGTGCGGCGTCGTATGGGCAGGAGCCACGATGATGACCGGACTGGCCCAAGGGTTTGTATCCCTGGTCCTGGCCCGCGTGCTCCTGGGATTCGGCGAAGGCGCCACCTTCCCCGCCGCGACGCGGGCGATGTCGAACTGGACCGCGTCGTCCCGGCGGGGATTCGCACAGGGCATAACACACTCCTGGGCGCGCATCGGAAACGCTGTCACGCCCCCGCTGGTGGCTGCCTTAATGATAGCCCTGTCCTGGCGGGGGTCGTTCGTCATCCTGGGCCTGGTGAGTTTCGCCTGGGTCATCGTCTGGGCGCTGTACTTTCGAGACAAGCCGCGCGATCACCCGCACATTACGCCAGACCGAGCTCAGCGCTCTGCCTCCTGAGGATGTCACCGGCCAACGTGCGCGGATCCCGTGGAGCCCTTTGGTGCGCCGCATGTGGCCGGTGACACTGGTGTATTTCTGCTATGGCTGGACCCTGTGGCTGTACCTGAGCTGGATACCGTCTTACTTTCTGCACAGCCATGGCCTGGACCTGAAGCGCTCTGTGCTGTTCGCTTCCGGAGTGTTTTTTGCCGGTGTCGTCGGCGATACGTTGGGCGGCGTGGTGAGCGACTGGCTCGTGCGCAAGACTGGGGACCTCAGGATTGCGCGCCGCAATCTCGTCATGATCGGGCTGCTCGGCGCCGCCGTCTCCCTTGTCCCGTTGCTTCTCACCCGCGACCTCGCCGTGGCTGCCATCTGCCTGAGCCTCGGATTCTTCTTCGCGGAGCTGACGATCGGCCCGATGTGGGCGATCCCGATGGACGTGGCGCCCCGCTACTCGGGCACTGCGAGCGGCCTGATGAACGTGGGATCGGCCCTGGCCGCAATCATCTCGCCGGTCGTGGGCGGCTGGCTGATCGACCTCACCGGCAATTGGACCTTGCCGTTCATCGGATCGATGGCGCTGCTGGTGTTCGGCGCCGCATGTGCGCCATTGATGCGGCCGGAGAAGGCGTTCGAGAGTGGCTGACGTTCAGAACCGACTGGTACAGGACACTAATCGGACATGCACGTCGGGAAAAATTCCACCAGAGTGGGTCCGTAGCGGAAGTCGGTGAAGTCGCAAGGCTCCGCGAACGAACCGTAGCAGTCCCCGCCCACATCCACTTCGCAGTACCGATTTCCATACCGGATGGCCAGCACCGTAAAGGTCACCGCGGCCTCGTTGCGTTCAGGCCGCGCCACCAAGTCGCCCTGGGGAGTCCGCAGCACGACAATCGCATAGGGAAAATGCTTGTTCGGCTTGTCGTAGCAACCGCAGTAGTACGATTCCACTTTCAGATCGTCACGTTGGAGTCCTTCGAGTTCGGATGCAGAGAGTTCCGCTCCAGATCGAGCCCACGTCCCATCGCTGCCGACCTTGTCGCGCCGTTCGAGACTGCCTTCCGGCTTGACCCCATCCTGCGCTCGACATCCCTCTGACCAGACCGCGAGTGCCAGCCATGCGGATACGAGAAATAACGCGAGGCCGCTGGCTCCTCTACCCTGACTCAGCACTGGTTGAGCGATATCCATTGCCTTTCTTCCCTCTCCAGGTTCATGGCATTGCAGTATAGAGCCTCCGCCGGTCCCCAGCCCCTATAATCCTGGCATGAACGATCGCACCAAACCCCGTCCCATATCTCTGCGCGACCGTGTCGGGGACTTCCTGCGCTGGCGGGAATCGGACGAAGAGCTGCGTGAAGGAATCGCGCTGCGGCTGCAGGAGCTGATCGACGCCGACTCGCTGTCCGGCCGGCTGGCAGCCTGGGGACGGCTGACCGACTGGGCGCGCTCGGGGCCAGGCTCCTCCGAACTGAACGAGGTGGGGATGCTGGCGCCTGCAGCCATCAGACGCTGGACGCTGCTGCTCGACTTCCTCGACGCCAACCCCGACGTGCGCGCCGGCCTTCAGACCTCGGTAGCCGAGATCTTGAGCGAGACCGAAGGCGTCAATCTGTTCGGCGCGGCCGGTGTGCCCAGCGGGCGCGGCTTCATCGCGGAGCTCGGCGACAGGGTAGTGGGGCGCCTGCTGCCCGCGCCACGCGATGAGCACGACCTGGCGAAGCTCTTGACTCGGCTGTACCGGACCAAGGGGACCGTCGAGCGTTTCGCGCGCCTGCCGCCCGAGTTCTTTTCGCGGCTGGCCGACCTGCTGCGCCCCCCCGGGCGGCCGGAGATCTGGTCGTCGATGCGCCGCGACTTCGCCGACGGCTTCCGCCTGCTCGCCGCGCGCATGCAGAACGAAGGGCTCGCGCCCAAGCTGCGCGCACGCGGTCCAGCCGTGCGCGTGGACCAGTCGCCGTTCTTCCTGCAGCAGCGCGCGGCCGACGCGCTTCTGCTTGCCTGGAGCGCAGGTGCGGACGTTGGGTCCGCGGCGGAGGCCTGGCGGCGCGACGCGGCCGCCTGCCGAGAAGCGATGGCGGAAGTCGTGCGCCGGCTCGAGACCGACGGCGTCAGCGTAGACATCGTCTACGGTCTGGATGCGATCGATCGCTGCCTCGACCGGATGGAATTGATGGTTACGGTCATGGAGTCCAGCGTCCGGCGAGACGCGAGACGCGGTCATTCATACTTTGCTCTGTCAGCTGATGGCCGCCACCCAGCAGGACCGCAGCATAGGCCATCTGGCGCGTGCCAACCTCAAGTTGCTCCAGCGCAAGATCGTGGACCGCGCCGGCAAGACCGGCGAGCACTACATCGCCTGGACGCGCAAGGAATATTGGGGCATCTGGGGCGCGGCAGCCGGCGGCGGGTTGCTCACCACCTTCACCGCCGCGGTGAAGATGGTGATCGTCGGCGCCGGGCTGGCGCTGTTCGTCGAGGGCTTCGCAGCGGGACTCAATTACGCGATCAGCTTCCTCCTGCTGCAAGCCTTCGGTCTGGTGCTCGCCACCAAGCAGCCGGCTATGACGGCCTCCGCGCTGGCCAATATCATGCGCACCGAGCGCGGCACCGAACGCCTGGACGATGTCGTGAACTACGCAATTCAGATCTGCCGCTCGCAAGTGGCGGCTGCGGCTGCCAACGTCGGGGTCGTGTCGATCGGCGCGTTCGCTTTCAGCTATCTCTGGGAGCTCGCCTTCGGCCGTTCCTTCCTCGATCTGCACCAGGCCGAGCACGTGTTCGAGACCTTGAGCCCGATGGACAGCGGTACCGTCTGGTACGCCGCGCTCACGGGCGGGGTATTGTGGGCGGCGAGTCTGGTGGGAGGCTGGTTCGACAACTGGGCCGTCTACCACCGGCTGCCGCAGGCTATCGCCGAGCATGCGCTCGGGGAGCGCTTCGGCCGCAAGCGCATGGCGAAACTGGCGGGCCTGGTGTCGCGCAACATCTCGGGCTGGGCCACCAGCATCGCGCTCGGGCTGATGCTGGGACTCACACCGGTGATCGGCATCTTCCTGGGTCTGCCGCTCGACGTGCGGCATGTGACACTGTCCACCGGTACGCTGACGCTGGCCTGTGCTGGCCTCGGCCCCAACTGGTTCCACGGTGGCTGGTTCCTACGGGCGCTGGCGGGCATCGGTACCATGTTCGTGCTCAACCTGGGGGTGAGCTTCCTGCTCGCGCTCTACACCGCTGCTCGCGCCTACGACCTGCCGAGCCGCTTCATGCTCGACTTCGCACGCGCGCTCGGGCGGCGCTTCGCCGCCTCACCGGGCGACTTCGTGCTGCCGCCTGGCCGGAGCTCCGCCGCCCCGGAGCAGCATTCCGCTGTGATCGACTCCCGCAACCGTTTAGACTAGCCGCTGCGGTAACAAGCCTCGGCCCGGCGGCGGGCAATCGACGGCAGACCCGCTCCGCTGCGTCACTCGAGAGGCGGCCACACCAACAAAATGGAGAGCGCTGGATGAGAAAGTTAGTCTATGCAGTTGTGCTGCTTGTTGTCCTGTGCCGGTGTTCTGGCCGGCCCGGCTGCAGCGCAGCAGCTCAAGGGCACCCTCAAGAAGATCGCCGATACCAAGACCATTCGCCTCGGCTATCTGCGCGACTCGGTGCCCTTCTCTTACGTCGACCAGAACGGCGAGCCATCCGGCTATTCGATCGACCTGTGCAAGCGGGTAGCGGCGGGCGTCCAGCAGCAGCTCAACTTGCCCGACCTCAGCATCAAGTGGGTACCGGCGACGCTGGCGAACCGGTTTGACCTGGTGTCCTCCGGTGGCATAGACGTGGAGTGCGGCACCAGCACCAACACGCTGTCACGTCAGAAGCAGGTGGACTTCAGCCTGATGACCTGGGTGGACGGGGGCGCCTTCGTGGTCAAAGCGGGTCAGCCCAGCCGCGGACTGTCCGATCTCGCGGGCAAGAAGGTCGCGGTCGTGGCGGGCACCACGACCGAGCCGGCACTGCGCGAGGCGTTGAAAAAAGCTTACATCAACGCCGAGATCGTCACGGTGTCCAAACACATCGACGGCCTGGAGGCCTTGGGCAAGGGAGAAGTCGATGCCTACGCTTCGGACCAGGTCGTGTTGATCGGCCTCGCGGCGGCGGTGCGCAACCAAATGCAACTCAAGCTCTCGGAGCAGCAGTTCTCCTACGAGCCCTACGGGCTGGTGCTGCGGCGCGACGATGCGGACTTCAAGCAGGCGGTCAACACCGTGCTGGCGCGCTTGTATCGCTCGGGGGAGATCGTCCAGCTCTACAAGCGCTGGTTCAGCGGGCTGGGCGATCCGGCACCCGCACTCGTCATCATGTTTGGATTGAACGGACTGCCGGAGTAGGGGCACATCCAGCCCTAACAGGCTGTCGAAGAACATCGTTTACGCTGATCCTTCGACTCCGGACGCTGCGCGTCCCTGTCCGTTCGTCGAGCGTACGGAGTCGAAGGTCGGACGAACGGGTCTAGAGGTGTTCTTCGACGGTCGACCTAACCCTCCGGCCGCTGTGCCGGTGGAGCGAACCAGCGCTCCTTCGGCACGATCTGGGGTTGTGCCGGCTCCACCATGTAGTGGGGCGACATGATCTGCACGCCGTGCTCGTTGAATACGTCCTGCACGTTGGCGTTGAGCTCGCTCACTGTGCGAGCACGTTCCGCAGGCGGCCGTTGGCGACGCGCAGGCGACGAGGCGGTACTCCACGTAGAAATCCGACAATGCGGTCTGGATGACGTAGGGGGGCGGACTGGTCAGCACCCCGCCGGTGCGGCGGGCGGCTTCCAGCAGCATGGCGTGCACCTGCCGCCAGGGCGTCGAATAGCCGATAGTGGTCTCGACCTGCAGCACGAATCCGTGGCCGCGCCCCTCGCGCGAGTAGTTACGCGTGGTATTCGACGTGACGAAGGCATTCGGCAGGATCACCTTCTCGCCCATCCCGGTGTCGATGTGGGTGGCGAACATGCCCAGCTCGGACACGGTCCCTTTGGTGTCGCCGATGCGGACATACTCGCCCGCTCTCAGGGCGCGGGAGTAGATCAGGATCAGTCCGCTCGCCACCTGCCCTACCAGGCTGGAGGCGCCGATCGACAGCATCAGCCCGACCAGCACCGAGACACCCTTGAACGCGTCGGTGTGTGCCCCCGGCAGGAAGGGATAGGCCATCGCCAGGGCGAACAGCCAGAGCACGCCGGTCACGATGCGGCGGGTCGGCCCGGCTGTGTCCGCATCCAGCCAGCCAAGCTGGATATGCCCCGCCTCGACCCGGTGAAAGAATACCCGAGCCACCTGCACCAGGAAGCGGGTGATGAGTGCGATGACGCCCACCATCACCAGTCCCGGCAGAGACGACAGGATGGCGCGCACGACGTTGACGAGTGTGTCGATGAAGAAGCCGTCCAACTGCTCGCCCCACGGCCGCGTGTAGGGGAACCGCTGCAGGATCCAGGTAAGCCAGACATAAGTGGCGAGCAAGGCCAGCAGCCAGGCCACGAGCTTCACGGTGTTCCGCGCGAGCCCGAGGAGCTGGGCTGGATGCAGCGGCGTAATGCCGGCAACCCTGAGGCTTGCCGCGCGCGCCTGCACCAGCGGCCCCAGGCGCTGCGCCAGCCAGCGCGCGCCAACCACGATCAGCCGCAACACCGCGGCATAGAGCAGCGTGGCGACAAAGGCCAGCGCCGCCGCCAGCCAAAGCCGCCGAGGATCGTGCTGCTCTCGCTCCTCCCGCAGCACCACGCCGAGATCGTGGATCGTCTGCTCGGTGACGGAATCGACCGACTCGCCGGCGAGCGCGTTGACGTCCGCCGGCGTGACGAGAAACAGCCCGGCGTCGCCGAGCTGGATCAGGTTTCCCTCCGACATCCGGCGGCTGCCCAGCGTGCCGGATCGCCCCTGCGCCAGGACGGCCTGGATGCGCGTGGCGGCTCCTGCGGCCCGCTGTTCGGGAGAGTAGCCGAAGGCCGGCGCACGGAAGACAAAGACCGTGCGGTTTTGCAATACCAGCGGCGCTGGAGTTGCCGGTGACGTGCCTGTGGCAATCGGTTGCACCACGGAGGATGGCGTCTCGGCGCCCACACCCGCTGCGGCTGCGAACAGGAATAGAAGAATCGGAAGGCGGCACCGGATCCAAGTCGCTGTCATGCTCTGTCTCCGAGATGGCGGTTGGGCCGAGCGACATCGCTCGGCGGCAAGCGGCTACGCTGCCACAGACAGCGAGAACTTGGAAGCTCCGGCTGCGCGCGAGATCAGCGCGGCAGAGCGCCCTCTGACGAACGCCTCGAGCTCCGCGGCCGGCAGCGGGTGGCTCAACAGATAGCCCTGGAACACGTCGCATTTCAGCTCCCGCAGAAACGCGAGCTGCAACTCGGTCTCGACGCCTTCGGCGATCACGCGCAGCCCCAGGCTGCGCGCCATCGCGATCACCGCACGCACGATCGCGGCGTCGTCGGGATCGCTGGTGATGTCGCGCACGAAAGACTTGTCGACCTTGAGGTCCTGCACCGGAAACCGCTTGAGGTAGGCGAGGCTGGAGTAGCCGGTCCCGAAATCGTCGATCGCGATCCGCACCCCGAGCTGATTCAACCGCGTCAGCGTGTCGATCACGCCTTCGCCCTGGTGCATGATCGTACTCTCCGTGATCTCGAGCTCGAGGAAACGAGGCGGCAACCCGGTATCGCGCAGAATCCTGCCGACGGTCTCGAGCAGATCCTGCTGCACGAACTGGCGCGCCGCGAGATTCACGTTGAGCTGCATCGGCGGCAGCCCCATCGCCTGCCATGCCACGCCCTGGGCGCAGGCTTCCCGCAAGACCCAGGCGCCGATGTCGAGGATGATGCCGGTCTCCTCGGCGATCGGAATGAACTCGCCGGCGAGGCACCATCCCGCGTTGCTGTTCCAGCGGATCAGCGCCTCCACGCCCACGATGCGCCCGCTGCTCACTTCCATGGTGGGCTGGTAGTACAGCACGAACTCGCTGCGCTCGAGCGCGTGACGCAGCTCCCCCTCCAGATAGAGATGCTCGTGCGTCTGCGCCGCCATCTCCGGTGCGTAGAACAGATAGGTGTCGCGGCCGTCGCGCTTGGCCCGGTACATCGCGATGTCTGCGTTCTTGAGCAGCTCATCGACGTCTTCCGCGTCGCGCGGATACACGGTGACGCCAATGCTGGTGCTCACGAAGATCTCGTGGCCGTCCACCGTGATCGGGCTGGCTAGCGCGCTGCGGATCTTCTCGGCTACCGGGATGAAGTGATCCGCGTCGGTTGCACCCTCCACGATGAGCGTGAACTCGTCGCCACCTAGCCGCGAGATCGTGTCGACCTCGCGCAGATGCTCGCGCAGGCGCGCGGCGACCGCCTGCAGCACCGTGTCTCCGGTCGCGTGGCCGAGCGTGTCGTTGATCTGCTTGAAGCGATCCAGATCGAAGAACATCAGCCCCACCAGCGCGCCGCTGCGTTTGGCGCGGGCCAGCGCGTGCAGCAGCCGGTCGCGGAACAGGCTGCGATTCGGCAGCCCGGTGAGCACGTCGTATTGCGCGAGGAAGGCGAGCCGCTCCTCCGCCTGCCGGCGCTGCGTCTCCCGGTCCATGGCGTCGAGGGCGAAGGAGATATTGGCGGCCATCTCCAGCAGCAGGTCGACCAGAGCGGTATCGAAAAATCCGGTCTCCGTCGCGCACAACAACAGCCCGCCGACCACGATCCCGTGCCGGCGCAGCGGAAAGTTGGCCGAGGACTTCAGCCCGGCCGAAAGCAGGTGCGGCCTCCAGAGCAGGGTGCGCGGATCGAGGGTAAAGTCGTCACAGACGATGTGCTCGCCGGTGCGCAAAGCGGTGCCGGTGAGTCCCTGCCCCTCGGGGATGCCCGGATCCACCGATATCTTGACGATGTTGAGATAGTCGTGGAACCTGCCCGCGGTGGCCACCGGGCGCGTCCACAGCGTTTCCGGGTCGATCATCAGGATAGCGGCCATCTCGAACCCGCCGTACTCGATCGCGATCCGGCACACCTCGTCGAACAGCGTCTGCGGATCGGACAGACGTGTAATAGCCTGGTTGGTCTGGCTGAGCGCCGCGTAGAGATTGCTGAGCCGGACAATCTTGCGCTCGGCGCTTTTGCGCTCGCTGATGTCCCGGACGATGGCCTGAACCGCAGGCTTGCCGTCGAATGCAAGATAACTGGAGGAAACCTCGACGTCGATCGGCGCTCCGTCCAGCCGGAGGTACTTCATTTCCACGCGCGGCGCAACGCTGTGCTCCTGAAGCTGGCGACCGAGATGCTGGCGCGCCGCGACGCGAAACCCCGAATGAATGATCTCGAGCGTCGGCCGCCCCACCAGTGCGGCCGGCTCGGCCGCCCCCAGAAGCCGGCAGGCCGCACCATTGGCAAACACGATGCGCTCTTCGCAGTAGATCAGTATCCCGTCGGGCGACAGGTCCACCAGCTCGCGATAGCGCTCCTCCGCTTGCTTGCGCACGATGAACTGGCCGATCTGGCGGCTCACCGACCGGGCCGTATCCGTGATCGCGAAATCCGGCTCCCAGATCCGCTGGGCGAAGAACTCCACGACGCCGACCAGCCGGTTGCCGGTGATGATGGGGAAGGCGAAAGCTGCGTTCAAGCCGGCCTCTTGCGCGGCGGCCCCGCGCACCATTCCATCCTCGGATGCCATGTCGGTGATCCAGTGCGGTTCGCGCTGCGCCAGCACGCGCCGCACCAAGCCGGCAGATCCGGGCATGAAGCGCTTGCTCCGGGTCATCGAGAGGAAGTGGCTGTCTTCGAGCGGGGGGCGGCACCACAGTTCGGCGCATGCGAAGGATTGATCTTCCTCGCGATGCTCCCAGCGCGCGCCGTAGTCCCAGCCCATGGTTGCGCAGAACGCACGGATGATCCTCGGCATGGCCTCGGCCAGATTGTCCGCATCGGACAGATACTGGGCCACGGCGTGCTCGATCGCCTGGCGCTGCCGCGCCTGCTTGCTGCTCGGTGATGTCCTTGCCGATCCCGCGATAGCCGCGAAACTTGCCCTGCCGATCGAAAATCGGCTCGCCGCTGACGCTGACCCAGCGGAACCGGCCGTCGATGCTCGGCCGCAGGTACTCGAAGTTGTCGAACGCCCGATGGGCGAAGACGATGCGCTTTGTGCGCCTGCCAGTCGGCTTCGGTCAGACCGAAGCACGGCATCTCCCAGCGCGTCTTGCCGATGTAACTGCCGGGCCTGACGCCGGGCTTTTCGGCGAACCCGCCGAGGTCTTCCGTGAAGCGGTAGTGCTCGTCCTGCTCCCAGTACCAGTCGGAGGACAGCTGCAACAGGCTGCGGAAGCGATCGTCACGGTCCTGCCGGCGCTGTGCGGCCGCCTCTGCCGGCACACTGCTCTCGCCCTGGGCGCCGGCCGAGAAGGACGGCCCCATCGCCGGCGCCGTGCCAACGGTATTTTCGGTATTTCCGCTCTCAACGTCTGCGGCAACCACACCAGCCGTTATCACGCTGCTTATGTCTGGATCGACTCGTCGCTTCACTGCGCAGCAGCTCCCGCAAGACCCTCAGACGGTTAAATCCAGCCTGTTGAAACCCGGTATTCGAAGCGCATCTCAAAGCGTCCCGGGCACCGCTGTCCATATCGACCGCGACCGGGAAACGCTGAAGCGGGCCGCGCGGCCAATCACAAGACCGGGCCAGATTGGAGCCGACGAGACAGCCCGGGTAAAGCGCGGTCGATAAGATACACTGGATAGACAGCCTCTGTCGCCCACTGCGCTGCCGTCTGCCGACGGTGCTACGATGCTGCGCAGACGCATCGAGCTGACGTCCTTCTGCCCAACGCCGGTGGCCCATGAACCTCGACCTCGACAAAGCGGCATCCACTCTCGTCCGCGACCACGCGGAGCAGCGCAACATCGTGCCTTTTGCGCGCGCGTGGGGAGCAGTCGACCTGGCCGGTGCCTACGCCATTCAGTCGGCCTTCGTCGAGCGGATGCTGGCGAGCCAGGGCCCGCGCGCGGGCTATAAGATCGGCCTGACTTCGGAGCGGATGCAGAAGATGTGCAGCATCGACCATCCGGTCGCCGGCGTGGTTCTGAAGAAACGGCTGTATCCGAGCGGCGCGCGGCTGAAGCTCGGCAGTCTCGTGCGTCTTGGCATCGAGTTCGAGATCTGCGTGCGGCTGGGCCGGTCTCTCAGCCCGCGCGAGACGCCCTATGCAATGGACGAAGTGGCGGAGGCAGTGGACGCAGTCGCGCCGGCTTTCGAGGTCATCGACGACCGGAACTCTGCGTACCCGCTCGATCTGTTGTCCCTGGTCGCCGACAACGCGTGGAACGAAGGCATCGTGCTGGGCGAGTGGCGTACCTCCTGGCCGGATCTCGCAGCCGCACGCGGTGTGGTCGAGTGCAACGACCAAGTGATCGATCAGGGCCACGGCCGTGATGTGCTGGGCCATCCCTTCGAGCCGCTGCGCTGGCTGGCGAACCATCTACGGACGCAGGGCGAGAGCCTGCACGCGGGAGAGATCGTTTCGACTGGCAGTCTGGTGACGACGCGCTTCCCCGCGGCTGGAGAGCGTTACCGCTTTACGGTGGACGGCGTCGGCGCGGTAGAGATCGCGCTGGATTGAGCCGCCAAGACACCAAGCGCCAAGGAAAGCACTACCCCCGAACTTCCTTGAGTGCCGCGGCAGCGGCCCGCGCCAGCAGGATATAGTCGACGCATAGACCGATCACCCGGTAGCCCAGCGACATGTAGGTCTTCGCATGTGCCGGCGTATGCGCGTAGGCGCACACCGCGACGTCGCGCTTTGCGCAGGCCTGCACTACTCGCTGGATTGCCGCCTGCACCTCTGGATCGTTGATCTTCCCCGGCTTGTCCATGCTGCCCGACAGGTCGAAGGGACCGACGAACACGCCGTCGATGCCCGGCACATCGAGGATGGCGTCGATGTTGCTCACCGCCTTCACGTGTTCGATCTGCACGATGACGGCGATGTCGTCGTTCGCGCGCCGCATGTACTCGTCGAAGGTCAGGTCATAGCGCTGCGCGCGCGTGATGCCCACGCTGCGGATTCCGACCGGCGGGTATTTGCAGCGCGCCACGGCGAGGCCCGCATCCTCGGCGGTATTGACCAGCGGAATGATGACGCCGGTGGCTCCGACATCCAGCGCCTTCTTGATGTAAGCCTCGTCGTTCCACGGCACGCGCACCACGCAAGGCACCCGCGTATCCACGGCCGTCAAGATATTGAGCGCAGCGCGCGCGTCCATGGGAGAGTGCTCCATGTCCACGAACAGCCAGTCGTAACCGGCTTGGACGAAGATCTCGGCCACCTCGGGCAAAGGCATCTGCAGCAGAGCACCGATCAGGGTGTCGCCTTGCTTCAGGCGTTGGCGGAAGGAGATGGTCATTGTGAAGGTGGGGGTGAGGGGCTAGGGGTGAGAGGAGAGAGGCTAGGGTTAGACTCCGTTCGCGCTGAGCGTCGTGGCGTCAGCCACAAAGTCGAAGCGTGCCACAAATGCTCAATCACCCGCTGTACTGAATTCCGCCGGCATCACGAACTCCAGCATTGTACCGCCGTCGCAGCCTCCCATTGTCGTTGCGACGCCGGCGCTCCGCTACCAGTCGGTGAGAAATACACGAACTCGACGAACGTCTCGCTGCGCATGGAACATGACGAACCTGCGACCCATTTCGGGTAGGCAGATTACGTCCGAATACTGTAGTGTTGAGGCGGATTCTGGTCGCGCATGCGGCCGTCCCACGGCGACGGCAATACGCGGGTGCCCGTGGGTGGGATACAAGGCCCGGATTTCGCCTCATGGTGGTCCGGTTTTATTAGTCAAATGATGCCTTATATTCCATCAAGTGATGCCTTATGTCCCATCATTTGAGATCGACTTCTTGTTAGGCGTCTCGTCTCGTTTCATGCACTATGTGATTATCATGCCCGCTAGAAGTTCCATATTTGTCGACTTATTTAGCGACTGGTGAGTAATAGGTAGGAGTTCGTTTCCCATGAGATTAATGGCGGCTCTGCTTCTGGACTTGGTTGTACAGCGATATCGCCGCTGTGGGCTGACGACGTACCTCCAGACGTGGTGGCCAAGATCAAGGCCAAAGTTGCGAGCCGTTACCCTGATGACTATTCGATGCAGAAGGCGCTGGTTGATGATCAACTGGAGGCCTACCGCACCCTTACGAACTACACGCCACAAGGAATACCTCCTCCCGATCTGGCCCGAGCGAGGCAACGGATCGAGTCGCGCTATCCTGACGACTATTCCATGCAACGAACCCTCCTAGAAGATCAAGTCGAGGCATACACATTCCTCCACGGATACATGCCAAAGGAGGTGCCAGGGGACGTCGTTCGTATCATCAAAGACCGCATCGCTGCCCGGTATCCCGCCGTTACTCAATGCGGAGCGCGTTCTAGTCGAGAGCGAAGTCGAGGCATATCTGAGTCTGCACAAGTAGTGGTTATGAAGACGCCGAACCGGGCAATGCACCAGACCGGCAACAGCCGGCTTCGCGCGCCTGCTGCCGGCCGGTGATCGCCGTCGTTATGTTCTCGAAGGGATAGGACGCAGCAGATGGTAGCAGACAGCGAAGAGGGTGAATTCGCCAAAGAGATGCGCGAAAGGATACCTCCCGACCTGCAGCGCCATTTGAATGAGCGTGACGGGGCGGCGATTCTGACGCGGAAACTCCCGCAAGTCTTCACGCCCGAGCAGATCGCACATCCAACTGCTGAGCAACGAGCCTGGGGGAACAAGCTCATCGGGCTGTTTTACTTCAATCAGCCCAAACGGCGAAGCTTCGAGGCGCTCAGCATCTTCCTTGCGCTCTACCGGCATATGCTCGACGCTCAGCAGCAGTCCGGTGAGAGAGTGCACAAGGGAATGCCCCTATTATGGATTGGGGAGTGTTAGCGTCCAATGGATACTCCGCTCTACGCAAGCGGTACTTGATGCTGGCACTTTGCGAGGACGCCATCACCGGAAAGGGGACGGTGGAGCCCGAATCTACGGGCGTGTACTTCCGGCTCGTTCGGCGTCTCGGGATGGACGATGCGCTCCTTCGGAGATACGCAGCCGAAGCCTATCGGTTGGCGACGGAGCACCCTACGGAAGGACGGTACCCTGAATGGGTTCTTCAGAATCTTGACCAGGATTGGCTCACCGAACTTTCAACCCCTCCCGAAGCAAACGTGTATATCGCCAACACCCACTACGTGAAAGATCTGTTGAGCAAGCTTGGGAGTACAGAAGGTACGGCGTTGGAGGAATTGGCAGAATACATAATGGTCTGCATGCCCGGCTGCAGAACCTAGGCGGGGAAGAAGTCCCTCTACCGACTACGACATCGTGTGCTCAATGGAGGGGTTCGACGTCGATTTCCGCTCTGAGCTGGGTAGATACTTTGTGTGCGAATGCAAGGACTGGAATAGACCCGCAGACTTCACGACCATGGCTAAATTTTGCCGGGTGCTCGACTCCGTAAAATCCAAGTTCGGAGTGCTCATTCTCGAAGGAAGGTATCTCTGGAGCTGGGGATGCTCGTTATGCCGAAAGAGAGCAGTTGAAGGTATTTCAGGACCGGGGAATGGTCATCGTTGTAGTTGACCTCGAAGATCTACAGCGACTTGCTGGCGGCGCAAATTTCGTCAACATTTTGCGGAGGAAGTACGAACGCGTTCGGCTCGACCTTGCGGACAGCGGACCTGCGAGAACATAACTCACTCGGCGTGCAGCGGACGCGCCGATCAGGGTGGTTCTGCGTTGCCGACATCGCGCCGACGCGCCGCTGACGCCGGGCGTTATGCGGGCATCAGACGCCAAGACACGGTCGTCGCGATGGCCACAATCCATCGTTTGATAGGGCTCGCGAGATCAGATAAGCATTCTTCAGAATGGGAGAACTGGGCTAAACTGAGCTTTCGAGGTACCTGCCCAAGCCCGGGATGAAGTCTCCTGTCCACGCTGCCAAGCGCGCAACGTCGCCGATGCGCGTTTTTGTGAGGAGTGCGGCGCGCGCCTCACTCTGAGCTGCCCTAGCTGCGGTGCGACGGTTAGCGAAGGCAAGAAGTTCTGCAGAAGTTGCGGTACGGCGCTTAGCCCTGCCAGCACCTCGCGCTCCGGGCAGTTCGGGTCACTTGAGTCCTACACGCCGAAGCACTTGGCGGAGCGCATCCTGCTGTCCAGGGACGCTCTGAAGGGTGAGCGCAAGCAGGTGACAGTGCTTTTCGCCGTCTCAAGGGTTCAATGGAGCTGCTCGCCGACCGCGATCCTGAGGAAGCCCGCAGGCTTCTCGATCCGGTCCTTGAACCGGGATGCACGAGGCGGTTACCGCCACGAGGGTACCGTCAACCAGGTGATGGGAGACGGGATCATGGCACTGTTCGGTGCGCCGCTGGCGCTAGAAGATCATGCCGTGCGTGCCTGCTATGCGGCGCTCGCCATGCAGTCGGCTATTCAGTCTTACAGCGAGCAGCTTCGCGGTTCAGAAGGTGTCGAGGTGGAAATTCGCGTGGGACTCAATTCTGGCGAAGTCGTTGTGCGAGCCGTCGGCAGCGATCTGCGCCTGGACTACACCGCAGTCGGTGCAACCACTCATCTGGCGGCTCGGATGGAGCAGCTCGCTTCACCGGGCACCACGCGTCTGACGGGCGACACGCTGAGCTTGGCAGAGGGCTTCGTGAAGGTAGCGCGTCTGGGTCCGGTCCCGGTCAAGGGCTTGGAAGATCCGGTGGAAGTCTTCGAGCTCATCGGTGCCGAATCGGCCCGTACCCGCCTACAGGCGGCTGCCACCCGCGGGCTAACCCGATTCGTTGGGCGAAGCGCTGAGCTTGCGCAGATGGTCGCTGCCCTAGAGAGGTCGCATGCAGGGCACGGACAGGTCGTTGCGCTGGTGGGCGAGCCCGGCGTTGGCAAATCGCGGCTGGTCTGGAGTGCACGCGCTCCCACCGGACCGAGCACTGGCTGGTGCTGGAAAGCGCCTCTGTCTCGTACGGCAAGGCGAGTGCCTACCGTCCGGTGATCGACCTGCTTAAGGGCTATTTCCAGATCGAAGAGCGCGATGATGCGCGGCGCAAGCGCGAGAAGGTCATCGGCAAGCTGTTGACCTTGGACGAAGCGTTGAAGCCGATGTTAACCCCTTTGCTCGCGTTGCTCGATGTGACCTTAGACGACCCGACCTGGGACTTGCTCGAGTCGGCGCAAAAACGCATACGCACTCTGGACGCTTGCAGGCGGTTGCTCTTGCGCGAAGCGCAGTTGCAGCCTTTGGTGGTCGTGTTCGAGGACCTTCACTGGATCGACAACGAAACTCAAGCCCTGCTCGACGCTCTGGTGGAGAGCCTGCCCACAGCACGAATCCTGTTGCTGGTCAACTTTCGTCCCGAATACCGCCCGCGCTGGACAACCAAGACCTATTACAGCCAGCTTCGCATCGATCCGCTCGCCGGCGAAGGCGCCGAAGACCTAGTACGGATGCTGCTCGGCACCGACCCCTCCATCCAGCCTCTCGCACAGCTGCTGATCAAGCGTACCGAGGGGAATCCCTTGTACCTCGAAGAGAGCGTGCGTGCTTTAGTCGAAACCAAGGCCCTTCAGGGAAGCCGAGGCGCTTATCGCCTGACAGCGCAGCTCACCAGCGTCCAAGTGCCAGCAACGGTTCAGGCCATTCTCGCAGCACGTATCGATCGGCTCGCTCCTGAGGACAAACAGCTGCTCCAGACTGCCGCAGTCATCGGCAAGGATGTGCCCTGGCTCCACTGCTGCAGCCCGTAGCAGAACTGCCCGAAGACATGCTGCGCGAGCGTCTCGGTAACCTGCAGGCGGCGGAGTTTTTATACGAGAAGAGCATTTATCCCGACCTCGAATACACCTTCAAGCACGCGTTAACCCACGAGGTGGCTTACGGCAGTCTGCTGCAAGAGCGACGCAAAGCGCTGCATAGCCGCATCATGGAATCTCTTGAGCGGCTTTCCCGTGATCGACAGGCTGAACAGGTTGAAGGGCTGGCTCACCACGCACTGCGCGGAGAGGTGTGGGACAAGGCCCTACGCTATCTACGTCAAGCTGGCGATAGAGCATATGGCCGGTCAGCCCTTCGCGAGGCGGCCGCTGCCTACGCTCAGGCGCTGGCCGCCGTCGCACCTGCCCGAAAACCAGGAGAGTGTCGAGCAGGCGGTTGATCTGCACCTCCTGATTCGCACTCCGCTTCTGGTCGTTGGCGACCTAACGCGACTACTTGACTACGGACGCGAAGGCGATGCGCTGTCGAAGAAACTCAACGATCCACGACGGCAAGGCTGGGTGTGCGGCATGATCTGTCACGCCTGCGTCATGCTTGCGAACTTTCCGGAGGCTATTTCATATGGCCATCGAGCACTGTCCATCGCGGTTGACTCGGGGATGAGAACTTGACCGCAGCCACGAACTACTACCTCGGCATGATTCACATGCTGCGGGGCAACCATCGTGAGGCGATTCAGCTCTTGTTACTTAGCACCAAAGCCCCAACAACCAACGTCCGCGGCTTACAATCTCCCGCACCCGGCGGCCCCATGTTTGCATTCCGCTTCGCTGGTGCCGCCGCCTACACCTGGTCGCAGGCTTACGCCGCCTGCAGCTTTGCCGAGCTTGGCAACTTCGATGAAGCCATTGCGCGCGGTAAAGAATCGGAGCGCTCCGCCAACGTACTGGACGTAACCCTGAGCCGCGCTGGTTCTCGGTGGTCGCTGGGTTTTGTCCACCTTCGCATGGGTAATTTAGATCGGGCTGTGCCGTTGTTGGAGGGCTGCCTTCAGCTCGCCCGCACGGCCGACCTTCCGGTCCTAGTCGTCATGGTTGCGTCCAGCTAGGCTGCGCCTACAACCTACTCGATCGTAGCGCGGAATCGATCGAGCTGCTCGAGAACGTTCGCGCAATGGCCGATGACACTAGCAACTTCGCCTTTGCGCCGTTGATCCATGGCTATTTGGGAGAGGCGTACGGACTGTCCGGCCGGACCGAGGAGGCCTTTGGCGCTCTTACGCACGCCATCGACCTCGTTCGCGGCCATGACGAGCGCGGATACGAGGCGTGGACGCTCTATCTGATGGCTAGGGTCCACGCGTTTTCGGAGCGCTCCGGCGGCGACCATGCTCGCGATGCGTACGCCCAGTGTCTCGCGCTTGCCAGGGTGGTAAGTTACCCACTCCAAGCTCAATGCCATTTGGGGTTTGGGGAGCTTATGCGGAGGAGGGCCGAGAATCAGAAAGCTGTCGAAGGAACCTGAATACCGCAGCTGAAATGTTCCGGGGCATGGGCATGCAGTTCTGGCTCGCTAAGACCGAATCTGCCCAGAGAGCTATCTAGGCGGAACGGATCACACTCGTGTCGAGGTGGGGCGGTTTCGGGCCGCCCGTAAGTCCGCTTAAGGTCAACCGGGTGTCAATGATCACCGAAACTAGAGCAGCTGTGATCACGTAAAACGAGCAGGCCCATGGCGTTTTAGGGGTTTGGTGTGAAGGTTTCTCCTTGGTTCCGGGGTCGGTTTGTTGGCTGGGCAAACATTGAGGATGCAAACAGATGTGCCGCATAACCCCTATGAGGCCCCGATGTGTCAAGAGGCAAAGGAAGTTCGCCGGAAGATAAGGGTCTTCCGCTCCTGAGTTCTCATGCTCGGTCGACCGCGCTTGGTGTGGCCGACTTGATTTCCAGCTCTGGGTTTGCAGGAACGTGTCCTGCACCAAACACCTATCGAGGGTCAACGCCGCACGGGGCCGGTGCAGAACCCGGCGGTGTGAAGCGGCGGCCAGTTTCTTGGCCGCGCCCTAGAAACGATACCGTTCCCTCATGCCGGCCCAATCAAAGGGTCGGGCTGCAGCTCCCCGGAGGGAGCGCTCCAGTTAGTGCCGGGCTCGGGAGAGGGGCAGCACACGTCAAAACGGGTCCTATAGACAGAGCATGCTATGTTGGGTGGAGCACGGCGGTGGTGTCGAATCAATGCACTGGGCTGCCCGGAATCGATCCATGCTGCGATGGCGTGCTTCAAAAGGCACAGCGCTCGGTCTGTGTCTTACCTGCAGCGTGATGCTGGCTTTTCCGTTGAGTGGCTCCAGTTGGGCGTCGAGCTCACCTCCGCCGGCTCCAAGATCAATCCTGGTAGAACTTGTCCGGGTCGAACACCTGTGCGCGCTTGAGCATGAAGTACACCGCCCGGGCGAGCTTGGCGGCCAGCACCGAGAGCGCCTTGCCCTTGCCGTGCCTGGCCTTGAGCCGCTCGTGCAGGCGCTGGGCGGGCGGATTGGCGCGCAGGAACGTGGTGGCCAGCTCGCCAAAGGCCCACTTCAGGTGCGCGTTGCCGATCTTGCCTCCGGCGTGCCCCTGGATCTTGCCGGCCGATTCGCGGGCGGGCTTGACCAGGCGGCAGTAGGACAAGAACTCCTGGACCCGGGGGAAGCGCCCGATGTCCTGGATCTCGTAGAGGATCACCAGCGGCAGGATCAGATCGGCCCCGTGGATCGAGCGCAGCAGCACGAAGCGACTTGCGGTCATGCTGCTTGGCGCAGGCGCGGATGTGGCGCTCGAGCTTGGGTAACAGCTCGTCGTACTGCTCGATCAGGGCCAGATCCAGGGCGATGGAGTTCTGCACCTGGGGATCGGGAAAGTGCGAGAGCAGCCCCACCCGGTCGCAGCGCTTGTCGATGCGGTGATCCAGGGGCGGCAGGTTGTACTGGCTCACCGTGTTCTGGATGTGAGCGAGGAGCTCCGCGCGCTTGCGCGTGAGGTGATTGCGCCGGCGCAGCAGATCGCGCGTGGCGCGCATCTCGGGCGGGTAGACGTAGGCCTGCGGGATCATCCCCCCGCGCAGCAGGCCCGCGATCTTGTGCGCATCGATGCGGTCGTTCTTGGCCTTGCCACCGTGAATGGCGCGCATGTACAGGGCATGCCCCAGCACGAACTCAATGCCCTCGCGCCGGCACAGATCGGCCAGCCAGTACCAGGTGAACATGCACTCCACCGCCACCACCAAGTCCTCGCGGAAGGCCTTCACCGCGCTCAGGAAGGCCTTTGGGCTGCACTCCATGTTGCGCGACAGGCGCACCGTCCCATCGGCATCCATGACGCACAGGTACATCATCCGGGCGTGCAGGTCGATGCCGCAGTAGTGCTTGTGCTGCTGGGTATAGAATCGCATTTGAGGCCTCCTTTTCGACTCGTGTCGTCAGCGACACCCTTAGGATGGTAGATGTCCTCTACCAAGCCCGCCGGAAACGGAGGCCTCACTCAGCTCGCCCATCGCACTTGGGCGCAGCCCCGGCGTGAGCGCACCCTTGAGGCGCGCCAGCAGGCTCCCACGCTCGCTCATGGTCGGATGCGACGCTTGTTCGCATCCGACCATGAAGACCAACGCGACATTTGCGCAGCACACCCACCACAGTTCGCTATTTACTCGTGACACGGACCGTTGCGATCGTGGATCGGAGTGACCAAGCCCCGAAACGGGGGCCTCGTATCAGTATCAGCTCCATCGAGCGGACGTCCTCCAGCAAGCTTCGCTTGCTTCCGGCCGCCGCTCATGTCGAACGTTCGGCGTCACGTCGGACAGGAGAGGGAGGGGCCAATGAGTGAGCAAAGTCAGTGGCAGGTCGCAGGAAGTGCCCCTGAGACCTACGAACGCGCGCTCGTCCCTGCCGTATTCGCGCCATGGGCGCCCCAGGTCGTTGCATTGGCCAACCCCAAGTCCGACGAGCGTGTGCTGGACGTCGCGTGCGGTACGGGTGTAGTTGCTCGCCTCGCTGCCGCGCGAGTTGGTGGTAGCGGAAACGTTGTGGGTCTCGACTGAATCCTGGCATGTTGGCGGTTGCAGCTTCAAGCGCCCTGGAGACGCCGGTCACGAGCGCGCCGATCACTTGGCGGGAAGCAAGCGCGACGAAAATGCCTTTCACCGACGCGTCCTTCGATATTGTGTACTGTCAGTTGGGACTTCAGTTCTTCCCTGACCGCCCTGCGGCATTGCGAGAGATGCATCGCGTGCTGGTGTCCGAGGGGCGGCTCGGCCTGATGGTCTGGCGGGGTATTGAGCAAAGCCCAGGGTTTCGAGTACTGGCTGACGCCCTCGGGCGGCACGTGAGCCCCGAGGCCGCTGCCATGATGCGAGCGCCATTCAGCCTTTCCGACCCGGAAGAACTGCGCGCGCTTATCGCTGCCGCCGGTTTTCGCGATATCGCGATCCGGCCGGCCACCGGAACCGTTCGCTTCCCATCGCCCGCCCGGCTTGTGCAAGACTATGCCGCCGGCTCGCCGCTCGCGGGCTTCGTGGCCAAGGTAACCGACGAAGCGCGCACAGCCCTGGTCAGCGAGGTGAGTGAGGCGCTGGCTCCATTCGTGGCCGACGGTGCGCTCGCCTTTCCTATCGAGGCTCACCTGGCCAGTGCCAGGAAATGAGACGTATCGTTGCCCAATCCACGCTCGGTGCAGAGAGTGACGCCGAACGTCTGCGTGCAGCGGACGCGCGTGAAGCATCGTCGTGCTTTGCCGGCACTGTGCCCGCGCGCCGCTGACGCAGGTCGTTCGGCGTAAGGGTTGGTCGGTCTGTCCCACAACATAGAGGAGAAAATCATGAAACGAATCTACCAGGTGCAATCGTTGACTGTGGTGCGTGGTCTCTTTGTGGTCGCGATCTGTATGGCAGTTTCGGGCACCGCGACGGCTCAGAACACCGACGCCTTTGTGACCAACTACATTAAGGCGCTCAACGCAAGTATGCCCCCGAGCGGGGACGCTGCTGTCATCGCGAACGCATTCACCGAGAACGGCGTACATGATGGAGTGAACCAAGGTCCTCCCCGAGGTAGGGCGTAAGCAGATCCAGGAGTTCTTTGCTGGGTTCAAGGACAGGTTCGCGGACTGGACCCACGTCGAGAAAAGCCGCCTAGTACAAGGCAACCGTGCCGTTTGGGAGGGCACCGTAGAGGGTCACCCTAAAGGGAGCGGTAAGTCCGTTAGATTGCCGATCGTCTTCATCTTCGATTTTGATGCTCAAGGCAAAGCGCGTGAGACGCGTGTTTACGTCGACGTCCATTTGATAGGGGAGCAGCTCAAGTGACGTCGCTTTGCTTACGCCGAACCATCAGTTGCACCGGACCGTCAACGGCAGCGCTGCGCTTGCCGTTGCCTGCCGGTGAACTGGGACGTTATGCGGCATTCGACGCCCGCGCGGCGTATCCTGTGTGATGGCCGCTATGGCCAGAAGCCGGCATTGGCCGCCGCTGCGGATTGACCGGCCAGGTCACCAAAGGATGCCCGGCGCGATAAGAACCGCTTGCCTGGTGCTCCCGTTGTTGTTGACGCCCTCGCTCGCGGAGGCGAACGGGAAGGATATCGTTCTCGCCGACAGCCGGAGCAATGAGATAAGGAAGGGGACAGTCATCGGAAGTAAGGGCCGACATTTGAACGCCGATGACAGCATACGCGATCTCCTCGGCCACCCAGCCTTCGCCGGTTTCGCGAGGCTGCTTTTGCCGTGGGATGGCCGTAGCTATGACCAAGCCATGCGCCTGAGCGATATCGGCTCGCTCCTGCCGTATCACAGCCACGTGGATCCTGAGACGGTGGTGGGCGCACTCAATCGCATGATCGACGATGTAAATAGCGGTCACGCCGTGTTCTTCCCGTTCTACAGCGAAGAACAGAAGCAGAAGCAACCCGCACGCGAAAATACAGGTTTGTTCTTCTTCCGCGGAAAGCCCGGTGCTCCCTTCGCCGTGATATCCCCCGGCGGCGGCTTCTCCTATGTCGGCGCCGTCCACGAAGGGTTTCCCTATGCCACCGAGATCAGCGCCATGGGCTACAACGCTTTCGTGCTGCGATATCGCGCAGGCTATGGCGGCGCAGTCGCCACCGAGGATCTGGCTGCAGCCATCTCCTACATCTTCCGCAACGCGAAGGCGCTCGGCGTCAGCATCCGGGACTACTCCCTTTGGGGAAGCTCGGCCGGCGCAAGGATGGCGGCTGCCATCGGTTCGCACGGCGTTGCCGCCCATGGCGGCGACATGGTTCCAAAACCGTCAGCTGTCGTGATGGCCTACACAGCCCATTCAGATCACTCGTCCGCTGAGCCTCCGACCTTCGTCGTGGTCGGCGAACAGGACCGCAATCGCGCCGCCGGCTTCGATGGAAAGGCGAATTGCGGCCCTGCGCAGCGCAGGAACAGAGGTGGAGTACCATAAGTATAGAAATCTCGGTCATGGCTTCGGGCCAGGAACCGGGACCAGCGCCGAAGGCTGGATCGCGGACGCCGTTCGGTTCTGGGAAAAGTTCATCACCCAACGGAACTGATGCGCGGGATGCCCCGCTGCTCCGTCTGTCCACGCGGCTATTCAACCGCTTCCAACGCCGGTGGCGTCGACTCGCATCTGCGCATCGCGTCCTTTCCCAAGCAAAGTATGTCGGCTCTGGATCGAAAGTGGATAACCAGTCGCTGCGTCAACCAAAATGCCGCATAACTTCCGCATGCACCTGACCGGCTACAGCGGGCTTCGCCCGCTTCCGCCGGCAGGTGATGCGGGGCGTTGGGCCTCACAGAACCGCGCGGATGTGCCGCGTGAGGAAAGGAAGTGGGTATGGCTAAGCTCGTGTTCGGAATGAACCAGTCCCTGGACGGCTACGTCGACCATATGGCGTTTGCGCCAAGCCCCACGCTCTTCCGCCACTTCATCGAGGAGGCTCAGGGGCAGGCGGGCAGTGTGTACGGTCGCCAAATGTATGAGGTCATGCGTTACTGGGACGACGATCATCCTGAATGGGATGCAGAGGAACACGCCTTCGCGGCGGCGTGGCGGAACCAGCCGAAATGGGTCGTCTCGCGCTCGTTGAAGTCGGTCGGCCCCAACGCCAGGCTTGTTGAGGATGATCTTGAGGGCGCGATCCGCGAGCTGAAGGCCGAGCGCGACGGGGAGATCGAAGTTGCTGGCCCGGACTTGGCGCAAAGCCTCACCGAACTTGGCCTGATCGATGAGTATCGAATCTACCTGCACCCCGTCGTGCTTGGTCACGGCAAGCCATATTTCGCCGGACCCCGGCCGCCGCTCCGCCTTATGACTAATGATCGGATTGGCGAGGATGTGATCAGGTTGACCTACGTTCCTGCTTAATCTCGCGACTCGCCGGATGGAAATCGCCGCTGAAGTCTGGTCTTGGGTTGGGCCCAAAGCGACGGGAACGGCCCGCTTTGGTGGCGAACCCCGACGACATGGCGCGTGCATAAAGGGCAGCTATCCACCAACCTCTCCGGAACCTGTCGGTCGGCAGACGGCCCCGTTGCGGTCATAGCGCTCGCGAGCCGGAAGGGCGACGCAGTGCGGCGATCTGCGCTCGCTAGCGGCGCTAGCGAAGTAGGAACGGCGACACGTATTCGTTATGTCTATCCTGCACGGGGCCCGAGTGAGGCCTAACCCGTCGCTCGAGGCGAGGCCCAACGGCAGGCCAGCATAGGTCAGTGGGAAGCCATGACTCAAGCACAGGAGAACGCGCGAGCTGGATAAATGGGGAGCAGACAGACACCATTCTTCTGAAGATTTAGGCTTCGGCCCTATTGTTCTGACTTAACTGCACAGCAAGGAAAGGAATGCCCTATGAAGGCTCTCTTCGCCCTCCTCTCACTCGTAGCGTTTCTGGCCAGTCCGATATCGGTAGTGGCACAGTCTCAAACCGAAGGCCAAAAACAAAAGATAGTCCTCGGCCAAGTCGGACTTTCCTTTTATGCCGTCGTAGGCGGTGTCGTGCAGGAGTTGCTCGAACGCGAGGGCTACAGCGTCGAGGTTGCCGAAGGCCCACATGGGAAGATCTTCCCGCTTTTGGGCGCGGGACAGGTCGACATCTTTGCTGCAGCGTGGCTACCCCACGGTCATGCCGATCTTTTTGCATCAGTCGAAGACATGACATTCCGGATCGCACCGCTCTACGAGGACGCCCGCTTCTTCTGGGTCGTACCGGCTTACATACCCGAGAGCGCCCTTTCCTCGGTTACCGGTTTGGTACAGCCAGAGGTTCAGCAGCGCGTCTCCAAGCGCATCGTGAGTCTCCCGGCGGAGACAGGCCTCACTATCAGTGCTCGTCGAGTGTTAGATGCCTACAACCTCGGCGAGGCGGGCTACGAGATTGTCGCCGCACCGCCCAGCGAATGGTTCGGGACCTTCCGTGAAGCCATTAAGGAGAAGAAGTGGGTGATCTTCCCGCTCTGGCAGCCGCAGTGGGTGAACGCTGCCTACGAGGTTCGCCGACTGGACGACCCCAAGGGCGCCTATGGTGAGCCGGATACGGCCTACCTGCTCGGTCACCGCTCGCTTCGGGAGAAGCTGCCTGCGAGGACGATTGGACTCTTGTCGAACATACGTCTCTCCATCGAGGCAGTGACGACGATGGATCGTATGGTAAACGTCGACCGTCTCTCGCCCCGCGATGCGGCGCGGCGCTGGATGGAAGAGAATGCTCACCTCGTCCAAAGCTGGTCCGCGAAGGATGACTGACGAAGACTTGTAGTAGGACGATGCTGCCCAACCCTTCGCTGCACCTGACGCGCACCGCGCTGTCGCCTACACTCTCGAGCGGGCCGGGATTCCGTACACGATGGATGAGGTCCGCTTCCTGGTGGCGCAGATCGAGCAGCTCAAACCCTTCCCGGATGTACCCGACGCGCTAGTCCGACTGAAGACCCGATACAAGATCGTCGTGCTCTCGAACGGCGATCCCGACATGCTGGAGACCGCCAAGGCCGTCCACAAGATTCCGTTCGACGCAGTGATTTCAGTTGCTGTCGCGAACTCATTCAAACCCCACGTGGCAACGTATACCAAGGCCGCAGAGATCGTCTGCGTTAGGATGGACCAAGTCCTCTTCGTCGCCAGCCATGCCTTCGATTGCATAGGGGCCAAGTCCGCAGGCATGCATTCGGCATTCATCGACCGTCGCAAGCTACCCTTCGGTAGCACTCCGCACCAGCCGGACATTGTCGCGTCGGACATGAAGAGCCTCGCCGACATGATGCTGTGAAGTGGCGGCTGGCAACCGCGGCCACCGGGCCGTTACGGACTGACGCTTCAGGCGACGCTCGAACGATCGTTGGGCGTCAGCTACCAGGGTGCATTCCCGCTACCGCGAGCACCCGTCCTGTATTCCAGAGATGCACGAATTTGTCACTGACCTTACGGAACACCTGATAGAGGTGCGCCTAAAGTAAGCTGCGCGCAAGCTTGAGGAATACGACGAAAGTAATGTTTCCCTGCTGCGCTACACCGCTTACCCTGCCACGCGCAATCCGGATAACGCGCTACAAACCACTGCGACTTCGGGTTGCGCCGGGCGGATGGTTTAGCCCGGATTGGAGAGCCCGGGCTGAAATCGGATCGTTGCTCGCCGCCGACCAGCCTTCCACGCAGCACAGCGCGCGGAGAACGAGCGTCGCTGCGATTCACATGCACCCGTGCACGGACGCTTGCGAGCGACGTCCGTCACAAGCACCGTCGACTCAATCGGCGGCGCTTCGAATCAACGTAAGGAGTCCTCACATGCAAGTTGCACAAGACACCGCCGTAGCACCAATCCCGCAACCTCCGGTTCCGGCACCGCAGCCTCTACCGACATTTGCCAGCCCGAACCTCTACGAGCTCAGTGGTCACGGCATCCATGTCACGTTTTTCCCGGTCGGCGCCGGCGGCGTAGCGCACTTCAGCTATCAGGATGCGCAACGCTCGCTGCAGTTCTCCGGCGACCAGATCCGCACCGTCACGGTGGCCGATCTGGGGACGGTCGTAAGCGTCACACTGGTGCTCACGCCCGATAGCGGATCGACCACCTTCAGCGTGCTGCTGCCGCAGGTCAACCTCGACAATCACCGCGGCAGCTCGGTACCCGTGAGCACTGATGGCATCACGACTCATCATCGATTCTCACTGATCCCCCAGCTGTTGCGCGGGCAGCTCGAGCGCTACCATGTGACGCCGATGCACGGCACCGCATCGCTGGCGATCATCCCGCTCTGAAGATAGAGTAGCCCGTGGCGGGCGGCAGGTCAGCGCCCGCCTTCTATCGATATCGCCGGCAGCACGAGCGCGCCATCCTGGTGAAATCGGCAGGTCACCTTTCGAACGTCAGCTCGACCGAGCCGTCGTCGTTCGCGAGAATCAGCCTGGTGCCCTCCATGCGCGCCGTCGAGACCTTGCCCAGCGCATCCAGAAACCATCCCTCCTGCTGCATCAACTGCGGTGGGCCCGCCATCCGGGTTGCGCCGAAGCCCGGTGCAGCCCACTCGATCCGGCCGTCTCCCCCCGCTTTGTAGCTGCCAAAGTAGCGGTTCACCGATGCCATGCCAGCGACACGCCCCGCGGCATGGAAGTTGGCCGTGATTTTGGAATTCGCCACCAGCGGCACGTCCTTGCCGTCGCGCACCATCTTCGTCAGCTTCCAGTCCACTCCCTGCCAGGCCATGACTGACGAGCTCTCCGTGAGCAGGCTCGGCTGCCCGGCCGTTTCACTCGCGCTCGCCAATGCCCGCAGCTCGTCGGCACGCGCGCGCGTCATGCGTATCATGCAGTCCTGCGTGGCATCGCCGGAGCCGGTGCCGGCGCTCATCCGAGCGGCATACCAGGCGCAGTTGGCGGCGCGAAAGGCCAGGAACTCCTTCTGCGCGGCCGACAGCGCCTTCACGCCCTGCGCATGCCCGGTGACGGTATCCAGCCGGGTCGCTTCCTCGCGGGCCGAGGCCAGCGCGCTCGCCATCGCCGCGTCCGCGTCGCGCAGCTTGCGCTCGAGGCACAGTCCCACTGCACTCCGGTTGGGCGACGACGCGTAGCACGCCTGCAGTGGCGTCTGCGCCTCGGCAGCCGAAACGGCCGCGCTGCAGATCAGTGTTGCGCAGACGAGCAGAGAATAAGCGCGCATTCGAATCTCCACAGGGTCGTCGGCAGGACGGCCGCGAATTGTGAACGTGGCAGCAGCCAATGTGTTCCGGCTATTGCCCGAGCACGTTCTCCGCAAACTTCGCAACCGCCAGTACGGTCGAGTCGGCGCCGGGCCGGCCGACCAGTTGCAGCGACACCGGCAGGCCGTTGTCATCGTTGCCGCAGGGAATGCTGATCGCAGGCATCCCGGCGGAGTTGAACGGGCCGGACAGCCGCGTCATCGCGCCGGTCAGCGGCATCTTCCTGCCGGCGAACTGGATCACGCTCAACCCCTGTTGGGGCAACGACAGCGGCAGGGTCGGCAGCACGAGCACGTCAGCGTCGCTGAGCGCGGCGATCATGCTGTCGCGCAACTGGCGGCGCAGCCGCTGCGCCTTCACATAGTCGATGGCGGCGATGAACTGGCCGACCTCGAGGCGCACGCGCACGTCCGGGCTGATGCCCTCGGCGTGTTCGGTCAGCAGCTTCCAGTTGGCCTGGCAGGCTTCGGTGCAGATGGTTACGAACTGCGCCGCCGACGCGTATTCGATGCCCTGGATCTGACGTTCCTCCAGCCGTGCGCCGGCGCCGGTGAGCTGGTTGAGCACCGCCTCGATACGCTCCCGGATCGCGCCCTCCAGCTGGTCGTAGAAGAACGGCGCTGGCCGGACCAGGCGCGGGCGCGCGATCACCTTGGACCCGAGGCAGCCGATCGGCAACCCCGCCATCACCTCGAAGGCGAGCGCCGCATCCGCCACCGTGCGGGCAAGTGGGCCAACGTGGTCGAGCGTGTCGGCCAGCGGCCAGACCCCGGCACGGCTCACGGCATCGTGCGTACCCTTGAATCCAACGATCCCGCAGCACGCCGCGGGAATACGAATCGATCCTCCGGTGTCGGTGCCGACGGCGATGGCCGCCAATCCAGCCGCCACGCTGGCGGCCGACCCGCCGCTCGAGCCGCCAGGCACGTGTCCCGGCGCCGACGGGTTCACCACATGGCCGAAGTGCGCGTTGGCGCTGGTCACTCCATAGGCCAGCTCGTGCAGGTTGGTGGTGCCGATAATCAGCGCGCCGGCGGCACGAAGCTTCGCGACCACTTCGGCGTCGCTGTGCGATTCATCCCCCGGGAGCGCCCTTGTGCCGCAAGTGAGAGGATAGCCCTTGACCTGCATGAGGTCCTTGATGGCCACCGGCACGCCGGCCAGCGGCCCGAGATCTTCGCCGGACTGCAGCCGGGTCTCCAGCTGGCGTGCTTCGCGCAGGACGGTTTCAGGCCGCAGCGTGATGAAGGCGTTGAGCGACCGCTGCGCGTCGGCGCGCTCCACGAACACGCGCGCAACCTCGAAGGGCGACAACTCGCGACGGCGCACGCGCGTCGCGATCTCGCCGGCTGAGGCAAACGCGAGATCGTCGGAGTGACCGCCGGGTGCTGCTGCCGCAGTGGAAGACGGCGGTACGATCTCCAGCTTGGCCCTCGGTGGGAGCGCAAGCATGTCGGCTTTGACCGGCGCGTCGAGCACGCCCTCGAGGTCTTTCACGTGCATCAGCACTCGCTCTTCCCAGAACGCGGCTCGTTCCAGGAAGGGATAGCGGCGCGATGCAGCCGAAGCGCGCAGCAGGTGCTGGAGGTCGGTCTTGGTCATGCGCGACTCACAATGGACGGAACGGCGAATCCTGCGGCCGCTTGATGCTCTCCAGCGCGGGGGAGCGGAACTCCCGCCAGTAGAGCACGAATACGACCCAGGTGGTGGTACCCATGAACATCCACCCGTTGAGGAACCAGGTCATCGCCGCCAGCGCGAAGTAGTAGGCGCGCAGTCCGTAGTTGAAGTGCTCGGCGGCGAGGTGACTCACGCGCCAGGCGCGGTCGATGAAGTCCGCCTCATCCTCTGCATTGCCCGGGACCCGGGGCGCCGCCCCGACCAGCACGGAGGCCATGTTGAACTGGCGCATCGACCAGGTGAACTTGAAAAACGCGTAGACGAAGATCGCCACCAGCAGCAGGATTTTGAGCTCCCACACCACCTCCGAGGTCTGCCGGTTGAACGGCAGCTCGTGCACGACGGCAGACACCTTCTCGGTCGTGCCGAGCAAGGCAAGCAGTCCGCCGAGAATGAGCAGCGTGGTGGAGGCGAAGAAGGTAGAGCTGTTGCTCAAGTTGGCGATGATGGCGGTGTCGATCATGCGCAGCTCGCGCTCGATCATGCGTACCCACCACTCGCGGCGATACTGCGCCATGGCGGACAGCAGGCTCGGGACGCGCTTGCCGTGCCACTCGGCGAAGCGGGCGTAGCCTATCCACCAGGCGAAGAACCAGAGTAGTCCAACCAGGTCATGCCAGCTGAACCCGAGGTTGCGCATCGTCGGTTAGAGAAACAGCGTCAGGACCCCGGTATAGCCGTACAGCCGGTTGTGCGAGATCTCCCCGTTGCAGAAGAAGCCGACGATCGGCACCTCGCCCAGCCGGTCGCGAATGATGCGCAACTCCTCGGAGTTCTCGCCGAACAGGCTGGCGCCGCGTCCCAGGCAGGAAAAATAGACGCCGCCCTTCGGCCTGCGGAACAAGCCGCTCTTGATGCTGGTGAGCATGCGGTCGAGGTCGTCGCTGGCGGTGCCGCGATCGCGCCGGCAGAACATGACGCTGCGCCCTGGGCGCAGGGTCTCGCCCACCGCCACCAGTTTGTGCGCGGTGTCGAGCCCGACCAGGTTGCGCACCAGATAGTCGCCCGTGTCGCTGCCGTCGATGGGGACGCCGGCGAACACCCGGCCCGCGACCAACCCGAGGTTGCCGGACAACTCAGCGCCGATGTCTTCGCGGAACACGTCCAGCGCCGGACGCCCGTCGAGGGTGATGAGGATGTTGTTGCGCGCGTCCGTGATCACGTGCTTGGGGCCGACCGGAGCGCAGCCCTGCGTCAGGCGTGTGGCCACCACCACGGCGTCCGAGAACATGACCCCGGACAACCCGCCATCGGTCAACCCATCGGCATATTGCACCGCCCGCCCGCGCGAGCTGGTGATCCCACCGACGATGAACCCGCTCTGCGTGCGCGCCGCCAGTTCCCGCACCATGGACGTGAGGGACGGGGTGGCGGGATCGGCGTGCACCACCGCGAAACTCACCGGCCCGTCGTCCAGCTCCATCCGCGTCTGGGCCACGTCGCGTGGGGTCTTCAACCCGGAGAACACCCGAAAGGTGTCTGCCGCGAAGCTGCAGCACAGCAGCGCGATCGCAGGCTCATCCAGATATTCGCGGCCGCTCGCGCAGATGCCCAGGCCGATGGTGCCGACCCAGTGCACGATGCCCGTACGCCGCCGCAGGAACTCGAGGATGTCGGCGTAGTCGTCTGCGAAAGCGTCTGTGGTGTAGACGAAGCCCATGGTGGCGCCGCGCACCCCGGCGCCGCACTGGGCAAGCGCGGCCTCCGCGGCAGCGCGCCAACTGGAGCTGGCCGCGTGCCCGCAAGCGAAGTAGTCCGTTAGCAGTCCGGTTGTCATGCTGGCTTGTGTGGCTGACGTGACGAGCGCTGTAGCATTCTAGACGTGAATGCGTTGGAGAGTGAATTCCGACCGGCATCGAGGGGAGGGCCAAGTGGGCAGAGCCAAGCCGGATGGGCGCCGGGAAACGAACGCTAAAGCACTTGAAATCCAATGCTTAGACCCACTGGCCGCGCTGTCGCCTGCGGCTTCACCCGGATGCGGCCGCACGGCGCCGGGATAGGGGCGTGCGACTCGGATATCATCCGATTTCGCATCATCGACTGGAGTTGAAACCATGTCTGCCGTCGCCACCGCCGCCGACCCGAAGCTCCTGCTGCGCCAGGACGCCAACGGGATCACCACCCTCACCCTCAACCGGCCGAACCAATACAACGCCCTGTCCGAGGAGCTTGCTGTCCGACCTGCAGTCTGCGCTGGACGCGATCGGGAAGGACGAAGCGGTGCGGGTGGTGGTGATCGCGGGGAGCGGGCCGGCCTTTTGCGCCGGCCACGACCTGAAGCAGATGCGCGCCAACCCGCGCAAGGAGTACTACCAGAAGCTGTTCGCCCAGTGCAGCAGCGTGATGCTGGCCATCGCTCGCATCCCTCAGCCAGTGATCGCGCGTGTACACGGGATCGCCACCGCCGCGGGGTGTCAGCTCGTGGCGCAGTGCGACCTGGCCGTGGCGTCGGACAACGCGAAGTTCGCCGTGTCCGGCATCAACGTCGGATTGTTCTGCTCCACCCCGAGCGTGCCGCTGGGCCGGAACATCCTGCGCAAGCAGGCGATGGAGATGCTGCTGACCGGCGATTTCATCGACGCACCCACCGCGGTGCAGCGCGGGCTTGATCAACCGCGCCGTGCCGGCCGATCGGCTGGATCAGGCGGTCGCCGAGCTGGCGCAGAAGATCATCGGCAAGTCGTCGGTCGCCGTCTCCATCGGCAAGCGCATGTTCTACAAGCACCTGGAGATGGGTCTGGAAGGCGCCTATCAGTACGCGGCCGAGGTGATGGCTTGCAACATGCTGGCCGAGGACGTGGGAGAAGGGATCGACGCGTTCACGCAGAAGCGCCCCCCGCAATGGAAGGGGCGCTGATCCGTTCCAGTCCGCCTGCAGGCGGACGCGCCCGCTCAGACCGCCAGCGCCTTCAGCGCGCGCTTGGAGTCCGACACCCAGCCGAAGATGCCGCCCTGGGCCTTGATCATGGCCAGCGCCGCCTTCTGGAACTCGGGGAAATAAGAGCCCACGCAGTCCGACAGCACCACGCACTCGTAGCCGCGGTCGTTCGCTTCGCGCACAGTGGTGTTCACGCAGACTTCGGTAGTCACTCCGCACACGATCAGCGTCTTGACCCCGCGGTCGCGCAGGATCAACTCGAGATCGGTCGCAAAAAAAGCACCCTTGCCGGGCTTGTCGATCACGACTTCGCCGGCGATCGGATACAGCTCCGGCACGATATCGTGCCCCACCTCGCCGCGCACCAGTATGCGGCCCATCGGCCCGGGGTCGCCGATGCGCGTCTTGCCTCTGCCGCGGACCAGCTTCGCCGGCGGACAATCACTCAAGTCGGGCCGATGTCCTTCGCGCGTGTGGATGACCAGCATCCCAGCCTTGCGGGCGCCCTCCAGAATCGCCTTGGTCGGCGCGATCGTCACTTGCAGTTGCGAGACATCGTTGCCGAGCGCCTCGCCGAATCCGCCCGGCATGACGAAGTCGCGCTGCATGTCGATGATGAGCAATGCCGTAGTCGCGGGATCGAATTCCAGCTCGTAGGGCTCGGCGGCAATGGTCTTGCTGGTCATGTCGTTCCTCGGTTGACTCGCGGCGATGCGCGCAGTCTCGCGCTGAGCCGCAGGGTGCGGCTAGCGCGAGACTGCGAAAGCTCAATGCGCCGGTTTCGCCATCGCCTCGTGCATCTCTTCGGACGACTCGGCGGGCTTCGGCACGATCGCTGCGTACTTGCTGGTCGCGAACAGGAAGCCGGCAACGATGAGGTAGCTCAGTGCGACCATGGGCGATTGCATGATGCCGATGTGCTCACCGTGCATGAAGCCGAAGAAGGTCAGCACCGCGCCCGCCAATGCAAACGCGGACGCTTTCACATACTGGCGCTCGATCAGGAACACGGCCACCGAGCCCAGCACCAGGCTGGACAGAATCGCGCCACCGCCCAGCACACCCAGGCCTTGGTACAGGATGCCAACCTGGCCGAGATGGTCGAGCCCCACGGTTGCGGCGTTGGTCCCTGCCGCGCCGAGCGCGTTGTCGATCTGCAGCTTGCCCCAGGCCGCGACTGGCGGGATCAGAGACAGAATAACGGCCGGCGCATGGCTCCTGGGCGTTTCCTGGAACGCCTGAGCGCCGATCAGCATGCCGATGTAGAGCAGGATCGGCAAGATGGCCACGACCGGAATCAACGACATCATCACCGCGATCACGCCAAACCAGGACAGAATGATCACCATGATGCCGGTGGCGGCCGAGTAACCGATGCGCCCGCCGATCGCTTTCCAGCCCGGGTGCCCGATATACACAGCGAGGATGAACGGGTTGCCCATCAGGCACCCGATCAGACTGATCACGCCGTCGGCGGTCAGCACGCGCGTCGTCGGGAAGCTGTCGCCGGCGGCGGAGGCGCTTTCCACGTTGTCCATCGCCTCCACCAGGTCGTATATCCCGAACGGTATCGCGGTGACCAGAATGACGCCCAGGAACTCGAAGCCGGAGAAGACGTGGCCGATGGCCGGAATCGGAACCGAGAACCCGAAGCTCGTGACCGAGCCTACCAGCCTGTCGAGGCTCATCCCGCCCCAGTTGAGACCGAACAGGCTGGATCCCCATGCCACCAGGGTTCCGACAGCAATCGCGACCAGCCCGGCAGGGACGCCTTTGAAGTAGCGCACGCCGCCGAACCAGCTCGCGATGATGATAGCGAAGCACACCACTCCGATCACCGGCGTCTGGAACATTTCCAGCGCCGGCCGCATCGAGATGAAGGCGATCGACACGCCGGCCAGCGCGCCCAGCAGAGCTGCGCGCGGTGTGATCTTGCGGATCCAGGGGGCGATGAACCCGCCTGCCATCAGCACGAAGCTCTGGATGAACACCCAGGTAAGCCCCGCCTCCCAACCCTTGATCGGATCGTTGGTCTGGAGCGCGATCGGCAGCATGATGACGAAGCACACGATGAACATGTGCGGCACGCTGATGCCCGAGGGCAGCGCGCACACGTCCGCGCGGCCGGTCTGCTTGCCCAGACGATAGGCAAGCCACGCGTAATACATTGTGCTCAGGAACAGCATCAAGCCCACCGCGGGCAGGATGCGGCCGAAGACGATTTCATCCGGCATCTTCAGCACGAAGCGCAGCAGCCCCGTCAGCACCAGCATGTTGACGAGGATGTTGGTGCCGAATCCGAACAACGCGTTCCAATCACCCGGCACCCACAAACGGGGCCCGGCAGTGCTCGCAGTGGTCATCGTTCCTCCCTACGGCGGCGCGCGGAATGACGGACTCATAGCCCGACCGCACCGCCCTCCGATGGCACTGTCTGCAAAAAACGTACGCGTCGCCCGCTGCCGCCTCAACTCCTTGCTAAGCCAATGAAATGTGGCGCGCCCAACATGTATCCAAGATGTTCAGGGGGGCGCAGCCGCACCAGGACCGTGCCCTTTCATCACGGATGCACCGTTCTCGGGCCAGGGACAGTGAATGATTCAGTCCGGCGCGGACGATCGCGCTGCGGGGCTGCTCGAACTTTCCGCGGACGACGGTTCGGTCGTCTGGTGCGGCAGCGCGCCGCCGCGCAGTACGTCGATCTCGTAGATGTGCAGCGCCGACACCCCGAGCGACAGGATCAGCGGCCCCACCAGAAGTCCCAGCGCGCCGAACGTGATCAACCCGCCGAGCAAGGCGAGAAAGCTCCATAGCGGATGGATCTTGGTAGAACCCTGCAGGATCCAGGGGCGGATTACGTTGTCGATGGAACTGATGATCACACTGCCGTATATCGCCAAGACCACCGCCTGCCAGACCTGATCGTTGAGCACCAGGTAGATGCAGACCGGCACCCAGACGAGCGGCGTACCGATCAGCGGGATGAACGCTACCAGGGTCGTCAGCCCGCCCCACAGCAGCGCGTTGGGAATGCCCAGAACCCAGTAGCCCAGCGTCGCGAGCCCGCCCTGGATCAGCGGCACCAACAGCAGCGCGGCCAGAGCGCCCTGCATCGTCCGCGCGATTTGCTCCATGATCTGGTCGGCCTGCACTCTCGACAGCGGCGACACGCGCCGGATCTGTGCGCGGAATTGCTCGCCATCGCGCAGGAAGAAGTACAGCATGATCAGCAGCAGGGTGAGCTCGAACGCGGCAGCGGTCAGCCCCCCCACCGCGCCCTGCAGCAGATTGTTGGCCGCGCTTGCCAGCCGCGACAGCGCTGCGGAGATAAAGTCGGCGATCCGGCCTTGCCCGATCTCCTGCAGCCTGACAACCCATGGCACGTGCGTCCCCAGGTGCGTCTTCCACCAGGCCTCCAGCTCACCGCTCGTGAGCCGCGGCATGACCCATTGATAAAAGTTGAGCGCCTGGCTGGCGATCGTGGCCAGCAGGCCCAGCACCGGAATCAGGATCACCACGGTCACGCCGAGCACAAGCGACAATGCCGACAGCGAAGGCCGGCCGCGCAGCCAGCCCGTCAAGCGCACGTGCGCCGGCTTGAGCAGGATCGCCATTGCCGTGGCCAGGCCGAGGATGATGAGGAACGGCCAGAACACCGCCAGCACCAGCGCCAGCACGACCAGCAGCATCGCTATGAGGGTGAAGAACAACACCCGTGGCGAGCGTGGGCGGGACTCCGGGGAATCGGGCGGCGTGGGTCGGGTAGGGGCGCTCATCGGCGTCGGGTCGCGGAGTCGGGTCGCAATGAGATCGCGCGCAGGGTCGCGTTGAGGTCGCGTCGTGAGGTTGCGCAATGGCGCGCCACCCCTAGGGAAGCCAGCATCATAGTGTCCGATGAACGCCGGGGGCCGTCAATGCGGCGGCAGCGTCTGGCGATCCCCTGTACACTGCCCACGACCACTTCATGCGCTCGCACGCCGCCGCTACCGCCTTTCTCGAGCCGGGACCGCCAGAGGGCAATGCCGCCGTCTTGCGACTATCCGGGCGGCTCGACGCCTATTCCGTCGGCCCGTTGTGGGCGAGCGCCCTCGCCTACCTGCGTTCGCGCCCGTCGCTCCCCGTAGTAGTCGATGCCTCTCAGGTGGAGTATTGCGACGGCGCGGGAATCGCCCTACTGGTCGAGTTGTTGCGTGAGCCGCGCTCCGCCGGCGCCCAAGTGAGCGTCGCAAGCCTGCCTGAGAAGTACCAGCGGCTGTTCGAGCAATTCGACCCTCAGCGTTTCACTGCAAAGCCCGCGGCACCGCGCGAGCGCGCGAGCCTGACCGAGCGGATCGGTAAGTCCGGAGCACGCTTCCTGCGCGACGCGTACCAGCGCACCGGTTTCGTTGGCGAGTCCGCCGCCGCGCTGGCTGCGACGCTCGCCAACCCGCTGCGGCTGCGCTGGCCCGATGCTCTCGCAGTCGCCCAGCGCGTGGGCGCCGACGCCGTCCCCATCGTGCTGCTGGTCGGCTTTTTGATGGGCGTGATCCTGGCGTTCCAGTCGGCCGTGGCCATGCGTCAGTTCGGCGCCGAGATCTTCGTGGCCAATCTGGTGGCGCTGTCGCTGTTGCGCGAGCTGGGCCCGTTGATGACTGCGATCATCCTCGCAGGCCGCTCGGGTTCGGCCTTCGCTGCCGAGATCGGCACCATGAAAGTGAACGAGGAGATCGACGCGCTGATCACCATGGGTCTGGACCCGGTACGCTTCCTGGTGGTGCCGCGGCTGCTCGCGGGCTTTCTGCTGTGCCCTTTGCTTACCCTTCTGGCGGACCTGATCGGCCTGGTGGGCGGCGCTCTGGTGATGAGAACCTTCGACGTGCCCGCCGTGACTTACTTCCAGCAGGTGCGCAGCGCAGCGGATGTGGGCGACCTGTTCGGTGGAGTGGCCAAAGCCTTCGTGTTCGGACTGCTGGTCGCCGGAGTGGGCTGCCTGCATGGCTTGAAGACCGGACAGGGGCCCAGTGCCGTGGGGGAGTCCACCACGCGCGCTGTCGTCGGTGGCATCATCCTGATCGTCGCGACCGACGGCGTGTTCGCCGTGCTGTTCCATGTACTCGACATCTGACATGAGCATGGCCGAGCCCATCATCCGCGTCGAGCATCTGAGCATCGGCTACGGGCGCTCGCCCCTGCTGAAAGACCTGAATTTCCAGGTGCAGCCCGGGGAAGTCTTCGTCATTCTGGGCGGGTCGGGCAGCGGCAAGAGCACGCTGCTCAAGCACATGATCGGACTGTACCCGCCGCTGCACGGGCACATCTGGCTGGAGGACAAAGACATCGCCACCGCCGAAGGCCAGGCGCGGCTCGCAGCGCTGCGCCGGATCGGGGTAACGTATCAGAGCGGCGCACTGTTCGGCTCGATGACGCTGGCCGAAAACGTGCGCCTGCCGCTGGAGGAATACACCGAGCTGCCGGATGAAGCGATGGACCTGATCGCACGCATGAAGCTGGATCTGGTAGGGCTGAAGGACTCCGCTGACAGCCTGCCCGCCGAAGTGAGCGGCGGGATGCAGAAGCGGGCGGCGCTGGCGCGCGCCATGGCGCTCGATCCGGCGATCCTGTTCCTGGACGAGCCCTCCGCCGGCCTCGACCCGATCACCTCGGCCGACCTCGACCAGCTGATCTTGCGTCTACAGCGTGCCCTGGGCATCACGTTCGTGGTAGTGAGCCATGAGTTGCCGAGCATCTTCGCGATTGCCGACCGCGTGATCATGATCGATCACCGCGCACGCCGCATCATCGCCGAAGGAACGCCGAAGGAGTTGCGCGACCACAGCGACGATCCGCTCGTGCGTCAGTTCTTCAATCGCGAGCCCACTGCCGTGGAGGCGGCATGATGCCGGCCCCCGCTCTCGAGCCTCGCCAATGACCCGCAAGCAGCTCTATTTCCGCCTCGGGCTTTTCATTCTGCTGGCGGGCGGCGCGCTCGTCGCTCTGATCATCGTCCTGGGCGCGGGCAGCTTGTTCCGCAAGCAGATCGTGCTCGAGAGCTACTTCGATGAATCGGTGCAGGGCCTGGAAGTGGGATCCAAAGTGCTGTTTCGCGGCGTCGTAGTGGGCAACATCACACAGCTCACCTTCACCTATATGCGCTATCAGGTCGACCGGCCGGCGAACCAGCGCAGACCCTACGTCTTAGTGCAGTTCGTCATCCGCCCCGAATTGATCGGAGCCAGCGGTCTCACGCCAGGACGACCTGATCCGCGTGATCCGGGGCGAGGTCGAGAAAGGCCTGCGCGTGCGCCAGGTACCTCAGGGCGTAACGGGTCTCGGTTACCTCGAGCTCGACTATTCCGATCCGAAGGCCAATCCTCCTCTGGCCTTCGACTGGGAACCCGACCATGTGTATATCCCGTCGACGCGCGGCGCCGTCAACCGCATCGTCACCGGCGCCGAAGACCTGGTGCGGCGTCTGAACAACGTGGACGTGGAAGGCTTCGTAACCAACATCAATAGCGCTGGCGGTCACGCTCGAGAGAAAGGCGAACGAGCTCGAGATGGCGCGCATCTCGAGCGAGACGACCGGCTTGATCACCGACCTGCGCCAGATCACCCAGCGACTGCAGAAGATCCTGGCCAGCAGCGCCTGGGACGAGGCCCCGCGCGAGATCGCCGGCGCGTCGCGCGAGCTCCAGTCTGCCGGGCGTGAGGCCGCGCTGACCGCCGCGCGCATTCGGCAAATCGCGGAGTCGGAGGAGTTCCAGCAAGAGCCTGGCGCAGTTGCAGCAGACCCTGAGGCGCATCGATCGCCTGGTCGCGGGGCGCGAGAACGACGTCGCGGCGACGCTGAACAACCTGCGCCAGATCACCGACAATCTGCGCGAACTGTCGGAAAACGCCAAGCGCTATCCTTCGGGCGTGATCTTCGGCGAGCCGCCCAAACCCGACAAACGCCGGCCATGAACCCAAACTTGCTGCGCACAGCGTTCCCTGCCTGCAGGTGTCCGCCTGCGTTCTGCTGCTGTCGGGTTGCAGCCTGGGTGTCGCGTCCCGCGCTGGCCAAGCACTACTATCTGCTGCACGTTCCCGCGCCGAAGGACGATGCAGCCCCGGCTCATCGGTTTGCGATCAGGGTGACCGGCTTCGAGGTGGCACCGCCTTTCGCGGACAATTCACTGGTCTACCGCCTGGGTGACGAGCGTTACGAATCGGACTTCTACAACGAGTTCTTCGTGGCACCTCGCTCCATGATCACCTCGCGCGTGACCGAGTGGCTGACTGCGCGCCGCATCTTCAGCACCGTGCTCTCGCCGTCGAGCACGCTGGATGCGCCCTACTCGATGGAAGGGCTGGTCAATGCCATGTACGGAGATTTTCGCAACAGCGCCGAGCCTAGCGCCGTCTTCTCCATGCAGGCATTCATCACGCAGACCAGCACACCCGAGCATCGCATCGTGTTCGAGCACGCCTACAGCGCAGACGGTGCGCATTCCGGACGCCAGTGCCGAGAGCGTGGTCAAGGGGTTGAGCCTGGCGTTTCAGCAGTGCCTGGCAGGCTCGAGACGGACCTGCGCGCGCTCGAGCTCAAGCCCTAGCCATGTCCCGGCAAAATCGCAAACGGATCCGGGAGCCATCATGCGAGCACTGAGCCACCTGTTCGAGAACAACAAGACCTGGGCCGAGCGCATTCGGCAGCGGGATCCGGATTTCTTTCTCAAGCTGTCGCGCCAGCAATCTCCGAGTTACTTGTGGATCGGCTGCTCCGACAGCCGCGTGCCCGCCAACGAGATCGTGGGCCTGCTGCCGGGAGAGTTGTTCGTTCACCGCAACGTTGCCAACGTCGTCGTGCACACCGACCTCAATTGCCTGTCCGTGATGCAGTTCGCGGTGGACATCCTCAAGGTGCGCCACATCATCGTTTGCGGGCACTACGGCTGCAGCGGTGTGCGGGCAGCGCTGCGCCGGGACCGGCTGGGCTTGAGCGATAACTGGCTGCGTCACGTGCAGGACGTGCGCGAACGGCACGAGGCGCGCCTGACCGGCCTCGCCAGCGATGCTGCCCGCTGTGACCGGCTGTGCGAAGTCAATGTGATCGAGCAGGTCGCGAACGTGTGCCAGACCACCATCGCGCGCGACGCCTGGGCGCGCGGGCAGGAGTTGACGGTGCATGGCTGGATCTACGGACTGCAGGACGGCCTCCTGCGCGATCTGAACATGACCGTGTCGAGCGTAGAGGAGACCGCTCCGGCCCATCGCGCGGCAGTTTCGGCGCTGGCCTGATCGGCGCCGGCCGACGGCCGGCCTGGAGCGCGCTAGCCGCCCCAGCGGTCGCCCACCATCCGCTCCGCAGGAGGTTGGCGAAGGACTCTCTATAATGGCACTCTACCCGGGCCGGAAGGCGGGACTTCCGTTCGGGGATGCAGCTGTTCCGGATCCAACACCTGCCGAAAAGGGAAACAAAATTGGCCAAACCCAACTATCAATACGAAAAGCGCCAGAAGGATCTGGCTAAGAAGAAAAAGCAGGAAGAAAAGCGACTGCGCAAAACCAACAAGACCGGCGTTTTGCCAGCCGAGACCCCCGACCAAGTCCCGGGCGCGGGAGACACTGGCCCCAAGTAAGCTCTGGGGCCGCTGTCCTAGGGAACCTAGGGGTGAGACCCGTCCACCACCGGGGGACGCGTCGCTGCCTCCGGGGATATCGATACCGGTGCTTGCCTGGTCTGCGCGCTTTCCTTCGACCGTGGCAGCACCACTCTCACCTCCAGCCCGCCGGCAGGGTGATTTGTGAGCGTGATTTCACCGCCCATGGACTGCGCGATATTGCGGGCGATGGACAGCCCCAGTCCGGTGCCGCCGGTGCTCGGGTTACGTGAGGGCTCGAGCCGATAGAACGGCTCGAACACGCGCTCGAGCTGGTCCTCGGGAACACCCGGCCCGCGATCACGCACGATCAGGGTCAAGGCTTCCACGCTGTCCTCGATCGCCAGTTCCGCGTCGTTTCCATAGCGCAAGGCGTTGTCCAGCACGTTCTGGAGGCAGCGCTTGAGGCCTTCCGGACTTGCCGAAGAAAGGTCCAATGGGTTGCCCTGTCACACGGACCGGCTTGCCTAGCTCCTCTGCGTCGGCCTGCAGGGCCTCGGCCAGTGCGCGCACGTCCACCGCGCGCAGCGACTCGCGGTCGTCCAATCCGCGCATGTAGCCCAGCGTGGAGTTCACCATGTTCTCCATCTCGATGAGATCGCGCACGAACTTCTCACGGGTCTCGGGCTGCTCCAGCAGCTCGGCCCGCAGGCGCAGGCGCGTGATGGGCGTCTTCAGGTCGTGGGACATGGCGGTGAGTATGCCGGTGCGAGTGCGGATGTAGCGCGACAGGCGCTCCTGCATCGCGTTGAAAGCGCGCGCTGCGCGCTGGACTTCCCGCGGCCCCGTCTCGGGCAGCGGCGGTCGATTGATGTCGCGACCCAGATCTTCCGCCGCCTGCGCCAGACGATCCAACGGCCGCGTAGCCCAGCGTACAGCCACGAACGAAAGCACCGACAGCACGCCGAGCATGATCAGCATGTTCTGCAGCCTGCGCACAGGCCAGCGCGGGAGCCGGCGCAGTTCCTGGAACGTGAAGCCGATCCAAGTCCCGTCGGACAGGCGCCCGCGCACGTTCAAGCGGTAGCCATCGCGCGGTTCGGTCGCTCCCGCCTCCGGCGGAAGCTGCGCCTGAGACACTTCCACCGCCACCGGCCACTGGCGGCCCAGGTCCTCGAGCAGCAAATCACGGAAGGCAGCAGCATTGGAGCCGGGCTCGGGCGCAATCGTATCCGGCGGCTCCACGCCGAAGGTCACGTGCGTGTTGCGACGAGCGGCGATCTCGGCCAGTCTTTCCCGGCCGGCGGCCGGGAGTTGATCCATCAGCTTGAGCTGGTCTGCGAGCCAATGGGCCGCGCCCTCCGTGCTGACCCGGAACACGAAGGCTTCGCGCTCGGGCATCTGCACGCTCAGGGTCACCAGCACCGTGATCGCCAGCCCGCCGACGAAGGTGAGCACCAGGCGGCCAAACAGGGAACGGGGCAGCAGGGTCATAGAGAGGTCGGAAGCGGGGGTGCAATGACGCACGCGGACGAGAGGGACACTACGCAGCCTCCACGCCGGCGGCGAGAACGTAGCCTTCTCCGCGCACCGTCTTGATGATGTCTGGCTCGCGCGCGTCGTCGCCCAGGCGCTGCCGCAGCCGGCTCACCTGCACGTCCACGCTGCGGTCGAGCGGATCGGCCTCGCGCCCGACAGTCAGATCCATGAGCTGATCACGCGACAGCACGCGGTTCGGATAGACCAGGAAGACGCGCAGCAGCCGAAACTCCGCGCCGGACAGTGCGACCACCACCTGTTGCGGGGAAACCAGGTTACGGGAAGCGAGGTCCAGGGTCCATCCCGCGAAGCGCAGCGCGCGGGTGCGGTCGGGTTGCAGGTTGTCGGGCACGGTTCGATGCCGGCGCAACACCGACTTGATGCGCGCCAGCAGCTCGCGCGGATTGAACGGCTTGGGCATGTAGTCGTCCGCGCCGAGCTCCAGCCCGACAATGCGCTCGGTGTCTTCGCCCTTGGCCGTCAGCATGATCACGGGCCAGTTTCCCCGTGCCCTGAGATTGCGGCACAGCACGAAGCCGTCGTCGCCCGGCAGCATGACGTCGAGGATGATGAGGTCCACGCGTGCGCTGTCCAGCGCGTTCCACATTCCCTTGCCGTCGGCCACCGCGCTGGTGCGGAAGCCGTGCTTCTGGAGGTAGTCGCCGAGCAGGGTACGGATCTCGCGATCGTCGTCGACGATGAGAATGTGGTCGTGAGCGTTCATGATCGGGGGCGATCTCTTTATACCCTGCCCTGCCGCCCGCGTGTAGCCGCCAACGTAAGGCGGTATTGCAGAGCCGCCTCCTGTCACACGGCGTTACAAAACACCTGCAGCGTGGTTCGAACCCGGCTCGACGACGGCGACGGCCCGCCGCAAAGCCGCCAGCACGGAATCTGCGCTGCCTGAGGGCACAAAATATGCATCGAATGTGTAACAGCGCAATGACGGAGGCGGCATGCGAAGACTCTTAATCGCTTTGGGCGTGGCTCTCACCCTTGGATCGGCAGGCTGCGGAAACAGCTCGGATGCGGCAAAGGCGTCCGGCAAGGCCCGGCTCTTCGACGCTCAGCAAGACGCACTGGAGAAGGCAAAGGGCGTCAACAATACCGTGCTGCAGGCCGATCAGACCCGCCGCGCGCAGGAAGACAAGCAGGCGCAGTAACTGCCGCTCACGGTAGCCTGCCAACCTGAACAGCCTACCGGCTGACTGCTTCCTTGCGCTGAATCTTCTCGAACTGAAACTCGCCGGGACCCTTCAGGTAGAACGTCCCAATGGCTGCCGGCAGCTCCGTCGGGCTGCAGGCAACTCGCGTCCACGCGGATGTCGCTGTCAGTGCCGCTCTGCAGGAATACCTTGTGGACCCGCAGCCGGACCGGACTCTCGGAGATCGGATAGCCCATCTGGATGTCATCGCCGGGCGCAAAGCCGTAGCACCTCTTGGCATAGGCGTTGACCGCTGCTTCGGCGTCGAGAGACAGCCTGGCGAGCTCGTCGAACAGCGTCACCTCGAGACGCTTGTGGACGTCCTGCAGCTCGTCGAACAAGCCCTTGAGCTGCGGCCCCACCACAAGGCGCTCCAGCTTCGGCACCCGCTCGGAGAGCTGGGCACGCTTCATCTCGTACTGGAAGGCAGCCAGTCGGCGCAAGGCCAGCTTGACCGCAAACGCGCGGTGCCGAAGCTTGGCTGTGTCTTCATTCATGATCCGGCCCTTCCGGTGTCAGCGAAATCGCGCTCGGCATCCGCACGATCTCGAGGCGCCTGCATCGTCGGCGATTGGAGGAGGGAGACTCAGGCGCACAAATTCTAGCAACCCGGAAGGCCTGAGGGCGATACCCAACGGTTTTGTCGGCGCCGAACGACAAGAGGAGGTGAGCAGGAGAGCGAGCTTGCCTTGCTCAGGCTGCATGCCTTTGCTCGACAGCTGGTATGCGTAATGCGTGCTCGGATTCGTCACCCCTGTCCCGGATTGACCCCCGATGCCCTCCGCCCGTGTCTTTGCCCTTATCGCCCTTGCGTCGATTGGCGGCTGCGATCGCGAGGTATCTCAGCTGCGGGCTTCCGCCCCCACCGCGGCGCGGACCCAGGCGGTCGTAGCCGCCGAGGCGTTCCCTGGCCAATTCGCCTACCAGGAGGCCAAAGGACTGATCCAGATCAACGACCTGCGTGGCGCCGTCAACTCCCTGCAGCACGCCATCGAGCAGAACCCCGAATTCAGCGAGGCCTATTACCAGCTCGGCGCGGCGAAGACCAACCTGGCCATTCAGGCGGTCCGCTCCGACGAACGCAGTGCGATCAACTTGTTCCGCGAGGGGGTGGAAGCAAAAAAGCAGGCCCGTCATCTGATGAGCCTGAACAAGTACTACGTCTGGAACGAACGGCAGCGCGAGCAGGCATGGATCGACTTGCGCGAAGCCCTGCGGGACGTCGATGCCGTCCTCGCCGACGAGCCGTCGCTGGTTGCGGCGCTGAAGATGTATGGCAGCTAGCCCGGATATTTCATGAAGACGCCCCGGAATTCCATCAATGCCTTGTTCCACGGGCGCTTGCGCCAGATCGCTGGCGTATGAACTCTCTTCCATTGGCACGTGAGTTCGCTGGCTGTGTTGCAATGCTGCTGACAGCCGCATTACTGACAAGCTGCGGCAGGGACAACAAGCCGCCACCGGCGCCCACCACGCGCGTAGCGCAGACCGTTTCGGTCTCGCTCGCCGGCGTCGACATCTATCGCCAGGGGCTGGCCACGACCGACACCGAGGAATCCTTGCGCCTGCTGCACGAGGCCGTGCACGCCAATCCCCGTCTGGCGGAAGCCTGGTACGCGATCGGCCGCCTCAAGCTGAAACTCGCGCCGGACATCGTCAAAACCGACGAGTTGCACGGCGTTCGGATGTTCCGCGAAGGCCTGGAAGCCGAGCGGGAGGCCTTGGCCTTGCTCGACGCGGGCAAGCTCACGGTGTGGAACAAAGCCGAGGAGGAGCAGGCGCGCTGGGCGCTGGCAAGTGATCTTCAGAACGTGGACGAGGTCATGGCCGACCAGGAATCGCTGCTCGCTGCCCTGCGGCTGCGCACCTATTGATACCCGCCGCGGGACCGGCCCGCGCTTCTCACAACGCGCCGGAGGGCGTGGCGGGGGTCGGCTGAATGCGGCTCTTGAGGTCTTCGAAGCGCTCGGTCTTGATCGGCGCGCTCTCGAAACGCCGGCCGTCCTTGGTGTAAACGACCAGCGGCACCCACAGACCCCTTTCGCTGCCCAGTCCCTTCACGACCCGTTCGATGTCCTGCCGCATCACAGTGACGTCACGGCTGGGAAACCGGTACTCGAAGGTGATGGCGGCCGATGACATCTGAGCCGTGAAGAACGGCGTCAGATAAGAGAAATAGGCCCCCAGAGCGAACAGCAGCGAGGGGACCAGGAACAGCCCCAGCGCCAGCTTTGCCGTAGGACGCGGGAATTCCACGGCGGGAGACCAACCCAGCTGCAGCATGGGCCGCCGCTGCCAGTAGAGCAGCGCGAACAGCCCGCCGGCTACAAACCCGAAGATCACATGGACAGAGAAGCTGCCGAGGCTGTTGAAGTCGCCGTTGAATACGAGAGTTTCCATGCCGCTCGTCCGTCGCCAGTCTGAGACCCCGCGGAGGTTTCCGCATCTGTCGCTCAGTGCTTTCGAGATTGCACGCAAACGCCATAAGCAACCAGGATGCCGGGCCGGGCGGGCGCACCGATCGCCGCGCCGCCGTGGGTGCGCCGGCCAGGCTGCGCAGCGCAGTGAGGCTTGCGCGCACCGGCACAGGTCGTCCCTGGCGCGCGCTGGTGACCTCGATCTATGCGCCTGTCCTGAAGGGGTCGGCCGACTCGCGTACCCCTACCTGCCGTCGGCGCAGGCTCCCGCTGGCGTCACGCTGCCGGGCAGCTTGCTCGAACTGGGATCAAACGAAGGTGGGATCTAGCGAGGCCGGACGCCGTAGACCGCAACGCCTGCCGTCCGCCCGCCACAGGATGCCGTTGCGCGTCACTCCCTTTGCCTGCGCGGAACGGTGCATCGGCCGCACGGGCAGCGCTCAAGCAGCGCCATGCCGCTGGAACCAAGCCAGCATTCGCCTCCAGGCGTCGTCGGCCGCATCCTTCCGATAGCTCGGACGGTAGTCCGCATTGAAGCCGTGCGGCGCGTCGGGGTAGACCACGATCTCGGAGCCGCTCTTTCCGCTCGCGAGCGCAGCACGCATCCTTTCGACCGTGTCCAGCGGTATGCCCTGGTCGGCGCCACCGTACAGGCCTAGCACCGGCACCTGGAGCGCCGCCGCGAGGTCGACCGGGTGAGCCGGCGTCAGTTCGCTCGCTTGCCCCACCAGTCGGCCATACCAAGCCGCGCCTGCCTTGACCTTGGGATTGTGGACGCAGTACAGCCAGGTGATGCGCCCGCCCCAGCAAAAGCCGGTGATGGCCAACCGGTTCGTGTCGGCCTTCCCGGTGCCCGCCGCCCATGCGCCAGCGGCATCGAGATCGCTCATCACCTGCGCATCGGGCACTTTGCTCACGACCGTGGACAGGATCTCCTGCACATCCTTGCTCCGGGACACGTCGCCCTGGCGCGCGTAGAGCTCGGGCGCGACCGCAAGGTAGCCAGACTTGGCCAGGCGGCGGCACACATCCTTGATGTGCTCGTGCACCCCGAAGATCTCCTGCACCACCAGCACCACCGGGAACGGCCCGCCCGAGGCCGGCATGGCGCGGTAAGCCGGGCATCTGGCCATCCTGCACCGGGATCTTCACCTCGCCGGCGGTCAAGCCTTCGGCATTCGTGGTGATGGTCTGCGCAGACACCGGCTGGACAGCGAGCGCAAAGCCGCTGCCCAGCACAGTGACCACGAAGTCGCGGCGGGTCCAGTCCCGGGTCGGCAGCAGGCTCGAAAGATCGGATTCGGTCATCGGTGGTCTCCGGTTGAAATCGAACGCGAGCGCAGCGGCGCGCTCAAGAACCGCGCGGGTACTGCGCGAGCTCGCGCGCCAGCGCCCTGTACAGCTCTGCCGTCCAAGCCGGCAAAGCTCCCGCCGGCCGTCGTCGGCCCGCTGGTGCGGAAATCGGTTGGACTGATCACCACCTTCACATGCTCCAGCCCAGCCGCCGCCGCGAGCATGAAGAACTCCTCCGCAGCGTCGTCACCCATGGCAAGGCAGCCGACGGAGCGCGCCCCGCCGTGGATCATGATGTCCCCGCCGAGATCGGTGCGGCCATCGGACCGCGCCATCTCACGGTCGAAGTCGTTGGGATAGCCGAGCCGCAACGACACGTGGAACCGGCTGTTCGGATTGAGCAGCGTCACCGCATAGATCCCTTCGGGGACCTGCATGTCGCCCTCGCGCAGCTTCGGCCCGGCCACGCCGCTCGCGGCCAGTATCGGGTAGCGCCGTATCAGGCGCCAAGGGCCCTCGGGAATACGGGCGTATGCCTCTACGACACGAGTGTCCTTGAACGCCAGGAGTGACAGCTCGGCCGGCGGAAATGCGACTTCGGCAGTCGCGAACGGGGGAGCGAGACGCGCCAGCGCCTGCTCGCCGAACTGAGCCAGCCGCTGATCGACGCTGTATTCCCACGGCACTTCGCCCCACATCATGTCTTGCAGCCACTCGGCGTGACCAGGGTGGTCAAAGCAGCCGAGCGCGTGACACCGAACATGAAACAGGGCGGCGAGCCGGGCCCGCGCATCTCTCCTTGGCAGATTGCTCTTGACAGCTATCTCGACGGATGACCAGACTTGCGACGGTTGGCGATTCGCCACGGCTTGCTGGCCGACGAGCCTCGGGGCTGCACCAGCGGCAGCATCGCACTCGCGATTATGCCTGGAAGCCCCGCTTGCCGGCGCGCGTCAAACGCTGCGGAAACGGGTGGTCTTGACGAAGACGATGGCAAGCAGCGGCAACACCAGGCCGATCGCGGTCACCGCGATCAACAGGTCGCCGAGGTGGGCGTAGTCGGCAGGGATGCTGACCATGCCCGTAACGGCATCCTTCACCTCGCGCGTGACAACGAAGACCTGGTTCAGGTACTTGGTCAGGAGCTGCGACAGCGACAATGCCAGGTTGGTGAACGAGGCCATGACAGCGAAATAGGTCGCCTTCAGCCGCTCCGGCGCGGAATTGGCGATCCAGGCGAGCATGGGAATCATCGCGATCTGCCCCAGCGGCGACTCCAGAGCCGTGTCCACCAGCGCGATGAAACGCGCATCGACAATCCCGTCGGTGTGCGCCGCTGTCCAGTGGTGCAGGCCGTAGAACATGCCCAGGCTCGGCAGCGTCAGCAGCGTGAGGACCACGGTCAAGAAGCCGATGATGTAAGCCATCGAGTGTTCGGCCATGAAGCGGCGGAAAAAGAACATGCCGAACAGCGTGAGCGTGGTGGAGATCAGCGTGAGCTTGGAGATGAACTGCTGGTCGAAGCCCAGCACGTCGATCGTCCACCAGGTGACTCCCGCGCCCGGCCCCGGCAGAGCGCGAAACACGAAGATCAGCAGCGCAGTGCCCACCAGCGTATGGCGGGCCGCAGGCTCCAGCTCCCGTACCAGCCGCCACATCAGAAACACGACGATGGCGAGCGAGCCGGCGAAGATGATCTCCTGATCGAACGGCACCTGGGTCAGGCCAAGCGAGAGGGTAAACACGACGAACGCCAGTCCGCCGCCCAGGATCCACCAGTTCACCGGCGGCCGTTGCCCGTCGCCGTGCTGCATCGTATCGATCTGCGCGCGGCTGAACCCTTGCAGCGCGAGCCGGCGCGCTCCGTGGCGGCGCAGTCCGCTCGCCAGCAGCACTCCCGACACCGATACCACCGGGATGAGCAGCGCGAGGAGGTAGATCTGCAGATAGACCTCGACCTTCTGCGCGGCGGACATGCTCTCGACCCCCTGGAACAGCACCACGTTCACCAGCGACACCAGCACCGCGCCGCCGATAATGGCCACGCGACCGAGGGTCTGCATGGTGGTGTGGCCGAGGCGCCGCGCCTCGTCGGACAGCGGCTGGCCCTGCGCGTCCACGCGCGGGACCGCTTCGACGGTCATGGCATCGGCCACGCAATCCTGCAGTACGTAGCCGACCGGCGCGAGCAACGCCGACAGGACATACCAGGCCTCCGCCGGCATGACGGCACGCATCCCCGCGGGGTTCGCCAGCAGCCCGACCATGATCAGCAAGCTCGCCGCGAGCAGCAGCGCACCGAGGTACACCAGGCCAGCCTTGTGCCGCCAGATCAGGTCTACCAGGTGGCCCAGAGGCATCTTCAGCGACCAGGGAATGACCATCCAGAAACTGAGCGCGGCGAGAAACTCCGCCGACAGGCCGAGGTAGTCCTTCACGAAGAAGGTCCCGACGATTCCGGTGAGCCCTTGAATCCCGGCCGCCAGATAGACCATGAGCGGCGGCAGGTAGGACAGGCGCATCTGCCGACCGAGGTCGAGGACGTTGCGGTCGATCCCGCGCGCCAGGACGCCGACGAAACTCGGACCTGGAGACGGATCAGGAGAGGCCATGGACCATGAGCGCTGCCACCCTGCTAGTGTAGGGCAGGCCTAGTGCGCGCGGTCGCGGTGCGGAACGGGGTCGGTGGCAACGCCGGTGCCGATCGAACCTGCAACTAGCTATTCGGCGTCCAGATCTTCGGTCCCGATCCCCCCGCCAGCGCCAGCATCAGCTCGTTGAGCCGCTTCACGAAGCTGGCCGGATCGTCGAGCTGGCCACCTTCGGCCAGCATCGCCTGATCGAACAGAATGTGACTCCAGTCGGAGAAGCGGGTCTCGTCCGCCTCGTACTTCAGGCTTTGCACCAGCGGATGGTGCGGATTGACCTCGAGGATGGGCTTGCTGTTGGGTGCCTTCTGCCCTGCCGCCTTGAGCAGGCGCTCGAGGTTCATGCTCATGCCCCACTGGTCCGACACCAGGCAGGCGGGTGAGCTGGTGAGCCGGTGCGTGATGCGCACCTCTTTCACCTTCTCGCCCAGCGCCTTCGCGATTCTGTCGGTCAGGTCCTTGAACTCGCCGGCCTCTTTTTCCTGCTCCTTCTTCTCGCTCTCGTCCTGCAGTTTGCCCAGATCCAGATCACCCTTGGCCACGGACTGGAGCGGCTTGCCTTCGAACTCGTTGAGGCTGGACATGACCCATTCGTCCACCCGGTCGTACATCAGCAGGACCTCGACGCCTTTCTTGCGGAAGATCTCCAGGTGCGGGCTGTTCTTCGCCGTGGCGAAGGAATCGGCGGTGATGTAGTAGATCTTGTCCTGGCCGTCTTTCATGCGCGCGATGTATTCCGTCAGCGAGACGGTTTGCTCCTCGGTGTCGGCGTGGGTCGAGGCGAAGCGCGCCAGCTTCGCGATGCGCTCCTTGTTGGCGTGGTCCTCCGCCAGGCCTTCCTTGAAGGCGCGCCCGAACTCCTTCCAGAATTTGGCGTACTTGTCCTTGTCGTTGTCCGCCAGGTCCTCGAGCAGCCCCAGCACGCGCTTGACCGAACCGGCACGGATCGCCTCGACCACCCTGGATTCCTGCAGGATCTCGCGCGACACGTTGAGCGGCAGGTCGCTGGAGTCGATCACGCCGCGCACGAAGCGCAAGTAGGCCGGCATGAGCTGCTCCGCGTCGTCCATGATGAACACGCGCTGCACGTAAAGCCTCACCCCGTGCCGGTGCTCGCGGTCCCATAGATCGAACGGGGCGTGCGCAGGCAGGTACAGCAGCAGCGTGTACTCCTGCGTGCCTTCGACGCGCGCATGGGTCCAGGCGAGCGGGGCCTCGAAGTCGTGCGCGATGTGCTTGTAGAACTCCTGGTATTGCTCGTCGCTCACCTCGGATTTGGGCCGGGACCACAGCGCCGAAGCCTGGTTGATCTGCTCGTCCTCGTCCTTGATCACCTGCTCGTTCTTGTCCTTGTCCCACTCCTCTTTCTTCATCAGGATCGGGATGGCGATATGGTCGGAATACTTGCGCAGGATCGAGCGCAGCCGGAAGCCGGACAGCAGATCGTCCTCGCCCTCGCGCAGATGCAGGATCACGTCGGTGCCGCGGCCTTCCCGGGTCACGACCTCGATGCTGTACTCGCCTTGTCCGTCGCTCTCCCAGCGCACGCCGTGCTCGGGGCCCATGCCGGCGCGCCGGGTGATCAGGGTCACTTTGTCCGCAACGATGAAACAGGAGTAGAAGCCGACGCCGAACTGGCCGATGAGATTGGCGTCCTTGGCCTGATCGCCGGTCAGGCTCTTGAAGAACTCGCGCGTGCCGGAGTGGGCGATGGTACCGATGTTGCTGACCACCTCGTCGCGCGACATGCCGACGCCGTTGTCCGAGACGGTGATGGTGCGGGCAGCGCGGTCGAAGCTGACGCGGATCTTGAGCTCGGGATCGTGCTCCCACAGGGCCTGGTCGACCAGCGCTTCGAAGCGCAGCTTGTCGCAGGCATCCGAGGCATTGGAGATCAGCTCGCGCAGGAAAATCTCCTTGTTGCTGTACAAGGAGTGCACCATCAGGCTCAGCAGTTGTTTGACTTCGGCCTGAAAGCCGAGGGTTTCCTTGGCGCTGACTTCGCTCATTTCGTGGCTCCCTGTGACTACCCGGCTGGACGAGGCTTTATAGTTAGTGATCCGGCGTCCGAAGTTCAAGAGCTTATCCGGAACTCCGCCGGGCCGCCGCCGGTCTGTCCCAACTACTAGGAGAGCAAGATGACCTGGTCCCTGTCCCGCAACCTGGCGGCCGTCACCCTGGCAGCCCTGGCACTACCCCAGGCCGCCTGCGCCCAGGACCTGCCGCTGGATCGGATCAAGCTGCCGCCCGGTTTCGAGATCAGCGTTTACGCGCGGGTGCCAAGCGCCCGCTCGCTGGCCTTGGGCGACAAGGGCACGGTGTTCGTCGGCAACCGCCGCGACGGCGGTGTTTACGCCATCGTTCCCCGGGAAGGCGGCAAGCCGGAAGTGCTGACCATCGGCGAGGGGCTGAACAGCCCCAACGGCGTGGCGTTCCGCGACGGTTCGCTGTACGTGGCCGAGATCAGCCGGATCCTGAGGTACGACAACATCGAGAGCAGCTTGCGCAATCCGCCCAAGCCGGTGGTCGTCAGCGATCGCTTTCCTCGCGACAGCCACCACGGCTGGAAGTACATCGCGTTCGGTCCCGACGGCTGGCTGTACGTGCCGGTCGGCGCACCGTGCAATGTGTGCGAGCCGGACGCCAGTCACGCGCTGATCTCACGCATCAAGCCCGACGGCAGCGGTTACGAAGTGTTCGCGCGCGGCGTCCGCAACACGGTTGGCTTCGATTGGGACCCGCGCACAGGCGAGCTCTGGTTCAACGACCACGGCCGCGACATGATGGGCGACGACATGCCCTCCGACGAGTTGAACCACGCGCCCAAGGCCGGTCTCGACTTCGGCTTCCCCTATCTGCCATCAGGGCGACACTCCCGATCCCGAGTTCGGCGCCAAGCACCCATGCGCCGAGTTCACGCCGCCGGCGCTGAAGCAAGGCGGTCACGTCGCCCCGGACGGACTGAAGTTCTACACCGGGAAGATGTTTCCACCCCAGTACCAGAACCGTATCTTCATCGCCCAGCACGGCTCCTGGAACCGGAGCAAGAAGAGCGGCTACCGCGTGATCATGGTCACGCTGCAAGACAACAGAGTAGAAAAGTCGGAAGTATTCGCCGATGGCTGGATGGAGAACGAGCAGGCCTGGGGCCGGCCCGTGGACCTGCTGGTGATGCCCGACGGCAGTCTGCTGGTGTCGGACGATCACGCCAACGTGGTTTATCGCATCACCTACCACCCGCGCTGAGCATCAGCCCAGCGCGTTTGGCTCGGTCAGCGCTTCCCGAGGTTGCTTGCGGGGTCTCAGCGGGAGACTTGCGAGCGCGTCTGGTCGTCGTCGCCTTCAGGACCAGCTTCTGGCGCGTTGGCCGCGACTGTCAGCGTTTCCAGAGTAACGTAGTCGGTCTTGCCGGTGGACAGCAGCGGGATCTCCGGCATGCACACGATGCGCTTGGAAACGGCCAGCTCCGGCCGGCCGAGCTGGCGTGCGGCGTGCACCAGCGCGGTTCGGTTGAGCGCGGGATCGGTAGTGAATAGCACCGTTGTCTCTCCGCTCGCGGCCTCGGTGCGCAGCACTGCCGCGTGACGATGGTCGGGCGAGGCTGCGTGCGCCATCTCCTCCACGGTGTCGAGCGACACCATCTCGCCGGCGATCTTGGCGAATCGCTTGACGCGGCCCACCACAGTGAGCACACCGTCCCGGTCGACATCCACGACGTCGCCGGTGTTGTACCACCCGTCCCCGTAGATCGAGCGCGGCGGCACGATCACCCCGGGGTTGTCATACAGATAGTAGCCCAGCATGACCTGCACCCCCTTCAGATGCAGCACGCCTCCGCGCTCGATTCCCTCGACCCGCTCGATGCGGTGGTCGAGCCCGGGCAGCAGCGGTCCCACGGTGCCGGCCCTGAAACAGCGGGGTGTGGACAGCGCGATCACCGGCGCGCATTCGGTCGCGCCGTAGCCTTGGTAGATGCGCAGTCCGAACTTCTCCTCCCACACCCGCGCCACGTCTGTCCCGAGCTTCTCGCCACCGGAGATCACGCGACGGATCGAGTAGAAGTCGAGCGGGTCGGCATGCTTCGCGTAGTAGCTCAAGAATGTGCTGGTGCCGAACAGGTAGGTGCAGTTGCGGCGGTAGGCAATCTCGGGAATGGCGCGATAGCGCAGCGGAGACACGTACAGGAACAGCTTGGTGCCGGTCAGCAGGCACAACATCATTCCCGCGGTGAAGCTGTAGCTGTGATAGACGGGCAGAGGATTGAGCACCTTGTCGCGCGGCGTGAAGTCGATGACGGTTGCGATCTGCGTGATGTTGGCGAGAATCGCTTCGTGGCTGAGAACCACGCCCTTGGGACGCGCCTCCGAGCCGGACGTGAACACCACCACCGCCGGCCCGTTGCTGCGTCCCGGCGTGATCACCTGTCGGGGCCGCCACAGCGCGTAGCCCATCAACCACAGCTGGTCGAAGAGCGTGAGCTGGGCACGCAGATCCTCCAGGTACACGAGCCTTAGATCGGCGATCGCCGACACGACCGAGTTGAGCCTCGCCTGCTCGATGAAGGCGCGCGAGGTGATGACCGTGCGAACGCGAGCGCCGGTGCAGGCGCTTTGCACGGCAGTCGGGCCGGCCGTGTAGTTGAGCATGGCGGGTACGCGACCGAAGGCGCATAGCCCGAGCACGGTGCACACGGTGGAGATCAGGTTGGGCAGCAGCACGCCGACGTTTTCGCCCGGCGCGCAAAAGCGGGTGGCCCAGCGACCGATGATCAGCGAACCCTTGAGCAGGTCCTGATAGGAACGCGGCTCCTCCTTCATATCCTCGATGATGAGGGTGGGCCGGCCCTGCTCTTCCACTGCGTCGATGAAAGCTTCGAACAGCGTGGTACGCGGCCGGTCCTCGAAGGCCGCCGCTTCCATCAGGCGCCGCAGCTCCTCGGTCGCTCGCGTCCGGCGCGCTCTGCCGGCGGCCTGGCCGGCAGCCGAGATGCGCACCGGCGCATGCAGCCTGACTACCGCGTGGGGCGGCGAACCACGGCGATAACGGATCCGCACCGGAATCACCGGGACGCCGCGTAATCGCGGCAATCAGCGCCGGCACCTCGTACACCTTCATGACTGTGGGCGACTGAGACACCTGTCCTTCGGGATAAAGGACGATGGACTTCCCCGCCGCCAGCAAGCGCCGCACTTTCTTGATCGTGGCCGGGTCGTTCATGTCCGCCACCCGGTGGGGCAGGAAACGCAGCGCCAGACGGAGCCAGACCGGAGCGTAAGTCTTCCCGCGGCAGCAGCACGACATTGTTGCCCGGCAAGACGAGATGCAGCAGCAGGCTGTCGAGCGGCGAAGGATGGTTCGCCGCAAACAGCGCAGGGCCGGCTTCCGGCATACGCCCATCCACGCGCACGCGAAACAGAACGCGGGCGCAGGTGCGGAGAAGCCAGCTCATCTCGCCCTCCTTGGGGCAAAACAAGACAGCGAATCAGATGTTTCCCGATGATGCGAGCTCAAGCGGGTCGGCTATCGTTGTTGGATGGGTTTGACACGAGCCGACGCATGCCCGCTGCATTCAGGTTGGAAATCGTTTGGGCTGTTGCTTTTCTGTTCATCGCACGGGCTCAAGATTCTGAACGTTAACAAGAGCATACCAAAAAATACTCACAAAAAGTGAGATTTGCTAACGATTCGTCAATTCCCGTAGAGTCAATCGAGAAGTTGACAGCAACTGCCTGGCGCACAGTACAAACCACAACAAGACTCTACATAACTATATGTACACTCAGGAGATCCGGTCATGGACATGCACGTTCCTCATGCTTTGCTGCAGGTCACCAGGAACACCAACCTCTACAAGACTACCGAGCGTCCCGAATATTTCTTCTCCAATCAACTGTCGGCTCATTACGATCCAGGTACCCGCTCGATCTGGTCGCGCTGGACACCATTCCCGCGCCCGAGCTTCAACCCGGGTCTCCTAGCGGACCTTGCCGTCTATTGCCGCTTCGTCTCGGAGACCGACGCCCGCGTCGACTGCCTGGGTGAGTCGCTGCCAGTCGAGTACACCGTGCTCGCATCCGGCGCCCCTGGTGTATTCAATCTCGGCGGCGATCTCGATCTCTTTATCCGTTTGATCGAACAACGGAATCGGGCCGGCTTGCTGCGCTACGGCAAAGCCTGCATCGATGTTCTGCATCACAACTACACCGGACACGGACTGCCGATCACCACGATTTCGCTGGTCCAGGGGGAATGCCTCGGCGGTGGGTTCGAGGCGGCGCTTTCCAGCGATATCGTGATCGCCGAAAAGCACGCGCGCTTCGGCTTCCCGGAAATCCTGTTCAACCTCTTCCCGGGGATGGGCGCCTATTCCTTCCTCGACCGACGCGTCGGCCGGCGGGTGACCGAGGAACTGTTGTCGACTGGCAAGATTTACTCGGCCGATGATATGCTCGCGTTGGGTGTCATCGACTGCGTGGTAGAAACCGGCCAGGGAGAGGCAGAAGTTGCGGCGCTGATCAAGCGCAATAGCCGCAGCCGCAACGGGCTGCTCGGCATCGCCGCGGCGCGCCGCCGGGTCAACGGCATTACCTACCAGGAGCTCATGGATGTGGTCCACCTCTGGGCAGATGCAGCGCTGCGCTTGACGAATCGCGACATGAAGCTCATGCACCGGCTGGTTTCGCGTCAGAACGAGATCTTGGCGTCGCGACCAAACGACATTCTGGCCTCCAACCCGCTACACTAGGACATGGTGGTCTGTGCGGTGGTCTGGGGACTGCCGCGGAGTTTGACTAGAGGGGGGGTTGGATGTCTCGGCTTCCGTCGGAATATACGATCCAGGAAGCTTCGGCAAAGCTCGGCGTGCCGGTGCAAAAGCTGCGCCGCTGGGACAGCCAAGGCGTTCTGGTCGCACGGCGCACCGAAGGCGGACACCGGCGCTATTCGCCAGAGATCATCGATGGCCTGGCAGCCTCGCCGCTGGGAACGAGCAACGACAAGTACGAAGACGAACTTGCCACCGCACGCAAGACCCTGCGGGAGAAGCGGCGCATCATCCAGCTGCTGCTCGAGAGCGAGAGCCGCTACCGCGACCTGGTGGAAACCTCGCACGATCTCATCTGGACCACCGACTCCCACGGACGCTTCACCTACCTGAACAACGGGGCGCTCGACATCTTCGGGCTGCAGCCGAAAGACCTTCTAGGTCGCTGCATCTTCGACTTCGAGGCACGGCCGTCGCATTTCTCCAATCGTCGGTTTCTCTCGACCCTTCGCCGGCACGGCGAGGTCAAGAACTACATCACCCACCTGCTTGCCGCCGACGGCAGCGATCGCTGGGTCGGGATCAACGCACGCGTGTCCCATGACGACAGCGGCCAGCTCTGCGGCATCCGCGGAACCGCGCGCAATGTCACCGAGCAGCACGAAGCCGCGCTGCAGATCGAATATCTCGCCACTCACGATTCTCTGACCGGGCTGCCCAACCGCGTGAGCCTGCAGCGCACGCTGGAACATGCCATGCAGCAGGGCGATGTCGGGGCGATGCTGTTCATCGACATCGATCACTTCAAGTACGTCAACGATAACTACGGCCATCGCTCCGGCGATCAGTTGATCGTGGGCGTGAGCGGCGTGCTGAAGGAAGCGATCAAGGAGTTCAACGGCCAAGTCTTTCGCCTGGGCGGGGACGAATACGCGGATACATCTGCCCGAGTCGCTGCGCGGCCAGGCCATAAGAGTTGCCGAGCACCTGCTCGATGCGCTGCGCCACTACCGCTTCCAGTCGGCCAATCAGCAGCGCGTTTCCGGCCTCACCGCGTCCATCGGCATCGCGCTCTACCCGTTCCACGGCAGCGATGTCACCGGATTGCTGTCGAACGCCGACATCGCCATGTACCAGGCCAAGGACGGCGGCCGCAACCGTTCTGTCCTCTACGACCAGGATGCGCAGAGCCTGCGCCGCACTCACAACCGCGTGCACTGGGCCAACCGCTGCGCGAGGTGCTGGACGAGGACCGCCTCGTGCTCTACAGCCAGCCGGTGGTGCGCCTCGCCGACATGCACATCGTGCACTGCGAGATCCTGGTCCGCATCCGGGACGACAACGGCAACATCGTTCTGCCCAGCCAGTTCATCGAGCACGCCGAGTCGCTTGGCATGGTGCAGGAGATCGACATGCGCGTGGTCGAGCGGCTGATCGAGTACCTGCGTCAACCGGAGAACCAGGGACAGAAGATGCGCTACTTCGTGAACCTGTCGCGCGTGTCGATCTCGGATCAGCACTGGGTGCGCAAGTTCTACAACATGCTGGCTGCCAGCGACATCACGCAACACAACCAGCTGGTGTTCGAGATCACGGAAACCGCGGCAATGACCGACGTGGACGTGACTCAGCAGTTCATCCGCGAGCTGAAGCAGTTGGGCTGCCGCTTTGCGCTCGACGATTTCGGCGCGGGCTTCAGCTCGTTCTACTATCTAAAACGCTTCGACGTGGACTATCTGAAGATCGACGGTGGCTTCATCCGCGACCTGGCTACCGACGATGGCAGCAACCGCATCTTCGTCAAAGCGCTGTGCGATGTGGCTCGTAATCTGAACAAGCAGGTGATCGCAGAGTGGGTTGAAGACCGCGAAGTGATGAAGGTCCTTACCGAAATGGGCACGCTGTACGGCCAGGGCTTCCTGTTCCATCGCCCGGCGCCGTTGTGGGAAGAGGCGCCAGAGCTTACCGCATTGTCCGTCGGAGAGTAGCGGGCGAGCGTCTACTGCTGAGCACCGCGCACCCAGCCGGTAAGGGGCTCGGAATTCATTATTCGGACTTGCGCGGTCAGGTCCATTCGCCTTTTCTGAGTTTGTCCGCCCACAGCAGGCCAAGAATCGTCTTGGTATCGCTGATCTCGCCTGCCGTCACCAGGCCAAGCGCCTCGTCCAGACTAAGCTGGACGCACTCCAGAAACTCCCCGTCCTCGCCCGGATGCCCTTCGTGCTTCAGGCCCCGCGCGATGAACAACTCCAGTCTCTCGTTGGAGTAGCCGACGCACGGATATAGCGTCGCGAGATGCCTCCAATCGGCGGCGGCATAGCCGGTTTCCTCCAGCAGTTCCCGTCGAGCAGTGGCGAGCGGCGCCTCGCCGGGGTCGATCTTGCCCGCCGGCAGCTCGAGGAAATGCGTACGCAGCGCATAGCGGAACTGCCGCTCCAGCAATACGCTCCCGTCCTTGAACAACGGAATTACCATGGCCGCGCCCTGGTGCAGCACGTATTCGCGCGTACCCGTGCTGCCGTCCGGCAGCGCGACCTGGTCTTCCTTCAGCGTGAGCAGCTTGCCTTCGATATCCGGTGCGCGAGGACACCAGCGTCTCGGTGTAGTCGTTCGACATCGCGAGCCTCCTTGGTGGCGCCGGCGCGACGCTGCTCGAGTCTTCAGAGTGAAGCCTGGATCGCGCGCTGGCAAAGGTCCATCAGGCCGCCGGGAAGCAAGCCGAGTACCAGAACCGCCAACCCATTGACGGTCATCAGCGCGCGTACATCCGCGGTGGAAGTCAAGGGCGAACTGTCCTGCGGGTGCGTCGAAGTACATCAGCTTCACCACGCGCAGGTAGTAGAAGGCGCCGATCAGCGAGAACAGCACGGCGACGACCGCCAGCCAGAGCAACCCCGCGTCGATGACCGCCTGGAACACCGAGAGCTTGGCGTAGAAGCCGACCGCGGGCGGAACGCCCGCCAGCGAGAACATCAGCAGCAGCATGATGAACGCGTACCACGGGTTGCGCTGGTTGAGGCCCTTGAAGTCGTCCAGGCTGTCCGCGTCGAATCCCTGCCGCGACAGCAGCATGACCATGGCGAAGGCGCCGATCGACCGTCAGCACGTAGACCGACGATGTAGAACATCGCCGCGCCGTAGCCGTTCACCGTGCCGCTCAGAATGCCGAGCAGCATGAAGCCCATGTGGGAGATGGTGGAGTAGGCGAGCATGCGCTTGATGTTGGTCTGCGCGATGGCGGTGACGTTGCCGATCGCCATCGACAGCACCGACAGCAGGATCAGCATCCCTTGCCACTGGTGCAGCAGCACCTGGGCGCCGAGCGCCTCGACCAGGATGCGCAGCACGAAGGCGAAGGCCGCGAGCTCGGGCGCGCTGCCGATCAGCAGGGTCACGGCAGTGGGCGCGCCCTGGTAGACGTCCGGCACCCACATGTGAAACGGCACGCGCCGAGCTTGAAGCCCAGTCCCGCGACGATGAACACCAGGCCGAAGACCAGCAGCGTCTCGTTCGCCTGCTTGCGCGGCGATGCGGCTGGCGACCTCCGCGATCTGCAGGCTGCCGGTAGCGCCGTAGATCATGGACAGGCCGTACAGCAGCATGCCCGAGGCCAGCGCGCCGAGCACGAAGTACTTCATGGCCGCCTCCGTGGCGGTGGCCGAATCCCGCGACAGCGCCACCATGCGAGTACAGGCTCAGGCTCATCAGCTCCAGCCCCAGGTACAGGGTGAGGAAGTGGCTGGCGGAGACCATCACCATCATGCCCAGCGTCGCGAACAGAGCTGAGCGTGAAGAACTCGCCTCGGAACAGGCCGCGGTCACGGCGTGAACGCGCGCGCGTAGACCAGCATCGCAGCCACGGAGATGCAGATGAACGCCTTCAGCACCTGCGCCATCGGGTCCGCGACGAACATGCCGTTGAACGCATGGCGCGCGTTCCGGTCCGCCGCCAACCAGCGTGATCACCGCAGCCAACGCCAGCGTCAGGAGCGTGAGAACGTAGCTCCAATGCCGGTGCGCCTCGTCGAGGAACAGATCGACGACGAGGATGGTGCAGACCATCACCAGGACGAAGATTTCCGGCGCCGCCGGAAGCAGATTCAAGCTCTGGATCGTCATCGGAGTTTGGCGGCGCCTGGGTATCCTTGTGCCTAGAGTTTGCTCTGCGCCACGTGCGCGAGCAGATCGTTGACCGAAGTGTGCAGCACCTCGCTCATGGGCTGTGGCCAGATGCCCATCGCCAGCACGGCGAGCGCCAGCAGCGCCAGGAACAGCGCTCTCGCGTGCGTTGATGTCTTTCAGCTCCGCCACGTGCGCGGTTGGCGACCGCGCCGAACACCACGCGCTTGTACATCCACAGAGTATAGGCCGCGCCGAACACCAGCGTGGTCGCGGCCAGCGCCGCATACCAGAAGCTCACCTTCATCGCCCCCAGGGTCACGAGGAACTCGCCCACGAACCCGCTGGTTCCCGGCAAGCCCGGCGTTGGCCATGGCGAACAGCATGAAGAACGACGCGAACACCGGCATGGTGTTCACCACGCCACCATAGTCGGCAATCGTTGCGCGAATGCATGCGGTCGTAGAGCACGCCCACGCACAGGAACAGCGCGCCCGGACACGAAGCCGTGCGAGACCATCTGCAGCACGGCCCCTTCCAACCCGAAGCCGTTGAACAGGAACACTGCCCATGGTGACGAAGCCCATGTGCGAGATGGACGAGTACGCGATCAGCTTCTTCATGTCGGTCTGCACCAGCGCCACCAGGCCGATGTACACGACCGCGATCAGCGACAGCGCGATGACGAAGCCGGCCAGGGCATGGCTCGCGTCCGGCACGATCGGCAGCGAGAGCCGGATGAAGCCGTAGCCGCCGAGCTTCAGCATGATGGCGGCCAGCACCACCGAGCCGCCGGTCGGCGCCTCCACGTGCGCGTCCGGCAGCCAGGTGTGCACCGGCCACATGGGCACCTTCACGGCGAAGGCCAGCATGAAGGCCAGGAACACCAGCACCTGCGGGGTCATGCCGATCTTGAGCTTGTACCAGTCCAGTAGCGAGAAGCTCCCGCCGGCGGCGTTGTACAGGTAGATGAGCGCGACCAGCGTCAGCAGCGACCCGAGCAGCGTGTAGAGGAAGAACTTGACCGCGGCGTAGACGCGGTTGGGGCCGCCCCATACCCCGATGATGATGAACATCGGGATCAGGGTGGCTTCGAAGAACACGTAGAACAGCGCGCCGTCGAGCGCACAGAAGACGCCGTTCATGATGCCGGACAGGAACAGGAAAGCGGCCATGTACTGCGACACGCGCGTCTCGATCACCTGCCAGCCGGCGATCACCACCAGGACGGTGGTGAAGCTGTTGAGCAGGATCAACAGCAGGGAAACGCCGTCGATCCCGAGGTGATAGTTGATGTGGAAGCGCGCGATCCAGGACGCCATCTCCTGGAACTGCATGCCGTGGGCCTGGGTGTCGAACTGCGCATACAGCGGCAGCGTGACCAGGAACCCGAGCACGGCACCGATCAGCGCGAGCCAGCGCGCAGTCTGCGCGCTGCGGTCCGAGCCGGTCGCCATGACCACGACCCCGGCCACGATCGGCAGCCAGATGGCGAGACTCAGCAGAGGAAGGCCGGAAGACATGGATTCTTGTTGTTGTGCTTCACGGCGATCAAGCGCGTGCGAACCACAGGGTCAGCAGCACGAATACGCCGATGATCATCATGAATGCATAGTGGTAGATGAAGCCGGACTGAAAGCGCCGGACGATTGTCGACGGTCCAGCCCACCACGCGCGCGGAGCCGTTGACGAAGAAGCCGTCGATCACGGCCACGTCGCCGAACTTCCATAGGCCGGTGCCCAGCCAACGCGCCCCGTCGGCGAACACCGCCTGATAGAGCTCGTCGAAGTAGTACTTGTTCACGAGCACCGTGTAGACCGGCTTCATCTGCCTGGCAAGTCGCGCCGGCCAGCTCCGGTCGTATCAGGTAGAGGTACCAGGCGGTGACGATGCCGGCCAGCGCTAGCCAGAAAGGCGTCGCGGTCAACCCATGCAGGACGAAGGCGGGAACGCCGTGGAACTCCTCGGCCAGCTTGGCCAGCACGTCGTGCGGTTCGATCACTACGATCGAATCGCCGAAGAAGCCACCGAACAGCAACGGCTCGATGTAAGCCCAGCCGGCATACACCGAGGGGATCGCCAGCAGGATCAATGGAACCGTCACGACCCAGGGTGACTCGTGCGGCGTGCCGGCATGGCCGTGTTGATCGTCGTGGCCGTGTTCCGTGGGACTGTCCATGAGCGTGCCCGTGCGCCTGGAAACGCTCCTTCCCGTGGAAGGTCATGAACATCATGCGGAAGGTGTACAGCGCGGTGACGAACACGCCCGACAGCACCGCTGCATAGGCGATCCCGGCGCCCGGCGTGGTGGACAGGTGCACGGCTTCGATCAAGCTGTCCTTGGAGAAGAAGCCGGCGAAAGGCGGGATGCCGCACAGCGCCAGCGAGCCGACCAGCGCGGTCCAGTAGGTGATCGGCATGTACTTGCGCAAGCCGCCCATGCGCCGCATGTCCTGCTCGTGATGCAAGGCGATGATCACCGAGCCGGCCGCGAGGAACAACAAAGCCTTGAAGAACGCATGCGTCACCAGGTGGAACATGCTGGCCGCGTAGGCCGAGGCCCCCAGGCCGACCGCCATGTAGCCGAGCTGGGACAGCGTCGAGTAGGCCACCACCCGCTTGATGTCGTTCTGCACGATCCCCAGCAGCCCCATGAAGAACGCGGTGATGGCACCGATTACGAGAATGCACGACAGCGCGGTGGTCGACAGCTCGAACAGCGGCGACATGCGCGCCACCATGAAGATCCCCGCGGTCACCATGGTGGCGGCGTGGATCAGAGCCGAGATGGGCGTCGGGCCTTCCATGGAGTCGGGCAGCCACACGTGCAGCGGGAACTGCGCCGACTTGCCCATCGCGCCGATGAACAGCAGAATGCAGATCACCGTGATCAGCGACCATGGAGCGCCGGGAAAGATCTCGATGGTCTGCTTCGCCATCTCGCCCGCCTTGCCGAACACCACGCCGTAGTCGAGGCTGCCCGTATAGGCGAGCATCAGCGCGATCCCCAGCAGAAACCCGAAGTCGCCCACGCGATTGACGAGGAACGCCTTGAGGTTGGCGAAGATGGCGCTGGGACGCGATGTACCAGAAGCCGATCAGCAGATAGGACACCAGGCCGACCGCCTCCCAGCCGAAGAACAGCTGGAGAAAGTTGTTGGCCATCACCAGCATCAGCATGGAGAAAGTGAACAGCGAGATGTAGCTGAAGAAGCGCGTGTAGCCCGGGTCATCGTGCATGTAGCCGATGGTGTAGATGTGCACCATCAGCGACACGAAGCTGACGACCAGCATCATGAGCGCGGACAGCGGATCGATCAGGAAACCGATGTCGAAGCTGACACCGCCCCCGGTGCTGATCCAGGTGTAGACGGCGCCATTGAACGTGTGGCCCTCGCGCACGTCCTGGAACACCAGGAACGACGCGACCACGCAGACCACCATGCCGACGATGGTGACCCAGTGCGCACCGCGGCGGCCGATCAGCCCGCCGAAGAAGCCGGCGATGATCGCGCCGACCAGGGGAGCGAGCGGGACGATGAGGTAGAGAGCTTTCATTGCTACGCGGTGAAGAGTGAAGGGTGAAGGGTGAAGGGTGAAAGCAACACCCTTCGCATGCCGAAGCTCTACGCCTTACGCATTTACTCTTCACTCTTCACCCTTCACTCTTCCAACTAGCCTTTCAAGCTGTCCAAATCATCCACGTTGATAGTCTGCAGGTTGCGGAACACGCACACCAGAATGGCCAGGCCGATAGCGGACTCGGCGGCAGCCACCGTCAAGATGAAGAACACGAAGATCTGCCCGGCCACATCCTGCAGGTAGTGGGAGAAGGCGATGAAGTTCATGTTCACCGCCAGCAGATTCAGCTCGATCGCCATCAACAGGATGATGACGTTCTTGCGGTTGAGGAAAATGCCGACCACGCTGATGGCGAACAGGATGGCTCCCAGCACCAGATAGTGTGAGAGCGTGATCAAGCGCGGCCTCCATCGGGAGCTCGATCGGCAACCAGCGACCGATGACCGGGACTCCGGGCTACTTGGCAGTCACCGCTCACTTGTCACCCGTCACGCGCTGTTCGGAAGGCATGGACACCAGCCGCACCCGTCCCTCGCGCCGTGCCAGCACCTGCCGCGCCGGATCCTGGTACTTGCTGTCCTTGCGGGCGCGCAGCGTCAAGGCGATGGCTGCAACGATGGCCACCAGCAGGATCACCGCCGCGATCTCGAAGGGATACACGTAGTCGGTGTAGATCAATCGGCCCAATTCCTTGGTGTTGCTGTAACCGGCGGGTTTGGGCGTGGGCGTCGCGACAGCGAGCAGGCCCGCCTGCCGGCCGGCGAGAACGACCGCCATCTCCACCACCATGATCCCGGCCACCGTCAGCCCCGGCACCAGATAGTCCCAGTAACCTTCCCGCAGGCGGTCGATGTTGATGTCGAGCATCATCACCACGAACAGGAACAGCACCATGACCGCACCTACGTATACCAGGATCAGCGCGATCGCCAGGAACTCCGCCTCGAGCAGGATCCACAATCCGGACGCGGTGCCGAACGCGAGCACCAGGAACAACGCGGCGTGTACCGGGTTGCGTGCGGTAATGACGCGCAGCGCAGCGAACAGCAGAATCGCCGCGAAGGCGTAGAAGACGAAGGTTTGGAACGTCATCGCTAGCGATAGCTCGCATCCGCGGTGCGGTCGCGGGCGATCTGCTCCTCGTAGCGGTCGCCCACCGCCAGCAGCATTTCCTTGGTATACAGCAGGTCGCCGCGCTTCTCGCCGTGGTACTCGAGGATGCGCGTCTCGACGATCGAGTCGACCGGGCAGGACTCCTCGCAGAAGCCGCAGAAGATGCACTTGGTCAGGTCGATGTCGTAGCGCGTGGTGCGGCGCGTGCCGTCGGCGCGCTGCTCGGACTCGATGGTGATGGCGAGCGCCGGACAGACCGCCTCGCACAGCTTGCAGGCGATGCAGCGTTCCTCGCCGTTGGGGTAGCGCCGCAGGGCGTGCAGTCCGCGGAAGCGCGGCGATTGCGGGGTCTTCTCTTCCGGGAACTGGACCGTGATCTTGCGCGCAAAGAAATGGCGCCCGGTCAGCGCCATGCCCTTGACCAGTTCGAACAGCAGGAAGGTGCGGAAAAAATCCCGGACGCGTCGGAGCATGGTCATTTCCATAGCCAGTAGGGCGTCTGCATCCAGCCCGCGACCACCACCAGCCAGACCAGCGTCACCGGAATGAACACCTTCCAGCCCAGGCGCATGATCTGGTCGTAGCGATAACGCGGGAAAGTGGCGCGGAACCAGAGGAACAGGAACAGGACGAAGCCGACTTTGAGCACCAGCCACAGGAACCCGCCGGGCAGAAAAGGTATCGGCGAAAGCCAGCCGCCGAGGAACATGACCGCGCACAGGGTCGCGATCAGGATCATGTTCATGTACTCGGCCAGGAAGAACAGCGCGAAGGCCATGCCCGAGTATTCGACGTGGAAGCCGGCCACGATCTCCGACTCGCCTTCGGCCACGTCGAAGGGCGCGCGGTTGGTCTCCGCCACGCCCGAAATCAAGTAGACCACAAACAGCGGAAAGAGCGGGATGAAGTACCAGGACAGCAGACCCCACTCGCTTTCCTGTCCTTTCACGATCTCGCCTAGGTTCATGCTGTGGGCGGCCAGCAGCACGCCGACCAGGGCGAAGCCCATGGCCAGCTCGTAGGCCACGATCTGCGCCGCGGAGCGCAGGCCGCCGAGGAAAGCGTACTTGGAGTTGGACGCCCAGCCCGCGATGATCACACCGTAGACGCCAACCGATGTCATCGCCAGGATATAGAGCAAGCCGGCATCGACGTTGGCCAGCATCGTTTCCGGGCCGAACGGGATCACCGCCCAGGCCGCCAGCGCCGGCGTCAGCACCAGGATCGGTGCCAGCACGAACAGCAGCTTGCTCGCCCCTGACGGGACGATGATCTCTTTGATCAGCAGCTTGAGCACGTCGGCGAACGGCTGCAGCAGGCCCTTCGGACCGACGCGGTTGGGGCCGAGGCGCACCTGCATGTAGCCGATCACCTTGCGCTCGGCCAGCGTGAGATAGGCCACGCTCAGGATCAAGGGAATCGCAATCGCGATGATCTTGATCAGGGTCCAGACCGCGACTCCGGCCGGACCGAGGGTCTGCTCGAAGAACTCGCCCATCAGGCGGTGACTCCTCGTGTCGCCGGCACGCGCTCGAGCTGGACTTCTCCGGACATGGCACCCAGCCCGGCCGTGAGCGAGTGCGCCGCGGGAATGCGCACACAGTCCGCGGGAATGCGGTCATCACGCGCCGCGTCGAGCACGGCCTCGCCCCCGTCCTGGGTAATGCGCACCTTGTCCCCTTCGTTCAGGCCGACGAGCTCCATCAAGGCGCCCGACATGGAAGCCACGGGCAGGGCAGCGTCTCTGGTCTCCTGAAGCGATATCGCACGGCGCACCAGCGTATCGGCGAAATAGATCGGGACATCGGCGATGCGCTGGATACCCGTCACGGCCGCATCCGGCACGCCAATCCCGACCACGGGCACCGCATTGGACAGCCGGGCCGGCACGTCGCGTCGCGACCAGCGCTTCGTCGCGCACGTCCTCAGCGCTGTCGAAAGCAAAGCCGGACACGCCCATCAGGTTCCCCAGCACGCGCAGGACTTTCCAGGCCGGGCGCGCTTCGCCCAGTGGCCGCACCACGCCGTGGAAGCTCTGCAGCCGTCCTTCGGTGTTGATGAACGAACCGGCGGTCTCGGTGAAGGGCGCGATCGGCAGCAGCGCGTCGGCATACTCGACCGCGCGGTTCCGGAAGGCGGTCAGAGCGACGACGAAGTCGGCGCCGCGCATCGCCGCCAAAGCGCGCTGGGGATCGTGCGTGTCGAGCTCCATCTCGGCATTGAGCAGAAGGTAGGCGCCCAATGGTTGCGCCAGCATTTGACCCGCGCTCAATCCTGCTGGGCTGCCGAACGGCACCGCGCCAGCGAGATAGCCTCCGACGCTGTTGGCCGCCTCGCCCAGAAACCCGAACTTGGCGCCGCAGATCTCCGCCAGCATCAGACCGAGTCGATGCAGGACGGACGATTGTGCGTGCTGCTGTGCCATGTTACCCAGCAGGATCGCGGTGTTGTGCCCAGACACCAGGCTATCCGCTATGCGCTGCGCTTCTGGCGCGACCGGACCGAGAGCCAGCATCTGTCTCTCATCCAGCGGCGACGCGATCCCCTTGCTGCGCGCCGCTGCATCGATCACTTGAGCGAGGGTGCTGGCGAGCTGCCGCGGCGAAACGGTGAGCCGGTGGCGCAGCTTGATCAGCGGATCGTCGCCAAGGACATGGATCAGGCTGACCTGAGTGCCTTTCTTCGCCGCCTGTCGCAGCCGCTGCGCGAGCAACGGATGATCCTTGCGCAACTGGCTGCCCACGACCAGCACACGATCGAGGTGATTGAGCTCCGCGACCTTCATGCCTAGCCACGGCGCGCCAGCTAACGTGCCATCCAGAGAAAAGTCGCTTTGCCGCAGGCGAAAATCGACGTTGCCGCTGCCCATCCCGCGCATCAGCTTCTGCAGCAGGTACAGTTCCTCCAGGGTGGAATGCGGCGTGGCCAGCGCGCCGATGCCCTGTGCACCACGCTTTTCACGCACCGCCTTCAGCCCGCGCGCGACGTGCTCCAGAGCGATGGGCCAATCGGCCTCCTCCCATTTGCCGTCGCGCTTGATCAGCGGCCGTGTCAGCCGTTGCTCGGAGTTCAAGCCTTCGTAGGAGAAACGGTCCTTGTCCGACAGCCAGCATTCGTTGACCTCTTCATTCTCGAGCGGCAGCACGCGCACGACGCGATCGAGCTTGATCTGTACCTCCAGATTGGAGCCCAGTCCACAATGCGGACTGACCGATCTGCGGCGTGACAGCTCCCAGGTCCGGGCGCTGAAGCGGAACGGCTTCGAGGTAAGCGCGCCCACCGGACATACGTCGATCATGTTGCCCGACAGCTCGGAGTCCACCGTCTTGCCGACGAAGGCCACGATCTCGGCATGCTCGCTGCGCCCGACCATGCCCAGCTCCATCACACCGGCGATCTCCTGGCCGAAACGCACGCAGCGCGTGCACTGGATGCAGCGGGTCATCTCCTCGGCCGCCACCAGCGGCCCGATGTCCTTGCTGTCGACGACGCGCTTGGGCTCCCGATAGCGGGATGCGCTGCCGCCGTAGCCCACCGCCAGGTCCTGCAGCTGGCATTCGCCGCCCTGGTCGCATATGGGACAGTCGAGCGGGTGGTTGATGAGCAGGAACTCCATCACGCCCTTCTGCGCCTGAATCGCCGGCGCCGAATGGGTATAGATCTTCATCCCCTCGGTCACCGGCGTGGCGCAGGCCGGCAGCGGCTTAGGCGCCTTCTCCACCTGCACCAGGCACATGCGGCAGTTGGCCGCGATCGACAGCTTGCGGTGGTAGCAGAAATGCGGCACATAGATGCCCAGCCTGTTCGCGGCATCCATGATGGTGGAGTTGGGCGGCACTTCGATCGCCTTGCCGTCGATTTCGATATTCACCTGCGCCATCTTTTATTGTCTCATCCGTTCACGCGTAAGCCGGCTCTTCCACCAGGCAGCGCTTGTGCTCGATGTGATACTCGAATTCTTCGCGAAAGTGCTTGATGAAGCTCTTGACCGGAAGCGCGGCGGCATCGCCGAGAGCACAGATGGTGCGGCCCGCGATGTTGTCGCTGACGGACAGCAGCGTGTCGAGGTCTTCCTTGGTGCCCTTGCCGTGCTCGATACGATGGACCATGCGGTACAGCCACCCGGTGCCTTCGCGGCAAGGCGTGCACTGACCGCAGGACTCTTCGTAGTAGAAATAGGACAGCCGCAGCAGCGCACGCACCATGCAAGTGGTGTCGTCCATGCAGATCACCGCGCCCGATCCGAGCATGGAGCCGGCTTTGGCAATGGAGTCGTAATCCATGTCCGTTTTCAGCATGATATCGCCCGGCAGCACCGGCATGGACGAGCCGCCGGGAATGCAGGCTTTGAGCGGCCGGCCGCCGCGCATGCCGCCTGCCATATCGAGCAGCTTCGCGAAAGACGTGCCCAGCTTCACTTCATAGTTGCCCGGGCGCTCTACGTGTCCGGATACCGAGAAGATCTTGGTGCCGCCGTTGTTGGGCCGGCCCAGGGCGAGAAAGGCATCGCCACCGTTGAGGATGATCCACGGCGCCGCGGCGAAGGTCTCGGTGTTGTTGATCGTGGTCGGCTTGCCATACAGACCATAGCTGGCGGGGAACGGGGGTTTGAAACGCGGCTGCCCCTTCTTGCCTTCGAGAGACTCCAGCAGCGCGGTCTCTTCGCCGCAGATGTACGCGCCCCAGCCGTGATGCGCGTAGAGATCGAAGGTGAACGCCGAGCCGAGGATCTTCTTGCCCAGGAAGCCGGCCGCGTAGGCCTCTTGCAGTGCTTCCTCGAAGCGCTCGTAGTCCTCCCAGATCTCGCCGTGGATGTAGTTGTAGCCCACGGTGATGCCCATCGAGTAGGCGGCGATGGCCATGCCCTCGATCACGATGTGCGGGTTGTAGCGCAGAATATCGCGATCCTTGAACGTCCCCGGCTCGCCCTCGTCGGAGTTGCAGACCAGGTATTTCTGGCCGGGGAAGCTGCGCGGCATGAAGCTCCACTTGAGCCCGGTCGGAAAGCCCGCGCCGCCACGGCCGCGCAGGCCCGATTTCTTGATTTCGGCGATCACCGCTTCGGGCGAGATCTTCTCGTTCAGGATCTTCGCCAGCGCCTCGTAGCCGCCGCGCGCCCGATACTCCTGCAGACGCCAGTTCAGCCCGTCCAGGCCCTTGAGTATGACGGCGTCGGGGCCATAGATGTCAGGGGGGAAGGGAGGGTGAGACGTTCTCACTTGGACAGCTCCACGATGAGCCGATCGATTTTCTCGGGCGTCATGCCGATCAGCAGCTTCTTGTTGTTGTGCAGGATCACCGGCGCATCGCCGCAGGCGCCGAAGCACTCCCCTTCCTGGAGAGTGAACCTGCGGTCGGGTGTGGTCTCACCCCAGTCCACGCCGAGCTTCTGCTTCAGGCGGCGCGCCGCATCGTTGGCGCCCGACAGCGCACAGGGCAGGTTGGTGCAGATGCACAGCTTGTGCTGCCCCACCGGCTCGAGGTCGTACATGGCGTAGAAGCTCGCGACCTCGTACACGGCGACCGGCGCCATGCCGAGGTACTCGGCAACGAAGTCCATGATCGCCGTAGACAGATAGCCTTGCTCGTCCTGCGCGATGGTGAGCGCCGCCATCACCGCCGACTGCTTCTGGTCGGCCGGATATCTGGCCAGCGCCTTGTCGATTCTGGCGAGTGCAGCGGGACTCAACATGAAAAATCCTCAGCCACGGAACGCTTTCATCGATCGATCTCGCCGAACACGATGTCCTGGGTGCCGATGATGGCGACCACATCGGCGATCATGTGGCCCTTCGCCATCTCGTCGATGGCGGCGAGGTGGGGAAACCCGGGCGCACGGATCTTCAGCCGGTAAGGCTTGTTGGCCCCGTCGGACACGAGATAGATCCCGAACTCGCCCTTGGGATGCTCGACGCTGGCGTAGGCCTCGCCTTCGGGCACGTGGACGCCTTCGGTGAACAGCTTGAAGTGATGGATCAGCTCTTCCATGTTGGTCTTCATTTCGATGCGCGAGGGTGGCGCCACTTTGTGATTTTCGGTGATCACCGGGCCGGGGTTGCTGCGCAGCCACTCGATGCACTGCCTGACGATGCGGTTGCTCTGACGCATCTCCTCGATCCGCACCAGATAGCGGTCGTAGCAGTCGCCGTTGACTCCGACCGGGACGTCGAACTCCATCCGGTCGTAGACCTCGTAGGGCTGCTTCCGGCGCAGGTCCCACTCGACCCCCGATCCCCGCAACATCGGACCGGTGAACCCCAGCGCTTTGGCGCGCTCGGCGGAAACCACGCCCACGCCCACGGTGCGCTGCTTCCAGATACGGTTGTCGGTGAGCAGCGTCTCGTACTCGTCCACCAGCTTCGGGAAGCGGCCAGCGAAGTCCTCGATGAAGTCCAGCAGGCTCCCGGTGCGGTTGAGGTTCAGACGCTTCACGTCCTCCGGGGAGCGGACCGGAGACTCCAGGTATTGCGGCATGCGCTCCGGCAGGTCGCGATAGACGCCGCCAGGACGATAGTACGCAGCGTGCATGCGCGCACCGGACACCGCCTCGTAGCAGTCCATCAAGTCCTCGCGCTCCCGGAAGCAGTACAGGAACACGGTCATGGCGCCGATGTCCAGCGCGTGCGCGCCGAGCCACAGCAGGTGGTTCAGTATGCGGGTGATCTCGTCGAACAGCACCCGGATGTACTGGGCGCGCAGCGGGACGTCGATGCCCAGCAGCTTCTCGATGGCCAGGCAGTAGGCGTGCTCGTTGCACATCATGGACACGTAGTCGAGCCGGTCCATGTAGGGCAGCGACTGGATGTAGGTCTTGTGCTCGGCCAGCTTCTCGGTGGCCCGGTGCAGCAGGCCGATGTGCGGGTCGGCGCGCTGGATCACTTCGCCGTCGAGCTCCAGCACCAGGCGCAGAACGCCGTGGGCCGCCGGATGCTGCGGCCCGAAATTCATGGTGTAGTTTCTGATCTCAGCCATCGGTGCGTTGGCTACGGCTTGCTCTCAACGTCCGCGTAGTGCTCCTCACGCACCACACGAGGCACGATCTCGCGCGGCTCGATCGTGACGGGCTGATAGATCACGCGCTGCTGGTCGGGGTCGTAGCGCATCTCGACGTTTCCCGACAGCGGGAAGTCCTTGCGGAAGGGGTGGCCCACGAAACCGTAATCGGTCAGGATGCGGCGCAGGTCCGGGTGGCCGGTGAACACGATGCCGAACAGGTCGAAGGCCTCGCGCTCGTACCAGTTGGCCGACGGCCACAGGCCGGTGACCGTATCCACGACCGGCAGGTCATCGTCTTCGGCGAACACCCGCAGCCGCAGGCGCCAGTTCTGGGTAATCGACAGCAGGTGGTAGACGACGGCGTAGCGCCGGCCGCTCCAGGCGCCATCCTTGTACGTCAGGTAATCGAGCCCGCTCAGGTCGATCAACTGCTCGAAACGCAGCTCCGGAGCATCGCGCAGCAGCTGACCGAGACTCAACAGGTCGGCCGGTTCGACCACCAGGGTAAGCTCGCCCAGCGCGCGCGTGAGCCCGGCGGTCCGCCCGGCTAAATGCTGTTCCAGGGCCCTCTGCAGATCGTCGACGCGCGTGGACATGCTGTTGGGTAGTGGGCGAAAGGGGCCTAGCGGGCGATGGTGTTGGTGCGGCGGATCTTGTTCTGCAACTGGATGATGCCGTACAACAGCGCTTCGGCGGTCGGCGGACAGCCCGGAACGTATACGTCCACCGGCACGATCCGATCGCAGCCGCGTACCACCGAGTAGGAATAGTGGTAATAACCTCCGCCGTTGGCGCACGAGCCCATGGAGATCACCCAGCGCGGCTCCGCCATCTGGTCGTACACCTTGCGCAGCGCGGGGGCCATCTTGTTGCACAGGGTGCCGGCTACGATCATCACGTCGGACTGCCGCGGGCTGGGGCGAAACACGACGCCGAAACGGTCCAGATCGTAGCGCGCGGCCCCCGCGTGCATCATCTCCACGGCGCAACAGGCCAGGCCGAACGTCATCGGCCACAGCGATCCGGTGCGCGTCCAGTTGATCACGTTGTCCAGCGACGTGGTCACGAAGCCCTGCTCGGTCACACCCTCGATGCTCATATCCCGGCTCCGGTCAGCTCCCAGCTGTCTGGGTAACGCACGAGTGGGCAAGAAGGTTTCATTCCCACTCCAGCGCGCCCTTCTTCCATTCGTAGATGAAGCCGACCACCAGGATTCCAAGGAAGACCAGCATCGAGACGAAGCCAAACAGGCCGATCTCCGGCAACACCACCGCCCACGGAAAAAGAAACGCGATCTCCAGGTCGAACAGGATGAACAGAATGGCGACGAGGTAGTAGCGCACGTCGAATTTCATGCGCGCATCTTCGAAAGCCTCGAAGCCGCACTCGTAGGGGGACAGCTTCTCGGGGTCGGGCCGGTGCACGCCCAGAATCCGGGTCGCACCGCCGCCGAGCAACGGAAGCAGGACGCCGAGCGCCAGCCCGACGCAGATGAACATCAGGATCGGAAAGTACTGTCCAAGCATATCGTTTCCAGGGCCGGCCCCCGGCGAGGGAAAGGCTCCTGCTCGAATTCGTAGGCGCGCCCACAACGGACTGCCCGCCCTGAAGAGCCCCCTCCGCGACGCGCAGTCATTTTCGAAGCCGCGCGTCTTTCGAAGCACGCGCATTCAAGTGCGCGTGCTTTGAGATGCATGGTGCCGACGGCGAGACTCGAACTCGCACAGCTTTCGCCACCGCCCCCTCAAGACGGCGTGTCTACCAATTCCACCACGTCGGCTTTCCTGCTAACCAGCGGGCCCATTCCGGGCGAGGACTCCGGGGCCCGCGACTGGGAGCTTACTTCGGAATATCCTTGGCCTTGGAAGTTCCGTCCGCGGGCGCCGAATCGGCCGGCTTGTCGGTCGCGCCCGGAGCCTGGGCCGGGGGCTGAGGGGCCGGCTGCTCGGTTTTGTGCGTATCCATCACACTGCTCTGCTGCGGCTTGTGGCTGGTGACGTAAGTCAGGCCCATGCTGGTGAGAAAGAATACGGCCGCCAGCACAGCCGTCGTGCGGCTGAGGAAGTTGGCGGAGCCCGACGCACCGAACAGACTGCCTGAGGAGCCGCTGCCAAATGCGGCGCCCATGTCCGCACCCTTGCCATGCTGGAGCAGGACGAGGCCAACCACCCCAATCGCCGCAATCACGTGCACCAGTAAGATGAGAATCTCGATCATCGGTTAAGCTCAAGTAGAACGCGTCAGCGATCCGCCGCCTGGCAGATCGCCACGAACTCGGCCCCGACCAGCGATGCTCCGCCGATCAAGCCGCCGTCGATATCTGGCATGGCGAACAGTTCCCCGGCATTCGAGGCCTTGACGCTGCCGCCATAGAGGATCTGAACACTCTGCGCTACCGTCGCGTCCGCTTCGGCGACGCGCCCGCGGATGTGGGTATGCACCGCCTGAGCCTGCTCCGGCGTGGCTGTCTTGCCGGTCCCGATAGCCCACACCGGCTCGTAAGCGATCACGCCGGAAGCCAGCGCCTGCGCACCGAACCGCCCGGTCACCGCGGAGAGCTGCGCATCCACGACACGCTCGGTCTCGCCCGCTTCCCGCTGCGCAAGCGTCTCGCCCACGCACAGGATCGGACGCAGCCCCGCGTCCAGAGCCGCCTTGTATTTGAGGGCGACCGTGTCGCTATCCTCGCCGTACAAGGCGCGGCGCTCGGAGTGTCCGACGATCACGTAGGTACAGCCGAATTCGCACAACATGGCAGCAGAGACCTCGCCCGTGTAGGCCCCCTTGGCGTGCTGGCTTACATTCTGCGCACCCCACGCCACAAGCGAACCGGCCAGCACGTCCTGCGCCTGCCCCAAATAGGGGTAAGGAACGCAGACCGCCGCTCGCGCTCGCGAGAGCCCGCTGGAGCCTGCAATCACCTCCGCCAGGAGTTTCGCGTTGCCCGAAAGATCACCGTGCATCTTCCAGTTGCCCGCGACCAGCTTCGCTCGCATCGTTTCCGAAAAGACCGAGCGCAAGCCCGGTAACCCTGCGTAAAAACGTGAGAATGTTACTCTGCCTCGCCCGGGCGGTCAATTTGGCAGGGCCCGCCCGGTACCGCGTAAGCTGGAATGGAACTCTGACACCACCCCGCACACGGCCGCCGGGGCGCGGTCAGCCGAACCGGCCGGTGATGTAGTCTTCCGTGGCCTTGTTCTTGGGCTTGATGAAGATGGTGTCGGTGGCGTCGAACTCGATCAGCTCGCCCAGATACATATAGGCCGTGTAGTCCGACACGCGAGCAGCCTGCTGCATGTTGTGAGTCACGATCAATATCGTGAGCTTGCTCTTCAAGTCGGCGATCAGTTCCTCGATGCTGGCAGTGGCGATAGGATCCAGCGCGGAGGTCGGTTCGTCGAACAACAGGATCTCGGGATCGGTAGCTAGCGCACGGGCGATGCACAGGCGTTGCTGCTGACCACCGGAAAGATTGAAGGCGAGGTCATCCAGGCGGTTCTTCACCTCTTCCCACAGCGCTGCGTTGCGCAGTGCGTCCTCGACCTTCTCGTCCAAGACCGATTTGCGTCTCTGTCCGCGCACGCGCAAGCCATAGGCGACGTTTTCGTAGATCGACTTGGGGAACGGGTTGGGCTTCTGGAACACCATGCTGATGCGCATGCGCACCTCGATCGGGTCCACCTGCGGGTGCAGCAGGTTGGTATCGTCGGGGTAGAGCTTGATTTCGCCGGCGTAGTGATTGTCCGGATAGAGGTCGTGCATGCGGTTGAAGCAGCGCAGATAGGTCGACTTGCCGCAACCCGATGGGCCGATCAATGCCGTCACCCTCTTCTCATACAGCGGCATGCTGATGTTCTTGAGGGCATGGTAAGTGCCGTAGTGGAAATTCAGGTTCCTGGCTTCCGCCTTGACGTTGAATCCGGCAGCCACCAGCGGCCCTTCGGTCACTTTCGACATGTTCGATTTCCGCTGTTGACGGGCGTCGCGCCTACCACTTGATCTTCTTGCGCAGGCGATACCGGATATAGATCGCCAGCGCGTTCATGGAAAGGGTCATGAACAGGAGGACCAGGCCCGCGGCGGCCGCATTGTGATGGAACGCGGCTTCCGGACGCGAGGTCCAGTTGAACATCTGGATCGGCATCACGGTAAAGGGCGAGAACAGCCATTCGAAGGAAACGAACGGGGCTTGCGCGGACACCGGCGCCGGGGGCAGGAAGGCGATGAAGGTCAGCGCGCCGATGGTGATGATGGGCGCCGTTTCCCCGATGGCGCGCGCCATGCCGATGATCACTCCGGTCATGATGCCCGGCAACGAGTATGGCAATACGTGGTCCCAGGTGGTCTGCCACTTGGTGGCGCCAACTGCATACGCACCCTCCCGGATCGCGGCGGGTATGGAGCGGATCGCCTCCCGGGTGGCGACGATGACGACCGGGAGGATCAGCAGCGCCAGGGTCAGGCCGGCGGACAGGATGCTCTGGCCGAACCCGAAGGCGTATACGAAGAGGCCCAGCGCGAGCAGGCCGTAGACGATAGAGGGAACGCCGGCAAGGTTGGTGATGTTGATCTCGATGATGGCGGTGAACCAGTTCTTCGGGGCGTACTCCTCGAGGTAGACCGCCGCCGCCACCCCGACCGGCACTGCCGCCGCGGCCGTCACGATCATCACCAGAGTAGTGCCGATCCAGGCCGAGAGAATGCCGGCATGTTCCGGACGCCGGGATGGAAAGCTGCTGAAGAACTCCCAGTTCAGCCGTGGCGCGCCATCGATCGCCATGTCCACCGCGAGTGCCAAGAAGGTGCACGCGCCGATGGCGAGAGAGATGAGCCCGACAAATGCAAAGATGATGTCCCAGCGCTTGTGCCGGGCGATCAGCTCGCGTATCTCCTGCAGTGCCTTCTCGTTCATGGAGGCGAAGTCCGGAGTCGGCTCTAGTACACCTGGCGGTACTTCCGCGTCAGGAAATGACCGAGGATATTGAACAGCAGGGTCAGGATCATCAGCGTGAGGCCGGCGGCGAAGATGGTCTGGTAGCCGATGCTGCCATGAGGCAGATCACCGAGCGCGACCTGCACGATGAACGACGTGATCGTGGCCGCCGGTTCCATTGGATTCCAGGTGAGGTTGGGCTGCATGCCCCCGGCCACGGCCAGGATCATCGTTTCGCCCACGGCGCGGGAAATGCCCAGGATGAAGGCGGCGGAAATCCCGGACAATGCGGCCGGCGTGACTACACGGATGGCGGTCTGAAAGCGCGTGGCGCCCATCGCATAGCTGCCCTCGCGCATGCTCATGGGGACGGCGCGCATGGCGTCTTCGCTCACCGAACTGACGTAAGGAATGATCATGATCCCCATCACCAGCCCGGCCGACAGCAGGTTGAAGCCGGGCAGGCCGGGAATGATCTTCTGCAGCAGCGGTGTTACGAACAGCAGAGCGAAATACCCGTACACCACGGTCGGGATTCCGCCCAGCAGCTCCAGAAAGGGCTTGGCCACCTCACGCACCGTGAACGGCGCGAACTCCGACAGGTAGATCGCGATGATGATCCCGAGAGGCACGGCCACCGCCAGCGCCACACCGGAGCTGACGATAGTGCCCGATAGCAGGACCATGATGCCGTAGTGCGCATCGTCGAACAAAGGCGTCCACTGCGTATCGGTCAGAAAGTCCCACAGGGAGATGTGCTGGAAGAAGTGAAACGACTCGGACACCAGCACGTAGACGATGCCCAGCGTAACGGCGATCGAAAAGGCTCCGGCGGCAAGCAGGAGGAACTCGATGAAGCGCTCGCGCAGGTGGCGCGTGCGCTTGCGCGACAGCCGGTCGCTGATGGAGTGTTCCGCCACCGCGGTTATTCCTTGTATGTATGAGGCGGAAGGTGGAGGCATCGAAGCTCCTATCAGTTTACCTCAGATGCGTACGCCTGCCGTGCGGGGTCGGCGGCCACCGGTCACGCGCGGCCCGAACGAACAAAAGAGGGGCTCGACGCCCCTCTTAAGCTTCCCATCGGGGACGCCCCGATCAGAGCTTGGCTTCCAGCTTCATCAGTTCTTCGATGGTCAGGCCCACCTTGTTCTCGCCACCGAACTTGGTGCCCAGCTGTTTCTTCTCCAGATGCTCGAGGTTGTAGGCGTAGGCCTTGGCGGGAAGGGGGATGTACTTCACTTCGCGCACCAGCTTGTCGGCGCTCTTGATGTAGAACTCGACGAACTGCTTGACCTCGGGCCGATCGTAGGCCTTGGCGTTGATGTAGATGAAGATCGGTCGCGACAGTGGCTGATAGGTGCCGTTGATCACGGTCTCGGACGAAGGCCCTACGGCGGGCTTGCCAGGAGCGGCCACGATGGGCACTGCCTTCAGCTTGTCCTGGTTCTCTTCGTAGTAGGCGTAGCCGAAGTAGCCCAGGCCGCCCGCGTCGCGCGAAACGCCCTGCACGAGCACGTTGTCGTCCTCGCTGGCGGTGTAGTCGCCGCGGCTGGACTTGGCCTTGCCGGTCACGGCTTCGGTGAAGTAGTCGAAGGTGCCGGAGTCCGCGCCGGGGCCGAACAGCTTGAGCGGCTGATCGGGCCAGGCGGAATTGATCTGCTTCCATTTGAGCAGCTTGCCCTGAGCCGCCGGCTCCCACATCTGCTTCAACTCGGCGACGGTCAAGCTTTTGATCCAGGTGTTCTGCGGGCTGATGACCACCGTAATCGCGTCGTAAGCGATCGGCAGTTCGTAGTAGGTGATGCCCGCCTTTTTGCAGTCCTCCATCTCCTTGGCGAGGATCGGGCGGGATGCATCGGAGATATCCGTCTCGCCACGACAGAATTTCTTGAAACCGCCGCCGGTGCCCGAAATGCCTACCGTCACTCGGACCTTACCCTTGGTCGACTTCTGGAAGTCCTCGGCCATCGCCTCGGTGATGGGAAACACCGTGCTTGACCCATCGATCTTGATGAGCTGGGCGCGCGCCGGCGAAGAAAGCGCCGCGAAGGCACAAGCTGCAAAAGCTAAGTTCTTGATCGTTAAAACATTCATCTCGTGCTCACTCCTCGTGAAGGAACCGCAGCTTGCCGCCACGATTCTAGGCACGGGACGTGACAGTTTCATTGCGTCTCAGGACGCTGCGGGCCCAGCGCATCGCCCTGCGGCGGCGCCGCAGCGAACTACGCCGCCTTGGCTTGCTGCCGAATGGTGTCGGCGATGCCGTCGGCCAGTCCTTTGACCACGTCGGCAGCCTCGCCTTCCACCATCACCCGGATCACGGGCTCGGTCCCGGATGGCCGCAGCAATACTCGCCCGCGTCCGGCGAGCCGGGCCTCGGCATCCTTCACCGCCGACTGGACACGCGGATCGTTGCGCAGATCCTGCCCCCGTTCCACGCGCACGTTCACCAGGACTTGAGGGTAAAGCGTCAACTCGGACACCAGCCGCTGCAGCGGCTCGCCGCTCGCGCGCAGCGCATGCAGCACTTGCAGGCCGGACACGATGCCATCGCCGGTGGTGTGCTTGTCCAGGCAGATGATGTGGCCGGAGTTCTCGCCGCCGAGCTGCCAGCCGACTTCGTACAACTTCTCCAGCACGTAGCGATCGCCCACCGCTGCACGAGCGAACGGAATCTCGAGTTGCGCCAAGGCCCGTTCGAATCCGAAATTGGTCATCAGAGTACCCACCACTCCGCCCTTGAGCAGGTCGGACTGTCGTCGATGGCGCGCGATCACGAACAGGAGTTGATCTCCGTCGTACAGCCGGCCGGAGGCGTCGGCCATCACCAGCCGGTCACCGTCGCCGTCCAGCGCAATGCCGAGATCGGCATGGCTGGAGGTCACGGCGTTGGCCAAGTTCTGCGGGTGCGTCGCCCCGCAATCGCGGTTGATGTTGAGGCCGTCAGGCTGATTGCCGACCGCCACCACGTCGGCACCCAGCTCGTGCAGCACGTGCGGCGCGATGTGGTAGCTGGCGCCATGCGCGCAGTCCACCACGATCTTCAGCCCGCGCAGATCGAGCTCGGTCGGAAAGGTGCTCTTGCAGAACTCGATATAGCGCCCGGCCGCGTCGTTGATGCGGCGCGCCTTGCCCAGCCCGGCGGAGGGCGCGGTCACGATCGGATCCTCCAGGCGTTGCTCGATCTCCTGCTCGACCGCGTCCGGCAGCTTGTCTCCGCTGGAGGAAAAGAACTTGATGCCGTTGTCCTCGAACGGGTTGTGCGAAGCGCTGATCACGATGCCGGCCTGGAGCCGCAGTGCACGGGTCAGGTAGGCGACCGCGGGGGTCGGGAGCGGCCCGCTCAGATAGATGTCCACCCCGGCCGCCGACAGGCCGGCCTGCAGCGCGGATTCCAGCATGTAACCCGAGATGCGCGTGTCCTTGCCGATCAGGACTGCTGGCGGGTCGCCGGTCAAGCCGTAGCGCGCGCCGCCGGCCAGCACCTTACCGGCCGCGTAACCCAGATGCATTACGAGCTCAGGCGTGATGGGCGCGTCGCCCACTTTCCCGCGCACGCCGTCGGTACCGAAGTATTTTCTAGTCATCGAAGTTGAAACCGGGCTCCGTAACCACGCCAAGGATTTGCAGCGCTTCTCGCGTCTCGGCCACGTCGTGCACGCGCACCATCGCGGCGCCGCGCTGTACCGCCAGCAGCGCAGCCGTGACGCTGGCTATAGTCCGCTCGCCGACCGGCCGGTTGGTGATCTTACCCAGAGTGGATTTGCGCGACAGACCGACCAGGACGGGGTACCCGAGGGCGACCAGAGCACGGAGCCAGCGCAGCAGCTCCAGGTTGTGGACCGACCTCTTCCCGAAGCCGAAGCCCGGGTCGAGCACGATCCGGTCGCGTGCAATGCCCGCCGCTTCGCACGCCGCCGCGCGCCCGGCCAGGAAGTCGCGCACCTCGCGCACGACATCGTCGTACTGCACGTTGTCCTGCATGGTCTGCGGGATCACCCTGCTTGTGCATCAGACACACCGCGCAATCGGAGGCGCGCACCGCCTCGAGCGCGCCTTCGGCCTGCAGGGCGTTGATGTCGTTGATCATGCTCGCACCTGCATCCAGCGCCGCGCGCATGACCGCGGGCTTGTAGGTATCGACCGACAACGGAACACCCAGCCCGCACAGTCCTTCCAGCACCGGCAACACGCGCTCCAACTCCTGCGCGAGCGGCACGGGCGCGGCGCCGGGACGCGTCGACTCCCCGCCGATATCGAGGATATCGGCGCCCTGCTCCGCGAGCAGTCGGCCGTGAGCGACAGCGCGCTCGGAGGTCGACGAACCGGCCACCATCGTAAAAGGAATCCGGGGTCACGTTGACTACGCCCATGATCAAGGGTCTGCGCAGGCGCAGAGCGTAGCTGCCGCAGCGCAGGAGGCCAGCGGTCATCGGCGATGCGCGATCGGCAACAATACCCGGCATGACACGCCCATTCTACTGGCTGAGCCGATCGCGTGGCCGGCGAAAGAAAGGAGGGGCAGCGCTCGCTGCCCCTTCCCCTCGATGTTGCTACTGCCTGCCTGCCCGGCTACTTCGCTTCCGGCGCCGGGTGATCCGGTCGGCGCGGTCGCGCTCGGCGAGCTGTCCGACGGCGCCGGCGGCGGTGCGGTCGGCGTCGGCTTGGGCGGGCGCGGCGGACGGCCAGCCATGATGTCGTTGATCTGGTCCGCGTCGATGGTTTCCCACTCCAGCAGCGCCTTGGCCATGGTTTCGACCTTGTCCCGGTTGTCTTCGAGCAGCTTGCGCGCCAGCGCGTACTGCTGATCGATGATGCGCCGGATTTCGGCGTCGACCTTCTGCATGGTCGCCTCGGACACGCTCTTGTGCGTGGTCATCGAGCGGCCCAGGAACACTTCGCCCTCGTTCTCGCCGTACACCATCGGCCCCAGCGCATCGGTCATGCCCCATTCGGTAACCATGCGGCGCGCCACGTCGGTGGCCTTGCGGAAGTCGTCGCTCGCGCCGGTCGTCATCTGGTGCATGAACAGCTCTTCGGCGATGCGGCCGCCGAACAGCACGGCAATCCGGTTCAGCAGGAATTCGCGCTCGTAGCTGTAGCGATCCTGCTCCGGCAGCTGCATGGTCACGCCCAGCGCGCGCCCGCGCGGAATGATGGTGACCTTGTGCACCGGATCGGCCTTGGGCAGCGAGCTTGGCGACTACCGCATGACCGGACTCGTGATACGCGGTGTTGCGTCGTTCCTCTTCGGGCATGATCATCGAGCGGCGCTCGGCGCCCATGATGATCTTGTCCTTGGCGCGCTCGAAGTCGTCCATTTCGACCAGACGCTTGTTGCCGCGCGCAGCGAACAGCGCCGCCTCGTTCACCAGGTTGGCGAGGTCGGCGCCGGAGAACCCGGGCGTGCCGCGCGCGATGATGTCGGCGCGCACGTCCGGCGCCACCGGCACCTTGCGCATGTGCACGTTGAGGATCTGCTCGCGGCCGCGAATGTCGGGCAGCGGCACTACCACTTGGCGGTCGAAGCGGCCGGGACGCATCAGCGCCGGGTCGAGCACGTCGGGCCGGTTGGTCGCCGCGATCACGATCACGCCGGAGTTGCCCTCGAAGCCGTCCATCTCGACCAGCAGCTGGTTCAGCGTCTGCTCGCGCTCGTCGTTGCCGCCGCCCAGGCCGGCGCCGCGCTGGCGGCCGACCGCGTCGATTTCATCGATGAACACGATGCACGGCGCGTGCTTCTTGGCCTGATCGAACATGTCGCGCACGCGCGCCGCGCCCACGCCGACGAACATCTCGACGAAGTCGGAGCCCGAGATGCTGAAGAACGGCACCTTGGCTTCGCCGGCGATCGCCTTCGCGAGCAGCGTCTTGCCGGTGCCGGGGCTGCCGACCATCAGCACGCCGCGCGGAATGCGCCCGCCCAGCTTCTGGAACTTGCCGGGGTCGCGCAGGAACTCGACCAGCTCCTTGACCTCCTCCTTGGCCTCCTCGCAGCCGGCGACGTCGGCGAAGGTGACCTGGTTGTTGCTCTCGTCCAGCATGCGCGCACGGCTCTTGCCGAACGAGAACGCACCGCCGCGCCCGCCGCCCTGCATCTGGCGCATGAAGAAGATCCACACGCCGATCAGCAGCAGCATCGGGAACCAGGAGATGAACACCTGCATCAGGAAACCCTTGCTCCTCCTCCGGCTTGGCTTCCACGTTCACGCCGTTCTTGAGCAGGTCGCTCACCATCCACAGATCGGGCGCCGGATAGGTGACGAACTTCTCGCCGGATTTCTTGACGCCCTTGATGATCTTGCCTTCGATCGTCACCTTGGTCACGTTGCCGGAACGGACCTCCTCGATGAACGTGGAGTAGTCCATCGGCTTCTGCGACGGCTGGCGGGCGCTGAACTGGTTGAACACCGTCATCAGCACCAGGGCGATGACCAGCCAGATGGCGACGTTCTTGATGAGGTTATTCAAGAGTGCTCCTACGCCCCGCGCGGGGCCACGGTAGTGCGAACGATGATTGTATAGCCATTCCGGCCGGCAGATTTACGGGTTGCGGATCAACGCCTTACCGAGCAGATAGATCTCACTGCTGCGGCCGCGCGAGGCCTCCGGCTTGCGCGTCAACACCTGGCGGAAGTGTCGGCGCATGGCCTCGCGCAACTCCGGGAAGCCGGCGCCTTGGAACGTTTTGACCAACAGGTTTCCCTCTGGTTTCAACGATTTGGCCGCGAACTCCAGCGTCAGCTCCGCAAGATGCATCACGCGCGCTTGATCCGACACGGTGATGCCGCTGATATTGGGTGACATATCCGAGACCACAAGGTCTACCGCCGCACCGCCGAGTGCCTGCTCCAGGCGAGCCACGGTCTCGTCCTCGCGAAAATCGCCCTGGATGAAGATCGACCGCACGCATGGGCGCCATCGCGCAGCAGATCGACTGCGATGACCTTTCCTTTAGGTCCGACCAGCTCGGCTGCTACCTGCGACCAGCCGCCCGGGGAGGCGCCCAGATCGACCACGGTCATCCCCGGCGCAATGATCCGATCCTGGCGGGCGATCTCCTGCAGCTTGTAGGCCGCGCGCGAGCGGTAGCCTTCCCGCTTGGCACGCTGCACGTAGGCATCGGTCACATGCTCGCGCATCCAGGCTTTGCTGGTCTTGCTGCGGGGCATCTCCTAGAATCCTGCTTTTAAGAGCATTCGATGCACGATATGGAGCTAACGCCGACTCACTCGCAAGGCGCTCAAGGCCCGCGCTCATCCACTGCACCCGGTGGTGCTGGTCGGAGACAAGGGCTTGACCGAGGCGGTCCTGCGCGAGGTCGACCTCAACCTCAAGAGTCACGAACTGATCAAGGTGCGTGCGGCCAACGCGGAACGCGACGAGCGAGAAGCAATGCTCGCGACGATGTGCGCTCGACTGGGAGCGCAGCCGGTCCAACATATCGGCAAGATTCTGGTGATCTACCGCGAGAACCCGCCGGCACCACCCCCTGCCAGACGCAAGGCACCACCCCAACGCAGCCGGGCTCGCACCGTCGCGAAGGTTGCGCGCACGACGCGAGCACCCCGCCCGCCACGCCCGGGGGCAAAGCCGAGCATTGCGCCAACGCGGCGGCGAGCCGGATCTGCGCGCACTGCGAAACCAGTGCGACCCCGCTCTGGTTCCGAGCGCGCCCTTCCAGCAGCACCAGCGCGGCGGCCGGTTAGTTCGGGGCGCGCGCTTGCAACAACGCCAGCGCGGCGGCCGGCTAGTTCGGGGCGCGCGCTTGCAACAGCGCCAGCGCGGCGGCCGGCTAATTCGGGGCGCGCGCTTGCAACAGCACCAGCGCGGCGCCCAGGGCGCACTCGATGACATAGAGGATGCTGGCCACGCCGTGCCAGGTGGCGAAGCGGTCGCGCAGCACGCCTTCCATCACCTGTCGCGGCAGCGCTTGTTCGCGCAATCCCGCCAGGATTGGCTGTACCCCGAATTGTCCGACGACAGTCAGGATCACCATCGCAGCGCTACCCAGAAGAACGCGTGCCGCAGTGCATGGCTGCCAAAGCGCACCAGCCTGAACAGGAGCAGATAGGCTCCGCACGCCAGCCCGATCAGCGCCGTATAGGTGAACAGGCGTCCCGCGATGCTGCCGGCAAGCACTCGATCCGGCACGAACTGGAACAACGTCGGCGCGACCATCAGGCCCACGGTCCACAACGCGCCGACCCAGAGCGTCACCGTGAGGAATTGGAGGCCTTCGGCGACCCTCCCCATCAGATGTACTTCACGTCCCGGATCTCGTAGGAGCGCACGCCGCCGGGCGCCTGGACTTCGGCCACGTCGCCCGATTCCTTGCCGATCAGCGCGCGCCCGATCGGCGAGGCAAAAGAGATCTTGCCGCGCTTGATGTCGGCCTCGTCCTCGCCTACCAGTTGGTAGGTCACGACTTCGCCGCTGTTCATGTCTTCCAGCTCGACGGTCGCGCCGAACACGCAGCGGCCGTCCGCATCCAGATGAGCGGGCTCGATGATCTGGGCGTTGCCGAGCTTGCTTTCGAACTCGGCGATGCGCCCTTCGATGAAGCTCTGGCGCTCCTTGGCTGCGTCGTACTCCGCGTTCTCGGACAGGTCGCCGTGCGCACGAGCATCCTGGATGGCCAGGATCACCCGCGGGCGCTCCACCGTCTTGAGCTGATGCAACTCGGCGCGCAGCATTTCGGCGCCGGTCGCGGTCAATGGAACCTTCTCATGTCCCCTTATCATTCCCCTTCCACGAAAGCCGACGGGGCCGGGAAGAACCCGGCCCCGCTCGGCAGTCAATTGGAATTCTACGCGGATCAGGCGGGTTGAGCAGCCTGGGCGCGAGCCAGAGACTCGCGTGCAGACTCCTGCACCGAATAGGCGCGCAGCTCCCCATCTGCTGCATGCCCGCGCAGGCCGCACGCGCACCCGCCACCGTGGTGTAGTAGGTCACACGGCCCTGCAGGGCGGAGCGGCGGATGGAATAGGAGTCCTGATCGAGGAGCGGCGCTCGTCGGTGGTGTTGATGATCATGGCGATCTCGCCGTTCTTGATCATGTCCACGATGTGCGGCCGGCCCTTCGGCCACCTTGTTCACCGGCTGCACGATCAGCCCGTGCTCGGCCAGATAGGCAGCGGTGCCGCGCGTGGCGATCAGGCTGAACCCCAGGCCGAACAACGCCTGCGCGATGTCCACTACCTTCGGCTTGTCCGCCGTCGCGCACGCTGATGAACACTTTGCCCGCGACCGGCAGCTTCACCCCGGCGGCGAGCTGCGACTTGACGAAGGCTTCGGCGAAGGTCTCGCCCACTCCCATCACCTCCCCGGTGGACTTCATTTCCGGACCCAGGATGGTGTCCACCCCGGGGAACTTCAGGAACGGGAATACCGCCTCTTTCACCGAATAGTAGGGCGGAATGATCTCGCCGGCGCATGGACTGAGCCGCCAGCGTCTTGCCGACCATGCAACGCGCCGCGATCTTCGCGAGCGGCAGCCCGGTGGCCTTGGACACGTACGGAACCGTGCGCGACGCACGCGGGTTGACCTCCAGTACGAACACGACGCCGTTCTGGATGGCGTACTGCACATTCATCAATCCCACCACGTGCAGCGCCCCGCGCCATCGCCAGCGTCTGCCGGCGCAACTCGTCCTGCAGCTCAGGCGACAGGCTGAAGGGCGGCAGCGAGCAAGCCGAGTCGCCCGAGTGCACGCCAGCCTGCTCGATGTGCTCCATGATGCCGCCGATCAGCACTTCGGTTCCGTCACAGATGGCGTCGACATCCACCTCGATAGCGTCGTTCAGGAAGCGGTCGATCAGGACCGGCGAGTCGTTCGACACCTTCACCGCCTCGCGCATGTAGCGCTCGAGATCGCGCTGCTCGTGCACGATCTCCATCGCGCGCCCGCCCAGAACGTAGCTCGGCCGCACCACCACCGGGTAGCCGATCTCCTGTGCAAGCGCCAGCGCCGAGACCGGGTCGCGCGCCGTGCGGTTGGGCGGCTGCTTGAGCCCGAGCGCGTTCAGCAATTGCTGGAACCGCTCGCGGTCCTCGGCGCAGTCGATCATGTCGGGCGAGGTGCCGATGATGGGCACGCCGTTGGCCTCCAGATCGCGTGCGAGCTTGAGCGGCGTCTGACCGCCGTACTGGACGATCACGCCCTTGGGCTTCTCCACCGCCACGATTTCGAGCACGTCTTCGAGAGTGAGTGGCTCGAAATACAAGCGATCGGAAGTGTCGTAGTCGGTGGACACCGTTTCCGGGTTGCAGTTGACCATGATGGTCTCAAAGCCGTCTTCCCGGAGTGCCAGCGCCGCGTGCACGCAGCAGTAGTCGAATTCGATCCCCTGGCCGATGCGGTTGGGCCCGCCGCCCAGCACCATGATCTTGTCGCGCGTGGTCGGGCGCGCCTCGCACTCTTCCTCGTAGGTGGAGTACATGTACGCGGTGCGAGTGTCGAACTCGGCCGCGCAGGTGTCCACGCGCTTGAACACCGGCCGCACTCGCTGCTCCCAGCGGCGCTCCCGCACCTCGCGCTGCGTGGCGCCCAGCAGCTTCGCCAGACGCCGGTCGGAGAAGCCTGCACGCTTCAGGCGCAGCAGCGCAGCACGGCTCAGGCTCTCCAGCGCAGTGCCCTCGAGAGCGCGCTCCTGGCGCACGATGTCCTCGATCTGCGCCAGGAACCAGGGATCGATGCGGGTCAGCTCGCCGCACCTCGTCCAGGGTCATACCGATGCGGAAGGCGTCGGCCACGTACCACAGGCGGTCCGGCGCGGGATCGGCCAGCTCCTGTTCGATCAGTTCGCGGTCGGTGGTCTTCTCGTCGAAGCCGTCTACGCCGGTCTCCAACCCGCGCAGCGCCTTCTGCACCGACTCCTGGAAGGTGCGGCCCATGGCCATCACCTCGCCCACCGACTTCATCTGCGTGGTCAGATGCGGATCGGCCTGCGGGAACTTCTCGAAAGCGAAGCGCGGAATCTTCGTCACCACATAATCGATAGTAGGCTCGAACGATGCCGGCGTGGCCCCGCCGGTGATCTCGTTGCGCAGCTCGTCCAGGGTGTAGCCTACCGCCAGCTTGGCGGCCACCTTGGCGATGGGAAAGCCGGTTGCCTTGGACGCCAGCGCCGAGGAGCGGGACACGCGCGGATTCATCTCGATGATGAGCATGCGCCCGTCCTGCGGGTTGATGGCGAACTGCACGTTGGAGCCGCCGGTGTCGACGCCGATCTCGCGCAGCACCGCGATGGAGGCGTCGCGCATGATCTGGTATTCCTTGTCCGTCAGGGTCTGCGCCGGCGCCACGGTAATCGAATCGCCGGTGTGTACGCCCATCGGATCCAGGTTTTCGATCGAGCAGATGATGATGCAGTTGTCCTTGCAGTCGCGCACCACCTCCATCTCGTATTCTTTCCAGCCGATCACGGACTCCTCGACCAGCAGTTCCCGCGTGGGCGAGGCCTCGAAGCCGCGCTCGCAGATGATGAGGAACTCCTCGCGGTTGTACGCGATGCCGCCGCCGCTGCCGCCGAGGGTGAAGGAAGGACGGATCACGGCAGGGAACCCCGAGCGCCGCCTGCACCTGCAGCGCCTCTTCCATGCTGTGAGCCAGCGACGAGCGCGGGCTGGCCAGCCCGATGCGGGTCATGGCCAGCCTTGAACTTCTCCCGGTCCTCGGCCTTGTCGATGGCCTCGCGGCTGGCGCCGATCATCTCCACGCCATACGCCTGGAGCACGCCCTCGCGCGCAAGGTCGAGCGCGCAGTTGAGCGCAGTCTGGCCGCCCATGGTGGGCAGCAGCGCATCGGGTCTTTCCGGCCGCGATGACCTTCTCCACCATCTGCCACGTTACCGGCTCGATATAAGTGGCATCGGCCATGTCCGGGTCGGTCATGATGGTGGCCGGGTTGGAGTTCACCAGAATGACGCGGTAGCCCTCCTCCCTCAGCGCCTTGCAGGCCTGCGCGCCGGAATAGTCGAACTCGCAGGCCTGACCGATCACGATCGGCCCGGCGCCGATGATGAGGATGCTCTGTCGATGTCGGTGCGCTTTGGCATCGGAGCCGGATGTTGCTTCTGCATCAAGCCGATGAAGCGGTCGAACAGGTAGTCCACGTCGTGCGGCCCGGGGCTCGCCTCGGGATGCCCCTGGAAACAGAAGGCCGGCCGGTCGGTGCGCGCGAAACCCCTGCAGCGTGCCGTCGAACAGGGATACATGGGTGACGCGCACGTTGCCCGGCAGACGTCGCCGCGTCCACCGCGAAGCCGTGGTTCTGGCTGGTGATCATGACGCGGCCGGTGTCGAGATCCTGCACCGGATGATTGGCGCCGTGATGCCCGAACTTCATCTTGACGGTGCGGGCCCCGGAGGCCAGGCCGAGCAGCTGATGGCCGAGGCAGATGCCGAAAGTGGGAACAGCTGCTTCGACCAGCTCGCGGATGGCGCGGATGGCGTAGCCGCACGGCTCCGGGTCGCCCGGACCGTTGGACAGAGAACACGCCATCGGGGCGCAGCGCGAGCGCCTCCTGCGCGCCGGCCTGGGCCGGCAGCACTGTCAGCCTGCACCCGCGCGCGGAGAGCTTGCGCAGGATATTGCGCTTGACGCCGTAATCGTAGGCAACAACGTGATATTGCGAACTTGTCCTGGCGGCCATAGCCCTTGCCTAAGCGTCCACTCGGCTTCGTTCCAGCTGTAGGGCTTGTCACAACTCACCACCTTGGCGAGGTCCATGCCGGCGAGGCCGGGGAACTCGCGCGCCTTGGCCAAGGCCTCCGCCTCGTTCACTCGCCCTGCCATCAGACAGCCGTTCTGGGCGCCCTTCTCCCGGAGGATGCGGGTCAGCTTGCGCGTGTCGATCGCCGCGATTGCCACCACGTTCTGGCGCTGCAGATAGGCGGGCAGGCTCTCGACCTGACGCCAGTTGCTGGCCAGGACAGGCAAATCGCGGATCACCAGGCCGGCTGCGTACACCCGGTCCGACTCCACGTCCTCCGGATTGACGCCGGTGTTGCCGATGTGGGAATAGGTGAGCGTGACGATCTGGCGGCAGTAGGAGGGGTCGGTCAGGATCTCCTGATAGCCGGTCATCGATGTGTTGAAAACCACCTCGCCGACCGCGACGCCGTCCGCCGCGATCGATTCGCCACGAAACACCGTCCCATCCGCAAGGGCGAGGATGGCAGGCGTTGAGGGCACGGGCAGACTCCGGGTTTTGCAGCGCGGACGTGGAAAGCGGGAGGGGCGCGCCCCTCCCGCTTCGACTAGCGGCGCATTATATAGGAGCCTGCTACCCGGATCAAAACACGTATCGAACCGAGCACCGTCTAGCGCGGTGCCCGAGTAGAGTCTGTCGCCTTCGCCCGACTCGTTCCCGGGTCAGGACAATCCCAGCACGTCCCGCATGTCGAACAGACCGCGGTCCTTCGTGGCCAGGAACCGCGCCGCCCGCAGCGCACCCAGCGCGAAGTTTGAACGGCTGCTGGCCTTGTGCGTGATCTCGATGCGCTCGCCGACGCCGGCGAAGAGCGCCGTATGGTCGCCGACGATGTCTCCGCCGCGCACGGTGGCAAAACCGATGGTCGACGCCTGACGCTCTCCGGTCACGCCCTCGCGGCCGTACACCGCGCACTCGGCAAGGTTGCGGCCGAGCGTTTGCGCAATGACTTCGCCCATGCGCAGCGCGGTACCGGACGGCGCATCGACCTTGTGCCGGTGGTGCGCCTCGATGATCTCGATGTCGTAGCCATCCTTGAGCACGCCCGCAGCGGTCTCCAGCAACTTCAACAGCAGCGTCACACCCACGCTCATGTTGGGTGCAAATACGATCGCGATATCGCGCGCGGCATCCGCGATGCGCGTCTTCTGTTCCGGCGAGAAGCCAGTGGTGCCGATCACCGCCTTCACACCCAGCCGACGGCACACGTCAAGGTGCGCAAGAGTACCCTCAGGCCGGGTAAAGTCGATCAGGACCTGGGCACCGGGCAGCACCTCCTGCACTCGCTCGGAGATCATGACACCGCAGGGGGAGCCGATCAGCTCGCCCGCGTCCTTACCCAGAAAGGGACTGTCGGAGCGTTCCAGCGCCGCGTGCAGCCTCAGGTCCGGAGCCTGGAACACCGCCTCGATCAGCGCGCGGCCCATGCGACCCGAGCTACCGGCAATGGCGACGTGCTGCATCGGCATGGCTAGAGAGCAGGTACGGCCACGTCAGCGATTGGTTGCCGCGGTCTGGCCGGCACCGGGCTTGCCAACGGGACCTGGCAAGTCGGCCATGGCGCGCTTGAGACTGTCTCCCTCGAAGATCAGCGTCAGCCGCTTTTCGGACTTGAGCTTGCCGTTCTTGCTATCGAAATACAGATAGTCCCAGCGCTCCGGATGGAACGGATCGGTGATCAGCGGCGTACCCAGGAGAAACTTCACCTGCGAGTGGGTCATGCCGGGCTTGAGCTTGGCAACGCTCGTCTGGTCCAGGTAGTTGCCCTGCTGCACGTCGATCTTGTGCGGTGACAGGAAGCACGCCGCCAGCAGCGGGAGACAAAGAAATGCCAGGATAGATCTTGTTCGCATGGAAGCTCTATCGGCCGCACGCGCGCGGCCTTGAAAATGTCCAGGGTACTCGCTTGCACGCGCGTCTGGTTTCCAAACGCGGGACAAGGCTTTATCATACCCGAAGATATTCGCCGTCCCGCCTTCAAGCCGCTCCCCACTCTGCCGGCGTCGCTATGACCAAGCCCCACGATCTCAAGACCATCGGCCTCAAGGCCACCCTGCCCCGCCTCAAGATCCTCAATCTGTTCGAGAACAGCGATGTGCGTCATCTCACCGCCGAGGACGTGTACAAGGTGCTGCTGAAGGAGGGCATGGACATCGGCCTGGCCACCATCTACCGGGTGCTCACCCAGTTCGAGCAGGCCGGGATCCTCATGCGCCATCACTTCGAAGGCGGCAAGGCCGTGTTCGAGTTGAACGAGGGCGGGCACCACGATCATCTCGTGTGCATCCAATGCGGCCAGGTGGAGGAGTTCTTCGACTCCGAGATCGAGAAGCGGCAAACCAAGGTAGCCAAGGACCGCGGCTTCCACATCCACGAGCATTCGCTGCAGATCTACGCCGACTGCATCAAGACCAACTGCCCGAACCGGGTCAAACCCTCATCCTGACACCGCGCCGTACCGGGTCCTGGCGCTGCCTGATTACCGGCGTAACCCCAGCATCTCCGCCGCGTGCTTGCGGGTGGTGTCGGTGATCTTGACGCCGCCCAGCATGCGGGCGATCTCCTCCACGCGCTGATCCCGATCGAGCAACTTCACGCTGCTCACCATAGCGCCGTTGAGCGCGCGCTTGGCCACCTGCCATTGATTGTCAGCGGCGGCGGCCACCTGGGGCAGATGGGTGATGCACATGACCTGATGGCGGCTGCCCAGTTCTTGGAGCATGCGCCCCACGATCTCCGCCACCCGCCCGCCGATGCCCGAGTCGACTTCGTCGAAGATCAGCACCGGCACCTCCGCCACCTCGCTGGTGACGGTCTGGACGGCGAGGCTCAGGCGCGAGAGCTCGCCGCCCGACGCGACCTTCGCGAGCGGCCGCAGCGGCGCGCCCGGGTGCGAGGCAACCTGGAATTCAGCGTGCTCCAACCCATGCGCGCCACCGTCGGGCAACTCATCGAGGGCGACTTCGAAGCGCCCCCCGGCCATGGCCAGTGTCTGCATGACCTCGCTCACTTTGCCGGCAAGCTCCTCGGCCGCACGCTTGCGCTTGCCGCTCAGCGTCCGCGCCAACTCCAGATAGGCGTCATGGCCTGCGCGCTCCTGCTTCTCCAGCGCCTCGACGCCGAGTCCGCCGCCCAGCTGGTCCAGCCGGTGCGAAGTCCGCTCCAGCAGCTCGGGCAGCTGGTCCGGCGCCGCCCGGTACTTGCGTGCGGCCGAATGCACCGCCTCGAGACGCTGCTCGACTTCGCGCAGGCGGGCCGGATCGAGATCCAGCCGCTGGCGGTAGTGACGCAGGCTGTACACCGCCTCCTGGATCTGAATCTGGGCTGAGCCAAGCACTTCCAGGACCTCCGCCAGCGCCGGAGTCGTATTCGCGCGCCGCATGCAAGCGCGACACCACCGCCGTTCACCGTCGCGAGCGCTGCGCCCTCGCCTTCGGATAACACCTCCAGCGCATACTCCACGGTTTCAATCAGGTTGGCTGCATGGGCGAGGCGCCCGTGGTCGGCCTGCAGCTCGTCCCATTCGGCGGCCGAAAACGCGAGCTTGGTGAGCTCCTGCACTTGCCATTGGAGCTGCTCGCGTTCGGCGGCCAGCGCGAGCGCGTTCTTCTCCCACTCCAGGCGCTGGCGCTTGAGGTCCTGCCAGCTGCGCCACGCGCCCTCCACATCGCGAGCCAGCGCGCTCGCCCCGGCGAATGCATCCAGCAGATCGCGCTGCGAGGCCGCTCGCACCAGTGACTGATGCTCGTGCTGGCCATGGATGTCGACCAGACGCTCGCCCAGCTCTTTGACCTGCTGCAGCGTCGACGGCCGGCCATTCACGTACGCGCGCGACCGTCCACCCGATTCGAGAACGCGACGCAGCAAGCAGACTCCGGACTCGTCCGCCAGGTCGTTGCTGTTCAGCCACTGCGCCACGCCGGGCAGATTGTCGATGGAAAACTCGGCGCTGATCTCCGCGCGCGCGCAGCCTTGGCGCACCAGGCCGGTATCGCTGCGCTCGCCCAGCACCAGGGACAGGGCATCGATCAAGATCGACTTGCCGGCGCCGGTCTCCCCGGTGAGCGCGGTGAAGCCCGGCTCGAACTCGAGGTCGAGGCGGTCGACGATGACGAAGTCGCGGATGCCTAGCGTGCGGAGCATGGCTCACTCAAGCCGATGGGTCAGCACAACGATGGGGCGACAACTCCGGCATACACAGGATAGTCAGAGCGTCTCGCTCCAGTGGAGCTTCTCGCGCAGCATGTGATAGTAGTTGTGCCCGACCGGGTGCAGCAGCCGGATACTGCGCGGGTAGCGCCGAACGCAGATGCGATCACCGGGCATCAACTCGAAGTGCGAGTGGCTGTCGATGTGCACGTGGGCATCGGCGGACTTGTGCATGAGCACTTCGATCGCGGCGTCCGAGCTCATCGCGATCGGGCGGTTGGACAAGGTATGGGGGCATACCGGCACCAGCGAGAAGACGGACAGGGCGGGATGCAAGATCGGACCTCCAGCCGACAGGGCATAGGCGGTCGAGCCCGTGGGGGTGGCGACGATCAGCCCGTCCGCCCGCAGGACATAGACAAACTGACCATCGATGCGCACCTCGAGCTCGATCAGCCCGCCGTCCGCGCCCTTGCTGATGCTGGCGTCGTTGAACGCCAGCACGTCCATGACCGCATCCTCGCCACGCACGACGCGGCAAGCGAGCAGCATGCGCGCCTCGGTGACGAATTTGCCGTCCAGCATCTCGCCGATCGTCTGCAGCATGGTGTCGATCGAGATGTCCGTCAGGAAGCCGAGGCGGCCCTGGTTCACGCCCACCAATGCGACATCGAAGGGCACTAGAGTGCGCGCGATGTTCAGCATGGTGCCGTCGCCGCCGATGACGATGGCGAGGTCGGCCAGCTTGCCGGACTCCTCCAGCGGGAGCACTTCGAGGTTGTTGCGCACCACGTGCGCGGCGGTCAGCGGATCCAGGAGCACACGCACGCCGCGGCTCTGGAGGAAGCGAGCAAGCTCGAGCAGCGGCTCCGCGATCTCGGGGCTCTTGTACTTGCCGATCAGGGCGATGGTCTTGAACGCGGAGGCCATGCCCCCGATTATAGACGGGCGGCCGCAACTGATGAGAAACCCACCTGGGTGACAGAGCGTCGGGACCACCAACGCGGGTGAATACACCTCAAATGGCTGATTGAACGCGATTCCGGGTGTCGGCGCGGTCGGCTTGCAGCGCCTTGCCGGACCGATTCGAGGGCGCACGTGGCTGCGCACGAAAACCGGCCGATCCGGGTCTATCGAGCTCCCCCATTGGTTACAATGGCAGTCATGCTGAACGAACGCGCACAGATTCTCCTCAAGACGCTGGTGGAGCGGTATATCGCCGACGGCCAGCCGGTCGGATCGCGCGCCCTGTCGAAGTACTCCGGGCTCGACCTGAGCCCCGCCAGCATCCGCAACGTCATGGCGGACCTGGAGGAGATGGGCTTTGTGTCGAGCCCCCACACTTCAGCGGGCCGGGTGCCGACGCCGCGCGGCTACCGCTTCTTCGTGGACACTCTTTTGACAGTCAGGCCGCTGGACAAAGTCGAGATCAACCAGCTCGAGGGCCAGCTGCAGCCGGACCATACCCAGAAGCTGGTGCAATCGGCCTCGCACCTGCTGTCGGACCTGACCCGGTTCGCGGGAGTGGTGATGACGCCGCGCCGACGCTCGACCTCGTTCCGGCACGTCGAGTTCCTGCAACTGTCGGAGAAGCGCCTGCTGCTGATCATCGTCACCCCTGAAGGCGATGTGCAAAACCGCATCATGTTCACCGAGCGAACCTACGCGTCCTCTGAGCTGACCGAGGCGTCGAATTTCCTGAACCAGAACTTCGCCGGCTCGACCTTCGAGCAGGTCAAGGATCGCCTGCGAGCGGAATTGCGGGAGTTGCGCGACAACATGACGCAACTGCTGACGCGCGCGGTCGAGGCGGGCAGCGAAGCGATGACCGAGCAGCCCGAGGAGTACGTACTGTCGGGCGGGCACAACCTGCTGCACGTCCACGACCTGTCTTCCAACATGGCCAACCTGCGCCGGCTGTTCGACCTGCTCGAGCAGCGCACCGGCCTGCTGCAGCTGCTGGAGCTGGGCAGCCGAGCCCACGGCGTGCAGATCTACATCGGCGGCGAGTCCGGCCTGGTGCCGTTGGACGAGTGCAGCGTCGTTACCGCGCCCTACGAAGTGGACGGTGAGGTGATGGGCACGGTGGGCGTAATCGGGCCCACGCGCATGGCCTACGAGCGGGTGATCCCGATCGTTGAGATCACCGCACGGTTGCTGTCGAGCGCCCTGTCGCAGCGGACCAAGGTGTTGGAGTGAGCGGCGTGAACGGTGAATAGGGCGTGAAGAGTAAGACCTTTTCCCCGACCTAATCGTCTACGGCGGCCACGGGGACGAAGCCTGTTAGCGCGCGAATCACCTGTTCACACTCGACCCACCGTCGCTTTTCACCCTTCACCCGTCACGCTTTTCCTTCACACCCTTCACCCTTCACGCTCTGCACTCTTCACTCGCCGTGTTCAGGCCCGAACCTCCCTACCAGCACGGAACGATACCCAAGGCAGGCATCCTGCTGGTCAATCTGGGCACGCCAGAGGCGCCGACGGCCACGGCCGTGCGGCCCTATCTCGAGCAGTTCCTGTCTGATCCACGGGTGGTCGAGATACCGCGCATGCTGTGGTGGGTCATCCTCCACGGGGTCATCCTGCGTACCCGCCCGCGCAGCTCCGCCTCGAAGTACGCCAAGATCTGGACCGCCGAGGGTTCTCCGCTCAAGGTCCATACCGAGCGGCAGGCCCGACTGCTGCGCGGATACCTCGGAGAGCAGACTCAGTCGCCATTGGCGGTGGAATGGGCGATGCGCTACGGCCTGCCGAGCATAGCGGAGAAGTTGTCGCTGCTGCGCGAGCAGGGGTGTGACCGGGTGCTGGTCATCCCGCTCTACCCGCAGTATGCGGCCAGCGCGGCGGGCAGCGTCTACGATGCGGTGTGCGCGGCGATGATGCGCCTGCGCGACGTGCCGGCGCTGCGCCTGGTGAAGCATTTCCACGATCATCCGGGTTATGTCCAGGCGCTGGCGCAGAACATCCGGGACTATTGGATGGTCAACGGCCGGCCGGAGAAGCTGGTGATGAGCTTTCACGGTGTGCCGCGCTTCACGCTGGATCGCGGCGATCCGTACCACTGTGAATGCCACAAGACCGGGCGGCTGCTAGGCGAGGCACTCGCACTGCAGCCCGACCAGTACGTAATCACCTTCCAATCCCGTTTCGGCCGCACAGAGTGGATCAAGCCTTACACCATGGATACCATGCTGCAGCTGGGCCGGCAGAAACTGAAGCGCGTGGACGCGGTGTGCCCGGGGTTCGTGTCGGATTGTCTGGAGACCCTGGAAGAGATCGCGATCGAAAACAAGGCGGCGTTCCTGGGGGCAGGAGGTGGCGAGTTCCACTATATCCCCTGTCTCAACGAGCGCGACGATTGGATCCGAGCGCTGTGCACCATCGCCCTGGAGAATCTGGGAGGATGGCTGACAACCGGCTCGGACCGCGTGTCCGCCGCGCAAGCAGCGGACGCCAGCCGTCGGCGGGCGCTGGCCCACGGCGCCCGCGCCTAAAGGACTACGTCGCCCCGCGCCTGTTAATAGGGGCTAAGGCGCTCGCGCCGGAGGGTCGCAACGCTTGCGGCTCCCGCGCGTGACGGTCTTGATGAGGGGCTGCCGCCGGCTTCTCCATCGACTTCCAGTGGGGCTTGAAACCTGCCGTGACACCCCCATTGTCGTCCGGGTTACCAGCAGGAGACCTACGAGCATGCAGGAACAGGAACCCGGCCTGACCGCCCCTAACGGCGGCAGCTCCGCCCAGGATGCACCGCAGGACCCGGTGGCCGACGCGCGTCCAGAGGAATTGTTGAAGAAAGCCGAGCTCCAGGCGCAGCAGCACTACGATGCGTGGCTGCGGGCCAAGGCCGAGGCCGACAATATCCGCAAGCGGGCCCAGGCCGACATCGCCAACGCCCACAAGTACGCTGTGGAGAGCCTCGCCGGGGAACTGCTGCCGGTGCGCGACAGCCTGGAGGCCGCGTTGGCGGTGGACAACTCCACTTTCGAGGCGCTGCGCCAAGGGGTCGAGCTCACGCTCAAGCAACTGGATTCGGCGCTGGACAAGTCCAACATCAAGGAAATCAACCCGATCGGCGAGAAGTTCGACCCGCACAAGCACCAGGCCATGACAACGGTGCAGTCGGACAAGCCAGCCAATACGGTGGTGCATGTGCTGCAGAAGGGCTACCAGGTGCACGACAGGGTGCTGCGGCCGGCCCTGGTGACGGTCTCCAAAACCCAAAGCTTGAAACGCCGGCCGGCCACCCAAAACTAGGCTCTGGTTAAAGCATACGAATCCCTGAATCGAAAGCGAGGAACACCACAATGGCAAAGATCATCGGCATCGACCTGGGCACCACGAATTCGTGCGTGGCCATCATCGAGAACGGCCAGCCCAAGGTTATCGAAAACTCGGAAGGCTCGCGCACCACGCCCTCGATCGTGGCCTACACCGATGACGACGAAGTCCTGGTCGGCGCGCCGGCCAAGCGGCAGGCGGTAACCAACCCCAAGAACACCATCTATGCGGTCAAGCGCCTGATCGGCCGCCGCTATCAGGACGCCGAAGTGCAGAAGGCGATCAAGCTGGTGCCGTACAAGATCGTCCAGGCTCAGAACGGCGACGCCTGGGTCGAGGTACGCGGCAAGAAGATGGCCCCGCCTGAAATCTCGGCGCAGGTGCTGATGAAGATGAAGAAGACGGCCGAGGACTACCTGGGTGAGGCGGTCACGGAGGCGGTCATTACGGTCCCGGCCTACTTCAACGACTCCCAGCGCCAAGCCACCAAGGATGCAGGCCGCATCGCCGGCCTGGACGTAAAGCGCATCATCAACGAGCCGACCGCGGCTGCGCTGGCCTTCGGCATGGACAAGAAGGAAGGCGACCGCAAGATCGCGGTGTATGACCTGGGCGGCGGCACCTTCGACGTCTCGATCATCGAGATCGCGGCGGTGGAAGGTGAGCACCAGTTCGAGGTGCTGTCCACCAACGGCGACACGTTCCTGGGCGGTGAGGATTTCGACCAGCGGCTGATGGACTACGTCGCCGACGAGTTCAAACGCGAGCAAGGTGTCGACCTGCGCAAGGACATCCTCGCGCTGCAGCGCCTGAAAGAGGCGGCCGAGAAGGCCAAGATCGAGCTGTCCTCCACCCAGCAGACCGAGATCAACCTGCCCTACATCACCATGGACCAGTCGGGGCCGAAGCACCTGGTCATGAAGATCACCCGGGCCAAGTTCGAGAGCCTGGTGGAGGATCTGATCGAGAAGACCGTCGCGCCCTGCCTGACGGCGATCAAGGATTCGGGCGTGAAGCTCTCCGACATCGACGACGTGATCCTGGTCGGCGGCAAGACGCGCATGCCCAAGGTGCAGGACAAGGTCAAGGAGATTTTCGGCAAGGAACCGCGCAAGGACGTGAATCCGGACGAAGCCGTGGCGGTCGGCGCGGCCATCCAGGGCGGCGTGCTCAAGGGCGATGTGAAGGACGTGCTGCTGCTGGACGTGACGCCGCTGTCGCTCGGCATCGAAACGCTGGGCGGGGTCATGACCAAGCTGATCCAGAAGAACACGACCATCCCGACCAAGGCGCAGCAGACGTTCTCGACCGCGGACGACAACCAGGGCGCGGTAACCATCCACGTGCTGCAGGGCGAGCGCGAGATGGCGCGCGACAACAAGAGCCTGGGGCAGTTCAACCTGGAGGGCATCCCGCCGGCGCCGCGCGGCATGCCGCAGATCGAGGTCACGTTCGACATCGACGCCAACGGCATCCTGCACGTGTCGGCCAAGGACAAGGCCACCGGCAAGGAGAACAAGATCACCATCAAGGCCAACTCCGGGTTGTCGGAGGACGAGATCAAACGGATGGTGAAGGATGCCGAGGCGCATGCCGATGACGACCGCCGCGCCCGCGAGCTGGTGGATGCACGCAACCAGGCCGACAGCACGGTGCACATGGTGAGGAAGGCGCTGACCGAGCATGGCGACAAGATCGGCGCGGACGAGAAGGCCAAGATCGAGGCCGCCATCAAGGCCACCGAGGAGGCGATGAAGGGCGACGACAAGGACGCCATCGAGGCCAAGACGCGCGACCTGGCACAACTTTCGCAAAAGCTGGGCGAGCAGGCGTATGCCCAGGCCGGTGCCGGCGCCCAAGCCGGCAGTGGCCAGCCCAACAATGCGGGCGGCAACAAGCAGGATGAAGGCGACGTGGTCGATGCCGAGTTCGAAGAGGTGAAAGACAAGAAGGGTTAGGCCGTCACGCCGCCGAGCGTGATCGGAAAGTCGGACGTCGCCGTGGCGGCATGACGTCCCAACTGGCCGGGTTGCAGCGGACCACCTCGAAGGGGGCCGCTCGACTCGGCCGGTCGTCGTTTGAGAGGGAGCGGTAGCGCAGCATGGCAAAGCGGGATTACTACGAAGTGCTGGGCATCAACCGAGATGCCTCGGACGACGACATCAAGAAGGCCTACCGCAAGCTGGCCATGCAGCACCATCCGGATCGCAATCCGGACAATCCGAAAGCGGAAGAGCAAGTTCAAGGAAGCGAAGGAAGCCTACGAGGTCCTGTGCGACGCCGACAAGCGTGCCGCCTATGACCGCTTCGGCCACGCTGGCGTGGACGCGCACGCGGGGGCAGCCGCTGGCGCGGGCGGAGCGGGCTTTGGCGGCTTCGCCGATGCTTTCGGCGACATCTTCAGCGAGATCTTCGGGGCCGGACGCGGCCGCTCCAACGTCTACCGCGGCGCCGATCTGCGCTACAACCTCGAGATCAGCCTCGAGGAGGCGGCACGCGGCACCGAGACCAAGATCCGCATTCCCACGCTCGAGGAGTGCGAAACCTGTCGAGGGCTGGGCGCCAAGCCCGGCACCGAGCCGGTCACCTGCCAGACCTGCGACGGCCACGGCCAGGTGCGCATGCAGCAGGGCTTCTTCTCTATCGCGCAGACCTGTCCGCGCTGCAGCGGCACCGGCAAGGTCATCCGCGACCCTTGCGGCAGCTGCCAGGGCGCGGGGCGGGTCAAGCGCCAGAAGACGCTGTCGGTGAAGATCCCGGCCGGTGTCGACGAGGGCGATCGCATCCGCCTATCCGGCGAGGGCGAAGCCGGCGTCAACGGCGGCCCGCCGGGCGATCTCTACGTCGTGTGCCGCGTCAAGCCGCACGCGGTGTTCCAGCGCGAGGACAACGATCTGCACTGCGAGATGCCGATCAGCTTCACCACTGCGGCGCTGGGCGGCGAGATCGAGATTCCCGACTCTGGACGGCTCGGCCAAGATCCGCATTCCGACCGAGACGCAAACGGGCAAGGTGTTCCGGCTGCGCGGCAAAGGCATCAAGGGCGTGCGCAGCCAGGTCCACGGCGACTCTGATGTGCCACGTCGTGGTGGAAACGCCGGTCAACCTGACCGCGCGCCAGAAGGAACTGCTGCTCGAACTGGAGTCGATCAACCAGCAAGAGGCGGGCAGGCACAACCCGCGCGCGAAATCCTGGATGGAGAAGGTGAAGGAGTTCTTCGCGCCTTGAACTGACGGCGGGCTCGTGCTGCCAATACGCGGTCAAGCCGGTTTCAGCGCCGCCGCCAGGTCGTGCCGCCGGGACCGTCCTCCAGCACGATTCCCGCTGCCAGCAACTGATCGCGAATGCGGTCGGATTCGGCGAAGTTCTTGTCCTTGCGCGCGGCCGATCGCGCTTCGATCAGTTGCTGGATCGCGTCATCGGAATGGCCCTTCACCGTGACCGTGCCTACTTCGCCCTTCGCTGCCACGCCCGTGATGTCAACATCTACATCTTTGGCAGACGGCGTCCAACGGAGAAACTCGTCCGGCTTTAGTTGCGACAATCCGAGCAATCCAGCCAGCGCCTTCAGCAACCCGGACTCGTGCGCCGAGTGCGAGCGGTTGACCTGGGTGGCCAGGTCGAACAGCACGGCACACGCATCGGCAGTGTTGAAATCGTCGTCCATCGCCTGCTTGAAGCGCGCAGCGAACGCGCTGCTCCCAGTCGATTCCACGGCGGCCGGCGGCGTGTCGCGCAGCGTGGTGTACAGGCGGGTGAGGCCCGGCGCGCGCATCCTCGAGATGCTGGTCCGAGTAGTTGAGCGGGCTGCGATAGTGCGCGCGCAAGATGAAGAAGCGCACCACCTCCGGGATCGAACTTGGCCAGCACCTCGCGTACGGTGAAGAAGTTGCCCAGCGACTTGGACATCTTCTCGTCGTCCACGCGCACGAAGCCGTTGTGCAGCCAGTAGTTGACGAACACGTGGCCGTGCGCGCCCTCGGACTGCGCGATCTCGTTCTCGTGATGCGGGAAGATCAGGTCCTGGCCGCCGCCGTGGATGTCGAAGTGCTCGCCGAGGAGATGCTCGCTCATGGCCGAGCACTCGATGTGCCAGCCCGGGCCGGCCCTTGCCCCAGGGCGAATCCCAGGACGGCTCGCCGGGCTTGGCCGACTTCCACAGCACGAAGTCGAGCGGATCGCGCTTGGCTGGGTCGATCTCGACGCGCTCGCCGGCGCGCAGATCTTCGAGCGACTTGCCGGACAACTTGCCGTAGCCGGGAAACTCGTGCACCGAGTAGTAGACATCGCCGTTGCCGCCTGATAGGCCAGGCCCGCGTTCGATCAGCGCGTCGATGATGCGCAGCATGTCCGGGAACGTACTGCGTGGCGCGCGGCTCGAAGTCGGGCTTGCTCCACGCCCGAGCGCCGCCGCGTCCTCGTCCATGAAGCGGATGAAGCGCTCGGTCAGCGCCTGGATGGTCTCGCCGTTCTCGTGCGCGCGCTTGATGATCTTGTCTTCGATGTCGGTGATGTTGCGCACGTAGGGCACCGTGAAGCCGGAGGCGCGCAGCCAGCGGCGTATCACGTCGAACACCACCATCACGCGCGCATGACCGATGTGGCAGTAGTCGTACACCGTCATGCCGCACACGTACATGCCGACGTGGCCCGGGTCGGATCGGCACGAAGTCCTGCTTCTGACGGGTGAGCGAGTTGTGAATCCTGAGCATGGGTGTCGGTGCGCCTCGTCAGGTCCGACCAGTCAGGGCAAGCGTCGGAGCAGCGGAGGGAACGGCGCTCGCGGGCGGTCCGCGCCGCAGCCGCACTGCCGCAGCCTGGCATGCCTGGTGCAAGCTCCGGCCTGGTGTGCGACAGCAACGGTGCGCGGAATATTTGTGGAGGAAGCGGGCTTGTTGTTAAAATCTGCTAGGATTACAATAACCTAGCGACGGAAATCGAAAAAAAGTATAGCACAATGACCACACACCGCATCGAGCAGTCGCTGCCCTTCTGCTTGTTGTCTGGGCAGCGCGTTCTGCGGCACGACGGTTCGGGCGGATGATTACCAGGAAGGCAGCAGGCTCTACAAGGAGGGCAAGCGGCGCCGAGGCGCTGGACCGCCTCAACGCCTACCTCGCGCAGCACCCCAAGGACGCGCGCGCCCGTTTCTTGAAGGGCGTGATCCTCACCGAGCAGAACAAGATCGCAGGACGCCATCAAGGTGTTCACCGAGCTCACCAGGACTATCCCGGAGTTGCCCGAACCCTACAACAACCTGGCGGTGCTCTACGCCGGTCAGGGCGACTACGACAAGGCGCGCAAGGCGCTGGAAATGGCGATCCGCACCCATCCCAGCTACGCGGTCGCGCACGAGAACCTGGGCGACATCTACGCCACGCTCGCCAGCCAGGCCTACGACAAGGCGTTGCAGCTCGACAGCAACAACGCCACGGCGCGCAAGAAGCTCGCTCTGATCAAAGAGCTGTTCCCGGCCAAGACCGCCGCCACGCTGGCCCAGGCCGAAGCAGCGACAAGCGGTACCGCGGACACGCCGGCATCCAAACCCGCCGTGCAGGACAAGCCGACTGGCACCAAAGCCGCGCTCCAGACGGCCAGCCAACAGTCGATACCGCCGCCAAGCCGACAAGCCTCCAGTCGAAACCTGCCGGCGATCAGACCGACGCGGTGCTCAAGACGCTCGAAGCCTGGACCCAGGCCTGGTCCAGCAACGACGCCGATGGCTACCTCTCCTTCTATGCGCCGGATTTCCAGACGCCCAACGGCGAGCCGCGCAAGGATTGGGAGGCCTCGCGCCGCGACCGGCTGGCCAAACCGAAGAAAATCAACGTGACAGCCACTTCACCCCGGGTGAAATTCACCGATAACACCCACGCGACCGTCACGTTTCGCCAGAACTACAGCTCCGACACCCTGAAGGCAGTCGGGCACCAAGACCCTTGCAGCTGGTCCGTATCGGCGAGCGCTGGCTGATTCAGCAGGAATCGATCGACAAGTGATTCAGAGGCTCGCCTTGCATCATGGCGCGCGCGTGCGCGCCATGACCCTTCCGTACTCGCCGCCGTCGTTCTGGCCGGCGACGTCTCCGCCATGGGCAGCCATCAGGCGGCAGCTGGCGCGGATCGGGCCGCGCCCTGCAAATGCCCGAAGCCATGCTGGTCCAGGCCCTGATCGATATCCGCGACAATCGACTGAGCGCCGCGCTCGACCGCGTCAACGCGCTGCTGGCGGTCAAGCCCGATTTCCGTCTCGCCCAGCTCATCAAAGGCGATCTGCTGATGGCCCGCGCTCGACCGATAGCGACGATGGGTGCGGCGGATGCCCCGGCCGAGCGGCTCAACGACCTGCGCGACGAGGCGCGTGCTCGGCTCACACGCTACAGCATGCAACCGCCGAAGGACCGCGTGCCGAAATATCTGCTGCAGATGCAGCCAGAGCAGCGCTACGCGGTCGTGGTGGATACGACCAAGTCCACGCTCTACGTGTTCGAGAACCGGGGCGGCACGCCGCACTACCTCACCGACTACTACATCACGGTCGGCAAGAACGGCATCAACAAATTGCGCGAAGGCGACAAGAGAACGCCGCTCGGCGTCTATCACGTCACCAGCCAACTGCCGCGCGACAAGCTGGACGACTTCTACGGCACCGGGCGCGTTCCCCATCAGCTATCCCAACGAGTGGGACGTGCGCGAAGGCCGCAACGGCCACGGCATCTGGCTGCACGGCACGCCGCGCGACACCTACAGCCGCCCCCCGCGCGCCAGCGACGGCTGCGTCGTGCTGACCAACGAGGATCTGGACGACTTGGCCAAGCGTGTGCAGATCGGCGTCACTCCGGTCATCATCGCCGAGCGCGTCGAGTGGGTGCAGGAGCCCGCCGCGCAGGCGTCGCGCGCCGGCTTGACTGCAGCGCGTCGAGCGCTGGCGCCAGGACTGGGAAAGCCGCAACAGCGACCACTACCTGCAGCACTATGCGCGCTCGTTCGCCAGCGCCGACACGAGCCTGGCGGAGTGGTCGGCGCAGAAGCGGCGCGTCAACGCCTCCAAGGAGTGGATCAAGGTGCAGCTATCGGATGTGTCGATGTTTCTGTATCCCGGACGCAACGATCTCGCCGTGGTCAGCTTCTGGCAGGATTACAGCAGCAGCAACCTGTCCAACAAGATGAGAAAGCGCCAGTACTGGATCAGGGAAGGCGACACCTGGAAGATTCTGTACGAGGGTGCTGCTTAGTAAACGGTTAGTCCAACGGGCCACTTGGCGCCCGCTAGGCGAGGACGCGGAACACCACCATGAGAGCACTCCTCGCCGCGGTGAGCCTGTGGCTGGCCGCGGCGCTGTGCCCGGCAGCTGCGGCAGAGCGGCCGCGGGTACAGATCCAGACCAATCTGGGCAGCTTCGTGATCGAGTTGTATCCGGACTACGCGCCCAAGACGGTAGCCAGTTTCCTGCAGTACATGCCATCCAGGGAAATCCTCCTGGAAAAGGCGCGCGTGCTGGCGCCCGACGGTAAATAAAACATGGAGGCAATCGATGGTCAAGCTGCACACCAACCTCGGCACAATCACCCTGGAGCTGGACGCCGCGAAGGCGCCGGTGACGGTGGAGAATTTTCTCGCTTACGTCAATAGCGGTTTCTATGCCAACACCATCTTCCACCGCGTGATCAACGGCTTCATGATTCAGGGCGGCGGCTTCGAGCCCGGACTCAAGCACAAGCCCACGCGCGCAGCGATCAAGAACGAGGCCGACAACGGGCTCCAGAACAAGGCTTACACCGTGGCGATGGCGCGCACCTCGGAGCCTCACTCGGCTTCGAGCCAGTTCTTCATCAATGTGGCGGACAACAATTCCCTCGACTTCCGTACACCCAACGCGGGGGGGTTCGGCTACTGCGTGTTCGGGCGGGTAGTGGATGGCAAGGACGTCGTGGACCAGATCAAGAAGGTCGCCACCGGCACGCGCGGCGGGCACGGGGACGTGCCTGTCACCGACGTGATCATCACGAAGGCGGAGGTGGTTTAGGCGAGCCAGGGGCGAGGGACGAGGGGGTTGGGGCCGAGGACGAGGATTGGGAACCGAAGCTCACCGCGGGGCAAGAACCTCAGAGCGCTGCTGTGTTGACGGATATGCCGGCACTACTCCGCCGCTCCCTCGTCCCTCGCCCCTAATCCCTCGCCCCTAGCCCCTGCTTTGGCCTTCACCGCCTTCATCTCCGACCTTCATCTGACGCCCGCTCGCGCCCGGATCAACCGCATCTTCTTCGATTTCCTCGCCGGCCCGGCGCGGCAAGCGGACGCTCTCTACATTCTGGGCGACCTGTTCGAGTACTGGGCCGGTGACGACGACCTCGACGACCCGCTCAATGCGCGGGTAGCTTCCGGGCTACGGGAGCTTGTGACAGCCGGCGTGCCGGTTTATCTGATGCACGGCAACCGGGATTTCCTGATGCTCGCAGGCTTTACGCGAGCGTCGGGCGCGCGGCTGCTCGTGGACCCGACTGTCGTGGATCTGTATGGCACGCCCACGCTGCTGCTGCATGGCGACACGCTGTGCACCGATGACACACGCTACCAGGCGCTCCGCCGCAAGCTGCGCAGCCAATGGCGCCAGCGCGTGTTCCTGCTGCAGCCTCTGTGGCTGCGCCACGCCGAGATACAGCGCGGGCGCGGCATGAGCGAGCGCGCGAAGCAGATCAAGCCGGCCGAGATCATGGATGTGACGCCCGCCGCGGTCGAGCAAGCGTTCCGGGACAGCGGATGCACGCGCATGATCCATGGGCACACCCACCGGCCTGCGCGCCACGTTCATCTCGTAGATGGCCGAAGCTGCGAACGCTGGGTGTTGTCCGACTGGTACCAGCATGGCCAGTACCTGCTGGTCGAACCCAGTGGCTGCAGGTCCGTGGAGCTCGTCTGATGTTCGTGGCGGCCTTGACGCGCAACCTGCGCGGCGGGTTTCGCCTGGCATGCTTGCGCCCCGTCCAGCCCCAGTCCTTTATCGCGACAGTCGATCAGCTGGTTGCGCTGATCCTGCTCGACGTTGCACTCACCTGTCTCGCCGACCTGACGGCGGCCGGCGCGGGGGGCCATTTCAACCTCGCAGGCCTGCCGGGCGCATTGTTTTATCTACCCTGGCTGATGCTCGCCGCGTACGCCATAGCGCGCCGCGAGCGCAACGCTAGTCTGGTGCTGCTCCTGCCCGTGGCCGTGCTCGCCGCCGGCCAGTACGTCACGCTGGCCGGCACTGCGCTTCAGCTGGCGGCGCAAGCGGGCTGGATCGATGTTTCCGAGCGCACTGGCTACTACGTGTATTACTGGGGACCATACATATGGTGGCTGCTCACCGCGGGGTTTGCGGCGCTGTATCTGGCGCAACGGGACCTGCCCGCCAGGTTGCTGGATGCCGCCATCGTGGTCCTGTTGGTGTTCTTGCCGCTCTGGTTGATTCCGCGTACCTCGACCGACCCGCTGTGGATGGCAGGCCCCGATGCGCAGGCGGACGCACAGGAGGACGCGCGCTGGTTCGCGGTCGCCTCCGAGGACGCGTTCTATGCCCAGCCCGACATCCTGCGGCGCAGCCTGGCTGCGCTCGCGCCAGGGCGCCCGGGTGTCGAAAGCCTGTACTTCGTCGGTGTGGCGGGTTACGCCGGCGAGGACGTCTTCCGCAAGGAGCTGTCGATCATCAGCCCGTTGTTCGACCAGCGCTTCGGCACGGCCGGACGCAGCATCAGCCTGATCAACAACCCGGCCACCACCTTGGCTGCGCCGATCGCGTCCGTCACGAGCCTCCAGCACACGCTGGCCCACATCGGACGGATCATGAATCGCGACAACGACGTTGTGTTTCTGTACCTCACCTCGCACGGCTCCGAAGACCATCATTTTTCACTCGAGTTCTGGCCGCTGCGCCTGCGCCACCTCGATCCGCCGACGCTGCGGCAGATGCTGGACGCCTCCGGCATTCGCTGGCGGATCATCGTGGTGTCCGCCTGCTATTCCGGCGGCTTCATCGAGCCGCTCAAGGATGAGCGCACGCTCGTCGTCACCGCGGCCGACGCGCACCATATGTCGTTCGGATGCGGCGCCGAGTCGGACTTCACCTATTTCGGCAAGGCCTATGCCGACCAGGCGCTGCGGACCAGCTACTCCTTCACCGACGCGTTCGAGACCGCGCGCCGCTCGATAGAGTCACGCGAACACGCCGAGGGCAGAGTGCCCTCCAACCCGCAGATCTACGTCGGTTCGGAGATGGCGCGAAAGCTCGCCGCGATGGAGCGTCGATGGCGTGCGAGCGAGTAGGTGGCGGCGCGTCCTGGCGAAGCATGACCTGACCTCGGTTTAGCCCTCATGCTAGACCCGTTACGTCGGTTTGCTCACGCATTCAATCCAGCATTCAAGTCGGCTTGGATGTCCGCTGGCGCCTCCAGTCCCACCGCGACGCGCAGAAGTCCCTCGCTGATCCCCGCCTTCTCGCGCGCCGCCGGCGGCAGGCGCCCATGCGTGGTGCTGGCCGGATGGGTGATAGTGGTTTTCACATCTCCCAGATTGGCGGTGATCGAGATCATGCGGGTGGCATCGACCACACGCCAGGCCGCCTCGCGCCCACCCTTCACGACGAAGGACACAATGCCGCCTCCGCTCGCCTGCTGGCGCCGGGCGAGCTCGTGCTGGCGGTGCGAGGGCAGTCCAGGGTAGTAGACCCGCTCGACGCGCGGATGCCCCTCCAGCCACTGGGCCAACGCCAGCGCGTTCGCACTATGCGCCTGCATACGGAGTTTCAAGGTTTCCAGCCCTTTGAGAATGACCCAGGCGTTGAACGGACTGAGTGTGGGGCCGGCGTTGCGCAGGAAGGTGGTGAGCGGCTCGTGGATCAACTCGCGCTTGCCCAGCACCGCACCACCCAGCACGCGTCCCTGCCCGTCCAGGTACTTGGTTGCCGAGTGGATCACGATGTCGGCACCAAGCTCGAGCGGCCGCTGCAGGGCCGGCGTGCAGAAGCAATTGTCCACCGCGAGCAACGCGCCCGCCCGACGGGCTAGCGCGCTCAACGCCGCGATGTCCGACACCTCGGTGAGCGGGTTCGAAGGCGTCTCGACGAACAGCAACCGCGTAGCGGGGGTCAGCGCCGCCTCCCATTCCCTGATATCGGTGGGGGAAACGAAGGCAGTCGTGATCCCGAACCGTGTGAGCCAGTTGTTGAGCAGTTGCACCGTGGCGCCGAACAAGCCACGCGAAGCGACGATGTGGTCTCCAGCGCGCGTGAAACACATCACGCAGGCCAGGATGGCCGACATGCCAGATGCCGTGGCCACGCAACTCTCCGCGCCCTCGAGAGCGGCGAGGCGCTCTTGCAGCGTGTCCACGGTGGGGTTGGTATAGCGCGAGTACACCGTGCCGGCCTCCTCGCCGGAGAAACGCGCGGCGGCCTGGGCGGCGTTCTCGAACACGATAGCTCGAGGTCAGGTACAGCGCTTCGGAGTGCTCGTTGAACTGGCTGCGATGTATGCCGGCGCGAATGGCCAGGGTTTCGAATTCGCTCATGGTGTACCCACTCCTTTTTCCGGCGGGGCTGGCCGCTCGAACTATCCGGGCCAACCGAGCCTCAAGTTCGGCGCTTGCGGGTCGTAAGCCGGATACCGGCCCGGCGGGCGGTATCCGGTGGCGCCAAAACAAAAACCCGTCCAGCCAAGGCTGGGACGGGTTCGCCCGCGCTTTAGCTGTATTTGTATTGCGCCCGCAAGCTGTCGATCAAATCGGCGCGAGATCCCATCGTACTGGGGTCGGCGCGTTTTGGCAATGCGACGACGGGAAACACCACGGCTCGGGAGCACTGGCGCGGTTCTTGCAGCCATGTCGCCGACTGAACGCGATGAGCCCCACATATGGAACTCCTGGCCACTCCCACCGAAGACACCAACAAGAAGCGCGCGCCCTTGACCGGCAGCAAGGTCGGAAAATACGAGGTGCTGCGCGTGCTTGGCAGCGGTACGACCAGCACGGTGTACCTGGCCCGCGATCCAGCGACGGCGCGGGAGGTCGCGGTCAAGCTGTTCTGCATCGACCAGGCCGGCGATCCCGAGCAGGCCACGCTGATCCGCAAGTTCTTTTTGAGCGAGGTGCTGCTCGCGCAGCGGCTGCGGCATCCCAACATCGTACAGATCTATGACTCCGCGGTGGACGACACCAAGGCGTACATCGCCATGGAGTACGTGCACGGCTCGACCCTGGACAAGTACTGCCAGCCGAGCAGTCTGCTCGACTTCAAGCGTGTGGCCGAGATCCTGCAGACCGTGTGCGTGGCATTGGACTACGCGCAGCAGCATGGCGTGATCCACCGCGACATCAAGCCGGACAACATCCTGCTCACCGAGAACCTGGAGCCGAAGGTGTCGGACTTCGGCTCGGCCCTCAACCTGGAGAACGCGAAAGTGTCGCAGGTGGAAGGGGTGGGCTCGCCGGCGTACATGTCGCCCGAGCAGATCCAGGGCGAGAAGCTCACCTCGCACAGCGACATGTTCTCGCTCGGCATGGTGTTGTACAAGATGCTCACCGGCACCCTGCCGTTCACGGCGTCGACGCACTACGGCATCGTCGAGCAGATCCTGCGCGCCAATCCGCAGGCGCCCAGCGCACGCCGGCCCGGCGTACCCGAGGCCCTGAACGCGGTGTTCTCACGCGCGACGGCCAAGGACCCGAAGCAGCGCTTCGGCTCCTGGCGCGAGTTCGCCGAGGCCTTCGCTCCGTTCTCGGGACGCCCGGTATCGAGCTCGGAGATGACCAACGATACCGACAAGCTGCAGGCACTCAAGGGGCTCAGCTTCTTCGCCGGCTTCGCGGAGGACGACCTGGGCGAGGTGCTGCAAGTTCTCAACCTGGCAAAGACACCCGGCCGAGACGGTCTTGATCGCGGAACAGCAGGCGAACCATGGCTTTTACGTGCTGGTGCGAGGCCAGGCGCGCGTGGTCAAGAACGGCACTCTGCTGCGCGTGGTGGACCCGGGCCACTGCCTGGGCGAGACCGCCTTCCTGTCGCGCAACAAGGTCAAGAGCGCAATCACCGTATCCGCAGTGACCGACATCACCGTCGCGAAGGTCGACCCGATTCAGCTCGCACGTGCCTCGGACAAATGTGTGCGGCGCTTCAGCGACGCGTTCCTGGCGGCCATCGCGGACCGCCTGATCGCCTCCGATACACGCCTGTCCGAGCTGCAGGTGGAGCGCAACATCACCTTGTTCTAGCCCGCTGCCAGCCCGACCCGAGGATCACTGCATGAGGCCGCCAGAAGCCCGTGTCGACGAACCTGCCACGACCGGCACGCAGGCCGCGAGCCGCGACCTCGAGGACCTGGTGGGGCGAGCGAGCGCAGCGCTGAACTCGCAGTGCCACGCTGCCCACCAGGAGCTGGCGCAAACCCAGCAGCTGCTTGCGGACGCCACGCGGAAGCTGCTGGACTGCTTCCAGGAAGCGCACCGGGGTCTCGCTTCCGCCGGCCCGGCACAACCCGAGACGGTGGCGCGCAGCCTGCTGGCGGCTACCCAGCACATGCAGTTCTCCGACCTCGTCGGGCAGCTTCTCGCCACTACGGAGCAGCGGGTGGATGCACTCACGCGCGTATCGCAGCGACTGCAGAACCTGGTGGAGACAATGAGTGCCGTGCGCGCGAGCGCCGGCGTGCAGCCCGCGGAACTGGCCGGCGAGAAGCACGCCTTCCTGGAGGCGCTGGCCGCGCTGGAGTCGTTCGGCAACAGCCGGGTGCGGCAATCCGACATGCAAGCCGGCGGCATCGACTTGTTCTAGCGCAGGACCACCCCGCGCTGATCACCAATACACAACGGAATAGCAAAGCTGCCATGAACAAACTGGTCCTGACCGTAGACGACTCAGCCGCCATCCGCGAGATGCTGGCCTACGTCCTGAAGTCCGCGGGCCACCGGGTCATCGAAGCCGGGGACGGTATGGACGGGCTGCAGAAGGCGCTCGCCAATGCATTCGACCTCATCATCACCGACCAGAGCATGCCGAAGATGGACGGCATCACACTGGTCAAGGCGCTCCGCGCGCTACCGCAGTACAAGGCGACCCCCATTCTGCTGCTCACTACCGAGAGCTCCGACGCGATGAAGGACCAGGGGCGCTCGGCTGGCGCGACCGGCTGGCTGGTGAAGCCCTTCGATCCCAACAAGCTGATCGAAGTCGTGCAGAAGGTCACGCGCTAGCAACTGGCGCGCGACCCAATCCACACCGATCAGCACAGGACCGGGAACTAGCCGTGGACCTTACCCGCTTTCTGCCCATGTTCTTCCAGGAGACCGAGGAACACCTCGCGGCCATGGAAGGGCATCTGCTGCGCCTGGATCCGCACTCCCCCGATCCGGAGGTGCTGCACTCCATCTTTCGAGCTGCGCATTCGGTGAAAGGCAACAGCACCATCTTCGGCGCGACGCGCTTCTCCGAGCTCATGCACCGGATCGAGAGCATCCTCGATCAGATGCGCAAGGAGGAGTTGAGGCCAACCAACGATGTCATCTCGGTGCTGCTCGAGGCCTGCGACGTCGTGCGCGAGGAGTTGCGCCGGCTCAAGGACACGGGCGCCACGGACCCCGGCGCGCTGCAGGACGTATACGACCGGCTCACGCAGCTTACGCGCAGCCAGTCAGATGATCCCCGAGGAGCGGACGACCCGAGCGCTGTCGCGACCCGGCGCAGCGAGCGCTTGCGCGTCGAAGTCGATCTGCCTTCCGGACAGGGGATTACGGCGTTGCCGCTGGCCGGCCTGTACGCCGAGCTGGGTACGCTCGGCCGCATCGAAGACCTCCAGGTCGGCGACGGCGCGAGTGGCGCGCCGGCGCTGTCTTTATTCCTGCTCACGCCGGATCCGATGGCGGCAGTGCAGGCCAGGCTCAGCGCTCTGCTGGGCGCGGACGGCGTGCGCGTGGAACTCCAGAAAACACCGCCACAGCCCGCGGCGCCGGCCGTTGATGACCTGCCGCTCGTATCGCGCTACTGCAGGGACCACGGCCTACGGCCTGTTTCTGGGCGAGCAGTCCCTGGACTCACTCACGCACACCAGGGGCCCACTCGCGCAAACGGGCGACTCGTTCTCTCGGACCGGCGTGTTCGGTGCCGAGAGTTACGGCCGCCGCTCGACCGACCAGGACACGGCTCGTTCGGCCTTGGGCCGCCGCGCCACCGACCGGATGCTGGTCGAGCGCTCCTCCATCCGGGTGGATGTGGAGAAAGTCGATCGCCTGCTCAATCTGGTGGGCGAACTGGTGATCGCCCAGTCCATGCTGGCCGACGCGGCACAACGCAGCGGGGCCGCCAACAACGCCCAGTTGCGCGACAGCGTGGCATACGCAGGGCGCCAGACGCGCGAGCTGCAGGATGCAGTGATGGGCATCCGGCTGCTGCCGATCGAGTTTCTCTTCTCGCGCATGCAACGCACGGTCCGCGACTTGGCGCAGCGCCTCGGCAAGGAGGTAGAGCTCGCTCCGCAGGGCGGTGAGACGGAGCTCGACAAGGAGATCATCGAAAAGCTGGCGGACCCGCTGTTGCATCTGGTGCGCAACGCCGTGGATCATGGCATCGAGCCCCCGGAGTTACGCGAAGCGGCCGGCAAGCGGCGGCGCGGCACGATCCAGTTGCGCGCCATGCACCAGGGCGGCGGCATCCTGGTGGAAATCAACGACGACGGCGGTGGCTTCGACCGCGAGAAGATCCTGTCCAAGGCCAAGGAGCGCGGCTTGCACGTCCACCCGGGCATGAGCGATGAACAGGTGTGGCAGCTCGCGTTCGCACCCGGCTTCACCACCGCCGACGAGGTGAGCGACATCTCCGGCCGCGGGATGGGCATGGACGTGGTCAAGCGCAACGTCCAGGCACTGGGCGGCAACATCGACGTGCGCTCGCGTAACGGCGTGGGCACCGCCATCGCGATCCGCCTGCCGCTGACGCTGGCTATCCTGGAGGGCATGACGGTGGAGATCGGCGGCGAGAGCTTCATCATCCCGCTGTCGCTTCATCGCCGAGGCCTTCCTGCCGCAGGCAGGCCAGGTGAAGTCCATCGCCAGCGGTCCGCAGGTGATCCAGATACGCGACAGCTATGTGCCCCTGCTCACGCTCGAGCACCTGCTGCACGTCCGCGCGAGCGCCGCGCAGCCCGAGGACGCGATCATGATCGTCGTCGAAGTCGAAGGCCGCCGCGCGGCGCTGGCCGTCGATCGGCTGCTCGGCCAGCAACAAGTGGTGATCAAGAGCCTGGAGGCGAACTACCGGCGCGTTCCAGGCATCGCCGGGGCGACCGTCCTCGGTAACGGGCGCGTGGCGTTGATTCTGGACGCCAACGCGCTGATTCGCAGCGGCCTGGCGCCGACCAGGGACGGCCAACAGCTCGAGGCCGAGCTAGGCCTCGGGTGAACGACGAATGAGGAGATATCCATGCAACACGCCGCACTGAGCTCTGTCCACGCACGCGGCGCGGCCATCGCGCCGGCGCGCGAATTTCTCGCCTTCCGGCTGGGCGAGCAGGACTACGCCATCGACATTCTCAAGGTGCAGGAGATTCGAGTGTTCGACAGCGTCACCAAGCTGCCGGGCGCCCCCGGCTATATCAAAGGCGTGATCAACCTGCGCGGTCTGATCGCGCCGGTGATCGACCTGCGCGTCAAGTTCGGCTTCCAGGATGCAGAGTATGGCCCCTTCACGGTGCTGATCGTGTTGCACGTGCGCGAGCGGCTGGTGGCGGTGGTGGTCGACGCGGTGGCCGACGTGGTAGCCCTCACGGAGGATGAGATCAAGCCCGCACCCGAGTTCGCCACGGCGGTGAACACCGAATACGTGATGGGGCTGGGCGCCAGAGGCGATCACATGCTGATCCTGCTCGACATCGAAAAGCTCATCTCCAGCCAGGAACTGGGCCTGTTCGACACCGGGGCAGCGCTCTAGAACGGCCACGCGCATGAGCCTGGAGCCGGATATCGGCACCCCGTCGTCTCTGACTTCCACGGCACCCAAGCCGCGGTCGTGGAACGGCTTACGCACGCCGATGGTCCGCGCTCAACCGTGGCGGACGGCCTGACGCCTATGTGGACCGATTGGAGCCAGGAGGTCAGCACCCCGTCGGTCTATTTCGACGCGCGGCTGAACACCGAGGCAGCGAAGATTTTCCCGGGACAGTATTTCGTCACCGACCGCGACATCGTACTGGTCACCGTGCTCGGCTCCTGCGTGGCAGCCTGCATCCGCGATCGCGCCGCCGGCGTCGGCGGCATGAATCACTTCCTGCTGCCGGACACCGCCGAAGACTCTTCGCCCGCCAGCCGTTCGGCGCGCTACGGCACCTATGCCATGGAGGTGCTGATCAACCGCCTGATGCGCAACGGGGCGCGCAAGCAGACCATGGAGGCCAAAGTGTTCGGCGGCGGCAGCGTCATGCCGGACCTGCGCACCTCGGGCGTGGGCGAGAGCAACGCCCGCTTCATCGTGGACTATCTGCGCAAGGAGGGCGTTCACGTCGCCGCCCAGGACCTGCTCGACGAGTGCGCACGCAAAATCTACTTCTTTCCCGCCACCGGGCGGGTGCTGGTGAAGAAGCTGCGCCAGTTGCACAACGACACGGTCCTGGCGCGAGAGCAGGACTACAGCCGCCGGCTGAGCCAGGTCGAGCTGAGCGGCGAAGTGGAGTTGTTCAAGTGATGATCCGCGTGCTCGTGGTAGACGACTCCCGCCTGGTGCGCGAGATCCTGGTGGATATCATCAACGCTCATGCCGACATGCGCGTGGTGGGGGTGGCCGAGGACCCCTATCAGGCGCGCAGGCTGATCGCGGAGCTCAAGCCCGACGTGCTGACCCTCGATGTCGAGATGCCGCGCATGGGCGGCCTGGAGTTTCTCGAGAAGCTGATGCGCGTGCATCCGATGCCGGTAGTCATGATCTCGGCCTACACCGATGCAGGGTCGGAGGCGACGCTGCGAGCGCTGGAGCTCGGGGCGGTCGACTTCGTGGCCAAGCCGCGGCTCAATGCCTTGATCGGTGACGATTACCAGGGCGCGGTGGCGGAGAAGATCCGTATCGCCTACGCAGCGCGCGTGCGCCCGCCCCAATCATCGACGGAAGTCGCTGCGGCGGCGCGCGCTCCCGCCGCGCGTCGTCCGGTGCCGGGCGACCGCTGTGACACCATCATCGTGGTCGGCGCATCCACCGGCGGCACCGAAGCCCTGCGGACTTTCTTGACGCAGCTGCCCGCGGACGCACCCGCCGTGCTGATTGCGCAGCACATGCCAGAGCACTTTACGCGGCTGTTTGCCGAGCGGCTGGACGGGCTGTGTCAGATCCGCGTGCAGGAGGCCGGCCCCAATCAGCCGGTGCAGCCCGGTCACGCCTACATCGCGCCGGGGGGGCAGCATTTGCGGGTGTGCCGCGCCAGCGGTGAGGGGCGCTTCGGTTTGAGCCTGTCGCGCGATGCGCCGGTCAATATGCACCGTCCCTCGGTGGATGTGCTGTTCGACTCGGCGGCCCAGAGTCTGGGCGGCCGTGCGATCGGCGTGATCCTGACCGGCATGGGCAAGGACGGCGCTGCCGGCCTGCTGCGCATGAAGCGGGCGGGAGCCTACACATTGGCCCAGGACGAGGCCACCTGCGTGGTGTTCGGCATGCCGCGCGAGGCGATCGCACTCGGAGCGACCGACGAGGTCGTGCCGATCGGTGGCATGAGCGACCGCGTGCTGCAGGCAGCGCGTTCGCGCCACGTCGCGGAGCGCCCCGAGGCCTCCCAGTCCTCCCCCTGAAGGGATATTGCGTCTTTATGAGCTGGCAAGATTCTGGCTTTAACCGAACCGTGCGCTTCCCTGAAGGGAACGAGCGGTGCCGACCGATCCAAACGAGGTAAGACATGTTCAAGCCCTTTTCCAAGCTATCCATCGGTATCAAGTTCGCGTTGATCGCGAGCGCGCTGGTGCTCGTTTCCTTCGGCGTACTGACGCTGCTGATGAGTATGACGATCACCCGCTATCTGGATGAGCAGGCCGTCGCCGACCTCGCCGCCTCCAACCGGCAGGTGGCCGACTTGATTCAGGTGTTCGACGGGACGGCGCAGGAAGACGTGAGCCGGGTCGCGCGGCACTTCGCGAGCTATTTCCCGGAGCGCATCCAACTCGATCGCGGCAAGGCCGTCAAGATCGGGGCCATCAGCACTCCGGTGCTGCGCGCCGGGCTGGAGCGCATCAACCTCAACTTCGCGCGGGTGGATGCCTTTACCGCACGCACTGGCGCCACCGCCACCGTATTTGTGCGTAGCGGACGCGACTTCGTCCGCGTCGCGACATCGCTCAAAACCGAAACTGGCGCCCGCGCCGTGGGCACCGTCCTCGACCACGAACACCCTGGCTACGCCCGGCTGCTGGAGGGCCAGGCCTATCGTGGGCCAGCAGTGCTGTTCGGTCGCAACTACATGACGAGCTACGAGCCGATCCGCGACAAGGATGGCCAGATCATCGGCGTGCTGTACGTGGGGGTCGACATCAGCCAGGACATGGATGTCCTCAAGCAGAAGATCCGCTCGGTCAAGCTGCGGCAGACCGGTTTCTACTATGTGGTCGACGCGCGTCCCGGCGCCAGCTTGGGCACTGCCATCATCCATCCGACCGCACAAGGATCGAACCTGCTTGGCTACAAGGACGACAGCGGGCGCGAAGTGGTGCGTGAGATGTTGGAGAAGAATCAGGGGATCCTGCGCTACGTCCGGCCGGCGGGACAGTCGGGCGGGAGCGCCGATGAGAAGATCGCCAGCTACTCCCACTTCCCGACCTGGAACTGGCTGATCGTGGGCGAGACCCCGGTCAAGGAGGTGTTCGAGGTCGGCAATGTGCTGCGGGCCGAGCTGTTCGTCGCCGCAGTGTTCATTTCGCTGGTCCTGTCCGTGCTGCTGTATGTGGCCTTGAAACGTACCGTCGCCGGCCGGTTAGGCCAGGCGGTTGGCTATGCCAAGCGGGTCGCATCCGGCGATCTGTCGAGCCGCACCCGCAGCCGGCATCACGACGAAACCGGCCAGCTGCTGAACTCGCTCGACGACATGGCCGACAGCCTCTCGAACATCGTATCCGGTGTGCGCGTGGCGGCCGATTCCATCCACAACACAACCAAGCAGATCCGCGCCGGCAACACCGACCTGTCCCAGCGTACCGAGGAGCAGGCCTCTAGCCTCGAGGAGACCGCGGCGAGCATGGAAGAGCTCACCGGCACGGTCAAGCAGAACAGCGAGAACGCCAAGCAGGCGAACGAGCTGGCCCAGCGCGCGTCGCAGGTTGCCATGCGCGGAGGCGAGCTCGTGGGCCAGGTGGTCACCACGATGAGCGAGATCCACGTATCGTCCAAGAAGATCGCCGACATCGTCAGCGTGATCGACGGCATTGCGTTCCAGACCAACATCCTGGCGCTCAACGCCGCGGTGGAAGCCGCGCGCGCCGGAGAGCAGGGACGTGGCTTCGCTGTGGTGGCGGCGGAGGTGCGCAGCCTGGCCCAACGCAGCGCCGACTCGGCGAAAGAGATCAAGCAGCTGATCTACAACTCGGTAGACCGGGTCGAGAACGGATCGAAGCTGGTGGCGCAGGCCGGCAACACCATGGATGAGATCGTCACTGCGGTGAAGCAGGTCAGCGAGCTGATGGCCGGCATCGCCGAAGCCTCGACGCAGCAGAGCGCGGGCATCCAGGAAATCAATCAGACCATCACGGTCATGGAGCAGGTGACGCAGCAGAATGCCGCCCTGGTGGAAGAAGCGACCGCCTCGGCCGAGCAATTACGGCGCCTGGCGGAGAACCTGGTTACGGCGGTCAGTGTCTTCAAGGTTCCTCAAGGCGCGCGCGCAACGGCACCCGCGATCACGGAGGGCACGGCGGCAACCTCCACGCGCGGGCGTCCAGTCGCGGCGTTCGGCACGCCCGCATCGCAGGTCAAGATTCCGCGCGGGAGTGACGGAGAGTGGGAAGAGTTCTGATCCCGCCGCGCCACCGCATCAGTCGGCGGTGGCGAGATTCAGATCGAGCTGGGTGACAGCCACGCTGGTGCGGCGTGTGAGCTCGGCATCGTTGCGGTTGGCCTCGATGCCGGCGAGGTACTCCGGCGTCACGTCGCCGGTGATGTAGCTGCCGCTGAAGCAGGACGTCTCGAAGCTGCGGACGCGCGGATTGACCGAACGGCAATCGTCGATCAGCGCCACCAGGTCCTGGTAGATCAATCGGTCGGCGCCGATCTCGCGCGCGATCTCGTCGTCGGTGCGGCCGTTGGCGATCAGCTCCTTCGAGGTCGGCATGTCGATGCCGTAGACATTCGGATAGCGCACCGGCGGCGAAGCGGAGGCGAAAAACACCTTGCGCGCGCCCGAGTCCCGCGCCATCTGCACGATCTCGCGGCTGGTGGTGCCGCGCACGATGGAATCGTCCACCAGCAGCACGTTCTTGCCCTTGAACTCCATGCCGATGGCGTTGAGCTTCTGGCGCACCGATTTGCGGCGGATGGCCTGGCCCGGCATGATGAAGGTGCGGCCGATGTAGCGGTTCTTGATGAAGCCTTCGCGATACGACACGCCCAGCTGCTTGGCCAGCTCCATCGCCGAAGGGCGGCTGGAGTCGGGGATCGGGATCACCACGTCGATGTCCAGTTCGCGGTGCTCGCGACGGATCTTCTCGGCCAGGCTCTCACCCATGCGCAGCCGCGTCTCGTACACCGAGATGCCGTCGATCACCGAGTCGGGACGCGCCAGATAGACGAACTCGAAGATGCAGGGATTGAGCGTGGGATTGGCCGCGCACTGGCGGCTGTAGAAGTGCCCCTCTTCGTCGATGAAGATGGCCTCGCCCGGCGCCACGTCGCGGATCAACTGGAAGCCGAGGGTGTCCAGCGCGACGCTCTCGGAGGCAACGATGTACTCCACGCCCTGCTCGGTCATCGTCTGCCCCACCACCAGCGGACGAATGCCGTAGGGATCGCGGAACGCGAGCAGTCCGTAGCCGGCGATGCTGGCGACTACCGCGTAGGCTCCGCGGCAGCGGCGGTGCACGCCCCCTACCGCGGCGAAGATGGTGTCGGGATCCAGCTCGTAACCGCTGGAGCCTTCCTGCAGTTCGTGCGCCAGCACATTCAGCAGCACCTCCGAGTCCGAGTTGGTATTGACGTGCCGCAGGTCCTGGCGGAACAGGTCGCGCTTGAGCTGCTCGGAGTTGGTAAGGTTGCCGTTGTGGCCCAGCACGATGCCGAACGGCGAATTGACGTACAGCGGCTGGGATTCGGCGGAGTTTTCGGCGGAGCCGGCGGTGGGATAGCGGCAGTGCGCGATGCCGACATTGCCCTGCAGGTTACGCATGTCGCGCGTGCGGAACACGTCGCGCACCAGGCCGCTGCCCTTGTGCATGTGGAAGGTGCTGCCTTCCGCGGTGACCATGCCGGCGGCGTCCTGACCGCGGTGCTGCAGCACCAGCAAGTCCGTCATACAGCAGCTGGTTGACGGCAGACTTGGCGACGACGCCGATGATTCCACACATTGCCGGCTCTCCGTCGAAGTTCAGCCCGGCCTACCGGCCGGGAACCCGCGCCACTGCTGGGTTTCCGCCTGGGTTCTCGCCCCGTCAGACCGCGCTAGTATAGTCGAAACCGCCGCGGCCGACGGCCCTCTGGCAGAACCGATGACCGCCTATCAGGACCGAGGGCGGGTCGGCAGAACCTGCGATCGATTGACTCGGGAGCCGACCGCAGGCTCACTCGAAGCGGATGCGCTCTGCCAGCACCGCCGGCAGGAAGGCGCGCGCGCTCTTCGCCAGCGCCGACCAGCGTCGGGCTGAACATCGCATTGCGCCAGGCCGACTCGCGCGGCAGCGGCGTCAGACCCGCCGCCAGCACCAGCGCCAACCAGAATCACCAGCGCTCGCGCCAGCCCGAATAAGACGCCTATAGCGCGGTCCCACGGACCCAGCCCCGAACCGCGCACGAGCCGGGCCAAAGCGAGGGTGACCAGTGCGAACAGCATCAGGCTCAGCAACAGCAACCCGACGAAGGCCACGACACAGTCGCAGCCAGGGATGGCCCACCGAAGCAGGCAGCAGCGCCGATAAGCTGGGGGCGAAATGCAGGGCGATCAAGAATGCGCCCACCCAGGAGACCAGCGCCATGACCTCGCGCACCGCACCGCGAAACAGGCTGACCAGCACCGACAGGGCGACGATACCGAGGACGGCGTAGTCGAACGCCGTCATTGACGCTAACAGCCTGATGCCAAACCCCGGCGCGAGCCCTTGCGCAGCCTTTCCTCGGACCGTGCCAGCACCGGGGCGGTTGAGCTAATCGAGGATCGCATTTCTGCCTTTGCTTGCAAGAAGCCTCCTGTCTGGCATCGCTTTGCCCATCCGGAACCGGCTCGCTCATTCCCCCGCGCGCACGACCCGGGGTTCGCTCATCGCCGCCAGCTTCAGCGCCTTGAGCCGATCGCGCGCCTTCTCCGCTACTTCGACGCTCGGATAGGGACCTACGCGCACGCGGGTCTTCTCTCCTTGCGCGGTCTTCACCGGCTCGGTGTAGGCGGGAAACTTGTGCGCCTTGATCTGCTGCATCAACTGCTTGGCGTTGGATGCGTTGGCGAATGCGCCGACCTGGATCACGAAGCCCTCACCGGCGGCAGGCTGCGGTGCAGTCTCCATAGACGGCGCTGCAGACGCCGGGTTGGCCGCAGCCTCGCTCTGTTGTTGAGTCACGGGCGCCGGCCTCGGCGCTGCCGCAGCCGCCGGTGGTTTCGAGCCTGGATTGTCGCCGTGGATGCGTCGCGCGGCAGATTGAGCGACGGACTCGGAGGCAGGCGCAGGTGGCCCAGGCGTCTCGGCTTTTTCTGCCGGGACGGCCGACGGCGCAGTCGCCGGGGCCGGTGCCGCCCCAGGGAAACGACGGGGCCTGCGTCTGTCCGGGAATCGGTGGAATGCGGATGTCCATGTCCTGCTTCTGCAGCCGCGGCTCGTGCTCGAGAAACATCGGCACCAGCACGACCACCAGCAGCACCAGCACGATGGCGCCTACCAGGCGGCGACGGGCGCGCTTTCTCAGTTGCAGCTCTTCGTTCGAGATAGGTGTCTTGGCCACGATGAACAGGTCTAGTTATAGTCAGTGAGCGCAGGGCGTCGGCCACAGTATAGAAAGATCCGAACACGAGGATCTTATCATCCGGCCTGCGCGCGTTCCCGCGCACGCTCGCAAGGCGTCGCCCACGTCCGCGAAGCTGCTCACCGGCACCGTAACGCCGGCTGCTGGCAGTGCCCGCACCATGCGGGCCAGATCGGCGCCGCGCGGCCCGGGCAAAGGCGCGATGAACCACTCGTCGATCTGCGCGGATACTGCCGCGATCACACCCTCGATGTCCTTGTCCTTGAGCATGGCGAACACCGCCAATGTGCGGGCGCGCGGCTGCATTCGCCCGCAGGTTCTCGGCTAGTCGAGCGGCAGCGTGCGGATTGTGAGCCACGTCCAGGATCACCAGAGGGCGACCGGGCAGCACTTGAAAGCGCCCCGGCAGATCGACCTCCACCAGCCCACGGCGGATCGCGCCCATCTCTACCGGCAGCCGCGTCCCGGATCGATTCGAGCGCGGCCAGCGCCGCGCTGGCGTTCGCCAGCTGATAGCCGCCGCGCAACGCGGGCAACGGCAGTCCGTCGCGCTTGCCGCGCCAATCCCAGAACTGCCACTGCGTCTCGCCCGCCACGAAGCCAAAGTCGCGATCGATCAAGTAGAGATCCGCGCCGATGTCGCGCGCACGCCTGATCAGGCTGGCCGGGGGATCGGCTTCGGCCACCACCGCCGGTTTGCCGGCGCGAAAGATCCCGGCCTTCTCGAACGCGATGTGCTCGCGCGTGGGCCCCAGGTAGTCTGTGTGGTCGAGGCCGATGCTGACCACTACCGCGCAATCGGGTTCGAAAGCGTTGACCGCGTCGAGCCTGCCGCCCAGCCCCACCTCCAGCACGGCCACGTCCAGCCCGGCCTCGAGGAACAGCAGAACGGCGGCGAGTGTGCCGAACTCGAAGTACGTCAACGAGACCTGCCCACGGGCCTGCTCCACGCGCTCGAAGGCGGCGACCAGCGCGCCGTCCGAGGCCTCGACCCCGTTCAGGCGAACGCGCTCGTTGTAGCGCAGCAGATGGGGCGAGGCGTAACAGCCCACGCGATACCCGGCGCAGCGCAGGCAGCTCTCCAGCATGGCGCAGGTCGAGCCCTTGCCGTTGGTGCCGCCCACGGTGATGAGAGGGAACGCCGGGGCGAGCCCGAGCCGATCGCGCACGCGAGCGACGCGCTCCAGTCCAAGCTCGATCGTGGCCGGATGCAGCCGCTCGAGGTAGCCCAGCCAGGCCTGCAGATCGCTGGCGGGGCGGGGAGGTACGGGCAAAGGCGCGGTAGCGATGAGCGAAACGGCGGCGGGGAAATCAGGCGGCAGGTGCGCGCATCAACAGCGTGATCAGGCTCACCAGGCGATCGCGCATCTCGCGCCGGTCCACGATCATGTCGATGGCGCCGTGCTCGAGCAGGAACTCGGCGCGCTGGAACCCTTCGGGCAGCGTCTGCTTCACCGTCTGCTCGATGACGCGCGGACCGGCGAACCCGATCAGTGCCCCGGGCTCGGCGATGACGACGTCGCCGATCATCGCGAAGCTGGCGGACACACCGCCCATGGTCGGATCGGTCAGCACCGAGATGAAGGGCAGGCGGTCGGTGGAAAGCTGGGTCAGCGCCGCCGTGGTCTTGGCCATCTGCATGAGAGACATCAGCCCTTCCTGCATGCGTGCGCCGCCGCTGGCCGAGAAGCAGATGAACGGCAGCTTCTGCTCGATGGCCGACTGCACGCCGCGCACGAAGCGCTCGCCCACCACCGAGCCCATGGAGCCGCCCATGAAGCGGAACTCGAACGCCGCGACGACCACCGGAATGGTCTTGATCGCGCCCTGCATCACCACCAGCGCGTCGGTCTCGCCGCTTTCCTGGGCGTCGGCTTCCAGCCGATCGCTATAGCGCCGGCTGTCGACGAACTTGAGAAAGTCGACCGGCACGACCTCGGAGCCGATCTCGTAGCGGCCTTCCGGATCGAGCGTCACGTCCAGGCGTTCGCGCGCAGTGACGCGGTTGTGGTACGCGCACTTGGGGCAGACGCTGGAGAGATTTCTCGAGGTCGGCACGGTAGAGCACCGCTTCGCACACCTCGCACTTGATCCACAGGCCCTCGGGGACGGCCTTCTTGGCGGCCCCTGGGCTGCGCTTGATCTTGGGCGGAAGCAGTTTCTGCAACCAGCTCACGTCACCTCCGGCTCAGTGGCCGCGCGCGCACGCGGGCGTGACAGCACAGCTCCGCCTTCAGGCGGACGTGACGCGCGATCACCGTTCCGGCGCTCACTCGTCCATGGCCTTGCGGATGCCGCCGACCAGCGCCTTGACGTTGCCGATCAGCTGGTCCGGCGCGGATTGCTCGATTTCCTGGACCAGGCGGCTGCCGATCACCACTGCATCGGAGAGCCGGGAGACTGCCCGCGCCGTCTGCGCGTCGCGAATGCCGAAGCCCACGCCGATCGGCAGCTTGATGTGCGAGCGGAGCTGCGGAATCTTGCGGCCGACTTCGTCCAGGTCCAGGGTCGCGGCGCCGGTGACGCCTTTCAGCGAGACGTAGTAGATGTATCCGCTGGCGAGCCGGCCCACCTTCTCCATGCGGGCTTCTTCGGTGGTGGGCGACAACAGGAAAATGCTGTCGATGCCACGCTTGCTCAGCTCGCCGGCAAGCCCGCTGCCCTCTTCCGGCGGATAGTCCACCACCAGCACGCCGTCCACGCCGGCTTGCGCGGCGCTCTCCGCGAAGCGTTCGTAGCCCATCGCTTCGATCGGGTTGGCGTAGCCCATCAAGACCACTGGAGTGGCGCTGTCGGACTGACGGAACCGGCTTACCGCTGCGATCACGGTCTTGAGGCTGGTGTGGTGCTTGAGCGCCCGCTCGCTGGAGCGCTGAATGGTCGGGCCGTCCGCCATCGGATCGGAAAAGGGCACACCGAGCTCGATAATGTCCGCACCGGATTCCGTCAAGGCCTGCATCAGCGGCACAGTCGACGCCGGATCGGGATCGCCGGCCGTGATGAACGGGATCAGCGCCTTGCGCTCGGCGGACCTGAGTCTTGCGAAGGTGGCTGCGATGCGGGACATGTGTGAGGGATGAGGCAGGTCAGGGGCTAGGGGTTAGGCATTCACTCTTCACCCTTCACGCTTCACATTCGACGCTCACAACGTGATGCCGGAGAACTTCGCGACTGTGTGCATATCCTTGTCGCCGCGCCCGGAGAGGTTGACCAGCAGCACCTTATCCCGGCCCATGTCCGGGGCCATTTTCATGGCGTGCGCCAGCGCGTGGCTGGATTCGAGCGCCGGCATGATGCCTTCGAAGCGGCACAATGCGTGAAACGCATGCAACGCTTCCTGCGTCGGTGGCGGCGACGTACTCCGCGCGTCCGCTGTCCTTGAGCCATGAGTGCTCCGGCCCGACGCCCGGATAGTCCAGCCCGGCCGAGATGGAATGGGTCTCGATGATCTGGCCATCCTCATCCTGCAGGAGATAGGTGCGGTTGCCGTGCAGCACGCCCGGGCGGCCCGCGCACAAGGTCGCCGCGTGATGGCCGGTCGCAAGACCTTCGCCGGCGGCCTCGACGCCGATCAACCGAACGGCCGGGTCCTGGATATAGGAATGGAATACGCCCATCGCGTTGGACCCGCCGCCCACGCACGCGAGTATCGCGTCGGGCTGACGTCCGACCACTTCGGGCATTTGTGTGCGCAACTCCTTGCCCACGATGGAATTGAAATCGCGCACCATGACCGGGTAAGGATGCGGACCGGCGACCGTGCCGATGATGTAGAAGGTGGTTTCGACGTTGGTGACCCAGTCGCGCATCGCCTCGTTCAATGCGTCCTTCAAGGTCTTGGAGCCGCTTTCCACCGCGACCACGGTGGCGCCCAGCAGCTTCATGCGGTAGACGTTCATCGCCTGCCGCTTTATGTCCGCAGAGCCCATGTAGACCACGCATTCCATGCCGAGGCGTGCGGCCACGGTGGCCGCGGCCACGCCGTGCTGCCCGGCGCCGGTCTCGGCGATGACGCGCTTCTTGCCCATGCGCTTGGCGACCAGCGCCTGGCCGACGGTGTTGTTGATCTTGTGCGCGCCGGTGTGGTTGAGGTCTTCGCGCTTGAGCCAGATCTGCGCGCCGCCCAGGTGCTCGGACAGGCGCTGGGCGTGATACACGGGGCTGGGGCGGCCGACGTAGTGCTTCAGCTCGGAGGCGAACTGCGCCTGGAACTCAGTATCGTCGCGCAAGCGCAGATATTCGCGCTTGAGCTCGTCGAGCGCGTGCATCAGCGTCTCGGCGACGAACACTCCCCCGTAAGGACCAAAGTGGCCGTTGGCGTCGGGCAGGTCGTAGATCTGCCCTGCTTCATACATCTGCATCGCGCACTCCTCGTATGAATGCGGCGATCTTGGCCGCGTCCTTGACGCCTTTCTCCCGTTCCACGCCGCTGCTCACGTCCACCGCCCAGGGCCGCACCGCCCGGATCGCCTCGCCGACGTTGGCGGGAGTGAGTCCGCCCGCGAGCACCACCGGAAGCGGCAGGTCGCGCGGGATGAGGTTCCAGTCGAACGAACGTCCTGTTCCGCCGTGTGCGCCGTCGATAAAGGCATCGAGAAGCAGGCCTTTGGCGCGGACATGGAGGGCAGCGTATTGTAGCAAATCCGTCCCAGGCGCCATCCTGCAGGCCTTGAGGTAGGGCAGCCCGAAGCTCGCGCACAGCGCGGCCGGCTCATCACCGTGGAATTGCAGCAGCTGCAACGGTACCTCGCGCAGCACGTCCAGCACGGCTTGCGGCTCCGGATCGACGAACAACCCGACCACCGTGACGAAAGGCGGCAGCCGCTCGATCACTTCGCGCGCGCGCGCCATGTCCACGAACCGGGGGCTGGCGGGATGGAATACCAGCCCGATGGCGTGTGCCCCGGCGTGAGCCGCCGCGAGGCCGTCTTCGATCCGTGTGATACCGCAGATTTTGACTGCCGTCGCCATAGGGTCAGGAGGATACGACGGAGGCGAGCCCCGCGCCGAGAAAAGTATCCCCAGGCAGCCGCGCTGGCGACGAGGGCAGGCCCCAAACCGCGTCGTATCGTACGGCGGCAAGGTACAACCCGTCGGGCGGGAAGGTGGGCGCCGCGTGCGCGCGGTCGCACCCGCGCAGAACCTCCCCAACCCATCCCGGTGATCGTGTGCCCTCACCGACCTTCAGCAGGCAACCGACGATATTGCGCACCATGTGGTGAAGAAACGCGTCCGCGGCAAACTCGAACAGCACCAGGTCGCCACACCGGTCGATCCGGGCCTGGCGCAGTTCCTTCACCGGTGACAGCGCCTGGCATTCAGCCGCGCGGAATGCGCTGAAGTCGTGGGTCCCGAGCAGATGGCGTGCGGCCGCGCGCATGGACTCGACATCCAGCAGGCGGTGATGCCATCCCACCCGCGCGTGCTGCACGCCCGGGCGCTCGGGGCGATTGAGGAGCAGATAGGTGTAGGCACGCTCGGTCGCGCGGTTGCGTGCGTGGAAGTCCGGGCTCACTTCACGAGCCCACTGGACGGCCACCGTCGGGGGCAGGAGCGTGTTCACGCCCCGCACCCATGCGGTCAGGGGACGGCGAGCGGTGCTATCGAAGTGGATTACCTGACCCAGCGCGTGCACACCGGCGTCGGTCCGGCCGGCGCACTGCGACTGCACCGCGTGCGCGGCGATCTGCGACAGCGCGGCGTCAACCGCATCCTGCACGGCACAGCCGGAGGGCTGCGTCTGCCAGCCGCAGAAGGCGCTGCCGTCGTACTCGAGTCCCAGGGCGATGCGCATCACTTCCCGAACGGCTGCGGTTTCCCGAAACGAAATGGGCGCGGTATCCCGCGCCCATATGCCGGCCAACCGGAGATGCGTCAGTTTAGCTCAGCGTCTCCAGCACCTTCTCGGCGGCGGCCTGCTGTTCGGAGTCGCCCTCGGCAATCACCTCGCGCAGGATTTCGCGGGCGCCTTCCTTGTCGCCCATCTCCTGATACGCCTTGGCCAGGTCGAACTTGGTCTGTACGTCGTACCACTTGTCGTCCTTGGCGCTAGCTCGTTCCTCTGCCGGGTTGACGCCACCCAGGTCCAGACTGATCGAGGACAGGTCGATCTCGGGCATCGGCGGCGCCGAGGTGCTCAAGTCCAACACCGGCTCGGACTTGGCGGCGCCTGGGGACTCGAGCGAGATCTCGTTGATGTCGAAGTCGAGGCCGGAGTCCTCGCCACCAGCGGTCACGCCACCACGAAGTCGTCGTCCAGCTTCAAGTCGAAGTCGACCGAGTCCACCTGGGCCATCTGCGACTCGGTCTTGTCTTCGCTGCCGGCAGGCAGGTCGAGGTTGAAATCCATCGCTCCCATCCGCGCCGTCTGACTCGCGCGACCGATGTGGCCAGGTCGATGTCGGTACTGGTGCCGGGAAGGGCGGGGCTGCCCAGGCTGTCGAGGTCGAGATCCATCCCGCTTCCGTCGGCGGTGGCGCTCAAGCGCCCGAGGTCGATGTCGGTCTTGGTGCCCCGAGTCTGGCCTTCGTCGAGGCCGATGTTGAGGTCGAGCCGCTCGCTGCTGGTGGCCGCGGTGTTGGTCGCGAAGCGACGGCCGAAGCCTGCATCGATGTCGGTCAGCGTGCCGATCTCGGGCGATGGCTCGAGCGAGTCGATCTGGAAGTCCAGGGTCTTGTCGGTCGTTGACACGGCGGTAGCGACGGCGGCCGCCGCGGCAGCCGCGGCCGCCACGCCGACGGCTTCTCCGCTCGGCTTGCCGGCCAGGTAGCGCGGGTTCTGAGGCTCGAGCTGGTAGCCCAGCCGCGCAGCCTGCAACCACATTTCGCCTTGGCCGCCGGTGGCCTGCTGCAGATCACGCGCAAGCGGATCGAAGGCTGGCAGATCTTTGCGCTTGGCGTAGATCTCCAGCAGCTTGAGATGAACTTCGAAGCGACGCGGCTGGCTCTGAATCGCCTCCTTGAGAATCTCCTCGGCCTGACCATCGCGCCCGTAAGCGAGATAGATCTCGGCTTCGGCCAGCGGATCGACCTCTTCGGCGATCTGGGCCTGCGGCGCGCGCGCAGGCCGCCATCGCACCCGAAGTATCGGCGCCGCTATCGGCAAACGCCCTTACCTCAGAAGTTTTTTTTTCTGCCCCTAGTGCGTCATCTGCTCCGCCTCTGCGGCTGCGGATGATTCGGTAGCCTAGGAACCCCAGCACCAGCAGAATTACCCCGCCTCCGGCTGCAAGATACAGAGGCTCGCCAAGCAGCTCGTCCACCAGGCTGGGTGGGGGCGGCGCCTCGACGACCTTGGGCTTGGACTTGGGCTTGGGTTGCGTGCCGTCCATTCCGGGTTGCGTGCCCGAAGCGGCCATCGGCCCGGGATGCGGAGCAATCTCCACCGGGCTGTCGGGCCGGCGGCGCGGCAGGCGGAGGTTGCGACTTGACCGGTGGCAGCCGGAGTGGCCGGCGCAGGCATCGACCGGCGGCGGTGCAGGCTTGGCAGGCGGGCGGAGGGCTGACCGCCGGTTTCTGCAAATCGGCCATCGGCTTGCTCTTGAGCTCGACCAGAGCATTCATGTCCTTGACGGTCTTCTCCAGCTTGGCGACGCGCTCGTTGGCCTCGCGAATAGTCTTGTCGCGCGCCGCGATTTCCTCTTCCAGGCCGCGAACCTTGTCCTGCGTCGCCTTGCCGCCGGCACCGGGCGCCTCGCCCTTGGACAACTTCAGCACTTCCTTCGGCTCGCCCCCGGCAGGTGCTCCCTTGTCCGCGACTGCGCCCGTCACCTTGCCGCCAGCAGCCTTGGCAGCCTGCTCCGGGGCGGCATGGCCTGACCGGCAGCGGCCGCCAGACGCTCGCGATACGCGTTGAAGTCCGCAACCTGCAAGCGCACTTCCTTGCGCGCTTCCTTGACTGAGATCCCGCTGGCCTCGGACGGATCGGGAATGCTCAGGACCTTGCCGGTCTTCAGCCGGTTCATGTTGTTGCCGACGAACGCGTCCTTGTTGTTGCGGTAGAGCAGGACCAGCATCTGCTCGAGCGTCACGTCGTCCGGCTTGTACTCCTTGGCGATCTTGGACAGCGTGTCGCCGCGCTTGACCGGGCCATAGGTATCCTCTTTCGGTGCGCGCGCCGGTTGCGGCTTGGCCGGCATGCCGGCTTCCGCCGGCGCGGCCTCGGGAGCTTTGGCCATCGGCTCGGCGGGTACGGGCTCGCTGGGCGCGGCCTCTGCGGCGACTTCCGCCGGCGGCTGCGGGCGGCGTAGGGTGCTCCAGTTCGCTGCCCATCTTGGTTTCTACCGGCGGTTCCGGCGGGGGCAGGTGCGACCGGCTCCGCGGCCTGCGGCGCGGGCGAAGGCTGGCGGCGCTGCAGCGAAGGCAGGCGGATCGAGCAGACGCGGTGTAGGCGCGCAGGATCTTGCCGCCCTGCCAGTTCAATTCCACCAGCAGATCGACGAACGGCTCAGGCACCGGCTGCGTGACTGGTGACGCGGATGTACGGCTCGCCGCTCGGCACGCTGCTCGACGGACAGGCGCAGGCCCAGTGACGGAGAGGGATACGGGAGATTCGATTGGACGTAGGCGTCGGGCGATGCGAGTCGCGCGTTGAGCGTGTCGAGTTCACCCTTTTCGACTGCGACCACATCGATCTCGGCGCGCAGCGGCTCGCCCAGATGCGTCAGGACAGTGAGCTTGCCCAGTCCTGCCGCCTGCGCAGCCGCCGATACCAGAAGCAGCGCGCCTGCGATAAATGAGGCTCTAAGAGACGTTTTCCCCACAGCGCCACCCGTCGTTATGACCAGACCAATAATTAAAAATAACATCATGTATTTACCGATGCAAGCTAAACTTGCGTCTTATATATCGGCGTAACCCGCCCATTTTTCAGCCATTTTCGGAGGTTGTGCTGAATTCCAGATGGGATGAGCCAGCGATCAAAGACTGCTGGCGCGGGCCCTCCCCTCGCACATCGAATCACCGGCCCGGCAAGCAAAACCCTGGCCTGCTTTGACAATCGAGCCGAACCCAGAGCCCTCTCCGGTGGATTCAGCCCCCGCCCCCACCAGGAAATGGTGGCGTGAAGGACACCGAGCAGCCTGGCGCTCACCCCATCAGACTCATCGCTCCAGCAAGATGCGCAGCATCCGGCGCAGCGGCTCCGCTGCGCCCCACAACAGCTGATCACCAACGGTGAAGGCAGACAGATACTGCTCCCCCATGGGCAACTTGCGCAGGCGACCGATCGGGACTTCGAGGGTCCCCGACACGCTGACGGGCGTGAGTCCGTCGAGGCTCGCCTCGCGGTGTTCGGTACGACCTTTACCCAGTCGTTGGCGCTGCGGCAAGCAGCGCCTCGATCTCCGGCAGCGGCACGTCGCGGGTGAGCTTGATGGTCAGCGCCTGGCTGTGGCAACGCATCGCGCCAATGCGCACGCAGATCGCCGTCCATGGGAATCGGCGCGGCTGCGCGACCGAGGATCTTGTTGCCCTCGGCCTGCGCCTTCCACTCCTCGCGGCTCTGCCCGTTGCCGAGATCCTTGTCGATCCACGGCAGCAGGCTTCCGGCCAGCGGGTAGCCGAACTGCTCTCTGGGTAGCGCCGCGCCGCGCAGGGCGTCGGATACGGCGCGGTCGATTTCCAGGATCGAGTGAGCTGGGTCCTCCAGCAGCGCTCGCGACCGCACGATGCACCACTCCCATCTGCGCCACCAGCTCGCGCATGTGCTGCGCACCCGCGCCCGACGCGGCCTGGTATGTCATCGCGGTGATCCACTCCACCAGACCGGCTTTGAACAGGCCATGCACGCCCATCAACATCAGGCTGACGGTGCAGTTGCCGCCGATGTAGTTCTTGCACGCCCTTGGCCAGCGCTTCCCGGATCACCTGCAGATTGACCGGATCGAGGATGATCACGGCGTCCGGCTGCATGCGCAGCGCCGACGCTGCGTCGATCCAATAGCCCTTCCAGCCTTCGCCGCGCAGTCTTCGGGAAGATCTCGTTGGTGTAGTCGCCGCCCTGGCAGGAGATCGAGGATCGTCCATCGACTTGAGCTGCTTCAGCTCGCGTGCATCCTGCAGCGGCGGGACTTCCTTGCCGATCGCCGGCGCCTTCGCCGCCGGCCTGCGAAGTGGTGAAGAACACCGGCTCCATCAGGTCGAAATCGCGCTCGGCGCGCATGCGCTCCATCAGCACGGAGCCCACCATGCCACGCCATCCGATCAACGCCGACCCGCGTTGCCATCTTAACTTCCGTTCTCCTAACGGTGCGCGAGCGCCGCGACCACCGCTTCGCCCATTTCACGCGTCCCCACTTTGCGGCAGTCCGTCGCGATAGATGTCCGCCGTGCGCACGCCGTCGGCCAACACGCGCTTCACCGCGCCCTCGATGCGCTCGGCGACCTGCTCCTGATGGAATGTATAGCGCATCATCATTGCCACGGAAAGAATGGTGGCCAGCGGATTGGCCAGGTCCTTGCCTGCGATGTCGGGCGCCGAACCGTGGATCGGTTCGTACAGACCTTTGTCGTGCGCGTCGAGCGAAGCCGATGGCAGCATGCCGATGGAGCCGGTGAGCATGGATGCCTGGTCGGACAGGATATCGCCGAACATGTTGCCGGTGACGATCACGTCGAACTGCCGGGGCGCACGCACGAGCTGCATGGCCGCGTTGTCCACGTACATGTGGGAAAGCTCCACGTCCGCGTAGTCGCGCGCCACCTCCGTCACCACTTCGCGCCACAGTATGCTGGTGTCGAGCACGTTGGCCTTGTCGACCGAGCAAAGCTTGCGGCTGCGCTTGCGCGCGTCTGGAAACCGACGTGCGCGATGCGGCGGATTTCCGACTCGCTGTAGAGCATCGTGTCGAAGCCTTCGCGCTCGCCCGCAGCGGTCTGGCGCCGGCCGCGCGGCTGGCCGAAGTAGATGTCGCCGGTGAGCTCGCGCAGGATCATGATGTCCAGCCCGGCCACGATCTCCGGCCGGAGGGTGGAAGCGCTGGCCAGCTCGGGATAGAGGACAGCCGGGCGCAGGTTGGCGAACAGCGCCAGCTCCTTGCGTATGCGCAGCAGCCCCTGCTCCGGGCGCATCGGGCGCGGCAGCGCGTCGTACTTCGGGCCGCCCACAGCTCCGAGCAACACCGCATCGGCCTTGCGCGCCAGCTCCAATGTCGCAGCAGGCAGCGGATCGCCAGCAGCGTCGAAGCCGGTCCCGCCGATCGGCGCCTGCTCCATTTCGATCTTGAGACCGTCGGCGCGCAGCGTCTCGAGCACCTTGACGGCTTGAGCGACGATCTCGGGCCCGATACCGTCGCCGGGGAGAACAGCGATTTTCATTGGATCCTACGCGCGGTTGTATACGTGAGTCGGTGCAAGCAAGACAGCGGGGCTGCGAAGGCTCTTACCCTTCGACTTTTCACCCTTCTGCTGTTCACTGCTCAAACAAACAGCCAGGGCTGCTCGGCCTTCCGTTTGGCCTCGAACGCCCGGATCTCGTCAGCATGCTTGAGGGTCAGACCGATCTCGTCCAGGCCTTCGAGCAGATGGTGCCTGCGGGCAGGGTCGATGCTGAAAGCGAAGCTGCGCCCGCCGGGCGCGGTGACTGCTTGCCGCTCCAGGTCGATGATCAGCCGATAGCCGGGCGTGGCGTCGACTTCGCGGAACAGCTGGTCCACCGAGGCCGCGTCCAGCACGATCGGCAGCAAGCCGTTCTTGAAGCAGTTGTTGAAGAAGATGTCCGCATAGCTCGGGGCGATGAGCGCGCGGAAACCGAAATCCATCAATGCCCAGGGTGCGTGCTCCCGCGAGGAGCCGCAGCCGAAGTTGTCGCGCGCCAGCAGGACTTGCGCGCCCTTGTAGCGCGGCTGGTTGAGCACGAAACCCGGATTCGGCGTGCGCTTCGAGTTGTCCATTCCGGGCTCGCCGTGATCGAGATAACGCCATTCGTCGAACAGGTTCACACCGAATCCGGTGCGCTTGATGGACTTGAGGAACTGCTTAGGGATGATGGCGTCGGTGTCGACGTTGGCGCGATCGATCGGTGCCACCAGACCTTCGAGACGGACGAATTTTTCCATCGATCGCTCTCGCTCCATTCTCAAAGACGGCGGACGTCGACGAACCGACCCGCGATGGCGGCTGCCGCCGCCATCGCCGGGCTGACCAGATGGGTGCGGCCGCCCGCGCCCTGCCGCCCTTCGAAGTTCCGGTTGGACGTCGAGGCGCAGCGCTCGCCGGGCTCGAGCCGGTCCTCGTTCATCGCCAGGCACATGGAACAACCCGGCTCGCGCCACTCGAAGCCGGCGTCGCGGAACACGCGGTCCAGTCCCTCCGCTTCGGCTTGGCGCTTGACCAGGCCCGAGCCGGGCACGACCAGCGCAAGTTTGACGCTGGACGCCACCCGGCGGCCATTCACCACTTCCGCCGCGGCGCGCAGATCTTCGATGCGCGAGTTGGTGCAGGAGCCGATGAACACCTTGTCGATACGGATGTCCGTGATGGGTGTGTTCGGCGCAAGCCCCATGTACTGCAGCGCGCGCTCCACCGACTTGCGCTTCATCGGGTCCTGAATCTTGTCCGGATCGGGCACCCGGCCGTCTATGGTATCCACCATTTCGGGCGACGTGCCCCAGGTGACCTGCGGCCTGATGTCGGCGGCGTCGAGCCGCAGCACCTTGTCGAACTTCGCGTCCGCGTCACTCCGGAGCGTGCGCCAGCTGGCTACGGCCCGATCCCACAGATCGCCCTTGGGCGCGAATGTGCGGCCGCGCACATAGTCGATAGTCGTGTCGTCCACCGCCACCATGCCGGCGCGCGCACCGGCCTCGATGGCCATGTTGCACAGGGTCATCCGGCCTTCCATCGACAACGACCGAATCGCGCTGCCGGCGAACTCGATGGCATGACCGGTCCCGCCGGCGGTTCCGATCCGGCCGATCACTGCCAGCGCAATGTCCTTGGCCGTAACCCCGCGCGGCAGTCTGCCGTGCACGTCGATCAGCAGGGTCTTCGCCTTCCGTTGCACCAGAGTCTGTGTCGCGAGCACGTGCTCGACTTCGGAGGTGCCGATGCCCCAGGCCAGACAGGCGAAGGCCCCGTGGGTGCTGGTGTGCGAATCGCCGCACACCACGGTCATGCCGGGCAGCGTAGCGCCCTGCTCGGGGCCGATCACGTGCACGATGCCTTGCCGCTTGTCCAGGAAGGGAAAGTAAACCTTCGCGCCGAACTCGCGGATGTTGGCGTCGAGCGTCTCGACTTGGGTGCGCGAGATCGCATCGCGTATGCCTTGGTCCCAATCCTTGGTGGGCGTATTGTGGTCGGCGGTGGCGACGATCGATTCCACCCGCCAGGGCTTGCGCCCGTGCAGCTTGAGGCCCTCGTAGGCCTGCGGGCTGGTCACCTCGTGGACCAGGTGCCGGTCGATGTAGATCAACGCGGTGCCGTCGGACTCCTCGCGCACCACGTGGCTCTGCCAGAGCTTGTCGTATAAGGTTTTAGAGGTCATGGCCAGGGAAACCTAAGCCGGTAATTATGGCACACGCGCCGCGCTCGGGAGTAGGGGTGAGGCGACGCAGCTCAAGCGGCGGAATGGGCCAGCGCGGACGGCCGCAAGCGTCCGGCCACCACCAGCAACGCCAGCAGCGCAGCGCCTGCAGCGAAGGTGAAGGTGAGCGCCGGGCTGGTGTGTTCCCACAGCCAGCCACTCGCGAACCCTCCCACCGCCCCGCCGGCGCCGAACCCCAGACTGGTATAGAGCGCCTGGCCCCGCGCCTGCGTGCGCCCACGGAACAGGTGATGGATGGCGGCCAGCGCGGCGGCGTGATGAGCGCCGAAGGTGGCCGCGTGCATTAGCTGGGCGAGAACCATCAGGGTGATGCTGTGCGGGAACCAGCCGATGAGCAGAAAGCGCACCACCGCGCAACCCAGGCTGAAGCTGATGATCGCGGGGATGGTAAAGCGCCGCATCAGCCGCGGCATCAACAAAAAGACGAACACCTCGCCGATCACCGACAGCGCCCACAACCAGCCGACCCAGCTCTTGCTGTAACCGCTCTCGACCAGGTGGATCGAATAAAACGTGTTGTAGGGCCCGTGCGCCAGAGACATCAGGAAGCACGCCGTGAACAGCGCCACGACTTCGGGCCGGCGCACGATCTCGCGCAGCCTGGCGTGATCTTCGTGGTGCTGGGACGCCTGGTCGATCGGCAGCAGTCCAGCTGGCGAGCGCGCACAGTGTGAACAGCACCACCAGCATGATGGGCAGCCAGAGTATGCCGGTGCGGTCCAGGATCTGCCCCAGCAGCACGACCGAGAGCACGAAGCTGATCGAGCCCCACACGCGGATGCGGCCGTAGTCCCCCAGCCTGCCCTTGAGATGTCCCATGGTGGTGGCCTCCACCAGCGGCAGCGCCGCGCACCAGAAAACGTTCATCACCAGGATCACGGCGAACAGCCAGCCGAAGCTCTTCGCCACCAGCAGGCCGGCACAGGATAGCGCCGCGGCCGCGGTGGTCATCCGTACCAGCGGCCGGCGGGCGCCGTGATGGTCCGCGATCCAGGCCCAGGCGTTGGGTGCGAATACGCGGGCGAGCGGCATCAGCGCCAGCAACGTCCCGATCTGCACGCCGCTGAAGCCGAGCTTGCTCAGGTACAGGCTGAAGTACGGCGCCACACCTCCGAGCATCAGAAAATAGACGAAGTAGAAGCCGGCCAGGCGGGAGTGCAGTTGCTTCTGGGTCATCGACGCCGGTGAAGAAAGTGAAGGGGAACGGTGAAGAGTGCAGGGTGAAGAGTAAAGGGTGAAGGTGAGCGTCGACAGTGAGGGACGGCCGGCGGGTGCCTCCCTGCTATTCGCCCTCCTCGCGATCGCGATACCAGCGCCAGGCGAGCCAGCCCCAGGCAGACAGCACGCCAATCCAACCGATCAGGCGCACCACACCGGCGATGGTGGTGTCCTGGTTCAGCGCACCCCAGCGCGAGAAGATCTCGGTCCAGTCGTGCTCGCCGCCGCCCACCAAGGGCAGCTCCTGGGCGCGCGCATCGGCCATGTAGCGCGCGATGTTCCACAGGTTCTCGGAGAACCACACGGCGGTCAGCGCGCAGGCCAGCGCTTCTCGCCGCATCCAGAATGAAACCGTGGCCACGATCGGAAACACCAGCTGGCCGAGCGTGCCGCCGTAGACCATGAGGCGGCTGGAGAACAGACCGAACAACGGGTGGCCGGCCTCGTGAAACGCGAGGTTGGCGCTGTCGAGGATCCACACCCAGCGCTCGCCGGTGTTCCCCAGCCAGACGATGATGAGCACCACGACCGAGCCTGCGGCCAACGCCGTGGTGCTCACCGGTTTCCACTCCGTTTCGTGGATTTCGCGCAATCGTTCGAGGAAGGACATGCGCGATTCAGCTCGTGGTCATATGCGCAGGGTCGCCGGCCCGCCGTTGGTATCCTTCGACTTGGTATGGCGCGCCACGGAATCGGTGGAGTCAGGCCTCGTCGGGCTGCGGGTTCTCGACTGCTGCCGCGCGCAGTTCCTCGATCAGCCCCGACGGCGCTTGCGCCGGGATGCGCGGGGTGTCGACGCGCACGTCGGCGTTCTGCGCGCGGTGGCGCAGCGCGTGATCCATCAACACGATGCCGAGCATCGCTTCGCAGATGGGCGTGGCGCGGATGCCCACGCAGGGATCGTGCCGGCCATGGGTCTCGACCGTCACCGGCTGGCCCTGCTTGTCGATGGAGCGGCGTGGCAGGCGAATGCTGGAGGTCGGCTTGATGGCGACGTTGACCACGATATCCTGGCCGGTGGAAATACCCCCCAGGATGCCACCGGCGTTGTTGGACAGGAAACCCTCCGGCGTCATCTCGTCGCTGTGCTCGGTGCCCTTCTGCGCCACGGCGCGAAACCCGGCGCCGATCTCCACGCCTTTCACCGCGTTGATGCTCATCATGGCGTAGGCGATGTCGGCATCGAGCTTGTCGTCTACCGGCTCACCCCAGCCGGGCGGAACACCGTGCGCCACGGCCGTGATCCTGGCACCGGCCGAGTCGCCCGATTTGCGCAGAGCGTCCATGAAGGCTTCGAGCTGCGGCACGTAACTCTCGTCCGCGGCGAAGAACGGGTTTGCATCGATCGCGTCCCAGCTCCCGAACGGCACCTCGATCGGACCGAGCTGCGACAGATAGCCGCGCACCACGACGCCAAAGCGCTCCCGCAGCCACTTCCTGGCGACAGCTCCGGCAGCGACCCGCACCGCGGTCTCGCGCGCCGACTGACGTCCGCCGCCGCGATAGTCGCGAATGCCGTACTTCTGCCAATAGGTGTAGTCCGCATGCCCGGGGCGGAAGGTGTCCTTGATATTGCTGTAGTCCTTGCTGCGCGCATCCACATTGCGAATCAGCAAGGCGATAGGAGTGCCCGTGGTGTGGCCTTCGAACACGCCCGAGAGGATCTCGACGGTATCGGTCTCCTGCCGCTGCGTGACGTGGCGCGAGGTGCCCGGCCGGCGCCGGTCCAATTGCTGCTGGATATCGGCCTCGCTCAGCGCCAGCCCGGGCGGGCAGCCATCCACCACGCAGCCGATGGCCGGGCCGTGACTTTCGCCGAAGGAGGTGACGCAGAACAGTCTGCCCACGGTATTGCCGGACATGGGGCGTGCTAGCGGAAAAAAGGCCGGTTGACTGACATGGGCGCGTTTGAGTTTAGCACAGCCCCCCCTGCTTCCAGCCTTGCTTGGCAAGCTCAAAGCCCCCGGCGGGTATGGGAGAGGGGGCTGCTCAAGGTTCCCGAATTTCCGCCGTTATGCCGGCTACAGGCGGCACCCCCTCCGTCCCGACCCTGACCGGGTGGACCAGATCAGCACAATGACAACGCCGACTCCGCCTTTCGTCACCTGGCAATCCCTCAACGCGTACGCCTGGCTGCAGACGCCGATGTGGGTATTCGACCTCGAAGCCCAGCGGATGCGCTGGGCCAACCAGGCCGCCCTGCAGCTATGGCAGGCCGAAAGCGTGGAGCAGCTGGGCGAGCGGGATTTCTCGGACGCGACCCCTAGCTCCCGCGCCCGGCTCGCGGCGATCATGGAATCGCTGCGTCGGGGCGAGTCGGTAGGTATGACCTGGACCATTTATCCCGAGGACGAACCGGTCACGCTGGTCATCAACCGTACTGGCATTCTCCTGCCCGATGGACGGCTCGCCATCCTGAGCGAAGCGCGTCCGCTCGGGGCGGATGCGCTGCCAGCGACGGTCCAGCGCGACCTCGAAGCGCTCAACCAGACCGGCTCGCAGATCTCGATCCATCGCATCGATGGCACGGCGGTCATGCGCAATCCTGCCGCCGCTGTGGCCTTCGGACCTGTCAACGAGACCGCGAGCCTGGACGATCTCGCAACCCAGGTAGGTGGCGCCGAGACCGCCGACCTGCTGCGTGCATCGATCGCAGCCCACAAGATGTATGCAGCGCGGGTGCGCGTGATCACGCGCCAGGGCGAACGCTGGCACGAGTTGTTCGCCCGGCGGATGCGCGACCCGGTCAGCGGCGGCGAAGCGCTGTTGCTCAGCGCCGAGGACGTGACCGAAGCGCAACTCGCCCAGCGGCGCCTGGCGATGGAAAAGCAGCTGCTCGAAGTGATCTCGTCGGGCGAAGCACTGCCCGGTGTGTTGAACACGCTGGTACGCGCGATCGAGGATCTCAGTCCGGGGATGTTGTGCTCGGTGCTGCTCCTGGGGGGCGACCGGCGCGTGCACGTGGCTGCGGCGCCGGGGCTGCCGCCCCAGTACAACGCCGCGCTCGAAGGCGCGATAGCGAATGAGGGGGCCGGGTTCTGCGGAACCGCTGCCACCCGCGGGGAGATGGTCGTGGTCACGAACATCGCGCTGGACCCCCTATGGCGCGACTATCGCGACCTGGCGCTGAGGCACGGCTTGAGAGCCTGCTGGTCGGTTCCGATCAAGGATTCCGGCGGTGCGGTGCTCGGTACCTTCGCGTGCCTACTATCGTGAGCCACGCGCGCCCGGCCCGCAGGAGCTGCGGCTGCTGGAGACCGCGAGCCACATCGCCAGTATCGCCATCGAGCGCGCGCGCGCACGGGAGGCGCTCATCCATCATGAGCGGCAGCTGACCGCGGTCATCGACTCGGTGCCGGCCATGATCTGCTATGCCGACACCGGCAGCCGCTTCGTCTACATCAACCAGCGCTACGCGCAATGGCTCGGCTCCCCGCGCGAGGCGCTGATAGGCAGGCACATTCGCGATGTGGTGGACCAGGAGACCTACCGGCTGATCGAGCCGCAAGCCCGACACGTGCTGGCTGGACACGAAGCACGCTACGAGCGCCGCCAGCGCTCACACGACGGACGCCAGCAGGACTTCGAGGTGCACTATGTGCCCGACTTCGGTGCCGACGGCGCGGTGGTCGGCTACTTCGTGATGCTTACCGACGTCACCGAGCGCAAGCGCGACGAGCAGATGCTGTACTTCCTCGCCAACCACGATCAGCTCACCTCGCTGCCTAACCGCAACCTGTTCGCCGAGCACCTGACCATGGCGATCGCACAGGCGGCACGCGCCGGCGAGAAGGTGGCAGCGTTGTTCATCGATCTCGACCGCTTCAAGAACGTCAATGACACGCTCGGCCACCAGATCGGCGACGCGCTGTTGCAGCAGGTCGCGCGCCGCTTCCGCAGCTGCCTGCGCGAGAGCGATGTGGTGGCGCGGCTGGGCGGAGACGAATACACGGTGATGGTGCGTCCGGTGCGCGACCTGCAGGAGGTCGCGGCGCTGCGCCCAGAAGCTGCTGAGCGTGCTGTCCTCGCCGTTCGAGGTCGACGGCCACGAGCTGTTCGTGACCGGCAGCATCGGCATCAGCATCTACCCGGACGATGCGCCCGACGCCGCCGCCCTGCTGAAGAACGCCGACATCGCCATGTACCGCTCGAAGGATCAGGGCAAGAACACCTACCAGTTCTTCTCCAGCGAAGCCACCGCGGCCACCTTCGAGCACCTGATGCTGGAGACCAGTCTGCGGCGCGCGCTGGAGCGCGAAGAGTTCGTGCTGCACTTCCAGCCGATCATCGATCTGCGCGGCGACCGCATCACCGGCATGGAAGCGCTGATCCGCTGGCAGCACCCGGACCTCGGCATGGTCTCGCCCACCCGCTTCATAGCGCTGGCAGAGGAAACCGGGCTGATCGACCCGATCGGACAGTGGGTGCTCGAGCAGGCCTGCCGCGAGGTCAAGGCGCTGCAGGCGCGCGGGCTTCGGCGACCTGCAGGTGGCCGTCAATCTGTCGCCCAAGCAGTTCCGTCAGCGCGACCTCGCGCGCAGCATCGCGCGCGTGCTGGAGCAGACGCGCCTGGACCCAAGCTGCCTGGCGCTGGAGGTCACCGAGACCAGCGTGATGCAGAACGCCGACGCTGCGATTCGCACGCTGCACGAGCTGAAAGCGATGGGGGTACGGCTGTCGATCGACGACTTCGGCACCGGCTATTCATCGCTGTCCTACCTCAAGCGCTTCCCCATCGATGTGCTGAAAATAGACCAGTCGTTCGTGCGCGACATCACCTCGGACGAGAATGACGAGGCCATTACCAGCGCGATCATCGCCATGGGACACAGCCTGCGCCTCACCCTCATCGCCGAGGGTGTGGAGACCGAGGAGCAGCTCGCGTTCCTGCGCGTGCGCGAGTGCCACAAGGTGCAGGGTTACCTGTTCGCCCGCCCCATGCCGGCCGCGGGCCTCCAGGCGCTGCTTACCGGCAAGCGCTAGCAAGGTTCAAGTTCGACGCCGGCATTTCGGCGTTGGAGCCTGGCGTCGCGCATGCTGTAAACTTGCCGCATGCGTCAATATCTCGACCTGATGCAGCACATTCTCGATCACGGTGTGCGCAAGAGCGACCGCACCGGGACGGGCACACTGAGCATCTTCGGGCCGCAGTTGCGCTTCGACCTCGCGCGCGGCTTCCCGCTCGTCACCACCAAGAGAGTTCACCTCAAGTCGATCATCTACGAGCTGCTCTGGTTCCTGCGGGGCGACACCAACGTTGCCTACCTGCGCGAGAACGGTGTGACCATCTGGGACGAGTGGGCAGACGCCGACGGCGAGCTCGGCCCGATCTACGGCTATCAGTGGCGCTCGTGGCCCACACCAGACGGCGGTCACATCGATCAGCTCAGCCAGGTGCTGCAGGAGTTGCGCCGCAACCCGGACTCGCGGCGGCTGATCGTGTCGGCGTGGAACGTGGCGGATATTCCCAGGATGAAGCTCGCGCCCTGTCACGCATTCTTTCAGTTCTATGTGGCGGAGGGCAGGCTGTCCTGCCTGTTGTACCAGCGCAGCGCCGACTTGTTCCTGGGCGTGCCGTTCAACATCGCCTCGTACGCGTTGCTCACGCTGATGGTCGCGCAGGTGTGCGGCCTGCGGCCTGGAGAGTTCGTCCACACCTTCGGCGACACCCATCTGTACCTCAACCATCTGGAGCAGGCACGCGAGCAGCTCCAGCGCGAGCCACGGCCGCTGCCGGTCATGCGGCTCAACCCGGAAATCCGCGATCTGTTCGCCTTCCGCTACCAGGACTTTGTGCTGGAGGGATACGACCCGCACCCGGCGATCAAGGCGCCGGTTGCGGTCTAGGCGTGCGTGAAGGGTGAAGAGTGAAGGGCGAAGACGCAGGCGCCGCAGCCGCGTCTTTCGCTGATCGTCGCGATGGCCCGCAACCGCGTGATCGGCCGCAACGGCCAGCTTCCCTGGCATCTGTCGGCCGACCTCAAGCGCTTCAAAGCCCTCACCATGGGCCATCACATCATCATGGGACGCAAGACGTGGGAGTCCATCGGCCGGCCGCTGCCTGGACGCATCAGCATCGTGGTTACGCACCAGCCAGCCTATGCTGCTCCCGGTGCCCATCCGGTGGATTCGCTGAGCAGCGCGTTGAAGATGGCCGAGCACGACGCCGAGGTCTTCGTGATCGGAGGCGGTGAGATCTACCGCGAGGCTCTGCCGCTGGCGGATCGCATCTACCTCACGGAAGTTGACGCCGAGTTTGCCGGCGACACTTTTTTCCCCGCCCTGAGTCCGGGCGAATGGCATGTCTCGGCGCGCGAGCACAGCGCGGCCGAGGGAGCTCAGCCTGGCTCGCAGTTCGCCGTATACGAACGGCTAAGACCAGGCAAGCCTTGACGGCGCGGCATCAACTTTAAGTACGGCTGTCGCAAGCCGGCATACCTGCCGGCCAGTGCGCTCCGCCCGAGACAACGGGCATGCCTGCTGGCATGCCCGTCTCAGACTTCGACGAGGCGATGCTCAGGCTCCGGCGAAGCGCTCCTGCGGCAATGGAAAGCCGTTGAAGTTGCTGGCGTAGGAGGTGGTATAGGCGCCGGCGTTGGGGATGTATACGAAATCGTCCGCCTGCAGATCCTCAGGCAGCAACTGATCGCGCATCACGATGTCGACCGAGTCGCAGGTCGGACCGGCCACGGTCCAGGGGATGAGCGTCCCGGCGCGATCGGTGACGACCTCGTACTGGAGGCCCTCGGTGGTCTCGATGATGCCGCCGAACATGCCGGCGTCGAGATACACCCAGCGCTTGCCGCCGCGCGTCGCCGTGCCGACTACGCGGCACACGAACCAGCCCGCATCCGAAACCAGGAAGCGCCCGGGTTCCGCCATCACCCGGATGCCTTCGGGTAGGCCGGCGAGCTCGCGGTTGACCACCTCGCCGATCGTCTCGATCGACGGGATAGGCTTGGTGTGTCGCACCGGAAAGCCGCCGCCGATGTTGAGCAGGCGAGGTTTCAGACCCTTCAGCCGCATCTTGCGGAAGGCGCGCTTGGCGTTGTCCATGCCCGCGTGCCAGTTCGCCGGATTGCGGCATTGTGAACCGACGTGGAACGTCACCCCGGCCAGGTCGGCCTTGAGCTCTGCCGCGGCGGCGATGATTTCCTCCGCCTCCTTGGTCTGGGCACCGAATTTCCCGGACAAGGGCCAGTCGCTGCCCACGTTGGGAGCATCGATGCGCAGGTACAGCTTGGCGTCGGGCTTGATGTCGTGAATCTTGCGCAGCTCCTCGACGCTGTCCAGCACGAACCACTCCACCCCCTTTTCCGCCGCGTACCGCAGGTACTGGCGCGACTTCATCGGGTTGCTGTAGTAGATCTCCGCCGCCGGCACGCCCAGGCTCAACAGGAGGTCGAGCTCGGCGATGGAGGCGATCTCGAAGCTGACGCCTTCCTCGATCAAGGTCCGCAGCACCGTCGGGTGCGGGTTGGCCTTGACGGCATAGTGAGGATGGACGCGAGGCATGGCGGCTTTGAAGCGCCGCGCCTTAGTTCGAACGATGGCGGGATCGACCAGCAGGAACGGCCTGTCGTAGCCGCTGTGGGCGGCTTGCCTGACCTGGTCAAAGTCGAGGCGGACTTCGGGGTGGGTATCGAGCGGGAGCTCGGTTTCGAACTTCTTGGACAGCGCGCTGCGCACGGACATCTATTTCTCCTGGGGACGCTACGTGAGGGGAATGTGCAGATTTTTCAGATCCACGCAGGGAAAGTAGTTCCTCTTGCTTGTCATGATGACCTCCTCAACTGGAGTGCACGCGGGCACGGAACGCAAAACACCGCGAATTATAGGGCCATGGTCCCTGGAATCAAGAGTTTTTTGGAGCAATTTCCGGACCGTGCGGTTACAGCCGAAACCCGCGCCCGGCGCAGGATTGCGGGCAGCCGACAGGAGGCGGAAAGCGTGCAGAAGGAGAGCAGGCGGGAGCAGCGGTTCAGCGACAGCCGTGAGCGCGTCGCCGAGACGACCAAAGGTCAAATCTTGGGCAGTGTGACGCCAGTCTGACCCTGGTATTTGCCGCCGCGATCCTTGTAGGAGACCTCGCACACGTCATCCGGCGCGGCTTCCAGGAAGATCACCTGCGCCACGCCTTCGTTCGCATAGATCCTGGCCGGCAGCGGCGTGGTGTTGGAGAACTCGAGGGTGACGTAGCCCTCCCACTCGGGCTCCAGCGGGGTGACGTTCACGATGATCCCGCAGCGGGCATACGTCGATTTGCCCAGGCACAGCACCAGCACGTTGCGCGGGATGCGGAAGAATTCGACGGTGCGGGCCAGCGCGAAGGAGTTGGGCGGGATGATGCAGTACTCGCCGGTCACGTCGACGAACGACTTGGGATCGAAGTTCTTCGGGTCGACGATGGTGCTGTTGATGTCGGTGAACAGCTTGAATTCGTTCGAGCAGCGGATGTCGTAGCCGTAGCTGGAGGTGCCGTAGGACACCACCCGGCGGCCGTTGACCTCCTTGACGTTGCCCGGCACGAACGGCTCGATCATGCCGTGCTCTTGCGCCATGCGGCGGATCCACTTGTCGGATTTGACGGTCATTAGGTGTTCTTGATCACGATCTTGGGAAATGCCGCGCTGAAATCCTGCGCCTTCTCCGCGATCTTTACCGCCACCTTGCGGGCGATTTCCCGGTACGTATGGGCAGCGGCCGAATCGGGCTCCGCCACCACGGTGGGATTGCCCGAGTCGGCCTGCTCGCGGATGCGGATGTCCAGCGGCAGCGAGCCCAGGACTGTCACTCCGTAATCGCGCGCGATCTTCTCGCCGCCGCCCGCGCCGAAGATGTGCTCCTCGTGGCCGCATTCGGAGCACACGTGCGTGCTCATGTTCTCGACGATGCCGAGGATGGGCACGTTCACCTTCTCGAACATCTTGAGCCCCTTGCGCGCGTCCAGCAGCGCGATGTCCTGCGGCGTGGTCACGATCACGGCACCGGTCACGGGCACCTTCTGGGCCAGCGTGAGCTGGATGTCGCCGGTGCCCGGCGGCATGTCTACGATCAGGTAGTCCAGGTCCTTCCAGCGCGTGTCGCGCAGCAATTGTTCGAGCGCCTGCGTCACCATCGGCCCGCGCCAGACCATCGGCTGCTCCATGTCGATGAGAAAGCCGATCGACATGGCCTGCACACCGTGCGCCTCCATCGGGGCCAGGGTCTTGCCGTCGGTGGAAGTCGGCCGCTGCCCCTGGAGACCGAGCATCGTCGGCTGCGACGGACCGTAGATGTCGGCGTCGAGGATACCCACCGTGGCGCCCTCTGCCGCCAGCCCGAGAGCGAGGTTCACCGCTACGGTAGACTTGCCCACACCGCCCTTGCCGGATGCCACCGCAATGATGTTGCGCACGCCCGGCACGAGCTGTATCGCGCCCTGCACCGCGTGGGAGACGATCTTGAAGCTGACGTTGGCCGTGACTGCGCCAACACCGGGCAACGCCGCCAGCACGCCCTGGATCTGGCGGCGGACCACTTCCAGCTGGCTTTTGGCTGGGTAGCCGAGCACGACGTCGACAGAGACGTCGTTCCCGCTCAGCTGGACCTTTTTGATCTCCTTACTCGAGACATAGTCTTTTCCAGTGGTCGGATCGATGGTCTGTCGCAACGACTCCTGCACTTGTGCTTCGGTGATGGCCACAGCGGAATACCTCTTGGGAAGGCGGGAATTCTAGCACCGGGCGGGTTCCTCTCGGGCCGCCGCGTTTGTTAGACTCCAAGTTTTGTCCCGGTTCCGAAATGCCCCGCAAGATCCTGGTCACATCCGCGCTGCCCTATGCCAATGGCAGCATCCACCTGGGCCATCTGGTCGAGTACATCCAGACCGACATCTGGGTGCGCTTCCAGAAGATGCAAGGCCACGAGGTGCATTACGTCTGCGCCGACGACACGCATGGCACGCCGGTCATGCTGCGCGCCGACAAGGAAGGCATCCCTCCGGAAGAGCTGATCGCCCGCGTCTACCAGGAGCACACGCGGGACTTCGCGGGGTTCCACGTCCAGTTCGACAACTACTACACCACCAACTCGCCCGAGAACCAGGCCTTCTGCAACGACATCTACACGCAGCTGCAGGCCAGGGACCTCATCGCCAGGCGCTCGGTCGAGCAGTTCTACGACCCGGTGAAGGAGATGTTCCTGCCCGACCGGTTCATCAAGGGCGAGTGCCCCAACTGCCACTCCAAGGATCAATACGGCGACTCCTGCGAGGTGTGCGGCACCACCTACAGCCCGACCGACCTGATCAACCCCTATTCGGTGGTGTCGGGCGCGGCGCCCGTGCGACGCGCCTCCGAGCACTACTTCTTCCGGCTGAGCGACGAGCGCTGCAAGAGCTTTCTGGCACAGTGGACGCAGGGCAAGCTCACACCCGAGCATCCGCTCCAGCCCGAAGCGGCGAACAAGATGCAGGAATGGTTCGCCGGCCGGCCTGCAGGACTGGGACATCTCCCGCGACCCGCCCTACTTCGGCTTCCCGATCCCGGGTACGGACAGCAAGAAGTTCTTCTATGTATGGCTGGACGCCCCGGTCGGCTACTTCGGCAGCTTCAGGAACTACGCGGAGCGGCTGAAGGGTGCGGGCAATGCAATCGACGTGGACGCGTTCTTGCGGCCCGGTGGCGCCACCGAGATGGTCCACTTCATCGGCAAGGACATCCTCTATTTCCATGCGCTGTTCTGGCCGGCCATGCTCCAGTTCGCCGGCTACCGCACGCCGACGCAAGGTGTTCGCCCACGGCTTTCTGACCGTGGATGGGCAGAAGATGTCCAAGTCGCGCGGCACCTTCATCACCGCCGAGAGCTACCTCGAACTCGGTCTGAACCCCGAATGGCTGCGCTATTACTACGCCGCGAAGCTCGGCGCGAGCATGGAGGACGTGGACCTCAGCCTGGAGGACTTCGTCGCGCGGGTGAACAGCGATCTGGTGGGCAAATTCGTGAACATCGCCAGCCGCACCGCACCGTTCATCCACAAGTATTTCAAGGGCGCCCTCAGCGTCTCGTTGGAGGACGAGTGGTCCGGCGCCCAGCTCGACGATCTCGCGCAGCACGCCATCGACAGCGCGTACGACGAAGAGGTGGAGAGTCTCGCCCTGAGCTTGACCAACGACTTGGAGCTCCCCGAACTGCTGGCCGTGATCGCCAGCAGCGCGCAGGAAATCGCCGATGTCTACGACGCGCGGGAATACGGCAAGGCGTTGCGCCGAGTCATGGCGCTGACGGACTTGTGCAACCGCTATGTCGACCGCCTTGCGCCCTGGGACCTGGCCAAGGAGTTCGAGCGCAACGCGCTTCAGATGCACGTGGGCTGCTCGATTGCGCTGAATGCATTCCGCCTGCTCACGCTCTACCTCAAGCCGGTCCTGCCGAAGCTGGCCGCCGACGCAGAGCGGTTCTTGCGTATCGCGCCTCTGGCCTGGACCGATGCGTCGAGCCTGCTGCCGTCCGAGCACCGGATCGATCCGTACAAGCATTTGATGACGCGCATCGATCCAAAGCAGATCACCGCGCTCGTCGCCGCCAACAAGGAAAGCCTGCAGGCGACGCCACAGCAACAGACTTCGAAAATCCCCCCGGGCGATCTTCGATAACGCGCGCACGTTACGTCAGCAGCAGCCCCCTCCCTCATTTGACAGGGGGGCGCGAGCGGCGAGCGGCGGGATGTCGCCAACGCATCCAAGGAACGAAGCGCTATGACTAGACAACAGACTCACCTCACCCCCAACCCCTCTCCCGGGGGAGAGGGGAGTCCGGGCGCAGCGCGGACAGCAAGATCGCGATCGACGACTTCAACAAGGTTGAGCTGCGCGTCGCGCGCATCGTCAGCGCTGAGCACGTCGAAGGCGCGGACAAGCTGCTCAAGCTCCAGCTCGACCTGGGCGGCGGCGAGACACGCCAGGTATTCGCCGGCATCAAGTCGGCCTACGACCCCGAGAAGCTCACCGGCCGGCTCACCGTCGTGGTGGCCAATCTGCAGCCGCGCAAGATGCGCTTCGGCGAGTCGCAGGGGATGGTGCTGGCCGCGAGCGGCGAAGGCCCCGGCATCTTCCTGCTCAGCCCCGACGACGGCGCGCAACCGGGGATGCGCGTCAAGTAACGTCTAGGGCAGCTCTGATCAAGTTTCGCGCGCGCGGGGCGATTGGGCTAGGGATGGGTGAGGACGCCGTGACGGTACCAAGGAGGAGCCCGCGAGCATCGGCCCGATGCGCCCGGCCCTGAAGGAGACGAATGTTTATCGGGTTGTGTCAGGGGGCGCGCATCGTGCGCTCCTCGCCAAGGTCCTCCTTGGCCGTCGCGACGCCTCGCATCCATCCGCACCTGACGCAACGCGCGTCGCGAGACTTGATCAGAGCTTCCCTAGCGTCGTGAAGGTCACGAAGCGCCTGCTGGTTCACGGCCGCGTGCAGGGTGTCGGTTTCCGCGAGTCGATGCGCAGGGAAGCCGAGCGGTGCGGTGTCACCGGCTGGGTGCGCAACCGTCACGACGGCACGGTAGAAGCAGTGGTGCACGGGTCGCCGGATGACGTTGCGAGAATTCTGGAGTGGTCCCACCGCGGGCCGCCTGCCGCGCGCGTTACATCAGTGGATATCAGCGAAGCGCAGGGCGAGTTCGACGCGTTCGAGCATCGCCCGTCGGTCTGACAGCCTGATGGAAACCCCTGGAAACCGTTCGTGTTGAGCTTCGACTCTGCTTACTTTACGCCGCTACCCCGTTCGTCCTGATCCTTCGACTCCGGGCGCTACGCGCCCTACGTTCAGGACCAACGGACTAGGGGCGCGCAGCGCCCGGAGTCGAAGGATCAGTAATTTTCCCGCAGGAAGATGAAGCGGCTGTTGTAGCTGCTATAGCGCACGGTGGCGGAAGGGTTGGCGCCAGTCGGGTTTGTCGGACCGATCTTGAGCCACGTCGGCGCCAGGATCGACACGCCGAGAGTACCGCTCGCCTTCGGCGCCGCCAGGATCATGTTGCGCTGTCCGTAGGAGAACGTGCGCGGAGCTGTAACTCGGCACGCCGGCGTTGGCCGGTACGTTGCCGGCGCTCAACTGCCTCGTGTAGATGCTGCCCACGCCCCCGGCGGTGGTGCTGGTGCATTGAGCGCCCGAAGCCGCTGCCCCACCGTAGCACGCCGCCGCCGCCGTGTTGCCGCTGTACGCGGTTGGCGGGGGACCGAGCAGCCTGGTGCAGGTGGTGTCGAGCAGATGGGGCATCCACGCGCTGCCGCCCCAGTATTCCAGCAACACCGGCAGCACGACCGGCACCTGCTCCGATCCCGAGGCATTCTGCAGGCGCATCCTGCCGTAGCGCATCTTCATGGGCAGGCTTCCATTCACGCTCTGGTAGGTCGTGCTGTTGAGCACGAACGACTGCCCGGCGGGAATGGTCAAGGTGGAACCATCCGCATCGGACACCGTCACGCCTACGCTCAGCGAGTCGAACGGGCCCCAGCTGGCGTCAGGCGTCGTGGTCGCGTCCTTCGGCGGGTCGAAATAGTAAGTAGTCGGCGCCACCGTGAACGATCCCAGGCTCCACGCTGTGGACACCGCCGGCGGCGGCTTGGTGGGCAGCGTGGTCGCCTGGCAGCGGTTGGCCGTCGCGTTCTGCGTGGATGAGATGCACTTGATGAGATCGGTAGTCGAGCCCACGCCGTTCTGCGCACCGAACCAGACGCTGGCGAGCGGCGTATAAGACCCCGTGTACGAGGGCAAGCCCGCCGCGGTAGCGAAGGTCTGTCCCGCCGCCAGCGCCTTGATCTGCATCGGTCCGGCGGCCGCCGACGTCATCGAAAACGGCTGCCCCATGTAGGTGAAGCCGTCGGCCGAGCAGCCTTGCGTCACTCCCAGCGAGGCCTCGTAGTGGTCGGGGTAGAAGCGGCCGACGCCGCTCAGCGCCTGGCTGCCGATGTCGCAGCCGTATTTGCCGCTGGAGTCGGCGGGACCGACCGTAGCCGGCGCGTTGCACGTCGTGCCGGTATAGCCGTAGCACACGTTGGGCACATAGGTCGTCCCCGCTCCGGGGTTGCAGTCGCCATTGGTTCTGTCCTGCGCCTCGCCGGCGGCGTTGCCGAACTGTGGATCGTAGATCGCGTTCACAGGCAGGCTGAACGTGCCCACGTCGTTGTAGATGAACGTCCCGAAGCTGGCCCCTGTGTTCCACGACTGCTGCAGCAGCGTCTGGTTGCCGCCAGCGACGGGCGCCTTGGTGTTATCGAGCAGCGGCGCTCCGGTAGTGGTGGTGCCGAGCGTCATCGCGGCGTTGCTCGCGTTCCTCGGCTGCCGCGGTGATGGTGAACTGAGCGCCGGCCTTGGTTGGCGCCGCCACGCTGGTCGTCAGCGCGTAGGTGGCGGGACGCACCGAGAATGCGTCGGTGGAGCAGCCCGTGGTCGTGCCATCGTTCATCTGCGCGATCACTCGTTTGTAAGCTCCGTTCACGGTGAAGGCGGGCGACACTTTGAAGCCGCCATCGGCGCCCGTGAAGGTAATGGTCTGGGTGGTCCCGACCTGGGTCTTCGCACAGGCTGAGCAGGCGCTAGCCGAGGAATTGCACGATGTTCCCGGCCTGGCTGTCGTCGAAGAGCTTGACGGTCACGGTCTTGTTGCCGCCACTGCTGGCGTACACGGTGTTGACGCCCTGCGACACGCCGCCCGACAAAGGCAATAGCGCCGCGACGTTGAGCGTGAACGGCACATTGGCCACCTTCATGTAGATGTGTCCGAACAGGGCGTTCTGCTTGGTATTGGGCAGCGCGCTGTCGATCGCATTGAAGCCGGCGGCCGTGCTGCTCGCCGTGGGCGAAAATACGCTGTTGGCGCAGACCTTGAGATTGCCGATCTCGTGGATATTGGTCGCGCCACCGGTCGAGCCGGTAAAGGAGATCTGCCAGTTGACCGGCACGGCTGCCTGAGCGGGATTGGCGACGTACGCATCGAACTGAGGCACCACCGTCGTGTAGCTGTTGCCGGTTCCCGTGGTGTCCCGGTCTCACCGTTACCAGCGCCGTCTTGGTTGCGGTGGTGTAGGCAGTCGCATCTACGATCACCTGATACCGATAGCCGTTTGCCGGGGTCGTGCGAAGCGGCCGCGTCGATGCCGCCCAGATTCAGAGCCCCCGTCAGCCACGGATAACCTGTCTGTGCCGGACCCGGAACCACGCACCCCGATCGAATCCGGATACAGTCCCGTGCCGCCGGCGGTCCCGATCCGGCCCTCCGTGTTGTTCTCGTAGTTGCCGTATTCGTCCAGCGCAACACCGATCCATCCGCCCGCAAATCCGTTTATGCCCGTCTTCTGGGCGTAGCCGAGCGACCCGCCGAACGCGCCGGGCGTCGGCGCGACGGAGTAGTCGGACAATGTCACGGCGATGCCGTCGGCACCGCTGCCGTTGTAGGCGTATTGCTTGAACTCTACCGAGATGTAGTTGCCCGCCGCCGGAAAGATGCCGGGAACCGTTGCGGCCGCCGAGTTGTTGCCCGCATTGTCGGTCAGCCGCAGATACCCCGGATTGACGATCTGCGGGATCCCGAAGCTGCCGCTGCTGGTGGACAGGAGCCAGTTGCCGCCGAAGATGCTGGACGGGTTGAGACTCGAGCGGAGGAAGTTGTCGCACACGCAAGTGACACCAGCGGGCGCATTGGCCGGCGGCAGAGCATTCAACAACCTCGCCGACGACGAAGTCCGTGGTCGTGGGAAAGGTAGTGGCCACGTTGTCGACCACGATGGAGGTGGCGGTGTTGCTCGCGAACGCCGGCGCGGCCACCCATCCGCCCCGGTACTGCCCGACGATGAAGTTCTGGTAATTTGCTCCGCCTTGAATATCGCCGGCGACCCAGTTCAGCGTGGCGTCATAGGTGGTGAAAGTGGTCAGGGTGTCGCCGGTTGCGCCCAGCGTCCAGTAGCGCTGCACGTACTTGGTGCTGCTCAAGGGCCAGCTGGCACTCTGCGGATGCACCGCATTGGTCACTCTGGCGGTGAGCGTGCCGCCGCCCGACCCGGTGAACGCGACCGTCACCGGCGTGTAGTTGGTGGCATCGCCTACGTAGTAGGTGCAGGTCGGCGTGCCGGCAGGAAAAGTGTATTCGAGGTTACCGATCACGTGCCCACCGCCGCTGCGGGTGACCGCTGTCACGCAGCTCGTCGATATGGACAGCGTGTTCGTGCCGCTCATGGACACGAGGCCGGTGTTGCCGGCGGCGAAGGCTAAGGACGTGGCCGTGACATTCCCCGCTGCGGCAAGGGAACCCGTGTTGTTCGCACCGAAAGTCAACGCGGTGGCGGTGAGGGTTCCCGCCGTGCTGAGAGAACCGGCATTGCTTGCGGCAAAGGTCAAGGTCGTGGTCGTGACGGCTGCCGCCGCGGTGACGGTGCCGCCGCTCTTGCCGATGATCACGTTCGCATAGGTGTACGCGCCCATCGTCTGGGCACCGGTGCCGTTGAAGGTGAGCGTACCGGTGCCCCGTGTGAAGGTGATCCCGCTGGGGAAATTTCCCGCAACCGTCAGGTTTCCGCACTCCGGAGAACACGATGGACGGCGCAACGGTCCCCGAAAATGTGACGGAGCCTCCGATCTGCACCAGGCTCGTAGCGCTGTTTGCAATGGTGAGCCCGAGCTGACTACCGGTCACGGCGCCCGTGTTCATCGCCAGGTTGCCGCCGATGACAAGCTGGGCGTTCGCCTGAACGCTGATGTTTCGAATCCGGTTGGTCGACGTAGACGCGGTGAAGGTTACGTTCTGAGAGACGGTCAACTGAACGACCGGTGTTGATCGTCAACGACATGTTGTTCGCAGCGGCGCCATTGAACGTCACCGATCTTGCCACCGCACCGGTGACATCCACCGCAACGTCGTCCCCGTTGTCGATCGACTACATCGTCCGCTGCGGTGGGAACGATTCCACAGCTCCAAAGACCCGCCGTGCCCCAATTGCCGTCGCCGGTCGAGGTGCACGTGGCCCCGAACGCCGACGGTCGCGGCGAGGGACAGCAGCAACGCAACGAGAATCCTGACGCGCATCAACTGCACCCGTAGGGAGGCTGGTTCGCGGGGTTGCCGTTGGGGTCGCGGCAGTAGGCAACCCGGGCGGAGACCTGGCGCTCTACGGCGCCCAGACCAGCTCCGTACGTGGCAGTCGATTTGAGCTGAAACACGCGGATGTTGCGGCCCGCTTCGGTGAAATCGGCGCACGAGCACTGCAGCGTGACGGTGTGTCCGGCGAGCACAGTCGATGCGAACGGGCCGGCCGGCAATACCGCTCGACGAGCGGGGCGGCAGCGGTCGGACAACGTACTGCTCGCAGCGCCCGGACAGTTCGGCAACGCAGCGGCGCCGGAAGTGGCGGTGGTGTTGAGCGGATCGAGCACGCGGTAGGCGCCCCAGTCGAGTCCGCCCGGGCGGCCTGATAGGCGCGCGACCCGAGCAGATCGCGGGCGAGCCCGATTTCCGACTGCGTTGTCAGCAAAGTGATGCCGACCGCCAGCGCGGCCAGAACCACCAGGATGAAGATGGCGCTGGCCAGGGCAAAGCCGTGGTCGGCTCGTCTACGGCGTATTGTCGACATGGATCTGGTGCAGCAGGCTGATCGTCTCACCGCTGCTTGGTAAGCGTGATCCATGCCGACAGCAGGCTGTAGCGCTCCGAGGCGCCGCTGGCGTAGGAAAAGCGGGGAGGCGCGCCGGTCGCGATGGTTGGACAGGTGACGTTGGTCGGCGAGCGGCACCCTCTGGAGGTTGGTCTGGTAGCGTCAAGCAGCGGGGGCCGCGACCAGGCTGATCGGCTGCACGGGCTGCCGGCGCATACCCGGAAATGCGCCACAGGGTGGCGGTCGCCGCGTCGCAGGCATAGGTGACGGGCGAGGCCGAAATGATAAAAACCCTGCGCGTAGGCGAGCCGCCCGGTGGCACGAACACGCGTAAGCGCGAACCCCAGCGTATTGCTGGATGACCCGCGCCGGTGGCCGAGGCGAGGGTAACGACTCCGCTCCCGCAATACGCGCTGAACAGCCCGATGGTCGACAAGCTGCAATCGTTGACGGTGCCGCTGTTGTTGTACTGACTGTAGATCGAGACCAGGTCCGAGCCGGCGACGATCTGAACGTTGCTCGAGCATGTCGCCCATGGTGGAGAGGCTCGTGCATCCAGGGCTCGACGAAGCAGGCGTCGTTGTCGCACGTAGCGGCCGCCGGTCTTGATCGGCATGAACTCGAGAAACATCCCGGTCGCGTCGACCCTCACGGTGTTGGGCAGGGCGAGACGGACGTCTCGCGCGATGCGGCGCAGCGCGGTGTCCGCGGTATCGGCCATGGCGAGCCGGGCAGTGCTGCTGAAGTAGCCTTGCGACCGGTTTCAGCATGAACACGGTGACCATGCTGGCGATGATGCCGGTGATGACGATGACGGCGATCGCCTCCACCAAGGTAAACCCGCGCGCATGCGCGCTGCGATTCATCTGCACGCTCTAGTTCGCCAGATTCGGCGAATGCCGGAAGCGAAATCCGGTCACCGTGACGGTATTGCCGCCGCCGGTGACGGTGACGTCGACGCGCAGCGCGTCGGTGTTGGCAAGGCCGAACCCGGTGCCGACCTGCGTGATGCTCACCGTAGCGTTGTAGCCCGAGAGCCGGGAGCTCGACTGCTGGAAGACGTCGTTCAGGGTTCCGGTCATGGTGAAGGCGTTGTAGTCGGCAACATTGTCGAAGAACATCGGCCCGTAGCGCGTTTTTCCGACACCCCAGTTGGCGGTGTTGTCCATCGACTTGGCAGTGGTGGTGCAGCCCGCCGAGCTGGTGGCGGTGGAGGCGGCGGGATCGACAGGGTCACAGTAGGTAAAGGGCTGCAGCTCGATCTCCTCGAGCAGCGACTCGGCGGCGGCCAGCGCCTGCATGCGCACCATCGGGTCGGCGCTGCGCCTCACACCGATATTGATCGCCGTCAGCACACCGGCGAGCGCGATGCTGACCACGACGATGAACATGATCAGCTCGATCAGGCTCAGACCGCGCTGCTGCGGACGCAGGCGCGAGACTCAGTGAACATAGCCCGTCTCCCCTTCGACCTTGATCGGCGAGAAGCCGGCATGCTGATGCTCACCGTCGCCGAGGCGCGCCCAAGAGGGTCGAACTGGAAGGTGCTCGGCGTCGAAGACATGGACGCGTATTTCAAGCATGTCTGGTTGGATGCCGAGCAGTCCTTGTCGCGCGCAGCCAGGTCCAGCGCAGTCGAGAACGGGCACAGGCCGCCGAAGGGTGTCGCGGTCGATTCCGGTGGGTTGGAATCGATGGTCAGTGTGACGGCGGCGCCCGCGACCGAGACGCAGACGTAACGGCGCCTGGCGATCGCCGCCTTGCGTGCGTAGGCGATCGCGGAGACAACTTTGTCGTACTCGGTGCGCTGGCGCAGTGCACTCATGCCGTCGAGCTTAGGCACGACGAAGACCGCCAGAACTCCGATCACTATCAACGTGACGATCAGTTCGGTGAGGGTGAAGCCCCGGTTGTTCGACAGCGTTGCCATACCCCACAGAGGTGCAGTGTTTGTGTGCCGTGATCTGCGGCACGTCACTGACAAGCGGTGATTTGCAGATCTCAAGGACCAGGTCGCGCAGACAGCATGGCGTTATCGGCCTGAAATCGGGCACTCTTGAGCGCAGCGCGGGATGTCGAGCCGGCCAACTGGGCGGCCGGCGGGCGACGGCTAGTAGAGAATCTGGACGTTCTCAGGCTTCAACCAGGCCGCGAGCGACTGGATCAAACCGTCGTCCAGCTTTACCCGCCAGTCCTCGCCGAGATCGATTCGACACTCGGCGCCCTCGTTGCTGTAGACGATGGACACAGGGCAAGTGCCTTGCCGGTAGGGTGAGAGCAGATCGCGCAGGCGTGCGCCGCTCGAGGCTCCGTTGCACACCAATCGCATGCTGCGCGCGAAACGGCTGCGCGCGGACTGCAGGTCGTACACCTTGTCCGCGGAGATGCGGATGCCGCCGGTGAACTCGTCGTTCTGTGGACGGCCTTCGACCACCAGAAGTTGATCTTCCTTCAGCAGGTTGCGGCTGGCCTCGAACAGCTCGTTATAGACCGTCACTTCGACGCGGGCGGTGCCGTCGTCCAGCTGCACCACCGCCATGCGGCCGCGCCGGCTCTGCTGCATCCGCAGCGCATTGATCACGCCGGCCACGGTGACACTTTGGTTTTGCGGTGTAACGGCTGCTAGACGCGTGCGCACGAGCGGCGCCACTTCCTGGGCGTAGCTGGAGAAGGGATGACCGCTCAGGTAGAACCCGAGCGCCTGCTTTTCCTCCAGCAGACGCTCCCTCTCGGTCCAGCGCGGCTTTTGCACCAGTTCCAGGCCGGCTTCGGCTACGCCCGAATCCCCGCCGAACAAGCTGTTCTGCGCGGCCGCGCGGCTGGCCTGCTCCGCGCCTTCGATAGCGATGCCGGCCGAGGCCAGAAGGCGGTGCCGGTGATCGTCGATGCTGTCGAAGGCGCCGGCGCGAATCAGCGACTCGAGCACCCGGCGGTTGACGATGCGCTTGTCCACCCGCCGGCAGAAGTCGAACAGGTCGCGGAAACGGGCCGCCCTCCTCACGCGCCTTCAGGATCGCCGCGATGGCCGACTCCCCGGTGCCCTTGATCGCGCCTAGTCCGTAGCGGATCTCCTTCTCGCTCACCGGAACGAAGCGGTACTCCGAAGCGTTGATGTCGGGCGGCAGCACCTCGAGGCCATTGTCAACCGCGTCCTCGTAGAACTGGTGCACCTTGTCGGTGTCGTCCATCACGGCGGACAAGTTGGCCGCCATGAATGCGGCCGGATGGTGCGCCTTCATGTATGCGGTCTGATAGGCCACCAGCGCATAGGCCGCGGCGTGCGACTTGTTGAAGCCGTAACCGGCGAACTTCTCCATCAGGTCGAACAACTGCGTGCCCTTGTCCCGCGGAACGCCGTTCTTCTCGGCACCGGCGACGAAGATGTCGCGCTGCAGGGCCATCTCCTCCGGCTTCTTCTTGCCCATGGCCCGGCGCAGCAGGTCGGCGCCGCCCAGCGTGTAGCCGCCGATCACCTGGGCGATCTGCATCACCTGCTCCTGGTACACCATGATGCCGTAGGTCGGGCTCAGGATCGGCTCGAGCCGCGGATCGAGATAGTGGACGCGCTGCCTGCCGTGCTTGCGCTCGATGAATTCCGGAATCAGCTCCATCGGCCCCGGGCGATACAGCGCCACCAGGGCGATGATGTCCTCGAAGCGATCGGGCCTGGCTCGCTTGAGCAGGTCGCGCATGCCACGCGATTCGAACTGGAACACGGCGGTCGTATTGGCGCTGGCGAAGATCCGGTACGCCGCCGGATCGTCCAGCGGGATCTTCTCGAGATCGAACGGCTGCTCGCCGGCTCGAGCCGCTTGCGGATGAACCGGACGGTCCAGTCGAGGACGGTGAGCGTAGTCAAGCCGAGGAAGTCGAACTTGACCAGGCCGACCGCTTCCACGTCGTCCTTGTCGAACTGACTCACGACGCTGTCGGCGCCATCGGCGCTGTACAGCGGGCAGAAATCGGTCAGCTTGCCAGGCGCGATCAGCACGCCACCGGCATGCATGCCGACGTTGCGAGTCATGCCCTCGAGTCGCTCGGCCAGCTCGAGCAGACTCGCGCACTTCCTCCTCCTTGCGCTCGCGCTCGGCGAGCAGCGGCTCCATCTCCCGCGCCATGTTCAGCGTGATGAGCTTGCCCGGCTGAAACGGGATGAGCTTGGCGAGCTGGTCGCAGAAGTTGTAAGGCATGTCGAGCACGCGCCCCACGTCGCGCACCACCGCTTTGGCCGCCATGGTGCCGAAGGTGGCGATCTGCGACACGCTGTCGCCTGCCGTACTTCTTGCGCACGTACTCGATGACGCGATCGCGTCCGTCCTGACAGAAGTCGACGTCGAAGTCCGGCATGGACACGCGCTCGGGATTGAGGAAGCGTTCGAACAGCAGGTCGTAGCGCAGCGGATCGAGATCGGTGATCCCCAGGCTGTAGGCGACCAGCGAGCCGGCGCCCGAGCCGCGGCCGGGCCCCACCGGGACGCCGTTGCGCTTGGCCCAGTTGATGAAGTCGGCCACGATCAGGAAGTAGCCCGGGAATCCCATGTTGATGATGGTGCCGATCTCGAGTTCGAGACGTTCCCGATAGCGCGGCGCCTGCGCGCGCGCGCTCCTGCGCGTCGGGATAGAGTTCCACGAGGCGGCGCTCCGAGCCCGGTCAAAGCCTGGCTGCGCAGATAGTCGTCCAGGCCGGAATCCAGTCCGGCGTGGGAAACGGAGGCAGCTTGCTCTTGCCCAGTTCCAACTCGAAGCTGCAGCGCTTGGCGATCTCCACGCTGTTGGCCAGCGCCGCCGGAAGATCGGCGAACAGCTCGGCCATCTCCGCCTGGGTCTTGAAGTATTGCTCCGGCGTGAACAGTCGCGGACGGCGCTGGTCCGCCAGCACGTAGCCCTGGCTGATGCACACGCGCGCCTCGTGCGCCTTGAACTCCTCCGGTGCGAGGAACTGCACCGGGTGCGTCGCCACCACCGGCAAGCTTGAGGCGCGCCGCCAGACGCACCGCGCGCTGCACGTGGCGCATCCTGCTCGGCGTTGCCCGGTACGCTGCAGCTCGATGTAGAAGCGACCCGGAAACAGTGCGGCCCACGACTGCGCGAGCTGCGTTCGCCTCGCCTGGTTGTCGGCCAGCAGGGCATGACCGACATCGCCGTGCGCGCGCCGGACAGCGCGATCAGCCCGTCCGTACCCGAGCTCGCGCGAACCAGGCTTTGTCCACCTCGGCACGGCCGCGATGCTGATTGCTGCGATAGGCGCGCGACAGCAGCTCGCACAGTCGCAAGTAGCCGGCGCGGCTCTGACAGAGCAGCAGCAGGCGATAGCGGCTTGTCGCGGTCCTGCTCGTTGGTGATCCACAGGTCGCAGCCGACGATGGGCTTGAGGCCCTTGGCGCGCGCGGCCTGATAGAACTTGACCAGGCCGAAGACGTTGCCGATGTCGGTCAGCGCCAGGCCGGCATGCGCGTCCTCGACCGCACGCGCCACGGCATCGTCGAGGCGCACGATACCGTCGGAGATCGAATACTCGCTGTGCAGGCGAAGGTGGATGAACTGCGCGGATGCCATGCGCGAATTCTACGACGGCGCGAAGTTCTTTGGATGATCCCGCGCAATCGCCCGCGCCATCGGCTGTTCCGGGCACACGCCTCGGAGATGCCCGTCAGCGCGGGATTCCGAGGCTGTCGCCTCGGCGTGAGGCTATAATGCTGCCGCATATGCAGATGCACTAGCGCGTCGCGCGAGCGGCGTTGCGCCCTGAGTCACCCAGCGCGCGCAGTCGTGCCCATGAGCGATGCGCGACAGATCCGCGGCCGCGGCAAGGCCGCCATCGTCATGGTGGTACTGGTTTCGGTGTGGGGCTATGCCTGGGTGCTGTCCAAGATGGCGCTGGCTACTGCGGGCCGCTGGATTTCGCGACTCTTCGCATCGCACTGGCGACGGCAACGCTGTTCCCGGCTCTGCTCTGGTCGCGGCCGTCCCATTAAGCCGACGCACTTCAAGGAGGCGTTATTCGTCGGCGTGGTCCAGACCGCGTTGTTCCTGATGCTGAACAATTGGGCGCTGTCGCAGGGCGAGCCGGGCAAGACGTCCGTCCTGGTGTTCACCATGCCGTTCTGGGTGCTGGTGTTCGCGTGGCCCTGCTGGGCGAGCGCATCGAGGGCTGGAGCTGGCTGGCGGTGCGCTCGCCGCTGTGGGCTTGGTCTTGATCCTGGAGCCCTGGGGACTGCGCGCGTCGCTGCTGGCAAAGGTGCTGGCGGTGCTGGCCGGCGTATGCTGGGCACTGGGTGTGGTGGTGTCCAAGCGCTTGCACAACCGCACCGAGTCGACGTGTTCAACTTCACGTTCTGGCAGATGGTGCTCGGTCTGGTCGTGATGGTGGCCGATTGCGCGCAGCCACGCACACGCGGCCGATCGAGTGGACACCGGAGTTCATCGGCCTCACTCGTTGCTGGGCATCGTCGGCACGGCGGGCGGATGGATGGCCTGGTTCTACGTGCTCAAGCGGCTTGCCCGCGGCGTCACGAGCATGACCTCGCTCGGCATTCCGGTCATCGCGATAGCCGGCTCGGCGCTGCAGCTCGGCGAGCGCCCGACGCCGCCGAGCTGACCGGCATGGTGCTGGTCGGCGCAGCGCTGGCGATCGTTTCGTGGGACATGATCCGCAAGCATCGCGAGGTCGAGCCGCCGATGGGGCAGGAGTGAGCCAGTCGAAGTCCCTGCGGTTCACGTCGAGGAGCGAATGAAACCAAGCCAGTCGCACATCCTCCACGTCCGCGGACTGCGCTACCACGTGCGCACGTGGGGCGACGAGGCCGACCCCAAACTGTGTGCTGTTGCACGGCTGGATGGACGTGTCGGCGTCCTTCCAGTTTCTGGTCGATGCCTTGCGCGCGACTGGTACGTGATCGCTCCGGACTGGCGCGGCTTCGGGCTGTCCGAGTGGGCCGCCGAAGGCTACTGGTTCCCGGACTACATCGGGGACCTCGATGTGCTGCTGCAGCAGCTGTCGCCCGATGAGCCGGTGAACCTGGTGGGCCACAGCATGGGCGGCAACGTGGCCGGGCTGTATGCTGGCGTGCGGCCTGAGCGCGTTTCGCAGGCTGGCGCTGCTGGAGGGCTTCGGCCTGCCGCGCACGGTCCGCCAGCGGCGCGCCCAGCCGCTACGAGAAATGGCTCGACGAGATCGCCGACCCGCCCGCGCTTCAAGCCGTACGCCTCGTTCGAAGAGGTCGAGGAACGGTTGATGAAGAACAACCGCGCGGCTGTCGCGCGAGAGAAGGCGCGCTTTCTCGCGCCGCACTGGGCGAAGCGCCTCGACTCCGGCGAAGTGGTCCTCACCAGCGACCCGGCGCACAAGATGGTCAACCCGGTGCTGTACCGCCTCGACGAGGCGCTCGCCTGCTGGCGGCGGATCGACGCGCCGGTGCTGTGGGTCTGGGGCGACGGCGAGTGGATGCGCCAGTGGCTGAAGGACAACCCGGCCGACATGGAGGAGCGGCGCGCCGCCTTCGCCAGCCTCGCCGAGCACACCATCCCCGACGCCGGACACATGCTGCACCACGACCAGCCGGAAAGACTGGCCGCGAGCTTGGAAGCGTTCCTTTCCGGTCGCGCGGCAGATCCCCGCTGATCTGCCCGCGCGCAGCGAGCGATCAGACGACCGCGTCCACCTTGGCGCTGAAGAAATAACCGGCGCCGCGCTCGGTCTTGATCAGTTCGGGGCGGCTGGGGTCGCTCTCGATCTTGCGGCGCAGCCGCAGGATCTGCACGTCGATGCTGCGGTCGAAGATGTCGTCGTCGTAGCCGCGGCTCAACTCGAGCAGCTGATCGCGGCTCAGGATACGCTGCGGCGTACCCAGGAAGGCGTTGAGCAAAGCAAACTCGGCATGCGTGAGCTCGACCCGTTCGCCGACGGTCGAGGTCAGGCGCCGGGTGCGCAGATCGAGCTCCCAGCCCGCGAAACGGAACGCCCGCAGCAGCTCGCCTTCGGACCGGGCGACGGGATAGGATTGAGCGCGGCGCAAGACGGTACGGATGCGCGCCAGCAGCTCGCGCGGATTGAAAGGCTTGGTCAGATAATCGTCTGCCCCCAGCTCGAGCCCCATGATCCGGTCCACGTCGTCCTTGCAGCCGGTGACCATGATGATGGGAATGCTGGAGCGCTGCCGCAGTTCGCGCGCGATGGTCATGCCATCTTCGATGGGAAGCTTGAGGTCGAGCAGAACCAGATCCACCACGTTCTCCGCCAGCTGCCGGCGCATGCCCTGCCCGTCCAGTGCGCAGGACACGCGCAGACCGAACTCGCCCAGGTAGTCGGAGACCAGCCGGCGCATGTCGGCATCGTCGTCCACGACCAGAATGTGTGGTGCAACGCTCATGAAGGTAGATCGCGCCCGTAGCGGTTCAGTTGCGGCCAGACGCGCGCATGCGGCCGCCACTCGCCTTTAGTATAGCGATATGCTTGCACGGCAACGTTTCAGTTTGTAATACGGGAAGACCGCGAGAAATCCTCCGGCAACTGCCGCCGCATTCAATACTTCCAACCCTTGGCTTCACACACGCGTGAACGACGTCCTGGTGGTAGACGATGATGTCCTGATCCGCAGCCTGGTCGCCGAATGGCTGACACAGGCCGGCTATAGCGTGCGCCAGGCGGAACATGGGGTGGCCGCCCTCGCCATGCTGCGCACGGAGCCGGCCGGCCTGTTGATCACCGACATGCAGATGCCCTGCCTCAATGGCGCGGAAACGCTCGCGGTCGTGCGTCGTGAGTTCCCGGCGCTGCCGATCATTGCCATGTCGGCCCAGTTCAATTCCGGCCTCGGTCTCACGCCGGAAACGGCAGTGAAGCAGGGTGCCCGCAAAGTGCTGGCCAAACCCTTCGCCCGCCAGGACCTGCTGGATCTGGTCCGAGCAGTGGTCGACACGAAGTAAAGCGTAGCCCGCCGTGTCGCTGCGCACCGTGTGGTCGTCTGTGGTCTCGTTGCAAACCGTGGCAGACGACCACCCGTCGCCGGCGAGCTCCAGCGCCACTGAGCATCCACGCAGACCGGGCGTTCACGCTGCGCTGTGGGCGATGGGCTGGCTGCTGGTCGCCGCCATGGCCGCTTTCCAGGTCTACGACGTGCTGCGCAGGCGCGACATTGTCCTCGAGACCGCCGAGCAGCGCTTCGCCAGTCTGGCGCGCGCGCTATCCGAGCAGACTGCCAGTTCCCTGCAAGTGGTGGACGTGGTCCTGCGCGACACCGCAAGCGACCTGCAACTGCCCCAGTCGCCCGGGAAGGAGCAACGGAGCGAAGAGCTGCGCAAGCGCCTGCATGAGCGCCTGCTGGCCACGCCGCAAATCCTGGACCTCATCCTGGTCGGTGCGGACGGGAAGATCGCCGCAAGCGCTACTCACTCCCTAGCAGGGTCGACGCCGCTGACCGCGCCGGACGCTCTCGGACCCGGTCGCTACGACTCGTCCTCGGGGCTGGCTGTCTCCGGAGCCTTCCGCCTGCCCGGCGATACGGTCTGGACCGTCGCGCTCAGCCGGCGCATAGGTGGCCCAGGCAAGCAGTTCCGCGGCGAGGCCCTCGCCTATCTCGATCTCGACTACTTCCGCCGCTCCTATGCTGCCGTCGACCTCGGTCCAGGCAGCGTCGCGTCGCTGTTACGGCGCGATGGGGCGTTGCTGGCGCGCTACCCGGGCAACGCCGGCGATATCGGTCGATCTTTCGCCGACCAGTCTCCGCTTCGAGAACTGCTAACCGCCACCGAAAGCAGGACCACGATCCTGCACACACCCGTCGAGGGGCGCGCGACGATCCACGCAGTGCAGGTCGTGGCAGGCCTCCCACTGGTCGTCAGCGTCGCGGTTGACCGGGCCGCGGTGCTGGAACCCTGGAATATCCAGACCTTCCACAGCGCCGTTCGGACCACCCTGTTGTGCCTGAGCGTGCTGTCGCTGATGTGGCTGGTGCTGCGTCAACTGCGCCGGCGCGAGCAGGCCGAAGCACGTCTGCGCGTGCAGACAGCGCTGCTCGACGAGCTGTTCGAGAGCGCACCCGAAGCCATCGTCATGGTCGACCTGCGGCAGCGCGTGATCCGCGTCAACCGCGAGTTCACTCGAATGTTCGGCTATGCGGCGGCGGAAGCTCATGGCCGCACGCTGGACGAGCTCATCGTGCCGGAGGACCTCGGGCAGGAGGCGAGCCGGCTTGCGCGCGCCGTAGGCGCCGGCCGTCATACAGCCACAGAGACCGAGCGGCAAGGCAAGGACGGCAGGCGGTTGCACGTGTCGGTCCTGGGTGCGCCGATCGTGACGCCAACCGGCCAGATCGCGAGCTATGCCATCTATCGCGACATTACCGAGCACAAGCTGGCGGAGGCCGAGCGCGGCAAGCTCGAGTCGCGCCTGCGCCAGGCGGAGAAGCTGGAGGCGATCGGGACCATGGCAGGCGGGATCGCCCACGACTTCAACAACATCCTGGGTGCCATCCTCGGCTACGGCGACATGGCGCACAACGCTTCGCCCGAAGGCGGCGCGCTCAAGCGCTATCTGGGCAACGTCTTGACTGCTGCGCAGCGCGCCAAGGCGCTGGTCGATCAGATCTTGAACTACAGCCGCAGCACCCGTGGCAAGCGCGGCGTGGTGGGTGTGTGCACAGTCGTAGAGGAAACCCTGGATCTGGTGCGAGCGTCGCTGCCGGCCGCTATCGAGCTGCAGCAGCCAATTGGGCGCCAGAAAGTCGACCGTGATCGGCCACCCGACCCAGATCCACCAGCTGGTCATGAACCTGTGCACCAATGCCATTCACGCCATGCGCTCGGGAGGCGTCCTCAATGTGATCCTGGACACCGTGGACACGGCGGCGGACCGTGAGTTGTCGCACGGGCTGCTTCCGGCTGGCCGCTACGTGCGCCTTACCGTGGAGGACAATGGCTGCGGCATGGAGCACGCTGTGGTCGAGCGCATCTTCGAGCCGTTCTTCACCACACGGGAGCCGGGCAGCGGGACCGGGTTGGGGCTCGCACTGGTGCATGGCATCGTCGCCGAGCTCGGTGGCGCCATCGACGTGACGAGCCGGCCGGCAGCGGGCAGCGTCTTCGACCTCTATCTCCCGCGCTCGGACGCGCCTGCGCTGGAGAAGGCCGAGGCGGAGATCCCGCTCCCGCGCGGGGCTGGAGAGCGCATCCTGCTGGTGGAAGACGAAAAGGCGCTCATGCTTCTGGCCGAGGAAATGCTCGCAGCGCTAGGTTACGAGCCGGCCGGGTTCTCACGCGCAGGCGACGCTCTGGCGGAATTCCACGCTGATCCGGCGCGGTTCGACGCAGTGGTCATCGATCACCTCATGCCCGGCACGACCGGGATAGAGCTGGCGAGGCATCTGCGCGAGACCGTTCCCGATATCCCGATTGTCCTCGTCAGCGGATACACCGGTCCTCTGCTGACCCAGGAAGCGCTCTCCGCCGGCGTCGACCAGATCCTCACCAAACCGCTCGACTTCAGGCAGCTGGCAGAGGCAATGGCACGCGCACTGCTGCGGCGCAGTCGTGCGCTGAACCCTGAAATAGAAACCGCGAGGAATCGGTTCCCCGAGCCCTCGCGGCTGGTGCGAACCGCTCTCCTTACTTCGGCTTGCGGGAAGACTCGCCCGCCGCCAGGGTAATTTCAGCCAGCCGGGCCCCATTCATTCCGACCCAGGCATTCTTGGTCAGAGGGTACTTGTCCGTGTAAGACCACGGATCGTGCGCGCACACGCAGTTCTGATAGCCACCGGTGATCTTGTAGCACTTCTCGTAGGCAAGAAACTGCTGCACGGTATCCGTCTGCTGTGGGTTGGCGATCATCCAATCGCGAATACCCTCCCAGGACGAATACGCATCGCTGCCGAAGACCAGCTTACCGATGGCAGTCGGCACCTCCAGCAACTGCGAGCCGGCCGTATGCGCTCGGAACGCGGGATGGATCTTCACGCCAGGCAGGACCTCGTACTCGCCGTCGACGATCATCGCTTTGCCGCTCAGCACCTTGCCGTAGATCGCGTTGAGCGTCTTGACCGGGTAGCCGCACGCGGGCGTGCGCATGCAGCCTCCCGGGGAGTCGTTCACCGCACTGATGTGCGGATTGGGATAGTTGAGCGCCCATTCGATCCCCTTCAACTCTTCGCGCTGCACGTACAAGACCGCGTTCGGGAATTCATCCAGGCTGCCGGCATGGTCCCAGTGGCCATGGCCGATGACGATCTTGCTGACCTGGCTGGCCTTGAAGCCGATCTGCTCGATCTGCTTCGACAGCGGTGACCAGTGTTCCGTGCCTGTCATCTTGTGATAGTCGGTCTGATTCCAGCCGCTGTCGTAGAGGATCAGCTCCTTGCCGCACTTGATCACGCCGACGTTGACCGGGATGTCGATCAGGTTGACGTTGTTCATCGGGTCGGTGCTGCCGGGTACGAACGTGCGATCGGGCATGAACGCTCCGAACGGCACATTCATGAACCGGCTGTTCTCGACCAGCCATACGGAGCAATTTGAATCAGCCTGAGCGCTGCCCGCCATCATCGCGCCGGTCAACCCGAGTGCTGCCAATGCTCCTGCCACCTTCAGCCTGATTGTTCTTCTCGCACTAGTGCTCATGCCGATATCTCCTCTCTTCTTGGATGCGGTCCTGCAGGGACGCGTTCACAGCGGACGCGTCGAGTCGCCGGCCGCCCGCTATGCCGACGTAGTCTTTCAAAGCAACATTGCGGGGAGATTTCGGGTTGTCGAGGCAAGTTACAGGTTTGTAACCCGAGTACGTGCGAGCGGCAGCTTGAGTCACTCAAAAAAACGGCGAGTCGCTTGGGACTCGCCGTCGAACCTGGCGTCGCAAAACACCAGGGGGTAGCCGACGAAATTTTCGGGCCGCTTGCGGCAACGGAAGCGCGTAGTCTTGGGCAATCCGGTTACGCGAGCATTTCATTGGCTAGCGCTTGATTACTGATTCGTAACCCCGGCGGGCACGCTGTGCGCTGCTCCAACTCGGCTGCGAAGATCGAAACGGTTCGACGAAGAAAAGCCCGCATGCCGTCTGGGCAGGCGGGCTTGTCCTGACAAACGCCGTCTGGCTTCAGGTCAACGCCGCACCCACCGCGTTCACATAGAGCGCGTAGACGGACGTGCTGCCAGTCATGAACAACCGATTGCGCTTGGTGCCGCCGAACACCAAGTTCGAAATGACTTCGGGGGTATGCAAGAAGGCGAGCAGATCACCGTTGGGCGCGTGGACCCGCACGCCGTTGGTGTCGACGCCGCCCCAGCCCCAGCTCGCCCACACGTTGCCGTCCGTGTCGCAGCGCACGCCGTCCGTGAAGCCAGGCTTGAAGTCCGCAAACTGCTTGCCGCCGCTCAAGCCAGTGCCATTGTTCACGACGTCGAACACCACGATATTGGCGGGATACTGCGGACCATCGGTTGCCGCGGTATCCACGATGTAGAGCTTCTTCTCGTCCGGCGAGAAGCACAGGCCGTTCGGGCGGCGCATGCCGTCGAACACCACGGTCGCCTTGCCGGTGCGCGGATCGAGGCGGTATACGTTGGTGGGCAGCTCGAACTCCGCTTTGTGCCCTTCGTATGGGCCGAGGATGCCGTAGCCTGGATCGGTGAACCAGACCGCGCCATCGTTTGCGACCACAACATCGTTGGGCGCATTGAGCTTCTTGCCGTTGAAGCTGTCCATCAAGACGATCCACGTGCCGTCGTGCTCGCGTCGGCGCACCCGGCGCGTGTCGTGCTCGCAAGCGATGAGCCGGCCTTCGCGATCGCGCGTGTGACCATTCGAATAGCCGGACTCGGTCTGGAACACGCTCACGTGGCCATCATCTTCGGTCCAGCGCATGACGCGATGGTTGGGAATGTCGCTCCACAGGAAGCAGCCCCAGTCCCCCATCCAGCACGGGCCTTCGTGCCAGAGCGACGCTTCCGGCCCCATCCCGTGCCAGATGCGCTGCAGCGTCGCGTTGCCCTGCCGTGCGCTGAAGCGCTTGTCCATCACTTCCCACGCGGGCTCGGGGTAAGTGACGCTCACCTGGCCGGTCCAGTCGCGGTCCCTGCCCCATTTGTCCAGCGCGAAAGCATCTGTCGCGACCGCAGCGGTGGTGGCGGCTGCGGCGGTCAGAAAGTTGCGTCTGCTTCTCTCCATGATTGGTTCTCCTCTGAGTTGGTTGCTTTCTTCTAGCGAAACACGAATCGACTTGCATTTCCATCGCGCAATGCGCGCGTCATTGGCTTGCATCACGCGCTTTGCGTGTGACGTCGCCAACCGCGACACGCCGCGTCGCAATTACAGCATCCCTGAGCGCGATCCCAATGACAGGTGAGTTACAGGATGTAATACAGAGATCGGCAATGAAATCTTGCAGCAACTCGGGAACGCGATGCTCCGATCGGTGCGTCGCCGAGTTTGGACTTGGCCAACTGTCGAGCCTCCACCCTCGCCGTGGCGCAAGGGATCAGCCCTTCCTGGCCTTCCCCCCTGGCGCCCGTGACAAGACGCTGGGGTTTTGCGCGGCGGGTCCAAGAGACCCGCCGTCTTTCTTTTCTCCGCTGAATTCAGTGATCGAGCTCCCAACTCGGCGATTGAACGCGGTTGGGATCGGCTCGACGCCGCCCAATCCTGGGATTTACGCTATGCTGTACTGCCGCAATCCCCTCGGCCATGCGGTCATATTTCCTGCCGGCCCCACCAGCATAGGAAGCTACGATGCCTGCAACCTGGATGCAGATGAAACGGGTGCTTGCTGTCGCCGCGGTCTCACTGTCTCTTGGCGCAGCCCACCTTGCGCTGGCCGATGGCACCGGGTGGTTCACCCCGGACCAGGTGGCCCAAGGTAGTTGGGAGTATTCCCAGAGGTGCTCCACTTGCCACGGCGCCCAGCTGCAGGGCACGGGCGCGCCTGCGCTCAAGGGCCGGGTGTTCAACCTCCAATGGAGCGGGAAGACGCTGCGGGATCTGTACACCTACGTGCATCAGCAGATGCCGCTCGGCAATGCGGACTCGCTGAAAGGGCAGGAGTACGCCGACATCGTGGCCTACATCCTTGCGCAGAGCGGGCTCCCCACCGGCAACGAGAAGTTCACACCGCGCTCGCCAATGGATCGCGTGCTCGCCCTGTCGGACGCGGCCACGCCCACCGCTGCGGCCGCCGCTGCCGGGCCGCCAGCCAAGCTTGGCGAGTTGATCGGCACGCTCAAGCAGCCGACCAGCTCGAAGCCCAGCCAGAGCGAGCTCGACGCAGCCGATTCCTCCACCACCAACTGGCTGATGTACAACAAGGGCTATCGCGGCGCGCGCTACTCGTTGCTGCAGCGGATCAATGCAAGCAACGCCAAGAACATGCGGCCAGTGTGCATGTTCCAGCTCGGTGAACTCGGTACGTTTTCTACCGGCCCGGTCGTGTATGACGGCATTCTGTATGCCACTACCCACCTCGGCACCTATGCGATCGACGCAACCACATGCAAGAAGCTGTGGAGCCACCAGCACGTGGCACAGGCACCGGAGATGAATGCGACCAACAAGGGGGTCGCGATCGCCAGGGGCCGCGTCATCCGCGGCACACAGGACGGGTTCCTGTATGCGCTGGACGCCAAGACCGGTGCCGTGCTCTGGGTGCGCCAGATCGTCGATCCCAGCATCGGCGAAGGTGTGGGCGCCGCGCCCATCGTATGGAACGACCTCGTCTTCATCGGCAAAGCCGGCGGCGACTGGGGCATTCGCGGCGGCATGATGGCCTTCAAGGCCAGGGACGGTTCCCCGGTCTGGCGCTTCGATCTGACGCCAACCGGCAGCGAAACCGGCGCCGACACGTGGGAGCAGCCGGGCACCGCCCTGCGTGGCGGGGGTGCTGCCTGGGTGACTTACGCGCTCGACCGGGAGACCGGCACCTTGTTCGTCCCGGTGGGCAATCCCGGACCGGATTACAACAGCAGGATGCGGCCCGGCGCCAACCTCTTCACCATCTCCGTGGTCGCGATCAACGCGCGGACCGGCAAGCTGAAATGGTGGTATCAGCTGCGCCCCAACGACGATCACGACTGGGATGCGACCGTGGTTTCGCTGTTCGACTCCAACGGGCAGAAGCTGGTGGCGACCGCTGGAAAGGAAGGGGTGCTGCACGTCGTCAACCGGCAAGACGGCGCGCTCGTGTTCAAGCTTCCGGTCACCACACAGCTCAACCACGAGGTCCCGCTGACGCCCGAGGGTGTGCGCGTGTGCCCGGTGGCCGGCGTGCAGTGGAACGGCCCCGCCTACAGTCCGAAATCCGATCTCTTGTACGTCAACGCCATCGACTGGTGCACGGTGTTCAAGCTGGGGCCCGACCCGGAGTGGGTCGCGACGGTGCCGTATACAGGACTCGCCAACGGCTGGGGCACCAACGATCCGATCGCGAAGGCCTATGGCTGGATCAACGCCGTCGATCCGAAAACCGGCAAGATGCGCTGGCGCATCAAATGGCCCACGCCCATGTACGCGGCTCTGACGCCCACCGCCGGCGACGTGCTGTTCACCGGCGATCTGAATGGCGATTTTCTGGTGCTGGATGCGCGCAGCGGCAAGACCCTGTACCGCTTCAATACCGGCGGACCGATCGCCGGCGGCGTCGTCACCTACGAAAGAAAAGGCAAGCAATACGTCGCGGTTGCGTCAGGCAATAGCGGCGGATCGATTCCTCTCCCGGGCAGTGCAACGATCGTGGTGTTCGGCCAGTAAGATCGGTGATTCTCGATCTGCGTCTGCGAAAGACGTAAGCGGCGTCTGATCACTTTGCCGGTCAATCGCCCGCCGGGGATATGCGAAAACCCAGCAGCGTCGGCTCTGCCAGCAGTGTCCGAGCCAGTCTTCCGATATCGGCCGCATGCATCGTGCGGATCATCATCCGGTACTCGAACTGTGCGCCGTTTTCCGCCAGTCGATAACTCAACTGGGCCACGGTGAATCCGTGCGCGCTCAGTTCCTGGCGCAGGGTGGCTTCGTCCTTCGTCGCGTCCCGGCGGAACGTCAGGTCCAGTCGAGCGTAGACCAGCGTCGGTGTCCTGGCTTCGATCCAGCGGAAGGCCGACAAGGTGAAGACGACCAGCAGCGCGGTAACCGCCGCCGGGAAGTAGAACCCGATCCCGATCAGGATCCCGAGCGCCGCGGTGATCCAGACGGATGCCGCGGTGGTCAGCCCGCGGACCGACAGGCCCTCCTTGAAGATCACGCCCGCGCCGAGAAAGCCGATCCCGGTCATGATGCCCTGGGCCATGCGCGTCGGGTCCATGCGAATGTTCTCGGCGCTGTGGCTCGGCATCCACTGCCATTCGTAGACCGTGACCAGCATCAGGACAGTAGATGCCAGACACACCAGCGTGTGTGTCCGAAAGCCGGCCGGTCTGCCGTGAAAGCTGCGCTCGAATCCGATCACCCCTCCCACGAGGACCGCGGCCAGGAGCCGAACCACCATTACGGCATGTTCTTCAGTCATTCGAAGTCAGGATGCTCCTGCGGAACCCGGTAACCGCGCCCGCCACGGCCTGGCGGGGTCTGGCGAAACTCAGTACCTGTAGTCACCTCATGCAGGGCACAAGTCTAGCGCAATGGGGTGCCGAAGTAGCGCCGAGAGTATTGAACACCGGTGTGCTCCACGCACGCAGTGGCAAGAACCGGTGCCGCTTTCAGCACAGACTCCGGAGCGGGCAAGTACAAAAAAGGCCCGCTCGTTTCCGAACGGGCCTTCAGCTCTCGAGTGAGCGCCCCCGGGTTGTTCCCCGGAGGCAGCTTGGCGGTTACGCGCTCAGCTGATCTCCCAGCGGCAGGTTGCGGATACGCTTGCCGGTCGCCGCGAATATCGCGTTGATGAATGCCGGAGCGAACGGTGGAACTCCCGGCTCTCCAACACCACTCGACGGGATATCGATGGTGGCAGGCACGATGTGGGTGCGTACGTCCATCGCACCCTCGCCGATCCGCAGCACCTTGTAGTCGTGGAAGTTGTTCTGCTGCACCCGGCCGTCCTTGAAGGTGATCTGCGTGAACTTCGCCAGGCTCAACCCCATGACTGCCGCGCCTTCGATCTGCGAGCGGATGCGTTCGGGATTGACCGCAAAACCGCAGTCGATCGCGGTATCCACGCGCGGAACCGAAACGTTGCCCTTGTCGTCTACCGCAACTTCGACGACGGTGGCCACGTAGGTGAGGAAGCTGCGCTGAACCGCGATGCCCATGCCATGGCCTTTGGCCAGCTTGCGTCCCCATCCCGCCTCTTTGGCGGCGAGCTCGACCACACGACGCGTGCGGGCGGTGTCGACCGGATAGGTGTCCCACGGATCGCCGTAGTTCCACAGCTCGCTCGTCACCGTCTTGCGCGGATCGACGATGCGCGGCGGCCCGATCATCTCCAGCAAGAAGTCCTTCGGATCCTTGCCCAGCTCGGCCGCAAGTTCCGCCACCATGGACTGCATGGCGAACGCGTGCGGAATGTTGTTGACCGAACGGAACCAGCCGATGCGGGTCTGCGCTACAGCTTCGCCGGTTTCCAGCCTCAGGTTGGGCACGTTGAAGGGCGTGTCGATGAGCCCCAGGCCCAGCTCCAGAGCGCTTTCGCGCTTCGGGTCCGGCATGAAGTTGGACATCAACGACGGCGAGACGCTGCGCTGACGCCATGCCACGACCTTGTTGTTCTTGTCGAGGCCGGCAGTGACGTGCTGGTACGACACGCTGTGATAGAAGCCGTGCTGGATGTCATCCTCGCGCGTCCACACCACTTTGACGGGAGTTCCACCCAATGACTTGGACAGGATGGCCGCTTCCAGGGCAAAGTCGCACTTCGACTTGCGCCCGAAGCCGCCGCCCAGCAAGGTCACGTGCACCGTGACATCTTCTTCCTTCATTCCCAGCTGCTTCGCCACATCCCCGCGCGTTCCGCCCGGGCTTTGCACGCAGGCCCAGACTTCGGCTTTGCCGTCCTTGATCTGCACCGTGGCCGCCGGCGGCTCCATCGCGACATGCGCGCCATGCGGAATGTAGTACTCGCGCTCGATGACTTTGGCGGCGCCGGCCAAGGCCTTGTCGATGTCACCTTCATTGCGCTCGATCTTGCCGGGCTTGCGCGCCTGCGCTTGCATCTGCGCCTTGTACGCAGTCGGAGTTGTAGCTCTTGTTGGGGCCGTCATCCCAGGTAACCTTCAGCGCCTGGCGCCCCTTCATCGCCGCCCAGGTGCTGTCCGCGATTACGGCGACACCACCCAGCGGAGCGAACTTGGCGGGCATCGGAGTCGGCGGGATCATCACCACCTTCACCACCCCCGGCACCTTCATGGCGGCCGCTTCGTCGAACGACACCGCCTTGCCGAGAACGACTGGCGGCCGCTCGATCACGGCGAACTTCATCCCGGGAACATGGATATCCTGGGCATACATCGCTTTGCCCGTGGTGATGTCGAACATGTCGATGAGCTGGACCTGTCCCTTGCCGATGTACCGGAACTGCGACGGATCCTTGAGCGTCACGGTACTGAGCTTGGGCGTCGGCAGCGCCGCAGCGGCAGCAGCCAGCTCGCCGTAGCCCAGGGACCTCTTGGTGGGGACGTGGACAACCTTGTGGTTCTGCGCTCGGCATTCCGTATTGGAAACGCCCCAGGTGATGGCGGCTGCCTGCTCCAGCATCTGCCTCGTTGCAGCGCCGCATACGCGCATGGGCTGGATGAAGTGGCGAATGCTGCGCGAGCCATCGGTGTCCTGGTTGCCGTACTTCTGCTCGTCGCCCGGCGCCTGGGCGATCTTGACGCGCGACCAATCGGCTTCCATCTCGTCCGCGACGGCCATGGGCAGACTCGTGCGCGACCCGGTTCCCATTTCGGAGCGGCTCGTAACGATGGTGACGGTTCCATCCGGGGCGATGGAGACGAAGACGTGCGGATCCCAGACGACTCCGCCCGGCATGCCGTCCGCGCCGGTCTTGTAGGCGTTGAGCGCCCCCCGTCCGCCAGCGCCATGCGCGGCAAGAATTGGACAGCCAGAACCAGCCCGCCGGTCCCGACGATGCCCTTGAGGAGGTTGCGGCGGCTGACGTTGGTCAGCATGGCTTCATTAGCGAATTTATCGATCTTCATGTCAGGCCCCCTTTGCGGCGGACTTGATCGCCGAGAAAATGCGCTGATAGCAGCCGCAACGGCAGATGTTCCCGGACATCGCCGCATAGATGTCGTCGTCCGAGGGGTTCTTTTTCTCGTTCAGCAGCGCGGCCGCATTCATGATCTGGCCGCACTGGCAATAGCCGCATTGCGGGACGTTCGCGGCGCGCCAGGCCTTCTGCACTGGATGCATGCCGTCCGCGGACAGGCCTTCGATCGTGACTACGACGTGACCGGATACGTCCTTCATGGCGACCACGCAGGACCGCACCGCCTTGCCGTCGAGGTGCACGGTACAGGCGCCACACAGCCCGGCGCCGCACCCGAACTTGGTGCCGGTCAGCGCGAGCTCGTCGCGCAGATACCACATCAGCGGCATCTCCGGATCCCCGTCGTACGTTCTGTCTTGTTGGTTTACCTTGAGTTTCATTGCTCATTCCTCCTTCGAGTCTGAAGATGTTCTCGTGCGTCACCACCGCCTTGACCCAATACCACGGCTGTCACCTTGCGCCGCAGCAACCGTCTCTCAGCTTGCGATCCCCTGACTTCCCTCCCGCCAAGCTGCGCAAGAACTTTACTCCTTTGCGGGCGTGCGGTGTACGGCTTTGGGGACGTGTGGTGTACGGCTGCGCCTCGGCGCCTGCCTCGAGGACGCTCAGCGCGGCGTGAAACCGTCCAGCACGGAGCCGATCAGCTGCTTGGCGAAGCGGGAATCGAGCTTGGCGTGCTGTAGAAGCAGCCGGTACCACAGCGCGCCGTACAGCAGGTCGATCATTACGTCGAGATCGGCGTCGGGCTTGAGTTCGCCGCGCGCCCGGCCCCGCTCCAGGACCTGGGATAGCGCGGCACGACGCTTGGCGATGAGCACCTCGCGCAGGATCTCCAGAAACTCCGGGTCGTAGACCGCGTCGGCCATCAGCCCGCGCATGGTCGGGCCGGAGATGTCGGTCAGGCGCTTGAACGCCGAGCAGAAGAACCACTCCAGATCGGCGCGCAGGCTGCCCTTGTCGGGCAGGGGCAGCTTGCTGGCGGCGTGGTTGGCGTAGGCCTCGAGCACCAGCTCGGCCTTGGATTTCCACCAGCGGTAGATGGTCTGCTTGCCCACTCCGGCCTGGCGCGCCACGCTCTCGATGGTCAGCGCGCGGTAGCCCTCCCCCTCGAGCAAGGCGAGAACGGCGTCCAGGATGGCTCCGTGTGAGTCCTCGCTGCGCGGCCGTCCTCGCAGAGGGCGCACCTCCGCTTCTACTGCTGGATCAGGGTCTGGCTTGGGCATGGGGTGCCGAGGGCTGGGAATGGATGCTATTCGGGCTGGGAATGAATGTACTGTTTACAACGACGTTGGCTCTCGCTATACCATATTAAAACAATACGCAACGTCTCGTATGTTATCGGTTGTATGTTACCCGTTGCGGGGGAACTTGGCTGTAAGCGTTTCAACTCGGGCGCCCAAACCTGAGCCGGTTCGAGCGAAGCCGCCCGGGCCATCTCATGACTCTGGAATACCGGAAGCGGTGCAACCGCCTTCCGGCGTTGTTGTTTTTTGCGGCCGGTCGACCAGCGCGCAAGCATAGCGCAAACGCCGCCGTCTGAGGACTCTTGAACTATGTGGATCGTACTGCTCGCGCTGCGCCGGCCCTACACGTTCATCGTGATGGCGCTGCTGATACTGATTCTGGGGGTGGTCGCCATCCGCAACACCGCGACCGACATCTTCCCCAAGATCGACATTCCGGTGGTGAGCATCATCTGGCAGTACAGCGGGCTGCCGCCGGCCCAGTTCGAGAAGTACATCACCACGTTCAGCGAGTACACGGTTTCCTCCGGCGTGAACGACGTGCAGCGCATCGAGTCGCAGACGGTCAACGGCGCCGCGATCATCAAGGTCTTCTTCCAGCAGAACGTCAACATCGGCAACGCCATGGCGCAGGCCACGGCCATGTCGCAGACCATCCTGCGGCGCCTGCCGCCGGGCTCGGTCCCGCCGCTGATCGTCCAGTACGACGCGGCCAGCGTGCCGGTCATCCAGCTGCTGCTGGCGAGCAACAAGCTGTCCGAGGCGCAGCTCTACGACTTCGGCATCTACCGGGTGCGCCAGGCGATCGCGCCGGTGAAGGGCGTGCGCCTGCCGCTGCCGTATGGCGGCAAGCCGCGCCAGATCATGGTGGACCTCGATCCGCAAGCCCTGCTGGCCAAGGGCATCACGCCGATGGACGTGAACAATGCGCTGGCCGCCGGCAATTTGAGTTTGCCCACCGGCAACGCCAAGATCGGCGACAAGGATTACATCGTCGGGCTGAACAGCAACCCGGAGAACATCGCTGCGCTCAACGACGTGCCGATCAAAGTGGTGAACGGCACGCCCATCTATGTGCGCGACGTGGCCAACGTGCGCGACGGCTTCGGCGTTCAGACCAACGTGGTCCGCAGCGAAGGGCGCCGCGGCGCGCTGCTGACGGTGCTCAAGACCGGCAACGCCTCCACCCTCGACGTGGTGCAGGGAATCAAGGACGCGCTGCCGGCATTGCGCCTCACCTACCCCGACATCGAGATGAAGGAGCTGTTCGACCAGTCGGTGTTCGTCAAGGCCGCGGTCGATGGCGTCGTGACCGAAGGCCTGATCGCGGGACTGCTCACGGCGGCCATGATCCTGCTGTTCCTGGGCAGCTGGCGCAGCACGCTGATCGTCACCGTCTCCATCCCGCTGTCGATCCTGACTTCGCTCATCGTGCTGAGCGTGACGGGCGAGACGCTCAACATCATGACCTTGGGCGGCCTGGCGCTGGCGGTCGGGATACTGGTGGACGACGCCACGGTGGCGATCGAGAACATCCACCGCCATTTCGAGATGGGCAAGCCGCTGGAACAGGCCATCATCGACGGCGCGCAGCAGATCGCCATCCCGGCATTCGTGGCCACACTCGCGATCTGTATCGTGTTCGTATCCGTGGTGTTCCTCACCGGCCCGGCCAAGTATCTCTTCACGCCGCTGGCGCTCGCGGTGGTGTACGCCATGCTCGCCTCCTACGTCCTGTCGCGAACGCTGGTCCCGGTGCTGGCCAAGTACCTGCTGCATGGCGAAGAGCACGGCAGCGCGGCGCATGCCGCCGCGCAGTCGGCGCGTCGAAGCGGCCGCATCGGCTTCTTCACGCGCTTCCAGCACGGCTTCGAGCACGGCTACGAAGGGCTGCGCGCGCGCTACATCCGCACCCTGCACTGGGGGCTGGGCAACCGCGTTGCCGTGTTCGCCCTGTTCGGGGTGGTCGGGCTGGCCAGCCTGGCGCTGGTGCCGTTCATCGGCCGCGACTTCTTCCCGCTGGTGGACGCCGGCCAGATGCGCATGCACGTGACCGCGCCGCCCGGCACGCGCCTGGAGGAGACCGAGGCGATCTTCACCAAAGTGCAGAACGCCATTCGTGAAATCATCGCGCCCGAGGACTTCGCGCTGTCCATGGACAACATCGGGCTGCCGCAGCCGGTCAACATGGCGTTCACCGATTCGCCCACGATCAGCTCCGCCGACGGCGAAATCCTGATCTCGCTCAAGCCCGAGCACCGCACCTCGACGCCGGAATACGTGGAACGCCTGCGCGCCGAGCTGCCCAAGCGCTTCCCGGATCTGGGCTTCTTTTTCCAGCCGGCCGACATCGTCAACCAGATCCTGAACTTCGGCCTGCCGGCGCCGGTGGACATCCAGATCTCGGGTTACAACCCCAAGATCTACGGCATCGTGCGCGAGATCGAGCAGAAGATCAAAACCATCCCCGGCACCGCGGACGTGCATTTGCACCAGGTCGTGAACGCCCCGGCGCTGCAGGTGAACGTGGACCGCACGCGCGCAGCGGATCTCGGCTTGACCCAGCGCGACGTGGCCAACAACCTGCTGATCGCGCTGTCGTCCAGCTCGGTGGTGACGTTCAATCTGTGGCCCGACCCCAAGACCGGGGTGAACTATCCGATCGCGGTGCAGACGCCGCAACACCTGCTGAGCTCGCTCGAGGGTCTGATGAACACCCAGCTGCCTGCCGCGGGACAGGGCCCGGTGCAGTTGCTCAACAACGTGGCCACGCTCGAGCGGCGCGAGACCCCGGCGGTCGTCAGCCACTACGACATCCAGCCGGTGTTCGATATTTTCGCCAACGTCCAGGGCAGCGACCTGGGCAGCGTGTCCGACCGGATCGACGTGGTCCTGGCCGAATATCTGCCGCCCAAGCCGCCGTTCCTGAAGGGCCTGATCTGCCCGGACCAGCCGGGCAAGCTGACCGCCTGGCTGTGTGCCAAGCCCGAGGCGGCCAAAGGTCCCGATGGCAAGCCGGTGGAGCCGAAGCTGCCTCCAGGTACCAAGCTCACCGTCCGCGGCCAGGTCGACAGCATGAACACGGCGTTCCTGCGCATGGGCTTCGGCATGGTGTTCGCCGCCCTGCTGATCTACTTCCTGATGGTGGTGAACTTCCAGTCGTGGACCGACCCGTTCATCATCATCACGGCGCTGCCCGGCGCGCTGTGCGGCATCGCCTGGATGCTGTTCCTCACCCACACGACCTTCAGCGTGCCCAGCCTGATGGGGGCCATCATGTGCCTGGGCGTGGCCACGGCCAATTCGATCCTGGTGGTGTCCTTCGCCAACGAGCAGTTGCGCGCCGGCAAGTCGGCGCACGACGCGGCTCTGGCGGCCGGGTTCACCCGGCTGCGGCCGGTGCTGATGACGGCCTCGGCCATGATCATCGGCATGGTGCCGATGTCGCTGGGCCTCGGCGAAGGCGGCGAGCAGAATGCGCCGCTTGGCCGTGCCGTGATCGGCGGGCTGATCTTCGCGACGGCGTCGACCCTGATCTTCGTTCCGGTGATCTTCACCCTGATCCGCGAGCGCATCAAACACGCACCCGAACCCGCAGCCACGCCGTTGTCCCACGGCGGCGCTGCGGCCGGTTGATCCGACAAGAGGTGTAACCATGCAAGAAGACTCCACCGACCAGATCCTTCAGGCGCTAGCAAAGCCGTCCGGACCGCCAGGGCGCCGCCGGTTCGCCGCCGTCATTGCGGTCGTGGCGGTCGCGCTGGTACTCGTGGCCCTGTTTGGAATCGGGCTGGTTCCGCGCTTAAACGCGAACCGGGCCATCGCCGAAGTGGCCAAAGACAGCCTGCATCGCTGTGAACGTCGTTCCCGCGGCGCGCGGCAAGGCCGGCACGGAACTGACGCTGCCCTCGACGCTGCAGCCGGTCATGGAGGCGCCGATCTACGCCCGCACCAATGGCTACGTCAAGCGCTGGCTGGTCGACATCGGCGCCAAGGTGAAGGCCGGGCAACTGCTGGCCGAGATCGAGACACCCGAGGTCGACCGCGAGCTGAAGCAGGCCATCGCCAACAAGGGCCAGGTGAAGGCCAATCTCGACCTGGCGCGGACCACCGCCGAGCGCTGGCAAACATTGTTGAAGGACAAGGCCGTCTCCCAGCAGGAGGTGGACGAGAAGATCGGCGCACTGGCGGCGCGTCAGGCCGATCTCGCCGCGGCCGACGCGAGCGTCCAGCGGTTGCAGGAGTTGCAGGGCTTCCAGCACGTGATGGCGCCCTTCGACGGCACCATCACCGCACGCAATGTCGATGTGGGCCAGCTCATTACCGCCGGCAGCAACAATCCCAACAGCTGGCTGTACAAGTTGTCCAAGACCGGCACCTTGCGGTTGTACGTGTACGTCCCGCAGACGCACATCCGCCTGATTCAGGCGGGAATGCCCGCGGACGTGATCCTCCGCGAGTATCCGGGCAAGGCTTTCCCCGGCAAAGTATTGCGCACGGCCGGCGCATTGGACGGTCAGTCCAAGACGCTGCTGACCGAAGTGCAGGTCCCCAACGACAAGGGTGAGTTGCTGGCCGGCATGTACGCGCAGGTGCGGTTCAAGCTGAGCCAGGCCGAGCCCACCATTGTCCTGCCGTCGAACACGCTGATCGTGCGCGCGGACGGGCCGCAGGTCGCGGCGGTGCAGAACAACAAGGTGCAGATGCGCAAGATCGTGCTCGGGCGCGATTTCGGTCAGCAGATCGAGGTCATTGCGGGTCTCAACGAAAACGAGCTGGTGGTGACCAACCCGCCCGACTCGATGCGCGAGGGCGCGCAGGTGAAAATCGCGCCCGCCGCCGCCGAAAAGAAATAGCGCACCCATGGCCCATCGTCGCGTCGTACCGCATCGAACGCTGCTTGGAGGCACACTGGCAGCGGTACTGGTCCTACCCGGCTGCATGGTCGGGCCGGACTATCACAAGCCCGACACCGTCACGCCTGCCGGGTGGAAGACGGCGCCCGACGCGGGCCAGGTCGCGATCGGTCAGCGCTGGTGGGAGGTCTACAACGATCTCACACTCAACAGCCTGCGAGGATCAGGCGGACGCGGCCAGCCCGCAGCTCTCGGCGGCCATCGCTCGCGTCATGCAGGCGCGCGCCATAGCCCACATCACCGATGCGGACTTCTATCCCCAGGTCACGCTGGACCCAACGGCCACCCGGGCGCGGGTGTCCGGCAACCGGCCGATCCAGCCCGGATCTCCCGCTACCTCCTTTGTTGCAAACGATTTCAGAGTGCCCCTGGATGTGGCCTACGAGGTCGACTTGTGGGGCAAGATCCGGCGTGCTTCCGAATCGGCGACGGCGCAGGCCCAGGCGGCGGCCAATGCCTATGGAACGGTGCGCATCACGTTGCACGCGGATGTAGCGCAGACCTACTTCGCCATCCGCTCGCTGGATTCCGAGTACGACATCCTCAGGCAGACCATCGACTTTCAGAAGCAGGGCGCCGACATCATCCGGGCGCGCTATCGCGGCGGCGCCTCGAGCGAGCTGGACGTGGTCCGTGCCGACGCCGAGGTCGCGACCAACGAGGCCGAACTGGTGGGCGTGCAGCACCGGAGAGCCGACCTCGAGAACGCTCTCGCGGTGCTGGTGGGCAAGATGCCGGCCGACTTCAGCCTGGCGCCCTACCCGCTCGACATCCTGCCGCCGGCGATTCCGGTGGGTCTGCCGTCCGAGTTGCTCCAGCGGCGGCCGGACGTGGCTCAGGCCGAACGCCAGCTCGCCGCACGGAACGCCGAAATCGGCGTGGCCGTGGCCGGGTATTTTCCGAGTATCCAGTTGACCGGCGGGATCGGTTTCGAGAGCGCCGATCTGTCCGATCTGTTCAAGACCAACAGCCGCATCTGGGGTCTCGCCGCCGGCTTGACGCAGCCCATATTCGACGGCGGCCGGATCAAGGGCAATGTGGACCGCGCCAAGGCAGTCTACGACGAGAACCTGGCCGTCTACCGGCAGCAGGTGCTGGTCGCGTTCCAGGAGGTGGAGACGGCGCTCGCCGGGCTGCGTTTGCTCGCGCTGCAGGCCGACGCCGAGTCGCGCGCCGTGGTCAATTCCGAGCGCGCTTCGGCGATTTCGATTGCGCGCTACCGCGCCGGCCTGGTCTTCTTCCTCGACGTGCTGGATGCGCAGCGGACCGCGCTCGCCAATCGGCGCGCCGCCGCCCAGATCCAGGGCCTGCAACTGGTCACCAGCGTGGGGCTGATCAAGGCGCTGGGCGGAGGGTGGCAGCCGGACGAGCCCGTACGGATGAGCGCCGCCCCTGACGCCAAATCGAATTAGGCGTCTGTCAATCCCCTCTTCGCAGCAGGTACGATCCGCGCCAAAGCGTCAGCAGGCCGGTAGCCACGAAGGCGGCAGCATAGCTGCCGCTTAGAGCGACGATCGCCCAGAACAGCGTCGGCAGCACCATGACGCCCGAATAGGTCATGGCGAGCGATGCGCCGGTCGCGGCGGCCGCACGTCCCGGCGGGGCGATGCGCGCCACCTCGCTGAGGTACACGCCGTTCCACCCCACCGCCGTCGCACCGTAGACGAAGCTCACGACGAACACGGCCGCGGCGGGCCACGACGAGCTGATCAGCGCCGTCATGAAGGCGGCAAGCGACATGCCCAGGCCGAGCAAGCCGAGCAGCAGCCGAGGCTTCAGCCAGTTGTCCGCCACCACGCCCCACGCAATGCGCCCGCCGATGCCGGCGATCATCGCCGTGGACAGAGCCGCCCCGGCCGCGGCCAGCCCGAAGCCCACGCTGCTCGTGCAGGAATACCACCAGGAACGAGCCCAGGCACATCTGCATGCCCGAGTAGGTGAACGATGCCAACGCCATTGCGCGCAGCCGCGCGTGCGACAGCACGAGCCTGCAGCGGCTCGAGCAGGCCGGCATGAGAGCTGCTCGTCCGCGCCGCGGCTGCCGCGATCGACGCCGGCGCGCATCGGCTGCAGCGCGATCGCGAACACGACGCACACTGCCACCGGTCACCAGCGCTGCCGCTCTCCAGCCCAGCGCGTGAATCAACGCCGGCAGCACGGCTCCCGCCACCGCTCCGCCGATCGGCACGCCGGTCTGCTTCAGCGAGAAGATGAACGCGCGCAGCCGCTCGGGTGCGCGCTCCGCCAGGATAGCGGAGCTCGACGGCGTGACCTGACCGTAACCCAGCCCGATCACCAGCGCGCCGAGCGCGACCAGAAATACGTTTGCGGTGGTCATCAGCGCCACCCCGGCGCCGGCCAGCAGCAGGCTGCACTGGCTCATGCGCATAGGGCCGTGGCGGGCAATGAGGCGGGCGGACAGGAGCGCACCGAAGGTTGCGCTCAGATAGATGAGCGCAGTGACGATGCCCACCGAGCTCGCCTGCACGCCGATGTCTGCTTGCGCCGGCGGCGCCAGGACCGGGGGCGTGAAGACGACCAGGGAGACGAGCGCCTGGATCGCCAGCGTGATCCATACCGAGGCCCAGACGCCGGACATGAGGGGCGAGGGTCGGGGACGAAGGGCTCGTCCCGACTAACCCTTGCTCTTCGCCAGCGCCTGGTCGATGTCCCAAAGAATGTCGTCGATCTCCTCGATGCCGATGGACAGGCGGATCATGTCCGGCGTGACGCCGGCCCTGATCTGCTCTTCCTCGGAGAGCTGGCGGTGCGTGGTCGAAGCGGGGTGGATCACCAGCGTCTTGGCGTCGCCCACGTTGGCCAGGTGGCTCAGGAACTGCGCGCCCTCGATGAACTCGGATGCCGGCATCCTGGCCGCCCTTGATCCCGAAGGTCATGATGGCGCCCGCGCCCTTGGGCATGTACTTCTTCGCCAGGTCGTGATACTTGCTCGACGGCAGGCTCGGGTAGTTGACCCAGCTCACCTGCGGGTGCTCCTCGAGAAAGCGGGCGACCGCCAAGGCGTTGGCCACGTGACGGTCCATGCGCACGTGCAGCGTCTCCAGTCCCTGCAGCAGGATCCAGGCGCTCATGGGCGACAGCGTCGGCCCGAGCGTGCGCATGGTCTCCATGCGCGCCTTCATGGTGTAGCCGAAGTCGCCGAAGGTCTCGTGAAAGCGCACGCCGTGATAGCCGCGCGAGGGTTCGGTCATGCCGGGGAATTTGCCGTTGCCCCAGGGGAATTTGCCCGACTCCACCAGCACGCCGCCGATGGTCGTGCCGTGGCCGCCGATGTACTTGGTGGCCGAGTGCACCACGATGTCGGCGCCGAACTCGATCGGCCGGCACAGGTACGGCGTGGCGAAGGTGTTGTCGATGACCAGCGGGATGCCCGCGTCCTTGGCGATCGCCGCCACCGCCTCGATGTCGAGCACGTTGATGCGCGGGTTGCCGACGGTCTCGGCATAGAGCAGCTTGGTCTTCGGCGTGATCGCCCGCTTGAAGTTCTCCGGGTCGTCCGGATCGACGAACTTGGTGTCGATGCCGAACTGGCGGAAGGTCACGTCGAACTGCGAGTAGGTGCCGCCGTACAGCGTGCTGGCGGACACGATCTCGTCGCCGTTGTCGCACCAGCGTGAGCAGCGCGCACATCTGCGCCGCCTGGCCCGAGGCCGCGGCCAGCGCCGCGCGGCCGCCTTCCAGCGCCGCCATGCGCTCCTCGAACACCGCCACGGTCGGGTTCGAGATGCGCGAGTAGACGTTGCCGAAGGTCTGCAGGTTGAACAGGCTCGCCGCGTGCTCGGCGGAGTCGAACACGTAGGAGGTGGTCTGGTAGATCGGCACGGCGCGCGCGCCGGTGGTCGGGTCGGGGATCGCCCCGGCGTGCAGGCACAGCGTGCCGAATCCGAATTTTCTGTCTGGCATGGGAGTGAAGAGTGAAGGGTGAAGAGTGAACGGTGAAGAGCGAACGGAAACCCGAGGCAGTGCGCAGCGCAGTGCGCCTAGCCTCCCCGCTGCAATGCCGACCCTTCACTTCAGTAGGCAAGGTAGTTGGGGCGCTTCGCGGAGATCACTTTGGTATTGACGCCGCACCAGTTGAGCCCGCCGAAGAGCCGGCCGTGCTCGATCTTCATGCAGCGATCCATGACCACCTCGAGGCCGGCCTGGCTGCGCTTTCTCCGCGGCCGCGTCGTTGATCACACCAAGCTGCATCCACAACACCTTGGCGCCGATGGCGATGGCCTCATCCGCGAGGGCGGGAATCTCCTCGCTCTTGCGGAAGCAGTCCACTACGTCCACCTTCGACCGGAATGTCGCGCAGGCTCGGATAGCACTTCTCGCCGAGGACCTCCTGGTACTGAGGGTTGACCGGGACGACGCGGTAGCCGTGGTCCTGCAGGTACTTGGCGGCGAAGTAGCTGGGCCGCCACCAGTTGGCGGACAGCCCCACGACTGCGATGGTCTTGGTCTCCTTGAGGATGCGCCGGAGCGTGTTGATGTCGTCGTTCATGGACTCGATCGTGTCGGATTGCTGCGACAGGTCGGGGCAGTTTAGCATCAAACGCCACGGGTACCCCGCCGCGCGGGCGGCTTGCGAGCCGTGCGCCCCATCCGGCCCCGCACCGATATCCGCCTAAAACGAAAGTCGTATACCGCTCGCTGTATGCCACCCGCGCATCCTGGGGCTTACCCTGTCTGTCTTACAGGGCACCTGTTCTGGCGCCGGAGGGGACATGCAGATCGCGCTGGAAGACTGGACCGCAATCGGGACGATTGCGCTGGCCTCGCTGTTGAGTTGCCTTTCCGCGTCGCGTCCCGTGCAAGCGGACGATGGCGCTAACGCGCGCGTATACGAAGTCGTAGCGCCGGCCGTGCTGGTGACTGCGTCCCGGCTCGGACCGTGCCGAGCGGCAGGAACCGATAGCACGGAGTACCCCGGCGCGGAGGGTGATTGCGACGAGGACCCGACCCGTACCGCGAGCTTCGATCGGCCGTCGCTGCCGCAGTCGAACGAGCAACAGCTGCCCCGCTAACCAATGGAGGAAACATGCTGGACCTGTCTATTGGCGCCTGGGTGTGCCTGGGCATCTGTGTCGGAGGCATCCTGCTCGCGTGGCTTTTGAACGGCACAAGCGATGACGGCACGCGCGACTGGTACCACGACTCGTCACGAGAGGCGCGAGGGGGGCGAGGACTTCGCCGCTGAGAGAGGACCCGGCCCGTCGTGGACGCGGATGAAGGCCGCTGCTTGATTGAATCCCGGTTTGCGCCGGCATAACCCGGCTGCTGCGCCCCGTCGTTCGGCGGGGCGGCAGCTGCGCGGTCAATTGCTCAGCAGGGGATCGATGATTTCCTGCAGTTGCGCGTAGGTCACGCGGCCTCGCTTCATCCACGCCACCTTGCCGGTCTTGTCCACGACGTACAGGGTGGGTGTGGCGATGATGTCGCCGAAGTTGTCATCGGTCTTGTCGTCGTAGCGCCAGGCAACCGGAAAGGTGAACCCGCGCTCCTTCGTCACGGTGCGCAACGCCTTCTCATCCTCGTCGATGCTCACGGCGATCAGCTCGAACCCCTTGCCCTTGTAGGCGTCGTAGAACTTCTGCCATTGCGGCATTTCCGCCCGGCAGGTGGGACACCAGGTGGCCCAGAAGTTCACCATCACCACCTTGCCCTTGAGCTGATCGAGCGATACCGGCTTGCCATCCAGCAGCACGGTCTTGAGCTTGGCCGCTTCGCCCACGTCGCCGTGCGCCGGCGAAAGTCAGCCATGCCGCGGCCAGAACGATCAGCGCCAAGCTTCGCGCGGCGCGTATTACTGCATGGTTGTTCACGTTGACCTCGGAATTGTTGACCTATCTGTTAGTGTACCTGCAACTGCTGCGAGTTCACACGGGACTGGGAGCGGCCGAGCGTGTGACGAGCACCCGGCGCGCTCGTTGTCGCCGTTACCCTGCATTGGTTGCCTCACCGCGCAGCGGCGAGCGGATGCGGTTGGGCAGAGAGCCTGCGACAATCGAGACTCTGAACAGGAGCCGACCATGACATCGAGCCAAGGTACGGGCTGTGACGCGCCGGGCATCATCCCAGCGCCAGCGAGGCTGGTGCGCCTGTGGAGCATTGCAGCGGTGCTGGCCGTGTTGCCGTTATCCGCGCAGGCGCAGAGCGGCGCTCTGCGCAACCCGGTCCTGGTGCCAGGCGCCGCGTGGGCCTTCGACGGATTCCGGGTGAACGTGCCCGACGACGAAGGCTGGTATTCGTTGGCCAAGGACGCGCAGTATGGCGACCTCGCCAAGGACCTGCCCAGCGGGGTGAAGCTCGCCGCCATCGTCGACGCGCGCAAGCTCGATGCGCCGGTCGTGGGAGAACAGGAACTGCTCGACTATTTGCGCCAGGAGCAGACGGCGCTGCCGGATCCCGCGACGATGAAGCTGGTCGACTATGCCGCCCAGCCATTCTCCCCCAAGGGCGTGTTGTGCAGCCGGTTCACGGTCAAGCTCGACGACCGGCGCAAGAGCTTTCCCGCTCCCGGCCTGTTGCTGGTGCGCGGCACGGCATGCGTGCGGCCCGACCAGCCCGATGTGGTGGTGACGCTGAGCTACGCGCGCCGCGGTCCTCTCGATGACCTGACCCCCGAGGTGCAGAAGGCGGCGGACCAGTTTGTCGACAGCTTGCGCTTCCTGCCGGCCAATCCGGCGCTGATGCAGCAGGCGGGTCTAGCCGTGCGCAGCGAAACGCCACAGGACGCGATCGGTCTGCTGACACCCGCGGCAACCGATGGCGATAGCGAGGCGGCACTGTTCCTCGGCAACATCTATCTGTACGGACACGGTGTTGCGCACGACTTCCCGGCCGCACGCAAATGGCTCGAGCTGGCGGCCAAGGACGGGCGCGCCGAAGCCATGTTCAATCTCGGCGCGATGTACGACAAGGGACTGGGCACGCCACGCGACGTTGCGCAGGCCATCAAGTGGTTTACGCTCGCCGCCGATCAGCGCGACGCGCCCGCGCAGCTCAACCTCGCGCTGTTCTATCTCAATGGCGACGGCGTGCCCAAGGACATCGGCATCGCCGAACAGTGGCTGCAGCGCGCCGCAGGCAACGGCAGCAAGCGCGCCCAGGGCATCCTCACGCTGGGCAAGTACAAGGAGCAGCAATAGATCGCGAGCGCTCGGCACGCGTGATCGGTTATTTCGTATCCGATATCGCGTGCGTCGTGCTGGCGCTGCCGGCAAGCCTCGCCGCGCGTTCCGGCTCGGGCAGCTTGGCCAGTTCCCGGACCTGCGCATAGAAGCGTGGAAGATCCCCGCCGCTGTCGCGGAGCAGTTGTTCGAAGCCGGGAACGAGCTGGGTGTAAATTGCGACCGAGGCGAGCTGCGCGTTGTTCAACGGCTGCTCGAACCAGGCGTCATATCCCGCATAACCGCCCCACGCCTGCTTCAATCCCGCGTACTCGGTGCGCATCTCTCCCAGCACCTGCTCCTTGCGCGCCCGCATCTCGCCTTGGCCGAGCGGCTGGGCATACAGGTCTACGAGCCGCGCGCGATACTTCTCCACCAGCTCGACGAAGGCCCGCTGGCGTGCCCGCGCCTGATCGAACTGGCGTTGCTGCTCCTCGGTGCCGTGCGCCGCCACCCAGCGCCTGACGCCCTCCTGCTCTACGGTGACCGCGAAAGACTCGTTGAAGGTGCTGTCACCCTTCACGTAGACGACCTGGTGCGCCAGCTCGTGGAAGATCAGCCGCGCGATCTCCGGGTCCGGATAGCGGACGAATGTGTTCAACACCGGGTCGTCGAGCCAGCCCAGCGTCGAGTAGGCGGGCACGCCACCCACGAACACGTCGTAGTGCTCCGAACGCAGCGCGCCGGCGAGCTCATCCGCGCCGGCTTTCTTGAAGTAGCCTTTGTATCCCACGCAACCGGCGAACGGAAAGCACCACTGCCTGGGCGTCACGGAAAACTCGGGCGCAGCGAACACGTTCCACACCACGTAGGGACGTCCGAGGTCTGCGTAGCGGCGATAGCTGGCGTTGTCGGGCAAGCCCAGCTCGTGGCTGGCGAAGTTGCGCATCTCCTGGACGCGGTCGAGCTTCGCCTTGAGCTCCGGTTCGGTGGCGGGATCTGCGATGACTTTGGGTATGGGGCGGGCCTTGCGCGCGAGCTCCATCTGTCCGTTCACGGCCTGGAAGTAGTAGCCCACGGTCGAGCATCCGGCCGCCGCCGCGATGGCGGCAAGCAACGCAAGGAGCACGAACCATCTAAGCTCGCGCGAAATGGCCGTGCTCCAAGAAGTGACAGATCTGGGTCGTCGCACGCGCAGAAACGATCATCCCCGAATGGCTCAGCGGCATTGTCACGTGGTCGCGTGCCTGCGGCAGGACGGTTTCGTCCACACACACGACGCCGTCGTTGGGGGCCGGGAGGCGCACCAGCACGCTGCCGACGCCGAAGGGTACGGTGCCGGCGATCATGCCCACCTCGAACCGCGCCGCCGCAGCGGCACCGCGCTCGGCACGCCATTCGAGCAACGCGCGGCCGACCAGAAATCGGCCGAACCTCGAGCGCGCTATCTGCAACGCGGCGCGCGAGCCGGCGACAGGAGTGCCCATGAGCACGATCCGGCCGGCCGGCGTTCGTGGGTGCAGGGCGAGCATATTCAGCACCACCAATCCACCGAGACTGTGTCCCACCAGATGCACGCGGGGCATACCCAACGTCGCGACGAACCGCGCCAGCCGGGCCGCGATCTCGTCCAGGGCCAAGCGCATCGAAGGATAGGAAAACGTCGCCACGCGGTAGCCTCGGCGCTTGAGTTGCGCCTTCTGCAGCGCGAATACGGCTCCGGTCATCCACAGACCGTGGACAACCACGATGGTTCGCGCGCCTGGATCGATGTCGGAGCGAACTTCGTGACGCATGCGTATCCGTGGGAACCGGGGCGAAATCGAGGCGGAGTGCGGATTATAGGTGCATGGCGTGGCGAAGAGGTTCGAGCTATTCGGTAACATGCGCGCATGCCTTTACCGCTGCCGGCCCTGCTGCTCGCGCCGCTCGTCGTGATCCTCGCCTACATCGTGCTGGCCGTCGGCGGGTTCGGGTCGGCGCTCCTGTCGATCCCGCTGCTCGCGCTGCTGCTGCCGGTGAAGCTCACCATCCCCGTGGTGCTGATCGTCGATTTCATCGCCACGTTGTCGACCGGCATGCGCTTCCGCCGCGACGTGGCCTTGGACGAGATCAAGTCGGTCATTCCGACCATGCTGCTGGGCCTGATCGCAGGTGTCACGCTGCTGGTCAGACTGCCTGCGCGCTGGGTTCTTCTGGCGCTCGGATTGTTCATTCTGGGATACGCCGTATACAGCCTGGTGTATCACGAGCGAGCGCGCAGCCATTCCAGGTGGTGGGCCATCCCGACCGGCTTCGCGGGCGGGGTGATAAGCGGATTGTTCGGCATGGGCGGCCCGGTGTACGTGGTGTATCTGGCCGGGCGCGTGGTCGATCCGGCCCGCCTGCGCGCAAGCCTGTCGGCGCTGTTCTCCATCAACACGGCCGCACGGCTCGGTTTGTTCCTGCTCTCCGGCTTGCTGCTGCAGAAAGAGGTCTGGTTCGCGGCGCTCTATCTGCTGCCCTTCATGGCGCTCGGCCTGTTCATCGGCCATCGCATCCATGTCAAGCTCAACCAGGGACAGATCGCCAAGCTGCTCAGCCTGCTGCTGCTGGCGACGGGAATCTCTGTTCTCTGGAAGGCTTTCGCCGCCGGGTGAGGACGAGTAGCGGCAGCTTGCCCGGCCAGCGTGCCGGGGCTACCATGCGCACTCGTCAACCGCGTCCGCTGCGGCGGCGCACCGCAAATCCTGCCCGCCTCGGCGGCGCTCCGGATTCCATCGTTTTGCCCTAAACGGAGGACCAATTGGAAGCAGTGACCAAAGAGAAGTTGATCGAGGATCTGAAAGTCGTAGCGCTGGACGTGGAAGAGTTGCTCAAAGCCACCGCCAGCCAGACCGGCGAGAAGATCGCTGCGGCGCGCGCCCGCGCCGAAGAGTCGCTGCGCAGCGCGCAAAAGCGTCTGGCCGGCGCCAGCGACGAAGTGGCCGCGCGTGCTCGCGCCGCCGCGGACGCGACGGACGAGTACGTGCACGAGAACCCGTGGCAGGCCATCGGCATCGCCGCCGGCGTGGCGTTCCTGGTCGGCTATCTCATCGGCCGTCGCTGATGGCCGAGCGCGACTCCCGGGGCACGAGCAGCGCGGGACTCGGGCTGTTCGACTCCGCCAAAGCGCTGCTGGCGACGGTAGTCGGCATCGCGCACAACCGGCTGGAGTTGCTGTCCACCGAGCTGCAAGAAGAGATTGTCCGGGTCGCGCTGATGCTCTTGTGGGGCGCCATCGGCCTGTTCTTCGTCTTCCTCGGGATCACCTTTCTTGCGCTGCTGATCCTGATCGCCTTCTGGGACGATCATCGGCTCCTCGCCGCAGCGTTGCTTGCGGGTTTGTTCGCGGTCCTGGCGGTGGTCGCGGGCGTCGCGGCCTGGAGGCAGATCGCGGCCAAGCCGCGCCCGTTCGATGCCAGCCTGAACGAGCTGGCGAAAGACGACCAAGCGCTCAGATCCCAGCGATGAATACCCACATCAAAGAGTTGGCCGCGCGGCGCGAGGGACTGGTGGTGGAGGCGCAACTGCAACGTGCTCAGGCGGCGCACGTAGGCGCCGAAATCCGCGCAGGACTCGGCATCGTCGACCGCGGGGTCGCCTTTGTGCAGGGTCTGATACGCAAGCCGCTGGTGGTCGGCGTCGCGTTTGCCGCCCTTACTTTGCTCGTCGCGAAGCCGCGCCAGGCAGTACGGTTGCTCGGTTACGGCCTTACCGCCTACTCGGTGTTCCAGCGCGTGCGCCGGCTGCTTTCCACTTCAACACACCAGCACTAGCCGGCCGCCCACCACGCTCTGCACTTGCAGAAAACAGAAACGGCCGCAAGAGCGGCCGTTTCGTTGTTTCGAACCGACACGATCCCATCGCATCGGTCACACAGATTGGCGCCGAGTATCAGTTGGCCTTCTGGCCCTCGACAGCCGCCGCCTTGTGCGGCGCCTGGTTCCCGTCACCGCGCTGCATGTTTGTACGCGCGGCGACATCCGCGTCGTAGGACACACCCACGGTCTGATTCGTGCTGCCCTCAGCGCGTGGCATGTTGGTGCGTGCGGCGACATCGGCGTCGTACCCGATGCCGATCTGCGTCTTGCCGGCTTGCAGCCCGCTGACACGGTCGGAGCCGACCAGCTCACCAGCGCGGCCGTAGGTCTTCGCGATGATGCTCGGGTCGGTCGAGTTGACGATATTGTCGGCGTAGGCGTTGACAGAAAGCGCAGCAGCGGCTGCGATGGCGGAAACAAGAAGCTTGGCGTTCATGGTGGTGCCCCCAATACGATGTCTGCTTAAAGTCAAGGTACCGATTCGGACTTAAAACAACTCGCCCTACGGTCCGGTTAGGTCGACCGTACCGCCGCTTGGCGGCGAAGCACGATGCGATGAAGCGAGTCTAAACAGACAGGGGAAACCGCTCTTGGACGGTATTGCCCAGTTTTTGGACGTTCTTGTTGTGAAGTAAATCCTTCACATGCGATCCATTCCTGCGGCGCATAGGGGCTATGCCGCGAGAGCGCGGCGACATGCACCATCGCGACGGCCCGCAGGGCGCCTCGGCCGAGCACGTCCGCGTCGACAGGCAAAAAAACGCCCCGCTCGTAGCAGGGCAAATCCCTCACTCAGGGAGGAGACTTGCTAGAAAAATCGCCCGGCTAGTGCGTACCAGCGGCCTTGATCGGTTCGGGCTGTTCGCCGCGCGACATATTGGTCCTGGCAGCAACATCCTTGTCGTAGACGATGCCGATGTTCCCGTTGTTGGCGGAATCGCGCTGCATGTTGGTGCGCTGAGCGACGTCCTTGTCGTACGTGATGCCGACTTGGTTGCTGTCGCTGGACGCCTTGCCGATCGCCATCACGCGGTCGGAGCCGACCAGACCACCGGCCCGGCCGTACCACTGGCCGCCCATGCTGTCGACATTGCCGGTCGAAAGGGTGTTGCCACCCGCCAGGGCAGTGCCGATCGACAGCACGCCGATGGCGACGGCCAAGGCCGTCTGGGATTTGAGATTGGAGTTAAGCTTCATCATGATCTCCTGCTGACGCAACTGGGCGAAACCGCCCGAATCGCGGGCCGCTTGGGAGCGGTCCGCTCCTGCACCGTTGCAGCTGGCATGATGCCGTGCCGCATACCCCCATCTACGGAGCTTCGCTGCCAGTGGACCTGCTTCCTCACCGGAGGAGGCTTCAATGACCTCGTGTCACGGTGCCACAGGGAGCCCGGCAGTACTTTTTGCCCCTAGTGCACCGTAGATTGTCCCCATTGCGGGTCTGTCCCTCTATTGAGCTTTTGGTATACGTGGCAGGCCTTCGGGCGCGGCGTTCGCGCAACCTGGCATCGCATCCCTAGCCCACTGGAACACCAGCGCAGTTCGGATCGCGCAGTCCGCCAGGCCGGAATGAGGGTAAGCGCTAGCACCGCGCCTGCGTACGCATGCGAGACTTGATAGGAGCTTCCGTAGGGGAGGACCGGCAGCAGCGGCCCGTGCTGGATGCTCCGCTCGCGGGGAACGTGGCGAGGTCGCCGATCTTGAGTGCGACCGTTTGAAGCGAGGGCCGCGGGGCGAGTCAGCCGCGCAGCGGCCGGAAGAACTCCCTCACCTCCCGTGCCAGCGCCTCGGGCTGCTCGAGAGCGGCGAAATGGCCGCCTTTGTCCATTTTTGTCCAGCGCTGGATGTTGTAGACCTTCTCCGCGACGGACCGCGGCGGGCGCAGGATTTCGGCGGGAAACTGCGCGTAACCGGTAGGTACGGTGATCTTCTTACCCTCCGGGATCGGCCACGGGCCGTGCATCCTCGCGTAGTAGGGCCAGAACGACGAGCCGATTGCGCCGGTCACCCAGTACAGCGTGATGTTGGTGAGCAGCTCGTCCTTGGTGAACACCGACTCGGGATCTCCCTTGCAGTCGCTCCAGGTGCGGAACTTCTCCATCAGCCAGGCCGCCAGACCGACCGGCGAATCGGTCAGACCAAAGGCCAGCGTCTGCGGCTTGGTGCCCTGAATCCACTGGTAGCCCGTCTCCTCCTTGAGAAAGTATTGCAGCTCGGCGAGAAACACTTTCTCTTCGGGCGTGGGGTCGGCAAGCATGGCTGGATCGCGCCGGATTGCGAGCAGGTTGAGGTGGATGCCGATCAAGCGTTCGGCATACATCAGTCCCAGGCGCGAGGTCACGAAGGCGCCCCAGTCGCCGCCCTGCGCGGCAAAGCGCTTGTAGCCCAGCACGTCGGTCATGAGCTGCGCGAAGACGTCGGCGATGCGCTCAATGCTGAAGCGCGGTTGATTGGGACGGAACGAGAAGCCGTAGCCCGGCAGGGAAGGAGCGATCACAGTAAAGGCATCGGCCGGATCGCCGCCGAAGCGCGCCGGGTCGGTCAGCAAGGGAATGATCTTGTGAAACTCGAACACCGAGCCGGGCCAGCCGTGCGAGAGCAGCAGCGGCACGGGGTTCGGTCCTTTGCCTTCCTCGTGGATGAAATGCAGCTCGATGCCGGCGAGCGGGACCGTGAACTGGCGGAAGGCGTTGAGCTTCGCCTCCTGCTCCCGCCAGACGAAGCCATCGCGCCAATAACTCACGAGCTGTTGCATATACTCGACGCTGGTTCCCGTGCTCCAGGGTTCCAGCGGCGGCTCGTCGGGAAAACGCGCGCGGGCCAGGCGCTGACGCAGATCATCCAGCACGTCGTCGGGAACGTGGACCTTGAACGGCTTCGGCGCAGCTGCTGTCATGGTAAATCCTCAGGCGAGATGCAGGTCGGGCGATTGTTCCAGGCCGGCTCGAGCAGGTCCAATACTGTTCACAACGCGATTTGATAGGTCACGCGTATCGTGCCGGCACGCCCGTCATGCTCTGCGCGTGCGCAACGGCGGTCGCGGCTGATCCGCGACACGGTACCGCGCCATGAACCTGCGGTCGATCCAGTCTTTCCAGCGCCACACCCAGGCGCCCTCCGCGGATAGCCCACCCCAGGACGCGACGGCATAACGATTTCCCGTACTGATCAGTTGCAGCGCGGTCGGCTGGGGCTCGAATACACGCGGCTGCTGATCGCGCAGCACCAGGCTCAGGTTCTCCGCTAGCGGTGGACCCTGGCGCACGGCATACACTCCGGATTTCGGCCGCGCATAGCTCACCATCGTGGCGACGTCGCCCGCCGCGAACACCTCGGGGTGAGAAATCGAGCGCAGGCAGTCGTCGATGAGCATAAACCCCGCGGCGTCCGTGCGCAGGCCGCTTTCGCCGAGCCAGCGGGGAGCCGCCGGACCGGTGACCCAGATGAAGCGGTCGGCCGGCACACGGTCACCACCGTCGAGCAGCAGCTCGCGCTCGTCCGCCCCCACGACGAGGCTGCGGGTCCTGACTGCAATGTCGCGAGCGCGCAGCACACGCTCGACCCTCCCGCGCACGCTCGAGCGCGTGGTCGGGCAGGATCGCGTCCGTTAGCGTCAGCAGCGTGAATCGCGCCGCCCGATGCGGGGCCCGTTGTCCGAGCCGGTACTGCATAGCGAGACACAACTCGATCCCCCCGGCGCCTGCGCCGACGATGGCGATGTTCAGATCGCGTTCGCCGGCCTCCTGGATGACTCCATCCCAGGCGGCGAGGAAACGGTCAACCGGCTTCACCGGCAATCCGAGGCGCGCCGACTCGCCGAACGGGTACGTGTCGGGCATGGAGCCAACATCCAGGGATACGACATCGTAGGGCACTTCGACGCTGTCGGCGCAGTGGACTGTCTTGCGCTCGAGGTCCAGGCCGATGGCGATGTCGCGGAGAAAGTGCGCGCCGGCGAAGCGTGACAGCACCTCCAGGTCGATATGGCAGGCGCGCCAGCCGTAGTGGCCCGCGACGAGTCCGGGCAGCATGCCCGAGTACACCGTATGGCGGCCAGGACTGATCAGAGTGATCTCGACATCCGGGAGCGGCGAGCGGCCGAAGCGGCGCAGCACCTCGACGTGAGCGTGCCCGCCCCCCACCAGCACCAGGCGCTTCATGACGCAGCGTGCAGCCGGCCGAGACCGGCCGCGAGCGCGCCGAGCTCGGCGTCGGCCAGCAGACGCTCGTAGTCCTCGGGGCGATCCAGGTCCCAGCGGACTGGCAGCTCGTCCCAGCTCAGCGCGAGTGCTGACAGCCGCATCCGAGTCTGTGTCAGCACGCGATCGGTGCTCCAGGCAATCCCCTCGAACAGTCGCGGCTCGCTGCGGCGTAACCCGATCAGATGGTAGCCGCCGTCCTCCGCCGGTCCCAGCACCGCGTCGTGCCCCTCGTCGAGGGCATCCCGTGCACGCTTGAAGTCCTCCGCCGTGCGTGACAGGACAGTCAGTGCCGACCAGGATTGCGCGGGAGTGGCGCTCGAGCAGCGAGCGGAACGCCTCGGCCATGCGTTCACCCAGATCGCCCTCGCCTTGGTGCTGGAGCTCAACGCCGTACTCGACGGCGATTTCCTGGAAGAACGGGTGTGATCGCGCCGGCGCGCACCACAGCTCCACCGGGCCGACACCGGATGCCAGTGCGGTATCGATCGCATGGCGCACCAGCCGCGCGTGCAGTCTCGCAGCGCCATCGGCTCCGAGGCGCGGAATCAGGCGCGTCTTGACCTGGCCCGAAGCGGGCGCCTTCGCAAGCACGGCGATAACACAAGCCTCAGCGGCTGCGGTCATACGTTCTTGCCAGCCGCGCAGGCGAATCCCCCAGGAAATAGCGCAGCCGCAGCCACCACATGCGCAGGATGGTGCGCACCACGCCAGCTTGCTCCCAGCGCCGCCCGGAGGTCCAGACCGGCGTGCGGATGCAAAGAGGCGATGACAAGCGTCGGAGCATCGCCGACAGCGCGATGTCTTCCATCAGCGCGATAGGCGGATAGCCGTGCAGCCGCAGGAACAGCTCGCGATAGACGAAGATCGCCTGATCGCCGGTGCAGATCCCGCTCGCGCGCGAGCGCAGGTTCATCATCGCGGCCACCCAGCGCAGCAGCGGATGCCGCCCATCGATACGCACGTCGAACCGGCCCCACGACAGATTGTTCGCCATCAGACCCGTCAGGATCAGCCGGTCGGCGCCTTCCGGCAGGCGCGTGTCGCAATGCAGAAACAGCAGCACCTCTGCACGCGCGGCGCGCGCCCCGGCGTTCATCTGGTTCGCCCTGCCTCGCTGCGCACGGATCAGCCGGTCCGCCAGCGGTCGCGCCAGCTCGACCGTGCCGTCCCAGCTGCCGCCGTCGACGACGATCACCTCGTGACCGCGCTCGCGCAGCGGCCGCAGCTCGCGCAGTGCGCGCTCGATGTGCTGCGCTTCGTTCAGCACCGGCATGACGATGGAGATCTGCCTCATTTCACACCAGTCGCCCGGTTGGGTCGGAACGATCAACCCCGCATCCACGCATGATAGCGCTCGACCCAGCGCAGGACATTCTGCGGAGCGTGCGCCCGCTTCCAGTTGCCGGCGGCGTACTTGTTGGCCTCGGACAGGGTGGGATAGATGTGTATCGTGCCGAGGATCTTGTTCAGCCCGATGCCGTACTTCATCGCGCTGATGAACTCGACCATCAGATCGCCGGCGTGCTCGCCGACGATGGTCGCGCCGAGGATGCGGTCCTTGCCGGGCGCGGTCAGCACCTTCACCACGCCGTGGGCTTCTTCGTCGGCGATGGCGCGGTCCAGCTCGTCGATGCCGTAGGTCGTGACCTCGTAGGCGATGCCCTTCTCCTTGGCTTCGGTCTCGTTCAACCCCACGCGCGCGACTTCTGGATCGGTAAAGGTCGACCATGGGATCACGGAGTAGTCGGCACGGAACTTCTTGAAGCGCCCGAACAGTGCGTTGACGGCGGCGTACCACGCCTGGTGCGAGGCGGTGTGAGTGAACTGGAACGGGCCCGCCACGTCGCCGCAGGTGTAGATGTTGGGATACACCGTCTGCAGATATTCGTTGCGTCTCGAGCGTGCGCTGTTTCGTCGTGCCGATGCCGAGCTCCTCCAGCCCATAGCCGGTCGTGTTGGCCACGCGCCCGACGGCGCACAGCATCAGATCGAACGCAATGCGCACTTCCTTGCCCTCGTGCTCGGCGATCAGCACCTTCTCATTGTTCTCGATCACGAACTGCGTCGCGCTTGTGGCCGGTCAACACCTCGATCCCCTCGTCCGCGAAGCGCCGCGCGACCATATCGGAGATCTCTGGATCCTCGCGGATCAGCAAGCGCGGCAGCCATCTCCACCTGTGTCACGTGCGAGCCGAAGCGCGCCAAGCATTGCGCCAGCTCGCAGCCGATCGGCCCGCCGCCCAGCACCAGCAATCGCTGCGGCAGTTGCGCGCAGGTCCCACAGGGTATCCGAGGTGACATAGCCAACGTCCTCGATGCCGGGAATCGGCGGCACGAACGGCCGGCCCCCGGTGGCGATGACGATGGCGCGAGTGGTCAACTCGCTCTTGCCTTCGCCGGTCGTAACCTCCACCGACCAGGGCGAGGTGATCCGTGCCTCGCCGTGGATGCATTCGACCCCCAACGCCGCGTAGCGCTCCGCCGAGTCGTGCGGCTCGATGGTCCGGATCACGCGTTGCACGCGCTCCATGATGTCGGCGAAGTCGAAGTCGGCGCTGGCGCTCGCGGATGCCCAGCTGCTTCGAGCGGCGGATGTTGGCCAGCAGCTTGGCCGATCGGATCAGCGCCTTGGACGGCACGCAGCCGGTGTTGAGACAGTCGCCGCCCATGCGGTGCTTCTCGATCAGCGTGACCTTGGCTTTGACCGCCGCGGCGATGTAGGCGGACACCAGCCCGGCGGAACCCGCGCCGATCACGATCAGATTGCGGTCGTAAGCGGCGTGGCTTCGACCACTTCGCATACGCGCGCCGTGCCTTGATCCAGTCCACCATTTTCTTCGCCGCCAGCGGGAAGACGCCCAGCAGCGCGAAGGAGATCAACAACCCGGGCGACAGGATACCGTGGAGCGAGTCGATCTTGCGCGAGTTGAGTGCCGGCGTTCACATACACGAGCGTGCCGAGGAACATCCCGAGCTGGCTCACCCAGTAGAAGGTGCGCGGTGCGCATGGGTGTGAGCCCCATGGCCAGGTTGATCAAAAAGAACGGGAAGGCCGGCACCAGGCGCAGGGTGAACAGATAGAAAGCGCCGTCTTTCTCCACACCCGCGTTGACGACGCGCAGCTTGTCGCCGAACTTGCGCTGGATCGCGTCGCGGAACAGGAAGCGGCTGGCGAGGAAAGCCAGGGTGGCTCCGATACTGGAAGCGAACGAGACGATCAGCGTGCCCCACACCAGCCCGAAGACGGCGCCGCCGGCCAGCGTCATGATGGCGGCGCCAGGGAGCGACAGGCCGGTCACCGCGACGTAGACCAGAAAGTAGATGAGCGCAGTCTGCCACGGATGCTCGCCGTACCAGGCATCGATTGCCGCCTGCTGCGTCTTGAAGTAATCGAGGCTGAAGAAGCGGCCGAGGTCGAAAACGAAATAGGCGGCGACGAGCGCTGCCAGCAGCGCAAGTACGATGAGCCGGGCTCTGCTCATCCGACGCGCGTCTATGTGCTCGATGGCAACTCGAACACGATCACGAGAGCGCGCCGCCGCAGCTGCTGCCCTGTCCGGCGGTGCAGCCGTAACAGTGGTCGGCCACTACGATCGGGTTGCCGTCGAGGTCCTGGCCGATCAGGTCCGCGAGCTTCACCCGCGGCTTTGCCGCCCAAGCGCAGCGGCAGGCCCAGCATCTGGTTGAAGTCGCAGTCGTAGACGTAGCCCTGCCAATCCACCGACAGCAGCGAGCGGCACATGACGCCGTCGAGGTTGTCCGCGCGATAGTTGTCCTTGAGCAACTGGATGTAGGCGCCGAACTGGCCCTTCGAGATCAGCGTGCTGCCGAAGCGCTGGATGGGCATGTTGGCCAGCGTGTAGAGGCGATGGAATTCGACGCCGTAGTTGTCCAGCAGATGGCGCTTGTAGTCCTGCTCGAGCTTCGCCTGACCGGGCGGCAGCGATGGGCCCTGGGGGTTGTACACCAGATCGAGCGTGAGCTCGCTGCCTGGTCTGCCGTAGCCGACCGCGTTGAGCTTGCGCAGCGCCCGGATGCTGCCCTGGAACACCCCATCGCCGCGCTGGCGGTCGACGTTGTCTTCCAGGTAACAGGGCATCGAAGCCACCACGCCAACCTGGTTCGCCGCGAGGAAGTCGGCCAGATCGTCCTGGCCGGGCTGCTCCAGAATCGTGAGGTTGCAGCGATCCAGCACAGAGATGCCGAGCGCGCGCGTTGCGCTCACCAGATAGCGGAAATGCGGGTTCAATTCCGGCGCTCCGCCGGTGATGTCCAGCGTCGGCACACGCGCGATCCGCAGGAAGGCCAGGACTTCGTCGGCCACCTCACGCCCCATCATCTCGGTGCGGGTCGGCCCCGCGTTCACGTGGCAGTGCACGCAGCTCTGATTGCACTTGTATCCGACGTTGACTTGCAGCGTGTCGAGCCGGCGGCGGCGAATGGCCGGAAAGGTCGTTTCCCGCAGGAGGGGGAGCGTGGCGTGCATCGGCTGTCCTAAGACTATTCGTCCTCGGAGGCAGATTACCCGCAATGCGCGGGGCAAGCAAAAGCATGCGCGTCAATGAAAACGCCCCTTTCGGGGCGTTTCGTTATTGCGGCGCGCTGGAGCTTTAGTCTTCCGTATCCGGATTGCGCTCGGCGCCGCTGAAGACTTGCCGGCGAATGATGCCGTCCTGGACGGCAGCGTCCATGGCGTGGCAGTTGTTGCCCGCATAGGCGACGCGGCTGGGATGGCCGATGGTGCCGAGGTAGCGGTTCTGGATCTCGTAGGCGTTCAATTCGCGGTGGAACCAGCGGTCGCAGCCCTCGACGCGGCCATAGTAGCCGGCCATGTCCTGGAAGTAGTGCACCATCTCGTGGAGCAGGATCGAGCGGTCGAACATGTTGGTTTCGGGCTTGAGGCTCTCGTCCAGGAAGATGCCTTCACCTGGCTTGTACCAGGCCTTGATCGCGCAGTTGGCCCCGCACACGATAGCCTCGAGCTCCGCGTGCGGCACGCGGAATACGTGGGGAGGCTCTTTCGGGGTCTTGTGGTTGGAGAGACGGTCGATCGCCAGGCCGAGCTGCTTGACCACTTGGTCGATCGATGCCGCGGGTCCCGTGTCGAAGGCACGCGCCGTCTTCACGTCGAAGTCCGGGGGCGCGTTGTAAGCGCCGTAGGCGTTGATCGGGCCGTTACCCGCTGCGTGTGCAACGGGCACGAGCGCCGCGGCGGCCGTGGTGACCAGAAAGAAGAGTCGGAGCATCAACATAAAAGCACCTCGCCAGGTTGCCCCCCGCCCTTCATTTTCTTGGCTTACCCACGCTGAGGTGGGCTTGTGTAAACGATAGTGTTATTACTACGGTTGCGTTACTGCGATAGCCAACATTCTGCATCAACCGTGCCAGAGTCATCAGCGCACCGCTTCCAAGACCTTATTACTTGATCCAAAGGGCTTTTCTCTGCGGTGCCTGGAATGCTGCGGGAATCGGCGTTTCACGCAGGCCCTGCCAATTTCTCTTCTGCACCATTCCAGCGCCAAAGTTTGCCACCTTGCCACAAGTGGGTGCCACCCAACCAACGATCTATACCGTTGGTCTTAATCGCGTCCAGTTTGCCGGCCAGGACCTCGCGCCCGCTTGGGGTCAGCCGGAACCGCTGCGCCCCGAACGATGCGGCAGCCGGGACTTCCGGCGGAAAGCGCGGCCGTGCGCCACTGGCCAGCTCGAGCATCGGCTTGGTCCCGCTGGCCAGCCGGGCCAGCACGCGCCAGAACGACCAATCGCCCATGAACGGCCGCTCCTCGCGCGTATGCACGGCGACGAAGATCTCCGCCGGCGCGCGTGCGCCTTCGGCCACCCCGGCCAGGGCCGCATGCTCCGTACGCGACAGACCATTGCTCACCGACGGCAGCTCCTCGAGCAAGCGCTGCAGCGCCGGCGCGAGAAACGGCAACGGCGGAGTGCCTTTCGCGCGCAGCGCATCCAGAGACACAGGATCCGGAGCGCGGAACGCTTCCCAGGCGCGCACCGCCAAGGCCAGCTGTGCCGCGCTCACCGGCGCCCTGGCCTCGAACAAGCTGCCAATCACCTCGGGCTTGAGCTGGCTCAACCCGCGAAAGACGCCGTCGGGACCTTTGTCCACCCCGATCAGTGACAGGCGCCGCGGCTTGGTCGGTTGGTCGCCGTACCAGGCCAGAACCTGACACAACTGAAGCTGGTCGTAGAGATCCGACTCGAACCACAGGACGATTTCGTCTTCGTTGGCCGACGCGTCGAGCGTCCCGTCGCGTGTCAGGAACTGGCGGCCGGTCTCCTCCGGCTTGCCCCACCCGCAGGAGACGATGAACTCGACGCGCACGCGCGAAAGCTGCGGCAAGCTGAGGCCTGCGGGCACCGGCCCGTCGTGCAGGACATCGCGCCAGGGCAAAAAGGTCCCGGGAAATTCGGCCGCCCGCAGCACGCCGACCGCCATGTCGCCGTTGGTGATATGTAGCATCAGAGACTAATAGTTGTCGGGCGATGGAAGCACTCGCCACGGGTTCGGTGTGGGTAAAGCCTGTCGGTCGTCAGCCATTGCCCGGCCGAACCTGGCCGCGCTGTCATGTCTCGCTCTCGCCGGGCCCGGCTTGCAGCGGCTCGGCTTTGCGGCGCTCTTCGATGCGGGCGGTCAGGTTCTTGGCGATCTCCTGTGAGCGCGCCAGTTCCCCGGCGCTCAAGCCAGATGTCAGCACCTGCAGATCCTGGACGTTGGCTTGCGCTTCGGCCTTCTCCTCGGCGCTGTAGTAGCTGCCCGCCACCGCCAGCCACGCGTGCCCCTCGGCCTTGTCGGCGGGGAAGCCGCGTCCCTCCGCGAGCATCTTGCCCAGGTTGTGCATCGCGCTGGCGATGCCCTTGTCGGCCGCACGGTTGTACCAGTCGTAGGCGGTCTTGAAGCTCTGCTCGACGCCGCGGCCGTTCTCGTACAGGGCGCCCAGGTTGTACATGGCCAAGCCGTCGCCGGCAGTGGCCGCCTTGCCGTACCAGGCCAGCGCGTCGGCGTAGCTCTGCGCTACGCCCTGGCCATTCTCGTACAGGTCGCCGATGCTGTTCATGGCCCACGCGCTGCCGCGCTCCGCCGCCATCGTCCACCACTTCAGCGCCTCCTTGTAGTCCTGGGGAACGCCATGACCGTTGGCATACAGCAGCCCGATATTGTTCATCGACACCGGATAGCCGCGCCGCGCGGCCTCCTTCCACCACTGCAGCGCCTCGGCGAAGTTGGGCTCGCGCACACCCACTCCGCGCGCCCACAGCAACCCGATGTTGTTGATAGCGCGCACGTCGCCGCGCTCCAGCAAGGGGATCAGGTTGGCGGGATCGGCCGCGTGCATGCCGGGCTTGATCTCGGTAAACGTTTCCTCCTGCTGCTGGGCCTGCGCGCCGGCAGACATGCACAGCAGCACCGCGGCCGTGGCCAGTTTGATGCTCAACCCAACCTCCTGTTCCAAGTGCACTCGGATTCCTGCTGCCAGATCCCGTTCGATGCCGGGTGAGTCGACCGGCTCCAACAAATCAGACCCCATGGCTCGATACCGGTTCTTACAGGTTAATGCAAAACCGCCCCAGCCGTTTTTGCGCTCATAGCACAGGCGCCCGCAGCCGCGATTCCTTCATGCTGACTCGAGAAATCGCCGCAGGTCGGCCAGCAACTCCTCGGGCGCCTCCTCGGGAATGAAATGGCCACACGGCAATGCATGGCCTCGCACGTCCTGGGCCTTCTCGCGCCAGCTCGCCAGAACGTCGAAGAGGGTATGCATTTTGCCGTGCTCGCCCCAGATGGCCAGCACCGGACAGCGCAGCTTCAGCGCCAGGTCGCGCTCGTCGTCCTCGAAATCGCGCGTCGCCGCGGCCCGATAGTCCTCCAGCCCGGCCCGTATGGTGCCCGGAAGCGTGAAGGCACGCAGGTACTCCTGCACCATCGGTTCCTCGATGGCGCCGGCGCGGGCGGTGAGCGCGCGGAACATGTAGCGCAGGAAGGCTTCCGGCACGGCGCCGATCATCAGCTCCGGCAGATCCGGCGCCTGGAAGAAAAACCAGTGCCAATAGGCCGCGGCCAGCTCCCTCCCGGTGTCGCGGAACACCGTGTGCGTGGGCACGATGTCGAGCACGCACAGCCTGGTCACGGCTTCGGGAAAATCGAGCGCCAGTCGATGCGCAACGCGCGCACCACGGTCGTGGCCCACCACCGCATAGCGCTGGTGCCCGAGCGACTCCATCAGCAGATGGATGTCGCGCGCCATGGTGCGCTTGTCATAGCCGTCGCGCGGCTTGTCCGAGTCGCCGTAGCCGCGCAGGTCGGGGCACACGATCGCGAACTGGTCGAGCAGGCGGGGCGCGATCTTGCGCCACATCTGCCCGGTCTGTGGATAGCCATGCAACATCACCACCGGCGCGCCGGCGCCTCCGAGCCATGCGTTGATGCGGATGCCGTTGGCACGGATCGTGCGCTGCTCCATCGGGCCCATGTAATGGTGTGCGGTCATCGGTCAGGTGCAGTGCATGCGGCGATGAGGTCAGTGGAATGCACGCTGCCCGCAGCGACAAGTCCGCCAACGGATCACCGCGAGCATCTATCGTTTCTCGCTGATCGGTTCGACAATCGCGCTCTCGGCCAGGGCACTGCAACTGGCCTCTACGGTGCACGCCACCTTGAGCACGATCTGTTTGCGGCAGCCACGCGTCTGGATCGTGAACTCCGAGCGATTGAGCCCGTAGCCGATGCGGCGATCTCCTGCGTCGCGTGACAGCACTTCGCTCGTCACCTTGTCGCACGCGAGATAGGTCCGCGCTCGCTCCTGCGCCTCCTGAATGGCTGCTGGCTGCACGGAGTCGAGGTTCGAGTTCGCCCATTGCGGGCTGATCTGGCAAGCCGCGAGCGGCTGCAACACCGCGGCCAGCACCATGTAGCGAATGTACGAGACCAATCCGGCATGGCGCCCGGGCATGCCGCGTTACTTCCCGAGGAATGCGCGCAACCGGCGAATCCCCTCTTCCAGCACCGGGATCGGCTTCGGGTAGGAGAAGCGGACGTGATGACGCGGGTCGTTGTCGCCGAAGTCCAGTCCGGGAGTGATCGCCACGCCGGCCTTCTCCAGCACGTCCCAGCAGAACGCGTAGGTGTCGTCCGTCAACCGGCGGCAGTTGGCGTAGACGTAGAACGCGCCCTCCGGCATCACCGGAACATCGAAGCCCAGCTTCTCGCAGGGCCGGTACGAGAAAGTCTCGCTGCGCGCGGTACAGCTCGCGACGCTCTTCCAGGAGCCGCACGGTGTCGGGGTGGAAGGCCGCGAGCGCGGCCTGCTGGGCGAGGTCGGGCGGCGAGATGTAGAGATTGCCCGCCAGCTTGTCCACGTCGAACAGGAACGGCTCGGGCACCACCAGCCAGCCGAGACGGAACCCGGTCATGCCGAAGTACTTGGAAAAGCTGTTGATGACGAAGATGTCGTCGCCGAACGCGAGCCGCAGTCGGCGCTGCGGGTCCGTAGGTGAGCCCGTGGTAGATCTCGTCCGAGATCAGCACACCGCCCCTCGCGCGCACCGCTGCGTGAATCTCGCGCAGCGCCTGCGGGGCGATCATCGTACCGGTGGGGTTGGACGGCGAGCACACCAGCACGGCTTTGGTGCGCGGCGTCCAATGCTGCTCGACCAGCTCCGGCGTGAGCTGATAGGCGGTCTGCGCGCCGACCGGAATGCCGACCGGCTCGCCGTCCATCGCGCGCACGAAGTGGCGATTGCAGGGATAGCCGGGATCGGCGAGCAGCACCTGATCGCCCGGGTCGAGCAGCACACCCATGGTCAGCAGCAGCGCGCCCGAAGAGCCGGTGGTCACCGCGATGCGCGCTGCGGGCACCGCGGTTTCGTAGCGCGCTCGGTACCAGCCGGAGATGGCCTCGCGCAACGGCGTCGTCCCCAAGGCTGGCGTGTAGTGCAGGTGACCCGCTTCGAGCACGCGCATGGCCGCGTCGCGCACCAGGGGCGCGATGGGGAAATCGGGTTCGCCCACTACCATGTTGACGATCTTGCGGCCCTGCGCCTCGAGCTCCTTGGCCCGCGCGATGATCTGCATCACGTGGAAGGGCTCGATGTCGGCCATGCGGGCCGCGGCGCGCGGCCCCGATATGGCGGGCAGGCGCTCGGGGAGATTCATGCTGTCAGGCTTACTCGCGCGATGCTCGAAAGACTCAAGGCTAGGCTAACACCGGGGAAACATCAAGGCGCGAGTGGCAGCCGCTGCCCGAAGCCGCTACCATTCCTGGCCTGCAATCGCAGACTTGGGAGAGCACGCGAGATGAAAATTGCAGTCATGGGAGCCGGAGGCGTCGGTGGATACTTCGGCGCGAAGCTTGCCGCCAGCGGCGAAGAGGTGCATTTCATCGCGCGCGGCGCACACCTGGAGGCGATGCGCAAGGATGGCCTGCAGGTCCACAGCGCCAACGGCGACGTGCTGATCAAGCCGGTGCAAGGCTGGCAACGACCCGGCGGCCGTCGGGCCGGTGGACCTCGTGCTGATCGCGGTGAAGCTGTGGTCGACCGCGGACGCGCTGCGCGATGCCAAGCCGATGGTCGGGCCCGGCACTGCTGTCGTTTCGTTCCAGAACGGCGTGGTCGCGGTTGACGACATCGCCAAGGCCTACGGGAAGGAGCGCACGCTGGGCGGCGTCGCCAACATCGCCGCCGTGATCGAGAAGCCCGGCGTCATCCGCCACACCGGCACCATGGCCATCCTCACCGTCGGCGAACTGGACGGCAAGGCGTCGCCGCGCGTGAAGGCGTTCGTCGATGCCTGCACCAAGGCCGGAATCCAGGCCCGCTCCAGCGACGACATCCGCAAGACCATCTGGGAGAAGTACGTGTTCCTGGTCGCGGCCAGCGCCATGACTACGCTGACCCGGCTGCCGCTGGGAGCGGTGCGCGAAGACCCGGACACGCGGGCGCTGACGCGGCAGATCATGTCCGAGGTGGTGGCGGTCGGCAAAGCCAAAGGAGTACCCCTCGAGAGCGATATGCCGGACAAGCTGCTCGAGCGCCTGGACGGCATGCCGCGCGAAATGGTCGCCTCGATGCTGGGCGATCTGGAGCGCGGCAATCGGCTCGAGCTGCCCTGGCTCTCCGGCGGCGTCGTAGCGATGGGCAAGGACCTCGGGATCGCCACGCCCGCCAACGGGTTCGTGCTCGCCGCGCTCAAGCACTACATCAACGGGCGTCCTGCCGACGCTCGTACCCCGAAGTCCTGAACCACGCAGAACGGGAGACACGCGAGTGACAACCAACCTGACGATCACAAACATCCGCGCCCGCCCGGTGCTGGCGCCGTTCAAGCGCCCGCCAACGACCGCGAGCGGCAGCATCCCGGCGGCCGGCATGGTGCTGATCGATCTGGAAACCGATGGCGGCATCACCGGCCGCTCCTACGTGTTCGGCTACGCGACCTGGACGCTCAAACCCATCATCGGCTGCGTCGAAGCGATGCTGGCCATGATCAAAGGCGACGCGCTGGCGCCGGCCGACATCGAAGCCAAGTTGCGCAAGCGGCTGACGCTGCTCGACACGCCGGGCCTGGTGGGCATCGCGCTCGCCGGGATCGACATGGCCGCCTGGGATGCGCACGCCCAGGCCAACGGCGTGCCGCTGGTCAAGCTGCTCGGCGGAGAGGTCAAGCCGGTGCGCGCCTACAACAGTTGCGGCCTGTGGATTCAGCCGGTGGAGAACGTCGCGGACGAAGCAGAGAAGCTCGTCGCCGAGGGCAATTTCAGCGCCATCAAGCTGCGCCTCGGTCGCGAAGATCCGGCGCAGGATCTGGCGGCGGCGCGCGCGGTGAAAAAGCGCGTGGGCGATCGCATCAGCGTCATGTCGGACTTCAACCAGAGCCAGAGCGTGAACCAGGCGATCCTGCGCGGGCGCATGCTCGACGACGAGGGCCTGTATTGGATCGAAGAGCCCACGCGGCACGACGACTACGCCGGCTACGCGCGCATCTGCGCGGAATTGCAGACGCCGATCCAGACCGGCGAGAACCTGGTGGACATCTACGAGATGGTCAACGCCATCGCGCTCGAATCGCTCGACTACGTGATGCCCGACATTCAGCGCATCGGTGGCGTAACCGGCTGGCTGCGCGCAGCCGCGCTGGCTCACGCTCACGGCATCGAGATGTCGAGTCACCTGTTTCCGGAGTTCAGCTGCCATCTGCTGGCGGTCACGCCAACCGCGCACTGGCTCGAATACGTGGATTGGGCAGCGTCGATCATCCAGGAGCCGGTGCAGATCAAGGACGGTCACGTGCTGATTCCGGATCGACCCGGCGCCGGCATCGTCTGGAACGAGGAGGCGGTCAAGCGCTACGCGGCATGACTTCGCCGGAGCGGTGCGCGGTAACGTCACGCCGAGCGCACTGACGGCAGGCCCATCTGCTGCCACAGCAGCATGCCGCCGCGCAGATTGGCGACGCGCTCCAACCCGCTGTCGCGCAGGATCACCGTCGCCTGCCCCGAGCGCATGCCGGCGTGGCACACCGCCACCACTGGCTTCGCGCTCGGCACCTCGCTCACGCGGGCCTTCAATTCACTCAGCGGGATGAGCTGGGCGTTGGGGATATGGCCCAGGGCGTCGTCGAACTCCTCGCGCTGGCGCACGTCCAGCACATGCAGCTCGTCCAGGTGTTCGGCGACCCAGTCGGGCTCCAGCTCGAACAAGCCGGCATAGCTCTGGCGCACCGGACCCCACTCGGCCGGCCGCGGCACCTGCCCTTGTTCCGGGCGGCCGCAGCGCAGATTCGCCGGCAGCGCAGCCTCGATCTGCTTCGGGTGCGGCAAGTGCAGGTTTTCCATGAAGCCGACGAAATCCCGCTCGTCAGCCGCCCCGCCGATGCGGGGGTTGTGGGCTCTTTCCTCTCCCACCGACGACATCGTCCGCCCGCTGTAGTCATGTGCCGGGAACACCAGGCACTCATCGGGCAGCGTGAAGATCTGCTGCGTGATCGAACGGTACAGCGTGGCTGCGTTCCCCTGCTGGAAGTCGCAGCGCCCGGCGCCGCGGATCAGCAGGCAATCCCCGGTGAAAGCCATGCGCTGATCATCGGTGACGAACGTCACACACCCGTCGGTGTGGCCCGGCGTGGCGCGCACTTCCAGGTGATGCCGGCCGAAGCGCACCCGATCACCGTGATCCAGCGGCAGATCCGCGCATTGCACGGACGCGCCGTAACGCCGGGACAAACCGATCCGGCATCCGGTCGCCTGCTGCATCAGCCAGGCGCCCGTGACGTGATCCGCGTGGCAGTGCGTATCGAGCGCGCAAACGAGCCGCAGCCCGAGCTCGTCGATCAAGGCGCGATCGCGCAGATGCTGCTCGTAGACGCTGTCGATGAGGATCGCCTCCCGCGATTCCGGATCGCCCAGCAGATAGGTATAGGTCGACGAAGCGGCGTCGAACAGTTGCCTGAAAACGAAATCGGTGAACATGACCTGCCTACTCGCCCCAACGCTCGGCGCTATGCCTACCCGTTCTCGATGACACGTCCATTCTCCACGCGCTCATTCTAGCCTCGATCCTCCAGCCGGCGCGAAAGCCAAAGTCCGGCCCCGCATCCCGGTTCGATCTGAGACAATAGCCCTCTCCCCGCTGGCGGGTCGTATGCGCCAGAAACCATTGCGACAGAAGGGACGCCAGCATGACCCTCGCCGTAGCCAGCACCCAGACAGCCATCGACGAACTGCGCGCCCTCCTGGGCGAGCGCCTTTCCATCAGCACCGGCGTCCGCGACCATCACAGCAAGGACGAGTCCTGGCATCATCCGCACCGCCCGGACGCGGTCGCATTCCCCGCTTCCACCGAGGAGGTGGCAGACATCGTGCGCATCTGCGCCCGCCATCGCACTCCGGTGGTGGCCTACGGCACCGGCACCTCGCTCGAGGGCAACGTCATTCCGCACCAAGGCGGAGTGGTGGTGGACATGATGCGCATGGACCAGGTCTTGAAGGTGAACGTGGAAGACCTGGACGTCACCGTGCAGGCGCGCGTCACGCGCAAGCAGCTCAACGAATACGTGCGCGACCAGGGCCTGTTCTTCCCCATCGATCCGGGTGCGGATGCCTCGCTCGGCGGCATGGCGGCGACGCGGGCTTCGGGCACCAACGCCGTGCGCTACGGGACCATGCGCGAGAACGTGCTGGCGCTGACCGTCGTTCTGGCCGACGGCCGCATCATCCGCACTTCGCGGCGCGCAAGAAAGTCCGCCGCCGGCTACGACCTCACGCGGCTGTTCGTGGGCAGCGAAGGCACGCTCGGCATCATCACCGAAGTGACGCTGAAGCTGTACGGCATCCCCGAGGCGATGGCTGCCGCAGTCTGCTCCTTCGACGATCTCGAAGGTGCGGTCAACACGGTGATTCAGGTGATCCAGCTCGGCATTCCGGTCGCGCGCATCGAGTTGCTGGACGACGTCCAGATGGACTCGGTGAACAAGTTCTCCAAGCTCAACTATCCGGTGAAGGACACGCTTGTTCGTCGAGTTCCACGGCACGCACGCCGGCGTGAAGGAGCAGGCGGAGCTGGTGCAGTCGATCGCCGCCGAGCACGGCGGCGGAGAGTTCAAGTGGGCCACCAAGCAGGAGGACCGCACCCAGCTCTGGACGGCACGGCACGACGTTACCTATGCCAACAAGGCGCTGCGCCCGGGCTGCGAGATCTGGGCCACGGACGTGTGCGTGCCCATCTCGCGTCTGGCCGAGTGCATCCTCGAGACCAAGCAGGACCTGAAGCAGAGCTTCCTCATGGCGCCGCTGGTCGGGCATGTGGGCGACGGCAACTTCCACCTGGGCTTTCTTATCGACCGCAACAACCCGGACGAGCTGGCCGAGGCGGAGCGCTTGAACGAGCGGCTGGTCATGCGCGCGCTGGCGATGGACGGGACCTGCACCGGCGAGCACGGCATCGGGCTGGGCAAGCAGAAGTTCCTCATCGCCGAGCACGGCGAGGCCGTCAGCGTGATGCGGGAGATCAAGAAGGCCTTGGACCCGCTGAACATTCTCAACCCGGGGAAGATTTTCTCGCTCTGACAGCAGGGACTAGGGACTGGAGGCTAGGGACTGCGTTTTACAGCGAGACTCGGGCATTGACTCTGCGCGGGACATGACCACCGCAAGCTGGATCGCCCGCGCTTCGTTTCGCGATCGCCCGCTGGTCGTTCTGACCGGCGGGATACTGGGCCTGCTGGTGGCCATGGGTATCGGCCGTTTCGCGTTTACTCTGCTGCTGCCGTTGATGCAGCGTGAAGCCGGCTTCGGCGCGCGCGTAGCCGGATGGCTCGCCAGCGCCAATTACCTCGGCTACTTCGCCGGCTCGCTTACGGCGACCCTGTGGCCGCTCTCGCGCGGGACACGCCGCCCTTTGCTGGCCGCGTTTCTCCTCAGCACGCTCACCACCGCCGCGATGGGGCTGACGCACTCGGTTGCCGCCTGGGTCTTGCTCCGCTTCCTGTCAGGTGCAGCCAGCGCCTGGGTGTTCGTGTTTGTATCCACGCTCGTGCTGACGCGCCTGCGCGATGCCGGCCAGGCCGACACCGCCGGCTGGATATACGGTGGCGTGGGTGTGGGCATCGCGCTCACCGCCGCTTTGGTCTTGATTCTGCCGATACGCGACAGTGCGACCCTCTGGATTGCGTTCGGCGCGCTGTCCGCCGTCATACTCGCCGCCGCCGCGATGGTCCTGCCGGCGAAGCCCTCGACCGGCACGCCAGGAGCCGCGGCCGCGGCGCCTGCGGCGCCGGCCGCCCGAGGCGGACGCAAGCTCCTTCTGCTTGCCTACTCGCTCGAAGGGATCGGCTACATCGTCAGCGCCACCTTCATCGTGGCGGTGATCAACTCGGCCCAGGGCCACTACGAATCCGGGGCCTGGGCGTGGGTGGTGGTGGGGCTCGCGGGCATCCCGGCGTGCGTGCTCTGGACGCGCCGCGCCGACTATCGCGGTCTGCTTGCGCGCCTGGCGACCGCCTATTGGATACAGGCCGCCGGAATCGTCGCAATCGCGCTGGCACCCGCTTCCCGCGCCGCTGCCTTGATGTCGGCCGCTACACTGGGAGGCACGCTGACCGGCGTGGTGATGCTCACGATGATGCTGGCACCGCGGATCGACCCGGAGCATCCGCGCCGCACCGTAGGTCAGCTCACCATCGGCTTCAGCGTGGGACAAATGCTGGGCCCGCTGCTGGCCGGGTACACGGCGGATTACACTGGCTCCTACGGGCCCGCGCTGCTCGGATCGGCTGCGCTGATCGTAGTCAGCGCCGTGGCAACGCACGGGATGGCCAGGGCTGAAGCCCGCAGCAAACAGGAGTAGGCCGGATGGACAGCACCTACGATCGCGCACGCGAGGACGTGAGCAACATCGTCCACCTCGAGCACGTCAACGTCACCCTGCCGGACCAGCGCCTGGCGACGCTGTTCTACGTCGCCGCGCTCGGCTTCACGCGCGACCCGTACCTGATGGTGGGGCTGGACAACATGTGGATCAACATCGGCCGCAGCCAGATGCACCTGCCCAGCCGCGATCCGCAGCCCCAGCGCCTCAGAGGAACCATCGGCCTGGTCGTGCCCGATCTGACCGAGTTGAAGGAGCGCCTGCACCAGGTGGCGCCGGCGCTGGAGGGAACCCGGTTCGGGTTCGCGGATCAAGGCACCTGCGTGGCGGTCACTTGTCCCTGGGGCAATCGCTTTCGCTGCCACGCACCGGCGCCCGAGTTTGGCGCTGCGGAGCTCGCGATGCCGTACATCGAGTTCGACGCGCCTGCCGGCAGCGCACCGGGCATCGCGTGCTTCTATTCCGATATCATGGGGGCGGCGGCCACGGTCGTGCAACGCGATGGCGCGCCCGCGGCGTCGATCTGCGCGGGCCAGAATCAGCGCCTCATCTACCGCGAGACCGCACAACCGCTGCCGCCCTACGACGGCCACCACATCCAGATCTACATCGCCGACTTCTCCGGGCCGTACCGCTGGCTGCGCGAGCGCGGCCTGATCACCATGGAAACCAACGAGCACGAGTGGCGGTTCGTGGATATCGTCGACCCGGCGACGCGCCGAGTGCTGTTCACCGTCGAGCACGAGGTTCGCAGCCTCAAGCATCCGCTGTACGGGCGTCCGCTGGTGAATCGCAACCCCGCGCAGAGCAACCGGGCCTACATCCGCGGGCAAGACGCCTTTCGCGGGACCTACTAGATCGAATCCAGGAATCGGATCAAGGCTTGGCGATCGGCTTTGCTCATGTTCCGGAACGCCTCGCGCGAGGCCGCCGCTTCGCCGCCGTGCCAGAGGATCGCTTCGGTGACGTTGCGAGCGCGGCCATCGTGCAGCATGGCGGTGCTGCCGTTGACTGTCGCGGACAGTCCCAGCCCCCACAGCGGCGGCGTGCGCCAGTCGCGCGGACCGGCTTTGAAGTCGGGCCGGCCGTCGGCCAGCTCCTCACCCATGTCGTGCAGCAGCAAGTCGGAGTAGGCGTGGAAGGTCTGGTTGGCCAGCTGCGGCAGGGGCGGGAATGTGCGCGCGGTCTTCATCTCGGGCACGTGGCAGGCGGCGCACTGCGCTTGCGAGAACACCTGCTCGCCACGCCGTACTTGCGGATCGCTCACGTCACGACGCGCGGGCACGGCCAAGCCACGCAACCAGAACTCCAGCGCGTCCAGCTCGTGGTCGATGATCTCGGGCACGTTGCCCGGCAGCTCGCGCCCGCAGATGTCCTGGATCGGCGGACAGTTCTGCTCGGGATACAGGTTCGAGGCCACCCCCATGTCGCCGATCGCGGCGGCGGCCGATTGCTGCTTGAGGCTGGGCTGGTTCGCCTTCCAACCGTAGCGCCCGAGCGCGTCGCGCTTGTTGATCGCATCCCACACCGTGTTGACCCGGCCGTTCAGCCCCTGCTCCTGCTGGCGCTGGGCCAGCGCACGGATCGTCTCCTCCGGCACGGCGTCCAGCAGTCCCAGGCCGAAGATCGGCTGCGCGATGCGCAGCGACGTCATGACCTCGGGGCCGAGCGCGCCGAAGTTGAGGTTCTCGACGCGCAGTCTCGGCTTGCGCAGCGTAACTTGTTCGCCATCCGCGAACGCGACGACGCTCTCGTCCCAGTCCAGGTACAGGTCCGCCTCTTGTGGCACGCGCTCGCGGGAATAGGCGAAGTCGACGCTCTGGCCCTGCAGCGCACGATTCTGCAGCTGGTCCCCGTAGTTCGGATGCGGCTGCGGACCGCCATGCGCGTCCTGGCCAGGGATCGACAGGCGCACGAGCACCGACAGCAATTGCTGATCGGCACGCTGCGGCGGACTGCCGCGCCCGTCCCGCACATGGCACTCCGAGCATTGGCTGGCGTTGAATGTCGGCCCGAGCCCCCAGTCCCCATTGAGCGAGACGACCGCCGCCCACTTGCGCTGAAAGACGTTGCGCCCGGACATGAAGGCCTGATGCTGCTTCAGGGTGAGCACCGTGGCCGGCTCGGTATAGGCGGTCTGATCCGCCCGCTCGATAGTGAAGATGCCGGCGGAAAGCGCCGCGCCGGCATCTTGCGTCTCGCCCGCCGCAGCACTGATCGCGACCATAGGGAGCGCCAGCGAGAGCAGCCGGAGCGCGCAAACGAGTTCAGTCTTGTCCATAGTTGCCGTAACTATAACCCAAGCGCTTCCGGAACCGCAGTCATGAGCCTGTCATGCAGCCGCGTTATGCATGGCTCGCGCCATTGTGGCGGCGCCGGGCTTCGACTAGCATTCAATCCGTCAACCACCCCCTCCAGAGGAGGCAGCCATGGCCGAGCCGAAAAACCCCTACGCCGCACCTGCCGCGCACGTCGCGGACGTTGCCGGGTCGACCGATGACGGCCAGCTGATCGATGGCGGCCAGACCGTTCCAGCCGGCAACGGCTGGCAATGGATCGCGGACGGGTTCGACCTGTTCAAGATGAATCCGGGCATCTGGATCGTGAACTTGATCATCCTGGTCGTGATCATGTTCGTCCTCGCCTTCATTCCGGTCATCGGTGCGCTCGGGACCTATATCCTGCTGCCCATCTTGAGTGGCGGTCTGATGCTCGGTTGCCAGGCGTTGATGCACAACGAGCCGCTCGAGGTGGGTCACCTGTTCGCCGGCTTCCGCGAGAAGGCCGGACCGCTGGCGATGCTGGGCCTGCTCTACCTGGTGGGCCTGATCCTGATCATGCTCATCGCTTCGCTGTTCGTGGGCTTCGGGCTGTTCGGCGCCCTTTTCTCCGGTGGGCGGCCGGCCATGAGCGTAACCATGATCCTGCTCGCGGCGCTGATCGTGCTGGGGCTGTCGATCCCGCTGGCGATGGCGATCTGGTTCGCGCCCGCGCTGGTGGTCTTTCACGACCTGCCGCCGATGGACGCGCTGAAGCAGAGCTTCACCGGCTTGCCTGAAGAACATCGTGCCCTTCCTCGTCTACGGCATCCTGGGACTGGTGATAGGGATCATTGCGACCATTCCGTTCGGGCTGGGATGGCTGGCCTGGGGCCCGACGTTGATCGCCTCGATCTATACCGGCTATCGCGACATCTTCCTCGAGCACGCGTAAGCTCCTCGTCTGCACTCGGACGCACCGCCCAGGCGGTGCGTCCGGATTTCTATTCCCTTTGGACATGCTCGACACGGCGCGCGACATCCCCACGCCCGAAGGCATCGAGTTGACCCTGCGCCTGGCCGGCCCGGTGGCGCGGGCGCGGGCCTGGACCGTCGACGTGCTGCTGCGCATCGTCATCTTCATCGTGGTGAGCATCCCGCTCAGCATTCTGGGCGCAGTCGGAGCCGGGGTCTCGTTCGTCCTGTGGTTCGCGCTCGAATGGCTCTACCCGACGCTGTTCGAGGTCTACTTCGGCGGCGCCACTCCCGGCAAGCGCATGCTGCGGCTCACCGTCCTGCATGCCGACGGCACCCCGGTGGGGCTGCCTGCCTCGCTCACGCGCAACCTGCTGCGCGCGGTGGATTTTCTGCCCTTCTTCTACGGCTTCGGCCTGGCTGCGATGGTGCTGAGCCGCGACTTCCAGCGCCTGGGCGACATCGCCGCCGGCACGGTCGTGGTCTATCGCGAAACGGACTTCCAGCACAGCGCCGTCCCACCGGCTCCGCCCTTGCCCCCGCCCATGCCGCTTACCGCGATGGAGCAGCGCACGGTGCTCGACCTGGCGGCGCGCAGCCAGATGCTCACGGCCGAGCGCGCACAGGAGCTTGCCGCGCTCGCGCCGCGCGTGACCGGCGGTCGTGAGGGGACCGCGGCGCTCGGCCGCATCCTCTCGATCGCGAACTATCTGATCGGGCGGCGCGCGCAATGAAGCAGCAGGCGTTCGAAGCGCACTATGCAGCGCGCTGGGAAGCGTTCTCCGCGTTGG
>CAVUHQ010000026.1:0-15960 GCA_963741215.1 uncultured beta proteobacterium
CAGATGTTCGGAGCTGATCAGGATTTTTTCCAGATTCTCGTACTGCTTTGCCGGCATGATTTCCTTCTGTTCGCCGCATCACCAGGCGTGTGAACCCGATGATGGCGTTCAGCGGCGTGCGCAGCTCGTGCGACATGTTTGCCAGGAACTCGGACTTGTGCTTCGAGGCCTGCTCCAGCGGTCGTTGGCCTCCTGCAGCTCGCGCGTGCGCATGTCGACTCGGGCCTCGAGCTCTCCGGCATGCTGGCGCACCTGCTCGAGCAGGCGGGCATTCTCGATTGCGATCGAGGCATGGTCGGCGAGAGCGCTCAAGAGCTGGCGGTCGTCTTCGTCGAACTGGCCCGGCGCCCTGCTTGTCACCAGCAGCACACCGGTGACTACGTCCCGTGCCCTGAGCGGAACAGCGACCTGCGAGCGCAGCCCGGACTCCTCGACGATCCGCCGGAATGGGACTGTCGGGGAAGTCGCACTTGTCAGTCCTTCACGATGATCGGGCGGCCGGACTGGGCTACCCCCCCGATCATCCCTTCGCCGGCTTTCACCTCGATCGTGGTCAGTGCCTCGGGCATCCTGCCGCTGAAGGCTTGGATCGTAAACGTGTCGGTTTCCCCCTGCCGCAACGCCAGGAGGCCGTCCTCCGCGTCCAGAAGATCGCGCGCGCGGTCGACGATGAGCCTCAGGGTAGGCTCGAGGTCTACCTGGGCAGTAATCTCCTGGGCGACTTCGTAGAGCGTTCTGGTTTCCACGATCTTGCGCTGGATCGCGATCTCGTCCGCTTCCAGGCTCGTCGTCATGGCGTTGAACGCAGTGCCGAGCTGCCCGATCTCATCGCGAGAGGTCATCGGCACCCGGATCGAACGATCGCCACCGGCGATTCGGTTGGCTGCTTCGGCCAGCCGGCGTATCGGATTGCTGAACTGGCGCACGCGGATCACGGTCAGGAGCAAAGCGATCCCCAGGCTCACTGCCGTAATGACCGCGAAGGTGCGCAGGATCACTGCGGTTGTGCGCCGGAACTCCTCCAGCGGGTAGATGAAATCCAGCGCGACGACGCCCATGACCGTAGCCGGCTGACCTTCTCGCAACTGATAAACGGGCATCGCGAGGAGCATTCTGGGGCCTACCGGAGAGAGGTAGATGCCCTCCGGCTCGAGCTCCTTCACTGCACCAAACATCGGATCCGCCGCGGCGCTGAGGCGCTCCTTGCGGATTTCCTCGTTCTCCACCGCCGCAACCTCGATCCCGTTCTGGTCCACGAAGCGCGCACGCGTGTAGACGCGATCACTGCTGTTGCTGCGCTGAACGAACCGCTTCAGTGATCGTTCTAGATCCTGCCTGGCGACTTCGGCTTCTTCGGTCAGCCCATAGCGGGTATTGTTGAAATAGTTGGGGATGGCGGGATTTTCAGCGACGGCGCGCAGGTCGGCCTCGCGCTGTCCGAGATACCGGCTGCTGTACTTCTCGGCTTCGCGGCTCGCGGTGACGAAGCCCACGGCGGCGAGGATCAACATTGGCACGGCGATCAGCGGCAGGATGATCGCGAGCATCTTGGTCTGGATGCCTACGCTTCCCTTTGTCCAACCGGATGCCATACCCATCCACATCTCAACGATCGCGGGCGAAGGAGTAAGGCAGACGCTGAGTCACGGCCAGTACCTGTCCTTAAGCGCCTGCATGGTTGGGATTTGCCGGGTGATGTTACTCCGACTGAAGTCCAGGGCCGGTGCGAGAGGCCTGGACTGGCGTACAGGGGCGAGTCGAGCGGTGCTCCGAGAACCACGGATCTCGGCTAGCTTAACTGGTGCAGGATACGCCTTGACCAATCAGGCTGCTTGAAATGGGTCGAATGCCTGGGCGGCGCCTATCGCGCGGTCTTGCTGTTCGCCGATGTCTCCCGGATCCTGGTCAGCGCGAGGTACAGCGCAGCGTCCTGTGGTTCGCAGTTGTGGCGCTCCGCGATTTCGAACACCTTGCGCACATTGGCGGCGATCTTTTCTCGCGTCAGGGTCTTGGCTTCCTCGGCCTTGCTGGCTCCGGTGGAGGTCAGCTCGACGAAGGCCGCGATCGCACCTCCGGGGTTGGCGATGAAGTCGGGCACCAGAGCAATGCCGCGGCGATGCAGGCTCGACCGCGCGGATTCCGTTACCGGGCCGTTCGCCCCCTCGCAAACATACCGGGCGCGCACACGGTCGACATTGTCTTCGGTGACGACATTCTGCACCGCGCACGGAAACAGGACGTCGCTGTCCTGGTACAGAACATCCTCGGCGGCGCTGGAGATGCTCCTGCCTTCCTGCGCCAGAAGTGACTGCACTCGCGCGCTGTCCTGCGTCACCAACGCTTGCCGCAGCTCGACGGATACAGGCTGGTCGAACGCCCAGGTCCCGCCATATCTGGGATCTCCCAGCGCCGTCAAGCGCGCCCCGCTCTGGCTGAAGTAACGCAGCACCGCCGCGCCCATCGCGCCCACGCCTTGAATGGCGAAGGTAGCGTCCAGCGGGACCTCGCCCTTTGATCTCCAGCATCGTCGCGCCCGCGACGGCAACGCCCAGGCCCGCGATCCCCTCGCGGTCGTAGTCCGTGCCGCCCATGTGCAACGGCTTGCCGGTGAAGCAACGGGTCGAGTTCAACTCGTCGCACGCCCACAGGGCGTGCTCCGGACGCCCGCCGATATCGAAGCCGAACCCACCGAACACGCCGCCCTTCTCACGCAGCAGCGGCGCACACAGGCGGACGAAGCGGCGGTACTGCTTCTCGAAACCGGGCGCGGCAGGGTCGAGCCTCAACCCCGACTTGGCGCCGCCCAAGGCGAGCCCGGCCGCGGCGTTCTTGAGCGCCATGGTCCTCGCCAGCATCTTCACTTCGTCCAGCGAGACCGTCGGCGTGATCCGCGTACCCCCCTTGCCGCAGCGTTCCAGCGGGCCGCCGACGCTGATGCCGGTGTTCCACACCACGACATAGCCTTCGACACCCAGCGCCGGATCGCGGAGGGTGGCCTCCAACTCGGGCTGCATCGCCTCGAAGTACTCCTGCAAGGACGCGAGCTCGGCGTAGAAGCCATTCCGTTCGGTCGCGTGGGTCGAGCCCTGGATCGGGGGCGGGTCCTCCGCGGGCGCGACGATGACCACGGGCGGGCGGACGGGCATTCGGGCCTCCTCTGGTACCACGCCATCGGACGGCGTCGCATGCATTCTACCGCGACGAGACGCGCCGTCGCCGCGAGGTCGCTCATGTAACCAGCCTGCTGTTTCAGCGTGCTCGGGACCGCGATGAGAGCGGTTCTCATTTCGTTAGTGACGCACCGGTCGTCACCCAAACGGTGGCGGCCCCTGACAGTGCGCCTGCGCCTCAATTGATCTGCGTCAAACGCCCGTCGGCCCCACCCTGCCAGAGTTGTCTTTGCAAACTCCGCGTATGCCGTCGGGAAGGGATTTGAGTCGCGGTTATGCCGCGAGAGCGGCACGCGAGGAGTGGAACAATCCGACTGTCGTTCCCCATGGGAGACTCAACATGAAGCCAAGTACATATCTGTATCAGACCTTGACCGTGGCGCTGGCCGCGGCGGCGGCGTTGGGCGGCTACGCCATACCCGCCACATCTGCGGAGGGTATTCCTACCTACACCTACTGCGTCGCGTATCCCACTGATCCGGGATGCCCCGGATATGTGCCACCCGCTCCAAAAGCCGCGGCTCCCGCCCCTCAGGCGGCCGCTCCCGAGCAGCCCAAGGAGAAGACGGTGGTCATCAACGAACCCGGCCCGCCCCCGAACAAGGCCGGCGAGTGCTACACCAAGGTCATGCTGCCGGCCGAGTGGCGCAACGAACCGGTGCAGCAGATGGTGAGGGCCGCGCATGAGCGCAGCGAGTACAGCGAACGCGGTGTACCAGGATGCCGAAGAGCGCGTCCTGGTGAAGCCGGCGAGCAAGAAGGTGACAGTGGTGCCGGCCGAGTACGGGCAGGTGGAAGAGAAAGTGCTGGTGCGGGAAGCCTATCGCCGGGAGATCGAAATCCCCGCCCTGTACAACACCTATTTCGACAAGGTGCTCGAGAAGCCGGCGCGCGATGTGTGGAAGCCGGGCCGTGGCACGGTGGAGAAGATCGACCCGAACACCGGCGAGATTCTGTGCCTGGTGCACGAGGACGCCTCGTACAAGACGGTCGAGCGCAAGGAGCTGGCGCGCGCGGCGAGCAAGCGCTATGAAGACGTGCCCGCCGAGTACGCCACCGTCAAGAAGACGGTTCTGAAGACGCCGGAAAGCGTCAAGGAGGTCGAGATTCCGGCCGAGTACCAGACCATCAAGGTGCGCAAGCTGGTGAAGGCGCCCGAGCCGGTGAAAGTGCCCGTCGAGGCCACCTACGCCACGGTCGACAAGCAGGTGATGGTGAAGCCGGAGCGTGCCGAGTGGACGCAGGTGTTGTGCGACGTGAACGCGACGGATGCCAAGATCAAGGCGGTGACGGAAGCGCTGAACCAGAAAGGCGCCTCGCCCCGGCTGCGGACAACAGTAGTAGAGGGCAAGGTCGATCAAGAGCTGACCAATGCCGTCCGGGCGTTCCAGCAGAAGAACGGCCTGAAACCCACCGGGCTGCTGACCGCGGACACGCTCGCAAAGCTGGGGGTGCCGCTCAACTAGTCGTCTTCTCCGGGGAACACCACACCGCCCTTACTCCGAGCAGTTCGTGCGAACGACACCCGCCCACGCGGGTGTCGTCTCGTTGGGCGTCCGATGCCAGACATCGGGGTGTTGCATGATCCACCCACCACGCCGACGGAGCGTGCGACAAGAGGAGCCGGGCCTCGCAGCCTTGATGATCCTGATTCTGGCCATGGCGGGCCTCGTTTGCGCCCCTATGGTCCCCTCACCTGCCGAAGCTGCGGCACGGTTGCAATCGATGCCCGATCAGCGAGCTCCACCGCGACAATCGCCCCGGGCGCATCGAAGCGGTAACGCTTGCTGGTCATGGGACCGATCACGGTCAGCCCGGTCGCACCTGTGTACTGAAAGTATGCGATTGGATAGCGCGACGAATCGAGAGACGGCCTATCGGCCGGCGCCTGGCTCGCGCTCCGCTGAGTCGCGAGCCCCAGCTGGGCGCGTTGACTACCGCAACACGTCACGTTTGATCTCCTCATCTTCCGTGAATTGAGCAGGCGGCACCGTTGGTGTGGTCGCCCGCTGCAGCAACACCGCGCCGCCAGAGAGCGCGGGCCACAGCAGCACACGCTCGCCCCAGCTCTCGCCGATCCCTAGCGCACAGGGCAAGGCGATCCATATGCTCAGGCAGTAGAAACAATCCAGGAGTTCTCCCCAGAAGGTTCGCCCCAGCCGCTGACGGAGGCGGACCCCGAGCCCCCACGGTCCGTCCTCCGCCTGCAGCAGGTGCGTGATGCGCCAAACGGCCAGTATTCCAATCGCTAGCCAGTAGAAGCGCATCCTACAGTCGGGCTGCCAGCTGTGGAATGACCACGGGCGGCGCGACCGCGGGTGGACATACGCCTACCCCGAGCGTCAGTTCCGTGACGTTGCTGTGGTCGAAACTGCCATCGCAGTTCGCCACAGTGCGCTTCCACCCTTGCAACCTGAGTTGGTAGCAGCAAGGCTCGGGGAAGGCTTCGCTGGCCGGCACGGTCAGGCGATATTGGCCACCGTACCAGTGCGGCGCCACGGCGCCTTGGGACAGGGCGACACCATAGGTCCCAGACCCCTGGGTCGCTACCCATCCCGTTTGGGTGCCCGCGACCAATGCAGTCACGACCGCGCCGGGTTGGTCCAACAGGTTCACCGACTGGTTCAACCCGTACAGGGCGACGAGCGAATAGACGGCCAGATGCCCGTCCGGGTCGGTTACCAGGAAATCGACTTCGAGGTTGCCCAGCCGCAGCGTCGACGGTGCCACACGGCGCCACTGGTTGGCCGTTGATACGCACTTGGCTGATGTGCGTGTCAGGCTCCGTTGTGCAGACGTGGACTCCACCGCAGTTATGGCTTACTGGATGCCCGAGAGCGGTGATGACGCGGTTGTCGAAGAACAGTACAAGACCATTGTCCTGCTTCGTGCCGCAGATCGGGAGGACTCGACGGTTTACTAAATTGCCACCGGCGATTTGCCAGCCGACTACGCGGAACTGGTGTGCTCCGTCGGCGAACTTGGTCGAATCCAGCGGCACCACAAGAAACTCGTTGAGTAGCCAAATATAGTTGAAGCCCCATACGCCCAAGCCGCTGTTGGCTTCCCAATGTTCCTTGCTCTCGACAACGTTGCGGCCCGAAATGGTGACGAAATTGAAGGGCACATCGGTAGTGGGAAAAAACGGCGCCAGCATGTGCATGTAGCGGCGACTGAAGTCCTGCGCGCCTCCGCCCGGCAATGGCACCCATATCCCACCGTCGAATTGCTCGATCTCGTAGTAATCGACATTGAGCAGGGCGCCGGCGTTCTTCTCCACGGTGACCCCGCCGGCAAACGGGCGATCCCCGTTGTAGGCGGGCGTGCCGGGTGCCACTGCCCCGGGATAGAGATAGCCGGCCGGCGAGGCGGGTGCGCCCAGATTGCCGCCGACCTCGTTGATGGGCGCGTTGCAGATCTGGGTGATCACCAGGCATTCACCATCGATGCATGGCGGCTCGGGACACACACGGCGGCAACATGCATCCTGGTTGGCAATCAACGTAACGTTGAGCGAGGTAGGGATGTCCCAACGCGTGTTAGCGATCGTCTCGTCCACGATGACTGTGCCCGGCTTGACGCAGTCCTGGGTAACTTGGAAGATGATATCGGGTGCGCAGTCCCACCACGGATACCACGGCCACCATGGCCAGATGCGCAGGCGTTCGAGTTCCGGCGCGGCAGGCATGCTCGCTAGCACGCTCGAGCGTACTCGATCGAGCTGACTGACGTTCTCCGGCGCGAGCGCTCGGTTGGTCGGTACACCGCTTTGCGCGAGTGTGTCCCCGAAAACACTGAGCGACGGTTGATGGCTGAGAGTCGAGCTCAATCGAACGTCGGGCGCTCGCTTGACCACCGCCCCGACCTGTTCGGCGAGATGCGCATTGAGCTCCCACACCCGCTGGCGCCACCACCACCACGGCCACCATCCGCAGCACCAGCGAAAGCGAATCTCGAAGGTCCCATGGACGTCCGTGAAAGCACATCCCACCTGCTGCGTGCTCGACCAGATGAACCACCAGTCGACATCGAACGCGCAGACTCTGGCACCGGGAACGGGACTGCCGTCAGCGCATATGACGCGACCGCGAATCACGAACTCTCTACACCAGATGCGCCACCACCACCAATAGTAGGGCGTAATGACAATAGCGGGGATCTTTGCGTTCCCCTCGACCAATAGCCGTGACGACACGTCGACGCTTAAGGTCTGCAGGCCAATCAGTTCCTCGTCGGTCGCGTTGTAGGGCCCAACCAGAATACGAATGGAACCAGGTGGCGCCGGGAATTCAAACTTTGCTGTTCCCTGTCCTTTCTCGTTCAACTGAACAGCCTGCGATTGACTCGCATTGGTCGACTGCACCAGAACTTTGACCGGCTGATCCGGCTTGAATTCCGGTACGCCAGAGGCATCCAGTGGAACTTCGAGTGCGTATTTGGCCATGACGCCATCCTCCGATCGGACGATACTCCGCGTTGTGCGGACGAGGGTGATCGCGCATCGACGAGCGCGCGACAAACGGGTAGCGCCTTTGTCGTGGCGCCGCCATTCCGCAAAAGGACAAAGTCCTGCAGCGGAACTGAAGTATGAGACTCGCACGTTACTCTTATGCCTGACTCCTTAGCAATATGGCAAAAGTCCTATCAAACGGACACCGTCGTGTCCAAGAGACGTGACAAACGCGAAGCTAACCGCCGTGCAACTGTTGCGCTCGGTGAGCGCGCGTCGGTCTGCAGCTGGCGTGGGTGGTTGTTCACCCATCCGCTCGGCGTGATTACGCGGATACTGTCCTTGGCTGTGCTTGGCATGCTGCCTGTGCGTCGGGTCTATACTTCGACTCAGCTCCTGATCAGTGACGAAGCTCAGCCAGCGAGCGCGCGACAGCCAAACGCCGTCGTTCCGGGGCTGCCCGCGAGGGCAGAACCCGGAATCCAGAACTCTTTCGATCTCTGTTTCTGGATTCCGGGTTCCGCTACGCGGCCCCGGAATGACGAGCTGAGGTTCGTCACTAATCAGGACTCAGCTTGAGCAGTCCGCCCGCCTCGAGCCCAAGCTCGCGGCCGGGGCGGGCACGCCGCAACATAACAGGAGCAGCACATGGACCTCGGACTGAAGGGGCGCACCGCCGTGATCACCGGGGCGTCCAAAGGAATCGGCCTGGCTGTCGCGCAGGGGTTTGCAGCAGAGGGCTGCGGCGTGCATCTGGTTGCGCGCAGTCAGGCAGACACTGGAAGCGGCGGCCGGGAGGATCCGGGCGGAGCATGCGGTCCAAATATCGGTCCACGCACTCGACCTCGCGCTTGGCGCCAGCGTTGCCACCCTGCTGGCGGCCACCGGCACGCCGGACATACTCGTCAACAACGCCGGCGCAATCCCAGGCGGCGATCTGCAGGCCGTGGACGAGGCCCGCTGGCGGGCGGCCTGGGATCTCAAGGTGTTCGGCTACATCAACCTGTCGCGGGCCTACTACGCCGCGATGCAGCGGCGCGGGCGCGGCGTCATCGTCAACGTGACGGGGCTCGCGGGCGACCGGCTCGATTCGGGCTACATCGCCGGCTCGACCGGCAACGCTGGCCTCAATGCCTTCACCCGCACGCTCGGCAGCTACAGCCTCGAGCATGGCATCCGGGTGGTCGGCGTGAGCCCGGGCGCAGTCGAGACCGACCGGCTGGTGACGCTCATGCGCACCCGCGCGGCCGATCGGCTCGGCGACGCGGAACGCTGGCGCGAGCTCGTCGATGGGTTGCCGCTCGGCCGGCCCGCCAGCGTCGAGGAGGTCGCCAACGTGGTGGTGTTTGCCGCCTCCGACCGGGCGTCCTACCTCAGCGGGACGGTGATCACGGTGGACGGCGGCCACAATGCCCGTGGAGGCAGCTTTACACGCTGACCGGTGTAACCCTTTCGGTTCCCATCCGTTAACGGTTGGCGCGGCCTCTGCGCGTTGCGCTGGTCCCTGGTCGAGCGTGCGCCTTGAATGCGGGGAGGATCGAAAATGCGGATTCTGATCGTCGAGGACGACATCACCCTGGCGGACGCAATCAGCCAAGCGCTGTCCCGGCAGGCCTTCACTTCGGACATCGCATCCAACGGCACTGTCGCGGTGCATGCGCTCAAGAGCGAGCATTTCGACCTCGTGATCCTGGACATCGGGCTGCCGGGGCTCGACGGTTTCGAGGTGCTGCGCGAGACTCGCGCGGGCGGCGTGCAGGTTCCAGCTCTCGTCCTGACTGCTCGCGACGCAGTCGAGGATCGCGTGCGTGGACTCGACCTGGGCGCCGATGACTACATGGTCAAGCCGTTCGCCCTGGCGGAGCTGACCGCGCGCGTGCGCGCCCTGGTGCGCCGGCGGGTGGGCGCGGTCGGCATGCGCGTGGTTCATGGGCCGCTGGAGATCGACGAGTTCGGCCGGCGGGCGTGGCTGCAGGGTGAACCGCTGGAGCTGTCGCAGCGCGAGTGGACCGTGCTGCAGGCGCTGCTGCGGCGAGTGGAGCGCGTGGTGACCAAGGAGCAGCTGGTCCAGGAGATCGCTGGATGGAGCGGCGAGCTGACGCTCAACGCGGTCGAGGTGTACGTCTCGCGGCTGCGCACCAAGCTGGAGCCGGCAGGAATTCGCATCCGAACCGTGCGTGGCTTCGGTTACATGCTGGAGCCGTGCCCGCATGCCCAGTAGTGTCCGGCGCTCACTGCTTCAGTGGCTGGTGCCCACCTTCGCAGTCACGCTGGGGCTGGGGGCATTGGCAGCCTCTCGCGTCTCCCTGCACCCGACCCTGGAAGCCTACGATCAGGCCCTGACCGATGATGCGCTGGCGCTGGCCTCGAGCATTCGCATCTTCGACGGCGTTCCCGCTCTCGAGCTGTCCGCGCAGTCGGAAAAGCTGCTGCGGACCGACCCCTATGATCACATCTATTTCGCAATCCGCGCACCCGGCGGAATGCGCGTAGCGGGCGAGGCTCTTCCCCCGCCCCCGCATGCAGGCACGCACGAGGATCGCCTCCTCTACGACGACATCTTTCGGGGCGATCGTGTCCGCGTCGTCGCGCTGGATGCTCCGTGTGGTGATCAGACCTGCCTGGTGCAAGTTGCCGAGACGACCATCAAGCGCGCCCGCCTGCGCCGCGAGATCGTTCTGGGCGTGCTCCTGCCCGGCGCGGGCCTGGCGATGGTCACCTTGCTCCTCGTTTGGTTCGGGGTCGCCCGTGGTCTGCTCCCGCTCACCCGGCTTTCGCAAGAGATCGCGACCCGCTCGCACCGCGATCTGAGGCCGATGAACGAAGCGGATGCTCCAGCCGAGGCGCGCGGGCTCGTCGCTGCCATCAACCGGCTGCTGGCCGACCTCGAGGCGACGGCTGCGGCACAGCGACGCTTTCTCGCCGACGCAGCCCACCAGCTGCGCACGCCGTTGGCCGGGATCCAGAGCCAGGCCGAGCTCGCGCGGCAGCAGACCAACGCCGAGGAGCTGCACAACACGCTGGCACAGCTGCACGATGCCACGCTGCGCACGGCCAGGCTGGCCAACCAGCTCCTGGTGCTGGCGCGCGCGGAGCCCGGCGCGCATCGCTCCGACACGTCGGCGACTTGCGATCTGCTGCAGGTCATCGAATCCAATGCCGACGACTGGGTCCGACGCGCGCTCGCCAAGGACATCGATTTCGGCTTCGAGGTCGAGCCAGCGGACGTGGCGGGCGACCCGCTCTTGATGACCAAGCTGATTGCGAACCTCGTGGACAACGCGATCGAGTACACGCCACGCGCCGGGTGCATCACGCTGCGTTGCAGTCATGACGCCGGCTGGGTCCGGGTGGAGGTCGAAGACAACGGCCCGGGCATCCCCCCCGCTGAATGTCAACGGGTCCTGGAGCGCTTCTACCGCATCCCCGGCACACCCGGCCCCGGCAGCGGGCTGGGGCTCGCCATCGTCAACGAGATCGCTCAGATGCATAGCGCGCACGTCGAGATCACCGCACCGGCAGATGGACGCGGAGCGCTGGTCATCGTTCGCATCCCCGCTACAGCCGGCACCGGCACAGACCGGCGCGGCCTGAAAACGTCTCCGGAAGCCGGGCTGGCGAGCTATCCCGGTTAGCCCACGGCTAGCCTCCATTTCTGACCCAAGCGCGCTTGCGCCGCACCACGCCCACCGCCAGTGCGATCGCTCCGCACAGGAGGAGACCGCCAGTGGATGGCTCGGGGATGGTGACGCTCAACGGCGGCGGCTTGCCCGATAGCGGATCGAAGGCGGCGTCGTACCCTCAGCAGCGCATCGCTCGCGACATAGCTCACCAGCTTGTCGCCCACCTGCTGAGCACCCTGCGCGAGGATGTCCGCCACGCCGGGCGACGCGATGTCTCCGGACAGCAGCAGCCGGCTCTCGAGCGTCTCGAACACCGGCCTGCGGCGCGGCGCGGAGATCGGAGTGAATAGCGGTACGCGCGCCCTCGGCGCGCTGTTGCGCGGTCGGTTCCCCATAGACTGTCTCCCGCCGGCTCTTGTTCTCGCGTGGCCGCGCGCACGCCGACGATGATGGGAACAGGCTGGAGGCGCCCAGCGGACGAGCACGGCACAACGCGTTCGCGCTCTCCGCGCGCTAAGGTTGTGGCAAACGGATCCGATGAAACCCGCCGCTGCGCTCGTCCGCGCGTGCACACCAGCGACCAGTCGCACGCGCGTCCGCTACCATCGTCACACGTCGCCGATACTATGCAGCCAAGCTGACAGGCACCTGACAGTGCGTGCGCAACTCGCGGTCATATGTCTTTAGAACTATCGGCGCGCGGTGTCACTCGCACTTGCCGCACCGTCGTGGTTCAGCCTCGCCGCGTGGAGGCGGTGTCGTCGCACGTACCGACGCGTGTAGACCTGCGGGAGCGCGCGATGAGCCCGCCCGTGGGTTCGTGGTATGGTGTTCCGCCTCCCACAGCCGCGGACGCAACGCCATGTCCAACACCACTTTCGGCCTGTCCGATCAGGTACGCCGATATCTTCTGAGCGTGTCGGTGCACGAGCCCGAGATCCTGGCACGCTTGCGGGAGGAAACGGCGCGGCTGCCGATGGCCATGATGCAGATCTCGCCCGAGCAGGGGCAGTTGCTGGCCCTCTTGGTGCGCATGCTGCAGGCGCGTCGTTGTCTGGAGATCGGAACCTTCACCGGCTACAGCACGCTGGTGGTCGCCCTCGCCTTGCCGGAGGATGGGCGCGTCACCGCCTGCGATGTGAGCGAGGAATGGACGTCGATCGCGCAACGATACTGGAAGCAGGCCGGTGTCGAGCGCAAGATCGCCTTGCATCTCGCGCCGGCGGTGGAGACGCTCGACCGGCTGGTCGCACAGGGCGAAGGTGCCCAATACGATTTCGCATTCATCGACGCCGACAAGCACAACTACTGGAACTACTACGAACGCGCGCTGCGCTTGCTGCGGCCGGGCGGCTTGATCGTGGTGGACAACACGCTCTGGTCGGGACGTCCCGCGGACGCCGCAGACCGCGACTCCACCACGGTAGCCATCCGCGATTTCAACGCCCGGCTCTATCACGACCGGCGGGTCCATATCAGCCTGCTGCCCGTGGGCGACGGTGTGACGCTGATCTGGAAGCCGCTCTAAAGCGAAACCGCAGAGGCGCGGAGGCGCAGAGGACCCGCAGAGAAAAGACACAGGATTTGGGAATTCCTGATTATTGACGAAGCTCATCCGGCGAGCGGGCAGTGCACCAAACGCCGTCATTCCGGGGCTGCCCGCCAGGGCAGAACCCGGAAAACGCGGCGCAGAAGCGTTTCGAGGAACGGCCATCCAGGAATTTTGTCGATCTGGATTGCTGGATTCCGGGTTCCGCTACGCGGCCCCGGAATGACGAGCTGAGGAATGTCACTTCGGCGGTTCAGCTTTACGGCCTGACGCTTGAGGGCCCGAAACGCGTCTATTGCACCGCATCAAATTCCCCTTGACATCTGTCTGCTCGCCTTTATAATTGGTTTTGTGCAATGCAGCAAACCAGCCTCGAGCTGGAGCCTAGCACTAGCCAACCCCCTGATAGGAAAGGAGTTCCATATGGTCCAAGTAAGCGAGCAGATCGCAGCTTTCAACAAGTCCCAACTCGATGCGTTTCTGAAGGTGGCCGAGCTCACCGCGGAGAACCTGGAGAAGCTGGCCGACGTGCAGTTCAAGGCAGCCAAGTCCGCTTATGCCGACAGCGTCAAGGCTTTGAAGCAGCTGGCGGCGGTCAAAGACGTCAACGAGCTGGCCAACGTCGGCACCGGAATTGGCCAGCCGACGTGGGACAAGGCCACTACCTACGCGAAGAGCGTATACGACGTGGTGATCTCGGCGCAGGCCGAGTTTGCCGGTATGCTCGAAGAGCAGGTTGCCGAGTTCAACAAGAGCATGGTGGTCACGCTGGATGCGGCCCTGAAGTCCGCACCGGCGGGCTCCGAAGGTGCCATCGCCGCAGTCAAGTCGGCGATCCACTCCACCAACACCGTGTACGAGACCTTCGTGAAGTCGGCCAAGCAGATGGCCAGCGTGGCCGAGGCCAACCTCGCCGCGGTCACCCAGGTCGCGCCGAGCGCCAAGAAGAAGGCCGCCGCGTAAGCGACACACCGAATGCAAACGGCGTCAGGTCTTGCGGCCTGGCGCCGTTTTCTTTGTGCTCGGGGACTACTGCGTAAAGCGGGAACGCAACGGACGCAAAGGGAAGGATAAAGACAAGGTTTCCTTCGCGTCCTTTGCGTTCCCCGCCTTAGGCAGTAGGCTAGGCCGGTAGGCTCTAGGCAGCAGGTAGGCTTCGGCCCGCCCTGTCTTGAACCTGCACGAGCTTGACCTGCGTGGTGATCACGCGATTGCGGCCGGCGCGCTTGGCCTCGTAGAGACCCTCGTCGGCTACCTTGAGCAGCTGGTCCACTCGTGTCATCGCGCGATCACGCTGCGCGACGCCGATGCTGATGGTGCCGGTGTGGCTCACCGCGCCGGCCGTGAAGGGCGTGCGGGCCACGGCACTGCGCAACCGTTCCGCCAGGTGCATGGCGGCGCTCAGAGTGGTGTCGGGGGCGATGACGAGGAACTCCTCACCGCCCATGCGGGCGACGAGGTCCTCGGTGCGCGCCTCCTTCCGCAACGTGGCCGCAACCTGGCGCAGCACTAGGTCGCCGATGTCGTGGCCGTGGGTGTCGTTGACCAGCTTGAACTGGTCGAGGTCGATCATCAGGCAGGATATGGGGCGTTGATTGCGCAAGCCTGCAGCCCACTCCTGCTCCAGACGCTCCATCCCGTAGCGCCGATTGGGCATGCCCGTGAGCGGGTCGGTCAGGGCCGCCTGCTGCAGGCGCCGGTTCGCCACCGCCAGCTCCGCAGCGAAGCGGCGCATGTTCTCGCTGTCGCGGCGCGCTTCCTCCTGCAGGCGGATCACCCGTTGCCCGGCACGCAGGCGTGCGGCCAGCACGCGCGGCGTGAACGGCTTCGTAAGGTAGTCGTCCACACCCGATTCGAAGGCCTCGACCAGCTGGTCGTCCTGTTCCAGCGCCGACAGAATGATGAAGTACATGCGCTGGCCTTCCTCGGTGTCGCGCAGCGCCCGGCACAGGGAAACGCCGTCCAGCCCGGGCATGATCCAGTCCGAGATGATGATTTGCGGCCGCAGCGTAACCGCGCGCGCGAGCGCGGTCTTCCCGTCCTGGGCCGTGTGCACCGTGTGCCCGAGCCCGCGCAGCAGGTGCTCCAGCACGATCAGCACCGAGCGATCGTCGTCCACCGCCAGAATGGTGAGCGGGAGCTGAGCGGCGGGCAGCGGCCCGGTCCCGAGCAGGTCCGGCGGCGCGGGTTTCTCCTCGGCGACCGTCTCGAAACCCGGCACGTCCTGGGTCTTCACTTCGAGAATCTTGCCCCATTCCTGCCACTGCACGACGGTCTCGTTGCACAGCTTCGCGAGCGCCGCCTCCTCCAGGCCGGTTTTGGCAGCCGCGAGAATCAGTTCCGGAACGCGGTCCTTGCGATCATCCTCGCGGGCCACGCAGAAGTCGGCCAGCCGCGCCGCCAAGTGCAGCACATGGCCGATCACGAACTCGCGCGAGCCCTCCGGCACGCGCGCTTGCTCGGGAGCTTCGTGATGGAACACCGCGGAGACGAACAGGCGCGGCAGATGCCAGTCGTCCAGGAGCGCGGCACCCAGTTCGTTATGGTCGATGGCGAAGCGCTCGCGTTCCACCGCCACCAACCCGGCCATTGGCTGCTGTGGATTTGCGCTCAGCAGTTCGCCCATCTCGATGGGATAGAGCGTGACCAGTGCTAGGTGGCCCACCCCCGCCAGCAGGCCGCAGGTAAAGCCTTCGTCCGGCGGCGCTCCGCGCAGGCGCTCGCATAGGGCGTGGGCGGCGATCGCCATGGCGAGCGAACGCGACCAGAAGCGACCGTAGTCGAAGCTCTTGCAGGCGCCAGCGCGGTATTGGCCCAGCAGCGAGAATCCCAGCACCAGCTGGCGCACGGTGTTGACCCCCACCATGCGGATCGCCTCCGGAACCGAAACCACTGGCCGGCGCGGGCCGTTGGCCGCCGCATTGGCGAACTTGATGACGCGCCCCGACAGAGCGGGGTCGGCGCGTACGGCGTGCGCGATCTCGTCGATGCTCGTGCCCTCGCGGCGGCACAGCTCGATCACGGCAAGGGCCACGCCGGCGGGCGACGGCAGCTTGCCGGTGGCCTTGAGCTCGTCGAATCGTGGATTGGCGCTCAGCACCGTTGGCGGCTGGAGGAGGGAGGGCGGGCGGCCGGCTCGGGCGGCTCCGGTTACCCTGGAACCATAAC
>CAVUHQ010000027.1:0-26377 GCA_963741215.1 uncultured beta proteobacterium
TGCCACGGGGCGCACGCCCTATAAGAGCCATGCAGGGCGGCACGCGCAGCAGCGTGGTCGTGCTCTGCTAGCACGGTCTCCGCGCGCTGCCGACGTTGGGCGTCGCGGGACGGTCAGGTGTCCTTCACGCTCGGGTGCACTGAGTACCGATGAGGTAACGTGGTTCGACGTCGTGAACCTCAAGACCGCGCGAGCTATCGGCATCACGATTCCCGGGTCCGTCCTCGCCCGCGCCTACGAGGTAATCCAATGAAAGTGCCGGCGTTGAGCGTCAGCAAAACACACTGTGCGAGCACTGGCTCCTCACTTTGACTCGTAATTCTTAGTATCACGATACGAGCTGCCGAGAGCTGGTTGAATACCTGGGTGACTCAATATGAACGCACGAAGTCTGTTTGGGTTAGTTGGCTTCATTTGTGCCGCCGCCTCATCCGTCGGCTATCCACAGCAGCCGATCCGCGCGCCTCGAATAGCAATGGTCCTGCAGGGTACTGCTGAGGACACTGCCCAAGGTGTCGCTGCATTCCGGCAAGGGCTTCGCGACCTGGGATACGTCGAGGGTCAGAGCATCACTATTGAGTATCGCTTCTTCCCACCTGATCGGCCCGATCTGCTTCCCGGCATCGCGAGTGAACTGGTGCGATCAAAGGTAGACCTAGTGACCGCAATGTCCACGCCAGAGATCCGTGCCCTTATGCAAGCAACCAATACGATACCCATCGTCATGATTGTTCCCGGTGATCCGGTTGGAGCGGGACTCGTCGCCAGCTTGGCGCGACCTGGGGGAAACGTCACGGGGCTGACAATTCAGTCGGTCGACCTCGACGGGAAGAGGTTGGAGCTGCTGAACGATGCCATACCCAAGCTTTCCCGCGTTGGGGTTCTTTTCAATCCAGCGAACTCCGTGGTGCGACAGGACCTCATGCGTCTGCAGGCGGCGGGACGAACGCTAGGCATAACCATTCACCCTGCAGAGGCGCGAAATCAGAATGAGCTCGTCGGCGCGTTCTCCTCGATTTTGGAGGGACATGACCAAGCACTCATCGTCGTGATTGATGCCTTGACAGTTGTTCACCGGAAACAGATTGTGGATCTCTCCACTCGAGGTCGTCTGCCGGCCATGTTCTACGCCAAGCGTTTCGTAGAGCTCGGCGGCCTCATGTCCTACGGACCGAGCTCTTCCGCCTTGTTCCGCCGCGCCGCTACCTACGTGGACAAGATTCTCAAAGGGGCTAAGCCCGCCGACCTCCCGGTCGAACAGCCCACCAAATTCGAGCTCGTGGTCAATCTCAAGACTGCCAAGGCGTTTGGGATCACAATCCCGGAATCGATCCTCTTGCGAGCTGACGAGGTGATCAAGTGAGGGCACGAATAACGCCCAACCGGACGCTCCAGCGGAGCGCCCAAAGGCTGCCGCACAAACAAGCTGATGCCTTGAGGACTGCGGCGTGACACTGCGTCTCCTTCTTACCTTCGCTCTTCTGGCGCCCCTCACGGGCAACGCTGCGTTATTCCATACCGTCGCTACGGGTGCCGTGGTGAACCGCAATGACGCGCACCACGTTGGGCGTGTTTCTAGTCTCGCCCCTATAATGCTGAGATGCGCTTCGAATGGGACCCGCGGAAGGCGGCTGCAAATCTACGCAAGCACGGTATCTCATTCGAAGAAGCCACCACCGCTCTTCGTGACGACCTAGCCTTAACCGGCCGAGACCCCGACCATTCAACCGGCGAGGCGCGATACATCACGTTCGGGGTCTCATCCCAAGGACGCCTCCTGGTGGTGTCTCATACCGAGCGCGGCGGGTTAGTCCGCATCATCAGTGCACGTATCGCAACGAAATCCGAACGGAAGATCTATGAAGAAGGCTAAACCCACCAAGCGTGATGAGCTTCGACCCGAATACAAGCGATCGGACTTTGGAAAAATGGTCCGCGGCAAGTACGCAAGTCGAATTTCAGCCGCCACTAATGTGGTGGTTCTCGACCCCGAGGTTGCCGAGGCTTTTCCTAACGATGAAGCCGTGAACGAAGCGCTTCGTTCCCTAATCAACCTGGCCAAGGCATCGACACGCCCAACCCGGCGTTCCAGGAGACGCGCCGCGAAAGCAGCGGCGCGCCCCTGAACGCTGTCGTGTCTGGCGAGCGCGCGCTGAGGGCGCGTCTTATGTCATACGGGCCGAATCTCGGGGCGGTTTGGCAGCGGTGTGCCGTTTACACCGACGGGATCCTCAACGGAGCCAATCCGGCCGAGGTTCCCGTCGAGCAGCCAACCAAATTCGAACTCGTTGTCAATCTCAAGACCGCTAAGGCCCTGGGCCTGACCATTCCCCAGTCGGTTCTACTACGCGCTGACACTCATCAAATGAGTCCGAGAGCTGGTGCATGGCGATCAGCTGTTCTTCTGGCATGAGGATAGAAGCTTCTTCCCTCCTAATTGTTGTAGCCTGTATCCCCGCATTTGCTGGTCAGGTTTCGTTTCAGGCATTGGAGCAAATGATTCACCTCGCCAACACCTTGGTTGCGGGTGAGATTGAGGAGGCAAGGATGCCTCCCCCTGAACGCCCGTTCGACTATGAGAGAGGTGGCCCCGTTTGTTAGGACAGGTTTTCAGGTTTCTTAAGTGAAGTTCCTGCGGTTATCGATCCTTCGAGGTTGGTAGTTTGATGCAACGTCATGCTGCGCGCTGTGTCTGCAGTCTGCCGAAGTATGCAGTGTCCGGCGTCATCCCGCCCAGCGACGAGTGAGGACGGACGGAATTGTAGAACGTGAAGTAGCTCGTCAGTTGCCGCCTCGCCTCGTCCACGCTCTCGTAGGCATGCAGGTAGACATGCTCGTACTTGACGCTCTTCCACAGCCGCTCGACGAACACGTTGTCGACCCAGCGTCCCTTGCCGTCCATGCTGATCTTGATGTCGTGGTCTCTGAGAACCTGGGTGAACTCCTGGCTGGTGAATTGGCTGCCCTGGTCGGTGTTGAAGATCTCCGGCGACCCCTACTTGGCAATCGCCTCTTCCAGGGCTTCGACGCAGAAGTCGGTGGTCATGCTGATCGATACCCGGTGAGCCAGGACCCGCCGCGTGGCCCAGTCGATGATGGCCACCAGATAGACGAATCCGCGCTTCATGGGGATGTAGGTCAAGTCGGTGGCCCAGACCTGGTTCGGCCGCTCGATGGTCAGGTTCTTGAGCAGGTACGGGTAGATCGGATGCGCACGGTCCGCTGTACTCGTCTTGGGCTTGCGGTACAGGGCAGCAATGCCCATCTTGCCCATCAGCGTGCGCACGTGCTTGCGGCCGACCTCGAAGCCCTCCAGCTTGAGCATGTCGCGCAGCATGCGCGCGCCGGCGAACGGGAAGTTCAAGTGCAGCTCGTCGATACGGCGCATCAACACCAGGTCGGCCTCGCACACCGGCTGGGGAAGGTAATCTATGAGTTCGTCGTCAAGATCAAAGAAGTTGTTAGGGGAAAGTTGATTCCACAAACAATCACGGTTCGTATGCAATACCCGTATCAGCCCGGCGTGTCATTCTCGTGTCCGGCATCCGGTCTTGAATCAGCAATGACTGTGGGGAAAATGTATCTCTTGTTACTTGATACTTACGATCCAAAATTGGGGGCCTACAACCCGAGTTCGACAGACGTAAAGTTAGTTCGTACCGAACCTTTGGAAGCACGCGAGCAAGTTTTAAGGCTATGGAAAAGCAAGGATCTCGAGATTCTAACGCCGTGACACCAATTCTAGTTGGTCGTCACCAGGGAAGAAGCGTGGAACGGAGTCATGTGCGTGTGCTTCGTGCGGATCAGGTGATCGTGTGACCAGGCGCGGTGTCTTGCTCGTCCTCGTTGGTCTGACTGTGGCCGTGCTCGGGACCGCACCCTCGCGAGCCGTAGAGCCAATGCAGAAGGTCGTGCGAGTGGGCTTCGTCGACCCGCAATCGGCTTCCACTACACCGCGTGGTCTTAGTGCGTTCTGGGAACGAATGCGCGAACTAGGCTACGTCGACGGTCAGAACCTCATCGTGGAGGCGCGCTGGGCCGAGGGCCGGCCCGAGCGTCTGCCCGCGCTGATGAAGGAGGTGGTTGAGCGCGATGTCGACGTGCTGGTCACTTGGAGCACGTCAGCAGCGATCGCGGCCAAGAATGCGACTAGCACAGTCCCAATTGTCGCCGCAGTGATGGGAGACCCGGTCGGCAGTGGGCTTGCGGCCAGCTTGGCCCGGCCGGGCGGCAACCTGACTGGGCTTTCGGTAGGGCTTGCTCAAGGGCTGGCGAGCAAGTGGGTGGAACTGCTAAAGGACATGGTCCCGCGGCTTTCAACCGTGGCAGTGATCGCGAACCGAGCCACAGCGATAGACAGAGACCTCGCGAAAGAACTTGAGACCATTGCTCCTGCGCAGGGCCTGAAGCTCCGTATCATTGAGGTGCGCGAGCCGGCAGCGCTCGACCGCGCCTTCGAGCAGGCGGGACGACAGGCTCAGGCGGTACTAGTGCTTCCCGATCCCGTATTGTTTTCACATCGAGGGCAAGTCACGGCGCTCGCCGCCCGGCACCGTCTCCCGGCGATCTACCCTTCGCGCGATTACGTCGACGCTGGCGGCCTGATCACGTACGGGCCAGATTTTGCTGTGATGTTCCGTCGGGCAGCGGACTATGTGGACAAGATCCTCAAGGGGGCCAGGCCCGGAGATCTGCCCATCGAGCAGCCGACGCAGCACGTGCTCGTCGTTAACCTCAAGACCGCCAAGGCGCTTGGCATCACGATCCCAGAGTCGATCCTACTGCGGGCCAACGAGGTGATCCGATAACCTAACCCCCCTGGTTCAAGGCGAGGCGCGACTTGCCCCGAATAAGGCAGACGCCTCGACCTAACGCTCCAGGGAGCCAAGCCCGCTACGAACCACGCGCGAGCAGCGCCTCGACCGCCTCCGGCCGTGGAAGCGGCGCCACGGCGCCATACCCGGTCGTCGTCAATGCCGCCGCCGCGTTGGCGTAGCGCGCCGCTTGCCAGAAATCGTCTCCGCGCGACAGGCGGGCGAGGAAGCGATCCGGCAAAGCAGTCTCCTGCGCCGGTCGCGTCGACACAATTCACCTTGTGCGCCGCCATGCGCTCACGGCGTACGCCGTCGCTGGCGAGCACGCCGTCCGCACCCAGCTTGAGCGCAACGTATTTCGCTCCGAGGCGATGGCTCCAATCGACGATGGCCTCGGGCTGCTCCAATCCCGACAGCGCCTTGACGTCGTCGAGGCTCGGCAGGAAGTAGTCGGCCAGCGGAATGGTCGCGGTGATCACTGCCTTTGCGCGCGGCAGGGACCACAGCCGCAGGCGCAGGTTGGAGTCATAAGTGAACTTCACGCCAGCCGCAGTGGCCGCTTCGATCGCGGCGAACACCGTGTCGCACGCGCTGGCGCTGATCGCCTGTGAGATGGCCGACGTGTGCAAGAACCTGGCGCCGCGGATGAGATCCAGCGGCAGATGCTCGGGCCGCATGCGGCTCGCCGCAGAGCCGGCCCGCATATAGCTGAACACGTGGCCCTGCGGGCCGTGATGGATGAAGTAGACCGCAGTGTGGGCGTCGGGATCGGTACCGACGCCGGAACTATCCAGTCCTTCCGCGCGCCACAGTGCGAGGAACTGCTTGCCGAACTCGTCGTCGCCGAGCCGCGTGAGGTATGCGACCTTGGCGCCCTGGCGCACCGCCGCGATCGCCGCGTTCATGGTGTCGCCGCCGAAGCCCTGCAGGTAGCGGTTGCCTTCGCCGGGGATCTGGCTGAATTCGTACATCGGCTCGCCGAGGGAGACGATGTCGATGGGGGTGGTCATGAGAAGAGTGAAGGGTGAAGAGTGAAGGCGAGAGGATCAGATTATCCGTTCGCGCTGATCCTTCGACTCCGGCGCTGCGCGGCCTACGCTCAGGACGAACGGATTAGTGGCGTTAGCCACGGAGTCGAAGCGTGCCAGCCTAGACGCTTCGACTCTGCAGCTGAAGCACCGTTCGTGTTGAGCGTCGCGTAGCAGAGTCGAAACACGCTCAGCGCGAACGGGTTTCTTTAGGCCCTCGCTCCCGAAGGCCCTACCCTTCACTCTTCACCCGCTTTCGAGAGAAACCCACGCGCATGCTTGATCACCTGCGCGCGGTCTCCGGCGGCCAGCGCCTTCTGGTCGATGATGTTGTTGCCGACACCGACGACCGTCGCGCCCGCCTTGAAGTAGTCGAGCATGTTGGCCGTCGACACGCCGCCCGTCGGGACAAAGCGGAATGTCCGGAAACACCGCGTGGATCGCCTGCAGGTGCGATGGTCCGCCGCTGCTTGCGGGGAATACCTTCACGATCTGCGCGCCTTCGCGCCAGGCCGCCAGCCACTTCGCTCGGGGTGAACCCGCCGATCAGCGCCGCGCGTTCCGCGTCGCGTGCGATGCTGGGCCATCCCCGGGACCAGGCAAGGCGATACCAGATAGTCCGCGCCCGCGTCGAGGCAGCGGCGCGCGGTGTCGAGATCCAGCACGGTGCCGGCGCCGACCAGGAACGAATCCGGCCATACGCTGGCGCAGCTCGGCGATCAGCGCGATGGCGTCGGGCGTGGTCAACGTCAGCTCGACGGTCTCGAATCCCGCTTCGACCAGGCAATCGATCCGCGGTCGCGGCCGCGTCGCGCGTGGCTAGTCGCAGCACGGGTATCACACGCATCCCGGCGAGGCCGGTTGCAGATCGTCTGTCGCAGTCATCCGGATACTCCGAAGCGCTGGTTGGAGTCAGCCATTTTCGGCGCAGGGAGTGCCGGGCAAGCCCGCTCCGGGATTGTGCGCACGAACGGTCACGCCGCGCCTTTGCGCATTTCATCCGGCCTGCATCGGGGTAACATTCCGTCCTGCGAACGTGGCTATCGCGCGCGGGAGCGCGCAAGACCGCGAACAAGACAGGAGGAACTGATGGCCCCCAGGTCGCTGGGCAGCTACGACTACGTGATCGTCGGCGCGGGCACCGCCGGCTGCGTGCTCGCCAACCGCCTCTCGGCCGACCCGCGAGGTCAACGTCCTGCTGGTCGAGGCGGGCGGCAAGGACGACTACTTCTGGATCGACATTCCGGTCGGCTACCTGTACACGATCGGCAATCCGCGCACCGACTGGTGCTACAAGACCGAGCCGGACGCAGGGCCTCAACGGCCGCTCCATCGGCTACGCGCGCGGCAAGGTGCTGGGCGGCTGCTCGTCGATCAACGCGATGGTCTACATGCGCGGCCAGAAGAGCGACTACGACCACTGGGCCGCGCTCGGCAATCGCGGCTGGTCCTGGGACGAGGTGCTGCCGTATTTCAAGCGCACCGAGGACTACGTCCATGGCGCGGACGAGTTCCACGGCGCCGGCGGCGAGCTGCGCGTGGAGGAGCGGCGCGTGAACTGGGAGATCCTCGATGCGTGGCGCGACGCGGCGGCGGAATGCGGCATCCCCAAGATCGAGGAGTTCAACCGCGGCGACAACTTCGGCAACGCCTACTTCCAGATGAACCAGCGGCGCGGCGTGCGCTGGAGCGCCACCAAGGCCTTCCTGCGCCCCGCGCTTGCACCGCCCCAATCTCACGGTGATGACCGACGCGCACGAGCAAGCGCATCCGCATCGAGACGCGCGATGGCGCAAGCGCGCGACCGGCGTCGAGCTGCACGCGCGGGACGCGGCGAGGCGATGGTCGAGGCCCGGCGCGAGGTGATCCTGGCCGCAGGCGCCATCGGCTCGCCGCAGATCCTGCAGCTCTCGGGCGTCGGCCCGGGCAGCGCTGCTGCGCGCTCGGCATTCCGGTGGTCCACGAGCTGCCGGGCGTGGGCGAGAACCTGCACGACCATCTGCAGATTCGCATGGTGTACAAGGTGAAGGGGCTGACGCTCAACCAGCGCGCCAACAGCCTGTTCGGCAAGGCGGCGATGGGGCTGGAGTACCTGCTCTTCAAGACCGGGCCGCTCACGATGCCGCCCTCGCAGCTCGGTGCGTTCGCGCGCAGCGATCCGGCGCGAGGCCATCGGCCGACATCGAGTGGCACGTGCAGCCGCTGTCGCTCGACAAGTTCGGCGAGCCGCTGCATCCGTTCCCCGCGATCACGCCGTCGGTGTGCAACCTGCGGCCGACCAGCGCGGTTACGTGCGCATCAAGGGCCCCGACCCGTTCGCGGCACCCGAGATCCGCCTCAACTATCTGTCCACCGACGAGGACCGCCAGGTGGCGGTGGACTCGATGCGCTTCACGCGCCGGATCATGGCGGCGCCGGCGCTGGCCAAATATCGCCCGAGGAAGGTGGCCGGGCGGGGCTGTGGAATCGGACGCCGCGCTGGTGAAGGCGGCGGGCGACCTCGGCACGACGATCTTCCACCCGGTGGGCACCTGCAGGATGGGCCACGACGCGCTTGCGGTGGTCGACGACCGCCTGCACGTGCACGGGTCGACGGGCCTGCGCGTTATCGATGCATCGATCATGCCGCGCATCACCTCGGGCAACACCAATGCGCCCACGGATATGATCGCGGAGCGGGGCGCGGAGATGATTCTGGCGGAGCGCACGTCTACGGGCCTGGCACAACGGCGCGCCGCCGCCAGCACCGAAGCCTAACGTTCCCTAACTGAGTCCCTTCCGGCGGCGACGCTAGCTAGCCCGGATATTTCACCAGGATTCCGATTTTTGGTTTGTTGAGAGCAAAGGCCACGCTGGTACTCGGTTTTGATGAGATGGTGCTCAGGAAGTGGGCACTGAGCGTATTTTTGGGGACACTGCCCCCTACCCCCGTTGTTTATAGCGTGCCGGGGACAGCACTACACAACGGTTTACGGGGTGGTCGCGGCGAGTCTTGCGGCAGCCAGCGCGAACAGTTCGCGCAGTGGATGATGGCTGGCGAACATCAGGCGAACGCGACGAGTGTTGCGCAGCACGCCCACACCGATCTTCAGAAGCCGCGTGCGGATGGTAGCCGCGCAGGCGCGGGCCAGCTCGGTGCCGCTCAAGGCCAGAGTGCGTAGTCGTTGCATCAGTGTATAGGCCAGAGCGGCGAGCAGCAGGCGAAACTGGTTGGCGAGGAACTTGTGGCAACTGGCGCGAGTGCCGAACAAATCCAGCTGCGTCTCCTTGATGCGGTTCTCGGCCTCACCGCGCTGGCAGTAGAGTCGGTCGTAGAGCGCCGCGGCTTCACCCTGCACATTGGTCACCACAAAGCGCGGGTTGTTGCCCTGGGAGCCGTATTCGAGTCGGGTGATGACGCGCCGCTCGCGATCCCAGCTATCGGCAGCATAGCTAAATTCCCCGATCTCGCGTTGCTTCATGCCGCTGGCGGCATACTGTTCGGCCAAGGCCAGCTCAGTCATTGACACGATCGCCTCCAGGCGTGCATTGCGCGCCATGCCCAGCACGTAGCCCACGCCATGGCGCTCGCACCAGCGCATCAGGCGCTGGCGGCAGAAGCCAGAATCCCCGCGCACGATGATGGGCACATTAGGCCAGGCCTGGCGCAGGCGCGCGATCAGCAGCTTGATGAGGGCCGTAGCGTTCTTCGCCCCATCGATGCGGCTGCGGCGTAGATAGCAGGCGAGCAGCGCTTCGCCGCAGAACACGTACAGCGGCAAGTAGCAGTGGTGATCGTAGTAGCCGTGGAACTCGCGCAGTTCCTGCTCGCCATGCAGTGGGATGTCCGAGGCGTCGATATCGAGCACCAACCCCGCAGGCGCGCTATTGTGGCTGGCAATGAACTGCGTTACCAACACCTCGTGCAATGCCCAGATTTGCCCTCGGGTGGCACGCGTTTCCATCCGGCACAACGTGGGCGGGCTGGCCAGCGCATCGACTCGTCCCAGCGCCGTTTGCATCAGCACATCCTCGCGCAGCCGATCGTGATCGTTCAGATCCTCATGGCCGCAGCACAATCCGTAGATGCGCTGCGCCAGCAGGTCGCGCATCGTGTGCACGATCCTGCCCGGATCGCGCGGATCGCTCAGCACCGCTGCCGCGGCTCGCGTCAAACCGATGCGCTCATCGACCTGCTTGAGCAGCATCATGCCCCCGTCGCTGGATAGATCCCCACCGCTGAAATCGGCCTCGATCAGCCGCCGACCCAGCTTCCCAAATTCGATCTTATCTTCGGTACACTTTGGCATGGCGAAGCCTCCCTCCAAATTGCTCGCAACTCTTTGGAAAGCTTCACGCTTCGGAGGTTTCGCCTCCTCGCTGATGAAATATCCGGGCTAGCAGGCTATTGAAAACACCTCTAAATCCGTTCGTCCTGATCCTTCGACTCTGGCCGCGCGGGCGTCCTACGCTCAGGACGAACGGATTAGGGGCGCGCAGCGCCCGGAGTCGAAGGATCATCGCGAACGGTGTTTTTCTGCGACCTGCTATCGGTTTACCACGCCTTCTTTCCAGTTCGCGCCTTCCATCTGGAGCGTCTCGACGTACGCGCCGATCTGGAAGATGGTCTTTTCGTCGAGCACGCCGCCCCACGCCGGCATGGTCATGGTGCGGCCGGTGTCCTTGCCGCCCTTGACGGTCTCGACGAACTTGCGAAATCCTTTGTTCCACTTGCGCAGGTCCGCCGCCGTTGCCGCGCTCGCCGGCGCCGTCCGCCCTGCCGCCGTGGCATGGGCTGCACACGTTCCGAACCAGGACTTGCCTTCGCGGATCGTCTTGTCATCGCCCGACATCGGATTGATCGGCGGGAATCTTCGTCCGCCGGCCAACAGGCGCACGCGGGCAACCAGCGCAGACGGCGCAGCCAGGACCGCCACCGCTATACGTCTTGCTCACTTGCATCATCTCCTCTTCCCTTGATGTTGAGTTGTTCTGAGATCGAAAACGAGGCGCGCGCGTTGTTTACGCGCACCTCGCTACTGCATCGTCTGTTACAACCTGACTACGTGCGCGCTCAACGGGTGAAGGCGACGACGACGCTGCCGAACTCGAGGTTCCAGGCTTCGTCGCGACCGAAGCCGGGCAAGCCGCCGAGCGCCTGCACGACGTACTGCTTGCCGTTGTGCATGATAGGTGATCGGACCGGCCTTGGCCGCCGTACCGAGGTTGGCCGAGTACAGGATTTCGCCCGTGGTCGCGTTCACCGCACGGAACTCGCCGCCCTGCGTCGTGTAGAACACCAGATTGCCGGCGGTGGTCAGCATGCCGCCGGCGTAGCCGGGCTTGTATTCCTCGTTGCGCCAGACCTCCTTGCCGGTCTTGGCGTTGACGGCGATCTGCACTTCGTTGCCCCAGATGAATTCCTGGTACGCGCCGAAGTGCCGCACGTTGCTGATGACCTTGATCTCCTCCAGGCCGTACTTCATCGCGCCGTTGGTCGCCGCCAGATACAGCTCGCCGGTCTTCGGGTTGTAGGCGTTCGGATACATGTTCACCCCGCCCAGCAGGCTCGGCCAGACCTCCACGGCGTCGCCGCCTTCCTTGGGCAGCGGCACCATGTCGATCGGCCGTCCGTTGGCTTGTCGTAGCCTTTGGCCCAGTTGATCTTGTCGGCGAACGGCGTGGCCTTGATGAACGTGCCGGTCTTGGCGTCGAGGTAGTGGATGTAGCCGGTCTTGTTCGGCTGGACCACGGTCTTCTTGCCGTCGAGGTTGATCACCATCGGCGTCTGCGGAATGTCGTAGTCGAACGGATCGCCCGGAACGCCGACATAGCGCCACGCCACCTTGCCGTCGGTCGGTGCTCACCGCGACGATGCTCGCCGCGCCGACGTTGTCCATCGTGCCACCGCCGCGGTTCTTCGGGTTCCACTCATAGGCGTTGGCCGTGCCGGTGTAGTACATCTTCAGGTCGGGATCGTAGGAGCCGGTGATCCAGGGACCCGCGCCGCCGTAGGCCTGGCTGCCTTCGGGCCAGGTGTCGTAGCCCTTTTCGCCCTTGGCCGGGAATCATGTTCGCCTTCCACTTCATGTCGCCGGTCTCGGGATTCACGCCCAGCACGTAGCCCTGCCAGGCCGCCGGTGTCGGTGGCGTTCATCGGCACGATGATCGTGCCGGCGATGGCCATCGGCCCCACGGTCGTGCAGTAGCCGTTGGAGTCCTTGGCTTTGGCGAAGTCCTTCGGATAGGGGAACCCGTCGTAGGACTTGACCCACTTGGCCTTGCCGGTCTTCATAGTCGATGGCGTGCAGCTTGGCGTCGTTGGACAGGAAGTACACGTTGTCCCCGTAGATCGCCACGCCGCGATGCTTGCCGGTGAAGAACGAGACGTTGTAGCCGCCCCAGTCGTCCGGCAGCTTGTGGCTCGTACTTCCAGACGACGCTGGCCGGTGCCGCGCATCGATCGCGAACACCTTGTTGTCCTGCGGGAAGTACAGCAGTCCGTCGTGGTAGCTCGGCGTGGCCTGCGCGTCGGTCTTGCCGCCGGGCGAGAAGGTCCAGGCTAGCTTGAGGTCCTTTGCGTTGCTGGCATTGATCGCGGTCAGCGTGCTGAAACGATGTCCGCCGTAGTTGCCGTTGGTGTGCAGCCACGATTCGCCGGCTTCGGCGCCCAGCATGCGTCGGTGACCGGGCCCGGCCTGTACCCAACCCGCCATACCTGCGAGGGCGATGGATGCTGCAATCGTCTTCATCTTGAGCATATTCACTTGCGACTCCTCCTGCTGCTGGTTGTTGGTAGGATCACCTTGCTTCGCTACCATGGGTTCCTGTGGTCAGGTTCCGACCGGTCACGAACTTTGCCGCAGAGCTCGCGTCACCATCGGAGCCGTGCGCGTGAAGGCAGCTGCCTGTGATGCGATGCATCACTCGAGTACAGTTCTGCAATCATGCGCACGCTTGGATGGGGCGTGTGCGTTGCGGTCTTTAGCGGTGCGCACGGCCGGCGTGAAGGTGGGCCATGGCTGTGCGGAAGCGACGGGCAAGCGCGGGAATCGCCTGCGTGCGCGTACGTATCGCGGAATTTCCATATTCTCCCCCTTGCATCGCGCGCGGCTTCGGGGAGTCTGCCCGAGCGTGTCGCTCTTCTCAGGCTGCATCCCCGGTATGTCGGTGCATCGCTGGCACCGTCTGCGCGTCTGCGTTGAGCATACTACTTGTCCAATCCGCGTCAAAGCCCATCTTCACGAATCGATATGGCAGACGATGTCTCCCACCGTCACTATGGCTTCCGGTGGAGCGACGATCTCGAGCAAGCGTGCCGTTACACGGAGCCTCCACTTCGGAGGTGACCTTCTCGGTCTCGACTTCGTACGAGGGGCTCGCCTTTCTTGAACGACTCGCCCGGCTGACGATGCCATTTCACGATGGTGGCTTGCTCCATGTTCATGCCGAACAGCGGCAGCTTCAGCGACAGCTTCATGCGGCCGCTCCCGCGCGCATGACTTCGCGGACGCACTCGCCACGCTGTTCTCATCGGGCAGCACCGCTTTCTCCAGCGCTGGCGAGTAGGGGATCGCCACATCGGGGACGGTGACGCGCCGCACCGGCGCCTTGAGAGCTGTCGAACGCTTTCTCGGCGGCGATCGCCGCGATCTCGCTGGCGGCGCTGCAGGTCGTGCGCGCTTCGTCGACCACCACCAGCCGGCCGGTCTTGCGCACCGAGCGCAGGATCAGCTCTTCGTCGAGCGGAAACAGCGTGCGCGGGTCGATCACTTCGACGCTGATGCCCTCTGCTTGTCGAGCATCTCCGCCGCGCGCAGTGCGTGACGCACCATCGCGCCGATCGCCACCACCGTCACGTCGGTCGCCGGCGCGCTTGACGTCGGCGCTGTTCCCAGGCGGACCAGGTGCTCGCCATCGGGAACTTCGCCTTGCTCGCCGCCGCGCCGCGCGGGTTGCAGGAACACCACCGGGTTGTCGTCGCGGATGGCGGCCTTGAGCAGTCCCTTGGCGTCGGCTGGCGTGCTCGGCACCGCCACCTTGATGCCGCCCAGGTTCATGAGCATCGGATACGGCACGTCCGAGTGCTGCGCACCGGCCGAGCGACCGGCACCCATCACCGCCATGTAGACCAGCGGCAGCCGGATCTGACCCGCGGTCATGTAGCGCAGCTTGGCGGCCTGGTTGGCGATGGCATCGAAGCCGGTGTACAGAAAATTGGCGAACATCATGTGGCACACGACGCGATAGCCCGCGGCCGCAGCGCCGACCGCCATGCCGGTCATCACCGTCTCGGAGATCGGCGTGTTGCGCACGCGCTGCGCGCCGAAGCGCTCCGCCAGCCCCTTGGTGTCGCCGAACAGGCTGATCTTGACGTCTTCGCCGAACAGGATCACGCGCGGGTCGCGCTCCATCTCCTCGACGAGCGCTTCGTTGATTGCCTGGATCAGGCGCTTCTTTGCCATGGTCTTCTGTTAGTTCGCTCAAACGTCAATCAACACCCAACGCAGAGGCGCAGAGGACGCGGAGGTCGCAGCAGGAAACTAGAGCTCACTCAGTCCGGCAGCGATGCGCCACTCCTCTCCGGACTGAATCGCCGTCGTCTCATCCTCGTTCCCTCTGGTAGTCCTCTGCGTCCTCTGCGCCTCTGCGTTGAGAAGTACGCATCACGTCAGAGCTCAAGCAAACATATCCTGAAACGCCGTCGACTCCGCCGGCAGCGGATCGGCCATCGCCTGCGAATAGGCGTGCTCGACCGTGCGATTCGACCTCGGCGCGCACCGCATCCAGTCCGGCCTGCGTGCGCTCCCGCGCTCAAGCAGCGCGGCTTCGAACCGTGCGATGGGATCGCGCTGCTGCCAGGTCGCGATCTCCTCTTCTTCGCGGTACTTGCCCGACTGAGGAAGCTCTTCTCCGTTTCGACATGGCCCGCGCCATCGATACGTGCGCGCTTCGATCAGCGTCGGGCCCTCGCCGGCGCGAGCTCGCGCGACTGCCTGCGCCGCCGTCTCGCCGGACCGCGAGCACGTCGTTGCCGTCCACCGTCACGCCCGGAACGCCGAAGGGCTGTGCGCGCGCAGCGATCTCGCCGGCGGTGACGGTGTCGGTGGGGGAGAATTCGGAGAAGCCGTTGTTCTCGCACACCAGCAGCAACGGCAGCTTCCAGATCGCCGCGAGATTGATCGCCTCCATCACCACGCCCTGGTTGGCGCCACCATCGCCGAAGAACACGACCGCCACGCGCCCGTTGCCGTCGAGCTGTGCGGCCAGCGCCGCGCCCACCGCGAGCCCGATGCCGCCGCCCACGATGCCGTTGGCGCCGAGGATGCCGCGGCTGAAATCGGCCACGTGCATCGAGCCGCCCTTGCCGTGACAGATGCCGGTCTCGCGACCGAAGATCTCCGCGATCATCGCGTGCGGATCGCCGCCCTTGGCCAGGAAGTGCCCGTGGCCACGATGCGTGCTGGCGATCCAGTCCTGCTCGGTAAGGTTGCGAGCACACGCCCACCGCTACGGCCTCCTGGCCGATGTACAAGTGCACCGAGCCCGGCAGCTCGCCGGATTTCACCACTTCGCCGAGCCGCTCCTCCATGCGGCGGATGAGCAGCATGCGGCGGTACAGGTCGATCATCTGCACTGCGTCGGTCTGTCGTTTCGTTCATCGTCAGTTGATCTAGTCAACCCTCGCGCCAGTGCGAGAACGCGAGGCAGTTGGTTCCGTTGGCCTCGGATCGCCCTTCACCGCCGATCTCCGCATCCGCTGCATCGACACGTTCTTCTGCACCTTGCCCGATAGCCGGTGCGCGGCAGAGTCGTCGACCAGTCTCCACCTCGCTCGGGAAATTTCTGCCGCGCCAAGCCCGCGCCTGCTCCAGGAAGCGGCCAGCGCCGGCGACGATCGACACCTGCTGTGCCCGGGTTGGCGATCACGTAGGCGCACACCGTCTCGCCCAGCCGCTCGTGCGGCATGGCGACGATCGCGACCTCTTTGATGGCGGGGTGCGTGTGCAGCACGTCCTCGATCTCCTTCGGGCTGATGTTCTCGCCGCCGCGGATGATCAGGTCCTTCTTGCGTCCGCTGACGCGCAGATGAAGTCGCCGTCACGCGATGCCCGAGGTCGCCGGTGTGGAAGTATCCGTCGGCATCGAAGCTCTCCAGGGTCTGCTTCCAGTCGGTGTAGCCCAGCATCAGCTCCGGGCCGCGCGAGCAGATCTCGCCCATCGGCCTCGCCGTGCAAGCGTCCGCGCCCGTGACGCGGGTCGCAGATGCGCACGTCGTGATTGACGATGCGCCCGTCGGTGGTCGCGCCCAGATCGGCATCGGCGCGGCTGCGAGATGCCCAGCGTGACGGTGGGCGCCTCGGTGCTGCCGTAGACGCGGAAGGCCAGACAACCGGGCAGCACCTGGTTGGCGCGGTAGATCAGCTCGGGCGGCACCGGCGCGCCGCCGCTCATGAACAGCCGCAGGCTCGGCAGCGTCAGGCCGCGCCGCTCGACCTCGGCGACCAGCTCCTTCAGAAAGGGCGTGGCGCCGACGCTGAAGGTGACGCCGTGCTGCGCGATCAGGTCCACCGCCTCGGCCGCGTTCCAGCGCTCCATGAACACGACTTTCACGCCGGCCGCGAAGGCGATCTCCAGCGCGTACAGATAGCCGGTGATGTGCGTGACCGGCGAGGGCATGAGCACGACGTCGCGGTCGTCGATGCCCCAGAAGTCGATCACCGCGTCGATCTCCGACATGATGGTGTTGTGGCTGTGCAGCACCCCCTTGGGGTTGCCGGTCGTGCCGGAGGTGTAGAGCACCAGCTTGATGGCGTTGGGGTCCGTGCGGCTGCTGAGCGCGGTTGTCTGCCGGCGCCCGATGTCGAGCAGCTCGTCGTACTCGCGGCAGCCGGCAGCTCGCCCGCGCACCACGACGACTTCGCGCAGCTCGGGCAGCTCCGGGCGCAGCCGTTGCGTCATGGCCGGGTAGTCGAAGTTGCGGAACGTCTCGCGGGATGAAGAACACGCGCGCGCGGCGAATCCTCGCAGGATGTAGCGCACTTCCGCCTCGCGATAGATCGGCACGATCGGATTGACCACCAGGCCCGCCAGCGACGCGGCGAGATTGATCGCCATCGTCTCGGCCCAGTTCGGCAGCTGGAAGCTGATCACGTCGCCCGGCTCGAGCCCCAGCGCGTCGAACGCGCCGACCAGCCGGCGCGCTTCGGCCAGGACCTCGACCGAAGGTGATCGAGCGTTCGCCTTCGACGACCGCGATCCGATCCGGCGCCGCGCGCGGCCTCGCGCAGCGCGCAGTCGGCCAACGTCACGTCGCGCCACGCGCCCGAGCGTGTGTAGCGATCGATGTCCTCGTCGGTCAGCCGCGTGACCCAGCCGCTCACGTCAGTGCGCATCGGCCTTCTCTCCGCCCAGATAGGCGCGCCGCAGATTCTCGTCGTTGCGGAAGTCCTGCCATTCTCCGCGCCTGATCTCGTGCACGATGCTGCCGAGCGACATCACGTAGGCTCGCTCGGACGTTTCCGCGGCGAGCGCTACGTTCTGCTCCACCAGCAGGATGCTCATTCCGCCCTCGCGCAACGTCGCCATGACGCCGACGATGTCGCGCACGACTTTGGGCGCGAGCCCGGTGGACGGCTCGTCCAGGATCAAGCAGCTCGGGGTGCAGCAGCAGCGCCCGCGCCATGGCCACCATCTGCTGCTCGCCGCCGCTCAGCAGCTCCACCGGTGCATCGAGCCGTCCGCGCATGAACGGAAATAGCGCCAGCACCTCGTCCAAGCTGAACTTGCGGCCCGCCGCCGCGCGCCGCGCGCCGTGGGCGGCTGCGAGCTCGAGGTTGCTGCGCACCGTCAACTCGCCGAACAGGTGGCGGTTCTCCAGCACCACCGCGATGCCGTGCTGTGTGCGCTGATGCGGCGGCAATCGCTGGATCTCGCGCCCGTCGTGCGTGATGCGCCCGCGCCGACACCGGCAGCAGGCCGCAGATCGCCCGCACCAGGGTCGATTTGCCGGCGCCGTTGGCGCCGATGATGGCCACGCTCTCGTTGCGCTCGATGGCGAGCGTACACGCCGCGCAGCACCGGCATGCCGCCGTAGCCCGCTTCGATGTTCTCGACCCGCAGCATGTCCCGCTCATACCCCCAGATAGGCCTCGCGCACGCGCGCGTCGTCTCGGATCTCGCCCAGCGGGCCGCTGGCGATGATCTCGCCGAAGCACAGCACGTGGATCACCGGCGCCACGGTGACCAGGTCCATGTCGTGCGACACCAGAAGGATCGTCAATGCCTTCGGCGTTGAGCCGCCGCAGCGTCTCCATGAGCCGGCCGACCTCCTCGCTGTTGAGACCGGAAGAGGGTTCGTCGAGGCACAGCAAGCGGGGCCGGCCGACGGCGGCTCGCGCCAGCTCGACCAGCCGCTGCTGGCCGGCGGGGAGCTTGCCGGCTGGACGGTCTCGCACCGCTGCCAGGCCGAACCGCTCGCACGCTGCGTCCGCCGACTGTCCCATGCGCCGCAGCTCTTCGCGCGAGCCGGGCGTGCCGAGCAGGTTGGCGAGCACTCCGCTGCCGGTCTGTTTGTAGCAGCCGGCCATCAGGTTCTCGCGCACGGTCAGATGCTGGAATACCTGCGGCGTCTGAAATGTGCGCACCAGGCCGGCATAGCTGCGGCGGGGTACCGACACTGCGGCTGATGTCGCACTCCGTCGTAGATGACCTCGCCCTGCGTCGGGCCGAAGGAAACCGGAGACGATGTTGAACAGCGTGCTCTTGCCCGCGCCGTTCGGACCGATCAGGCCAACGATCGGCGCCAGCCTCCACGCTGAAGCTCACCCCGCGCAGCACGCGCAGACCCTGGAAGCTGCGGGAGATGCGGCGGACTTCGAGGATCGCTGCCATCGGCTCAGCTTGCCGATCCGGTGGAGCGCAGCCGCGCGGTCAGGCGCGCGAGCGCGCCGCCGAAACCGTCGGGCAGGAATATCACCGCCGCGATCAGGCAGGCGGCGAACAGGACGGCGTGAATGTCGCCGAAGCGGCTCAGCGCGTTCGGCATCAGCGTGATGAACAGGGCGCCGAGCACCGTGCCGATGATGGTCTTGGCGCCGCCGAGGACGGCCAGCAGCAGGAAATTGATGGCTCGATCGACGCCGAAGCTGTCGACGCTGACGAACGAGACGTAGTGGGCGAACAGGCTGCCGGCGAGCGAGCCGAGCACGGCGCTCAACACGAAGATCCTGACCTTGAGCGCGCGGATGTTGATGCCGAGCACAGCGGCGGCAGCCGGCGCATCGCGCATGGCGCGCATGGCCAGCCCGTTGCGCGAGCGCAGCAGGTTGGCGTGGAACCAGAGCAGGGCAGCAGCCAGCGGCCACACCAGGTAGTAGAAGCGCTGCGGCGAGTTCAGCTCGAAGCCGAACATCGACAGCCGCGGAATGCCGCCGATGCCGAGCGTGCCGCCGGTGAGCCAATCCCATTCGAGGAACAGGACGTGTCCGATGATGGCCAATGCCAAGGTGGCCAGCGCCAGGAAATAGCCCGACAGCCGCAGGATCGGCCAGCCCACCGCGACCGCTACTGCGGCGCTGACGCCGATACCAACGAGCAGGCCCACTGCGGAAGGCCAGCCGAGCTGCACGCAGCAGTACGCCGTGCTGTAGGCGCCCACACCGTAGAACACGCTCTGCGCCAGCGACACGATGCCGCACTGGCCGAGCAGGAAAGACACACCCAGCCCGGCGATGCTGTACAGCGCGGTGAACACCAGCATGTCGGTCACACTGCGCGAGGCCAGCGCCGGCACTGCGGCCCACAGCGCGATCAGCAGCAGCACAACGCCCCACCTCAATATCCGGGAGCCAGGCGTCGTGGCCGTCACGCTTGTCTCCCAAAGCACAGGCTAGCCGCCGCGGCGGATCCGGCGGCCCAGAATGCCGTCCGGCATGAGGATCATGATGACGATCAGGATGGTCATCGCGATCACGTCCTTGTAGCCCGAGGACACGGAGAGCACCGCCAGGGATTCCACGATGCCCAGCGTCAGCCCGCCCACGACCGCGCCGAAGGGATTGGTCAGCCCGCCCAGAATGGCGGCGGCGAAACCCTTCAGCGTCAGCAGCAGCCCCATCTCGTACTGAATGGTGATGAGCGGCGACACCAGCACGCCGGCCAGCCCGCCGACCAGCCGCCGAGCAGAAACGTGAGCGAGCGCATGCGCGGCACGTTGATGCCGGTGGTGGCGGCTCCCTCCTCGTCGATCGACGCGGCCATCATGGACAGCCCGATGAGTGTGCGGTTATAGAACAGCCGCAGCACCAGCATGACAGCGACGCTGATGACCATCAGCCAGATCGCATGGACGCGGATCGCCGCGTCGAAGAAGACCTGGCTGCCTTCGCCGCCGATGCCGGGCAGGATGCGCGCGTCGCGCCCGAAGAAGTAGAGCACGCCAGCCGAGATGGCGAAGGCGATGCCCAGCGTGAGCAGCAGGTAGCTTTCTTCCGACGCGCCGCGCTTAGCGCGTAGGCCGCACCAGAAGCCATTCGATGAGCCAGCCCAGCGCTCCGCCTGCCAGGACACCGGCCAGAAAGCGCCAGGGGCAGTGGCAGGCCCAGGCGTTCCAGCAGCAGGTACGCCACCATCCCCCCGATCAGCGCGAACTCCCCCTGCATGGCGTTGATGATGCGCGTCCCGCGAAAGACCACGGCGATGCCCAAGCCGACCAGCGCATACACGAAGCCGTTGGTGATTCCCGCCAGCGCCGATTGGAGGATCAGTGTGCCCGTCATTTCAGCCCGCCAGGGGGTCAGGTACTGCGCGCCGCCTGCTCTGGTGCGTTGCCAGAGCCGGCGCTGCCTCTCAAAACATTCCGCGAAAAGGTGCCGGCCGAGCTCCGTTCCCGCGGCAGGCGGAACCGCGGCCGGACACGATGGAAGAGCGGTCTATTCCGATTGGGCGAACTTCTCGATCAGGTGCTCACGCAGGAACGCTGGCGTGCGCGCCCGACGCCATCTCCAGGTGCTTCTTGGTCGAGTACAGGCTCATGTGGTTCACCTTCTCCAGCACCACCAGCTTCTTGTTGCCGGCCGGGATCGTGTTGTACATCTCGATCTCGAGATCCCACTGGGTGATGTTGTCCTGCTCCGCGACCACCACCAGGGTCGGGGTGTTCAAAATGCGCTTCGCGTAGGGGAAGACGTTGTACTGCAGCAGCAGCTCTACCGACTCCACCGTGTTGCGGTGCTCGTGCCGCGGGGCCTCTTTTTCCTTGATGCGCATGAAGATGTCGTACACGTGCGGGAACGGCCAGCTCGACAGGTTGTTGTCCGGGTCGCTGTGGGACATGGGCATCATCGCGCTCGGGCTGCCGGCGGAGCGCTTGACCCGATCCTCCAGCACCAGCTGCTGCAGCTTCTCGAACTTGCGCTCGCCGTGGCAGCGCTTCATGGTTTCCCAGCCTTCCACCACCGGCCACGGTGGACACGATGCACTTCACGCGCGGGTCGGTGGCACCGACGATGATCACGTGACCGCCGGCATAGGAAATGCCCCAGATGCCCACGCGGTTGGGGTCGATCTCGGGCTGCGTCATGACGAAGCTGATCGCGTTCTTGTAGTCTTCCACCTGACCCCAGGGATCGATGTGCTGGCGCGGCTCGCCTTCGCTCTCACCCAGGCCGCGATAGTCGAACATCAGGACCGCAACGCCCGCCTTGACGATGTTCTCGGCGTAGTGCGGCAGCACGATCTCCTTCACATAGCACCAGCCGCCGCCCATGACGGCGACGGGGTAGGGCCCCTTGCCGCCGTCCGGCGTGACGAGCACGCCCTGGATCTTCGAACCCTTGCTGTTGAACTCGACGTTCTTTCTCATCATGGTTTCCTCCTTCAATGCGTGCTCGACTATGGCGATTTTTGACGTGCCGAGCCAGCGGCCCTGTCCCTGGTTACTGATTCTGACCTGACAACTGACAACTGAAGCCCTACTTTGCGGTGAACGGCAGCCGCGTGAACTTGCCATTCACCAGCTTGGAATAGATGTAGCTGGAAAGCTCGATGCCGGTCATGTCGTCGGCCGCGAGGTTGTAGGACGCCAGCACGCCTTTGTAGGGCCCGCGCATCGCAGCGGCGATCGCCTCCGGCGCGGCGTCGGGCCCCGCCTTCTCCAGCGCTTTGGCGGCGATGTGCACCGCGTCCCATCCGGCGGACTCGTAGTTCTTCGGCAGCGCGTTGTAGGTCTTGCGGTAGAGGTTGACGAAGTCGACCTGATTCGGCAGCGGGTCCTCGCCGACGACGAACTCCGGGAACACGATGTCGTGGCCGAACTCGCCCATCCCGCGCACGTACTCGTAGGCCGACGAGCCGAGGGCCGATACGATCGGCTGCTCGATGCGCATCTGGCGCGCGTTGCGGAACGGGGTGGGGGAGGTGGCGATCACGAACACCACTTCGGGTTCGGCGGCGCGCACCTTGGCAGCTTGGGTGGAGACGTCGGTAGCGCCCACCTCGAACTTCTCGACCGCGACGAACTCCACGCCGTACGCCGGGGCGGCCGCCTTGAGATTGTTCATCACCAGATTGCCGTAGCCGGAGTCGTGCAGCACGCCCACCTTCTTCGCCTTCAGCGCCTTGGTCGTGTACTCCAGCATGGCCTTGGCGTTCAGCGTCTGGGGCGGCATCATGTGATAGAGCGACTTGTAGCTCAGCTCGATCTGGGGACCGAGCCCGGTGATCGCGATCTGTCCCATCTGCTGCGCGTTGGTGATGGCGGCAACCGCCCCCGTGCTGGCAGTGAGCGAGGGCCCGATGATGAGCTTCACCTTCTCGCCGAAGATCAGATTCTCGGCCTTGCTCTTGGCGATGTCGGCCTTGGAGCCGTCGTCCTCGATCAGGATCTTGAGCGGGCGGCCTTTGATGCCGCCGCGCTCGTTGATGACCTTCTCGGCGAGCTGGATGCCGCTGCGTTCGGCCAGGCCTAGGCCGGCGCCGGGTCCAGTCAGCGAGAGGACTGCTCCGATCTTGATCGGCTCGCCCGCAGGGGTTTGCGCGGCCACCGGGCACGGGAGCGCGGCGAGCCCCAAAGAAAACGCACAGACGGCCAGGCGAACGCCCGACCACCGGCCAGGTGCTGTCATACCTCCTCCTCCGTTGGCAATGCCGAGGTACGGTTGATGGTTGTAGGACGCCGCTTTATGTAGGTATTATCGGGTCCGGTGGTGATCTTAGTAACCAGTTGCTAACTCGTCAAGCGATTCGGTGCGGGCCTTGGATTGCGCGCCGGCGCCACTGCTGCGCGGCGGTATCGGATTACGTGAACAGGCCGTGGCTTAAGCCCGCGGAGTTGAGGAGACGGATCAACTGCGCCGCTCCTCGGGCCGGCCACTGGCCATGCAAAGACGCAGCCGGAGTTGTGCAGCGCGGTATGGTAATGACCAGATGGTTAGCAAGCGCCGGCCGCGGGCCAGAGCGGACTCCAGGCGGACATCCATGTCCATCGAGGGCGGGAGGTGGAGATGAAGCGGCGAGTGAAACCCAGCAGCAAGGCCAGCACCGGTGGCAAACCGGCGCGCGGCGCAACACGCGTTTACGGCCAGCCAGCGCGCAGTCAGCGCCTGCCGCGTGAAGAGCGCGAGCGGCACATCGTGCAGGAGGCCATTCGTTTCTTCGCCGAAGCGGGCTTCGGCGGCGACACGCGCGAGTTGGCCAAGCGGCTCAACGTCACCCACCCGCTGCTGTTCCGCTACTTCCCCAGCAAGGAGGCCCTGATCGAGCGGGTCTATCAAGAGGTCTACATCGGGCGCTGGAACCCCTACTGGGAGCTGATCATCGAGGATCGCTCCATCCCCATCCGCGCGCGCATGGTGCAGTTCTACAAGCTCTACGCCAAGACCATCCTGGCCTACGAATGGGTCCGGCTGTTCATGTTCTTCGGGCTGAAGGGGGCCGACATCAACCGGCGCTGGTTCGCCCTGGTGACCGAGCGCATCGTCGTGCCGATCTGCCGGGAAATCCGCGCCGCCTACGGCCTGCCCGACGTCGGCCAGGCGCCTCTCAGCCAGACCGAGCTGGAGCTGGTGTGGGGCGTGAACTCGCGCGTGTTCTACTTCGGCGTGCGCAAGTACGTCTATGGCATGCCGGTGCCGGAGGATCTCGACGGCTTGATCGAAGCCGAGGTCAACACCTTCTTCGACGGCATCGGCAGCACGCTGCAGGGCCTGTTCCCGCGCGCGCCCACTTCATCTGCGGCCGCTGCGCGCGCCGAAGCGCTCCAAAGCGCTGACGCCGACGCGCTGATGCGAAAAGAAAAGGGCGCGCCCGGTAGCCGGACGCGCCCTGCTCTGAGTAGCCAGTTGCTGCTTGACCGCCGGATCAGCGCGAGAAGCCCACCACGATGCTGCCGAACTCGGCGTTGTGCGCCTCGTCGCGGCCGAAACCGGGCAGGCCACCCAGCGCCTGCACGACGTACTGCTTGCCGTTGTGCTGGTAGGTGATGGGGCCGGCCTTGGCGGCCGTGTGCAGATTCATCGAGTACAGGATCTCGCCTGTGGTCGCGTTGACCGCGCGGAACTCGCCGCCTTGCGTCGTGTAGATGGTGAGGTTGCCCGCGGTGGTCAGCATGCCGCCGGCGTAACCCGGCTTGTTGTCCTCGTTGCGCCAGACCTCTTTGCCGGACTTGGCGTTCACCGCCAGGTTCACTTCGTTGCCCCAGATGAATTCCTGGTAGGCGCCGAAGTGCCGCACGTTGCTGATCACCTTGATTTCCTCGAAGCCGTACTTCATGCCGCCGTTGGTGGCCGCCAGATACAGGTCGCCGGTCTTCGGGTTATAGGCGTTCGGGTACATGTTCACGCCACCCAGCAGGCTCGGCCAGATCTCCACCGGGTCGCCGCCTTCCTTGGGCAGCGCGACCTGCTCGATCGGGCGTCCGTTGCTGTCATAGCCTTTGATCCAGGTGATCTTGTCGGCAAACGGCATGGCCTTGAGGAACTTGCCGGTCTTCGCATCCAGGTAATGGATGTAACCGGTCTTGTTGGGTTGGACTACGGTCTTCTTGCCGTCGATGCTGATCAGCATCGGGGTCTGCGGAATGTCGTAGTCCCAGGGATCGCCCGGGACACCGACGTAGCGCCATGCGACTTTGCCGGTGTCCGTATTCACCGCTACGATGCTCGCAGCGCCGACGTTGTCCATCGCTCCGCCGCCGCGGTTCTTCGGGTTCCACTCGTAGGCGTTGGCCGTGCCGGTGTAGTACATCTTGAGTTCAGGGTCCCACGAGCCGGTGATCCAGGGGCCGGCGCCGCCGTAAGCGGTGCTGCCCTCGGGCCACGTGTCGTAGCCGGGCTCGCCCTTGGCCGGAATCATGTTGGCGCTGCCATTTCTCCACACCGGTGTTGCGGATCCACACCGAGGACATACCCGGGCAGCCCGCCGAAGTCGGTACCGTTCATCGGCACGATGATGGTGCCGGGGATAGCCATCGGCCCCACTGTGACGGCATAGCCGGTTGCATCCTTGGACTTGGCGAAGTCCTTCGGAGCGGGGAACCCGTCGTAGGTCTTCACGAACGTCGCCTTGCCGGTCTGGTAGTTGATGGCGTGCAGCTTGGCGTCGTTGGACAGGAAGTAGACGTTGTCGCCGTAGATCGCCAGGCCGCGGTGCTTGCCGGTGATAAAGGGCACGTTGTAGCCGCCCCAGTCGTCCGGCAGCTTGTGCCTCGTACTTCCAGATCACGGTTGCCGTTGCCGCCATCCAGCGCGAAGACCTTGTTGTCCTGCGCGAAGAACACCATGCCGTCATGGAATAGCGGGGTGTTCTGCGCATCGGTCTTGCCGCCGGGCGAGAACACCCAGGCGACCTTGAGGTCCTTGGCATTGCTGACGTTGAGCTGCGTCAGCGTGCTGTAGCGGTGCGCCGCCCAGTTGCCGTTGGTATGCAGCCAGGACTCGCCCGCATCCGCCGCCAGCATCTGGTCATTCACCGGCCCGGCTTGCGCCAGGCTCGCGTATCCGGCGATCGACCAGGGCCGTGAACAGGCCCGTGAGTTTCAGCTTCCTAAAGCGTCGGTCCATTCTTTCCTCCTCCACTGAGTTGTCGAATCTGTACAAGGAAAGGCTACGACCTGCAGCAAAAGTAGCAGTGGATTGCAAGTGAGACACATCCGGGGAGAGCAGAGACGGTGACGTCCGAAAACCGAAGGGCGCGTCGCCGCCGCGAAGAGGGAGATGCCGCCGAAGGCCCGGCGGAAGGTCATGCAACAGGGACGATTCCCTCCTCGTCCCGCACTGCCCGGGATACCCCTGAGATCTAATCGCTAGGTGATGCTACCTCCCGACTCCAGTTGGCGACGTTTTTATTGGTTGACGGTACCGGCCACAGGGTATGGCACAGGCTCCAGGCAGCCGCTCCGCCCAATCCGGAGCAGCCGGTCGCCAGGGGCAAAACCATGATTACAGCCATGTGGAGGCGCGTCAATAGGCACGCGCACCATCCGGTTCGTTGCCCCCGGCGGCGGCGGATTTGCGGCAGTGCGCAAGGCTTTCCATCAGCGTACTGAAGGACCGCCGC
>CAVUHQ010000028.1:0-50935 GCA_963741215.1 uncultured beta proteobacterium
CAGAAGCGTCAATGCGAACGCAAGCAGCGCGACGACGGCCAGTCCAATGGAACCGGCGGCACACAATAGGATTGCATCCAGCAGCGAGATGCCCGCGATCAGGCTCACCACCGCCCGCGGCACATCGCCCTTCGCGCGCCGGCGCAGCAGCCACAATGCATACAAAACCCACCCGACGAATAGCAGCAAGAAGGACCAGACCAACGGCGCATTCAGCGCGAGGATCACGCCGTAGATCATTGACACTGCAAGCGCGCCTAGCGGCCACAAGCTCCCCAGTTCGTTGAGGTGCTCGCGCTTGGCGATGTAGGTCAGGCCGATCAGATACGACAGCACGACGACCGCCGCGATCACCAGGTTCGACGGCACGATCAGAGAGATCGCGAGCGCGGATGTGATGTAGACCAGCATCCGGCACATGCCCATCAGCACCGGGCTCAGCGGGTTGTTTTTGTGATGCGAGTCGTACAGCACGATGGCCGCGGCCAGCGCTATGCCGAACACAGGTGCCCGCCATCCGGTGCCATTGGCATACCAGAAGCCGGCCGCGATAAGCAGCAACAGCCCCGCGCCCAGCATGCCGAAACCGGCACCGAAGACGGCGCCAGCCGTGATCTGGCCGGCGGGTATCGGGCGGTCGGGGCGGGAGCGCGCGTCGAAATCGCGGTCGAACGCGTCGTTGAGGAACATCCCGCCCACGTAGAACAGAGACATCGCCACGAGCAGCGCAGGCACGCGCGGGTCGAAGGCAGGGGCGCCGGCCAGCGTCACGCCCACCAGCGTGTTGGTCCACACCGTTGGCAGGTTGGAGACGCGCCCGAGCCTGAGCGCGACCGTCAGCCGCCGACGATAAGCTCACGCCGCCAGCTCTTCCCGCACCCAGGTCATCTCCCGGGCGATCGCGCGATCGATGTCGACGGTGCGCAGGTGCGGCGGCAGCACGCCCCAGGTGTAGGTCTCCACCTCGAGATTGGTGGAGATGGGGTGGTTGCGATGCAGGCGCAGCACTTCGCTGATGAACCCCTGGGTAGAGGAGAAGGCGCCCAGGTCGTCGAGAAATACGGGCACATGGCAATGCACGCGCCACTCGCGTCCGGTCGGCGCGTGGGTATCCAGGCTGCGCAGGGCTTCGGGCAGATCCACGTAGCGTGTGATTCCCGCGGGACCGGATTCGACCACCTGGTGCAGGTAGACAGGATCGTCGAACTGCCGCACACCGGCGAGTGCTTCGGAGGACAGCTTGGGCAACCGCAGGCCGGCGGTGATCTGCATCTTGTACACGCCGATCTCCGCGTCGCGGAGCTTCGCCACGCAAGCCTGCGGATCCTCGAATTCGACCGCCGCATGGCACAGATCGAGGCACACCCCCAGGTGCTCGCGCAGCGCCTGCTGCGCGCTAGGCCGGTAGAGCCCGGTGAGCTCCGAGAGCCGGTTCGCCGCAGCGTCCGAGAACAGATGATCGCGGAAGAACGCGACGCTCTCGTCGATCGTCTCGATGAAGCAGCACGGCTCGGGCTCGATCGCCAGTGCGATGTGCTTGACCGGTGCGCTCGCTTCAAGTGCACCAGGTGTGCGACATGGCGCACCATCAGCTCGGCCATGCGCTGCACCGACTCGGGCGTGCGAGCGTTCGCCTTGAACGCGCCGGGCACGGTGCTGACGCTGCCGATCAGGCCGCTCTTCCGGCAGCAGATCGGCCAGCAGGTCGGCCAGCAAGTCGGTGTAGTGCAGCCGCTTGATGTCCTGCCAGTCCGGAAGATACACGTCCTCCTTCACGCGCTTGCCGTGGAAGGTGCCGTAGGGAAAGCCGTTGAGGGTGAAGACGTAGAATGTTCCGCGTGCGAGGAAATCCTTGAACTCGGCCATCGTGTCCGGCCGCGCCAGCGCCTGCGCCGCCTCTGCCGACAGGCGCAAGCCCGATGCCGAACGGCTGGCCGGGTGCGACCTGATCGCGCACCGATGGCACGTAGCGCTCCAGGTTGGCACGCACCTCGGCCCAGGTCTCGCCAGGGTGGATGTTGCTGCAGTAGGTGAGATGGCAGCGGACCGCTCGCGAGCCTCATCGCGCCGGCCTCCCGGTGACGCAGCCAGGCGATGGCGCGAAGGATTTCGTCTTCGTCCATGACATGCACTTCTTCGCCCGACGCCGATGTCGCGCAGCAGGGTGATGGTCAGCTCGCCGCCCAGGTGCTCGCGGAACTCGCGCAGGCCCTCGAGGATCAGCCAGCGCCCTTCGGCATCGCGCCGCTCCAGCGCTGGATGCCACAGGTAGAAGCCCAGCCCCTTGAGCAGATCGCATGATGCGCTCTTCCAGTCCCGGCGTCGAGCATACCGATCTGAACGGAGTAGCGGCTGTCCAGCGCGAGACCGATCGCGACCGCCTCGCCGTGCCGCAGCTCGTGCGCGGTGAGCGCCTCGAGCTTGTGCGCCGACCAATGCCCGTAGTCGAGCGGCCGCGCGCTGCCGGTCTCGAACGGGTCGCCACCGTGGGCGATCTGGCGCATGTGCAGCTCGGCGCAGCGCCGGATCATGCGCGCGGTGGCCTCGGGGGCGCACGCGCGCAGCGCTTCGACCTGGGATTCGAGCCACTCGAAGAACACGCCGTCGCGGATCAGCGCGACCTTGACCGCCTCGGCGATGCCGGCGATGCGGTCGCGCGGATGCAGCGTGCGCAGGAAGCTTCGCGTCGTTGAGGACGGCGAACGGCGGCGCGAAGGTACCCAGCAGGTTCTTCACGCCGAAAGCGTTGACTCCGTTCTTGACGCCCACGCCGGAGTCGTTCTGTCCCAGCACCGTGGTGGGCACGCGCACGTGCCGCACGCCGCGATGGGTGGTGGCGGCGACAAAGCCCACCATGTCGAGAAACGCGCCGCCGCCGATCGCCACCACGTAGGAGTGGCGATCGATGCCCAGGTCGAGCAACCGACGCTGCAGACGCGTGACCAGCTCAGGATCGTGCTTGACCTGCTCGCCGCCGAGGATGGTCTCGGGGTGCGCGAGCAGGTGCAGCCGCTCCGCGTGGTGCTCGGCAGTAGGCGCCGATGTCGTGCACGAGTGCCGGCCAGCTCGCCGCCACGTCGGCGTCGATGAAGACCACGAAGCGGTGCCGCTTGTTCGGTTCCTTGCGCGTCAGAGCGTCGAACGAACACCGGGTTGTCGCGCGAGAACAGGTCCTGCGTGAAGTGAACCGGATAGTCGTACTGCACCGCGAAGCGCTGGTGGTACACCGCGCCGAAGGCTCAGCTCGGGATTTGCGCTGGTCGTCGTGATGGTTTTGTGATCTTTGTTTGCCATATGGGTTTTGGTGTTAGTGAAAGGTGTCGAGGTGATCCCCCTCTGCCAGCCTCTCCCCCGTCGGAGGAGAGGAGCCCTACTTCACCTCTTCACCTCATTCACTTGTTCACCTGATCTTCTCACCTCTTCAGCTTTTCACGCTTCACTTGAACACGACATCCTTGATCCGGTCGGGTATCTGCTGCAATTCGTCGACGCGTGCCTGCTGCCCGCGCAGCACGGAGTTGCCTTCGAACAGATTGCGCTGATCGATCGGCGCGGGCTCGAGCCAGTCCTGTCTCCGCCATCTGCCCGGTCTGGCCATAGGCCGCAAGCGCATTGCGATAGCAGATCTTCTCCACGTCCTCGGCCTTGATGCCGCGGTCGAGCATGAGCTGCGCGGTCTTCGGCACCGCCAGCGGATCGGACACGCCCCAGTCGGAGCTGGAGTCGATGAAGATGCGCTCCGAACCGTAGCGGCGCGCGATCTCCACCATGCGCTCGTTGCCCATCTTGGTGTGCGGATAAAGCGTGAAGGCGGCCCAGAAGCCGCGATTCGAGCACGTCCTCCACCGTCTCTTCGTTGTTGTGGTCGATGATCACGCGCCCCGGTGCGATGCCGTGCTCCAGCGCGACCTCCATGCTGCGGATGGTGCCGGTCTTCTTGTCGCGGTGCGGCGTGTGCACCATCACCACCATGTCCAGCTCCTTGGCCATGTCGAGCTGCGCGCGATAGCACTTGTCCTCGGCCGGCGTCTGATCGTCGATAGCCGATCTCGCCCAGCGCGACCACGCCTTCCTTCAGCAGATAGCGCGGCAGCAAGGTCGATCACCTCCTCGGCCAGCGCTTCGTTGTTCGCCTCCTTGGCGTTCAGGCCGATCGCGCAATAGTGACGGATGCCGAACTGCGCGGCGCGGAAGCGCTCCCATCCGACCAGGCTCGACAGATAGTCCAGGTAGCTGCCGGAATTGGTGCGCGGCTGCCCGAGCCAGAACGCCGGCTCGATGACCGCGACGACTCCCGCCGCCGCCATGCGCTCGTAGTCGTCGGTGGTCCGCGCGCTCATGTGAATGTGCGGGTCGATGAATCTCATGGTCACCTCCATGCAGTCGATTGATCTGTCGTCAGCCGGCGCGCACGAGCCGCTCCCAGCTCAGATCGCCTCGCGCGAGCGCTTTCGCCAGGCCGGATCGCGTTCCAACAGCTTCGCCGGCAGCCGGCTCGCGACGACGCATGCAACGCCAGCGCCGCCGCTGCCCGTTCCTGCTCCGTCCCTTTCTTCAAGACCCGCTCCAGGTCCTGCAGCATCGTGCCGGTCGCGTGCGGCCCGACGCAGCGCCACAGCTCCGGGCTCACCGGGCCGTCCTGCCGACCAGCGCTCGTGCGCGTAGTCGCACAGCATGCGCGCCAGCTCGGGATTGCGCGCGGCGATCGAGCCCAACGATCGGCCACAGCGGGCTGCCCACGAACAGCGCCTTGAGCACCATCTGGTTCCAGGCCGGTTCGGGAAACTGCTCGCTCGGATACGGGTTGCGATGCGCGATCGCTTCGAACACGGCCTTCATGTTGGTGCGCAGACCCTTCGGTCGCGCGCGCCACGTAGCGAGGCTGCTCCGGGTACAGCGGCAGGCCACGATAGAACGCGGCCAGCTCGCTCACGTCGGCGGTGTTGCACAGCTGATCGAGGCAGCGGGCGAGGCGCGGCGGATCGCTCTCCAGCCCGAGCATCAGCATGCACGCGCGCGGCCTGGTCGACGCTCCACGTGCGCGGATCCCAGCCCGCTGCGGCTCGGCCTGCGCATCGCGCAGATCCGCGTCGCGTCAGCGTCAGATCGGCCTTGCCGACCTTGCGCGTGACCAGGCTCACGGCCATGATAGAGATCGGCGTCCTTGCCGGAGGCTCTGCGATCTGCGCCGCCGATTTCTCCAGCCAGGCCCTGGCCTCGGCCGGAAGCTGGCGCGAAAGCCAGCGCGCGAGCAGCTCGCCGCGGGCGTCATGCCGCCCTCCGCGCAGGCTGCGCCGAGGATGACAAACACGTGATCCAGGATCAGTTCCTTGACGGCGGTGGCCGCGACCGGACCCTCGGACAGCAACTCAGGCGTCGGAGCTGATGAACAGCGGTCCGTCCTCGGGACGGTCGGTCGGCCGGCCATGCGAACCCTTCACCAGACCGGCATCCAGCGAGATGACGTCCATCATGTAGCGGAATCCGAGCATCTTCTGCGCAAGTCGCCAGGCGATGCGCGCCTTGGCCAGCCGAAGCTGCGGATCGATGAACAATTCGACCGGGTCGTAGCCCGGCTTGCGGTGAATGTCCACCGTGCGCGCGAAGTCCGGCGCGCGTGCCTCGTCGAGGAAGTAGTAGTAGGTGAACCAGCTGTCCGCACGGGAGATGGCGACCAGTTCACCCGAGCGCGGATGGTCCAGCCCGTGCTCGCGCTTGCCGCTTCGTCGAGCACCCGTCCACGCCCGGCAAGCGACTTCCACCAGCGCCTTGACCTGCGGGACGAGCGCGGGCTCCGCTACGTAGATGTGCGCGATCTGATGATCGGCCACGGCGAAAGCGCGCGATGCACCCGCATCGAGCAGCTCGCGCCCGAGTTCCTCGCGGATCTGGATGTAGCCGGCCTTGCGCAGAGCGCGGTTGATGTGCACCGGATTGGACACCGGCGTGATGCCGTACTCCGACAGCGCGACCACGCGCGCGCCCGCGCGTCGCGCCGCTCTCGATCAGCTCTCCGCAGATCTGGTCCACCGCCGCCACGTCCTGCGCGATGCGCGGATGATCCGGACCCAGGCGCTGCAGGTTGTAGTCCAGATGCGGCAGATACACCAGCGTCAGCGTGGGCCGCGATCGCTCGAAGACATCCAACGCGCAGCGCCCGATCCACTGGCTGGATACGATGTCGGCGCCCGGCCCCCAGAAGCGGAACAGGGGAAATTGGCCGAAGCGCTGCTGCAGCTCATCGCGCAGCTGCGGCGGATTGGTGTGGATGTCCGGCAGCTTGCGCCCGTCGGCCGGATACATGGGCCGCGGCGTGACCGCGATATCCGCGGACGAATACATGTTGTACCACCAGAACAGCTTGGCGCAGGTGAAGGCCGGGTCGCGCCGGCGCGCGGCTTCCCACAGCTTCTCGCCCTCGACCAGGCGGTTGGACTGACGCCACAGCCACACTTCGGCGAGGTCGCGGAAGTACCAGCCGTTGGCCACGATACCGTGGTCGCGCGGCAGTCCACCGGTCACGAAGGTGGACTGCACGGTGGTGGTGACCGCGGGCGTGACCGTGGTCAGCGGCCGCATGCCACCGTCGTGGGCGAGCCGATTCAGATGCGGCGCGTGCGGGAGCAGCGCAGGCGTCAGTCCGACGACGTTCAGCACCAGCGTGCGATTCATGCCGGACGTTCCTTCAGCGGCGGAGCCATATGCAGCGGCGCAGCCATATGCGACGGGGGAGTCACAATTTGCTGAGCAAGCCCCGACTGCGCCCGACCGCGGAGCGAGATCACCTTCTCCGCACCGGTACCGAACATGCAGATGCGAAGCTCCTCCAGGACATCCTCGATGAACCGATGCAAGGCGGCCTCTCCTTCCTGTGCCTTGAGCAGGAACGGCCGTGCCATCGCCCCGACATCGGCGCCCAGCGCGAGGGCCTTGGCCAGATCGATGCCGTTGCGCAGTCCCCCCGATGCGATCAAAGGGATGTCCGATGAGACGTTGCGCACATTGAGAATGGAGCGGCTGGTCGGAATGCCCCACTCGCCGAAGCGCAGACCCAGTTCGCGCCTGCGCTCGGTCGTGGCGCAGTACGCTTCGACCTTAGCCCAGGAGGTCCCGCCGGCGCCCGAGCAGTCCAGCCCCGCCACACCGCAGTCGATCAGCCGCCTCGCAGTCTCTGGGCTCAAGCCAAAGCACACCTCGCGCGCAAACACGGGAACGCCCTCGCCGCCCAGATCCTTGCACAGCCGGGAGAGCCGCGCGGCGAGCTCGCGGAAGTCGCGGTCGCCGCCCTGAACGGCTTCCTGCACCGGGTTGAGATGGATGAACAGAGCATCGGCCCCGATCATATCGAGCGCGCGCCGCGCCTCGGCCGTGCCCCATCCGCGCACAAGCTGGCCCGCCCCCATGTTCGCGAACAGAGCAATGGTCGGTGCAACGCTCGCGCACTTTGAAGAAGCGCGCCAGCTCGGGCCGCTCCAGCGCCACCCGCTGGCTGCCTACGCTCATGGCGAGCCCGAAGCGTTCGGCCGCTGCGGCCAGACGGAGGTTGATCGCCAGCCCCTCCTCGGTCCCACCGGTCATCGGGGCGATCATCAACGGCGCACGCAAGGTTTTGCCCGCCAGCGCGGCGGTCAGATCCAGATGTCCGAGCGACACCTCAGGCAAGGCCTGGTTGATCAGGTCGAAGGTCTCGAGGCCGGTGCTCTTTTCGTACTCGACCGGCTGCGTGAGGCAAGCTTCGATATGCTTGAGCTTCGCCCTCGGGTCACGCAGGCCCGCGATCGGATCGCTTACCGGCGGTGCGGGTTCCGCCAGTTCCACTCCTGCACCCACGCCTTTCTCCTCGCTTACCGGCCCTCAAGCGTGCCCTGTCGCTTGCAGGCTGCATCCGCAGCGCCGGTTCTCGCAGGGTTGAGATGGGGAGCCTTGCCCGGTTATGCCGTTTTCCCGTGACAGAGTTTGCAGATCTTGCAAACAGCAGCACGCCAGCCCCACACAGACCGGTGCGACGCATGATTCTCCATTCGATTCGTCAAATCCAGGATGTCTCAAACGCACCGGGACACGGCGCAGCATGCCGTGTCCCGGCATCGTATCACGTAGGCGGACAGCCCCTTGGCTGCCCGCTGCCTCCAGCTTGCGAGTCAGCGCACACGTTGCGTGAATGTGTGAAGGCGTGAAGGGTGAAGGGTGAGCCCCCTCACCCCCGCCCTCTCCCCCAGTAGCGGGGGAGAGGGAGTTTTTTACTCTTTAACTCTTCACTCTTCACCCTTCACACCTTCAGCCCAGCATCCTCCGACACGTTCAGGCTGATCGCTATCCAATCCTTCTCGCCGCGCCCCCGCGCGACGGCGGATACCATGCGGTCGTGCACCACGCTGCCGAACGGCATCGGGGCGCCGGACTTCTCTGCCACGTCGAGCATGAGCTTGTTGTCCTTCAACCCGAGGCGCAGCGAGAACGCGACGTGATCGCCGGGGCCGGCAGCTACGATCGGAGCGTAGTTCTGATACACCGGGCAAGCGAAGAGCGTCTTGGTGAACATCTCGGCCATCGCTCCGCGGTCGATACCGTTCTTCTCACCCACCGTCAAGGCCTCGGCCAGCCCCTCGATCACGCAACTGATGAGGAAATTGCCGGCCACCTTGACGACATTGGCGGCGCCCGGGTCTGCGCCGAAGTCGAACACGCCCTGACCGAGCACGTCGAGAAGGGGCTGCACTCTCTGCTTGCCAGCGGCGGGAGCGGCGCACACGATCCAAAGCTTGCCGGCTGCCGCCGCAGGCGGGCGGCCGAACACCGGAGCAGCCACGTACTGGGATCCGCGCTCGGCGTGCCAGCCCGCGAGCCGCCGCGAAATATCCGGCGACACGGTGGACATGCACAGGTGGACACCACCTTTGCCCAACCGCTCCCCGAATCCATTCGGCCCGAGCGTGACCTCCTCCAGGGCACGATCGTCGGCCACCATCGTGACCACGATGCCACCTGGAGTGGCAACCTGGTCCGGCCGCGATGCGAGCTTGGCGCCCTGCTTCACCAGTGCCTGAGCCTTATCCGGCGTGCGGTTGTAAACCGTGACCGCGTAGCCGGCTTTCACCAGGTTCGCTGCCATGGGCTCGCCCATCAACCCCAGCCCTATGAAGCCGACCGCTTCCATAATCGTCCCCTCCCTAGCGTCCTATCCCATTAGTTCGCGGCCGAAAACCCGACGAGAATCGGCGCCATGCTGTGTTGCGAATCCTCGCCAGGTGTTCAACCTGGCTGCGGTTCGCGCCTTGCCTGACGCCGATTTCGCGGGTTTTCCAACCAGCCATGAATTGCTAGCAGCAGTGTCCTGCCTTGCGCTGCCGAGTGCGAGAGGCATTCCACGAACCAACGGGACAGGACACTAGTAAACCGGACGATTGTAGAGCAAGCAAAAAAAAGAGGCCGGGGGAAACCCGGCCTCAAGAGAGGTTGTAGCGTGAAGCGACTGCTAGACTCAGTGGTAAAAACAACAATGAAACGACTTGCGAGACTCGAACAGCAGATTACCGCCGGCTTTGGCAGCCCGACAGTGAGTGTTTCCGCCCGGGCACCAGGAATTACTCCCGCTACTCGTCTGAACTGCTCGTCACCAACCCGCGCTTGAGCGCGATCCACACCATCTGGGCGGACGTGTCGGCTTCCAGTTTCTGCTGGATGATGGACTGATAGTTGGCGATGGTCTTCTGACTCAGCGACAGGATGCGCGCGATATCGCTCGACCGGTTTGCCTTCCGCCAGCAGCCTGAATACCTCGAATTCACGCGGGGACAGCATCGTCGAGCGGCAGCTCCTGCCCCGGCACGGTCTGCAGCGCCAGGTGCTGCGCCATGTCGTGGCTGATGTACATGCGGCCCTGCGCCACCGCGCGCACCGCCTCCACCAGCACGTCGGGTGCGCTCGCCTTGGTAACGTAGCCGCGCGCACCGGCCTGCAGCGCACGCGAGCCGAACAGCGCGTCCTCGTGCATGCTGAACACCAGCACGCGCGCCTCGGGTTCGCGCGCGAGGATGCGGCGCGTAGCCTCGATGCCGCTCATCCCCGGCAGGTTGATGTCCATCACCACCACGTCCGGGCGCAACTCGCAGAACAGCCGGTAGGCCTCCTCCCCGCTCGCCCGCCTCGGCGACTGACCTCGATATCGGGGGTTCGCTCCAGCAGGCGGCGATACCCTTCGCGCACCACGGCGTGGTCATCGACGAGGATCACGCGCACAGCTGCCATCGCCTCACCCCGCCACCGGCACGGGCAACCGCGCGACCACGTGCACGCCGCCGCCGGGAGCGCTGTCGAGCTCCAGCCGCCCCTTGAGCGCTTCCACCCGCTCGCGCAGGCCCACCAGCCCGAGGCCGGTACGCTTGGCCTGCAGGTCCATCCCGCGCCCGTTGTCGGACACCGCCACGCTGACCTCCTGTCGATCGATGCGTTGAAGGCCACGCGTACGCGCGTCGCGCCGGAGTGCCGCGCAACGTTGGTCAGGCACTCCTGCACGATGCGGTAGACGGTGATGTTGAGCAGCTCGCCCAGCCCGGAGAGCTCGCCCTCGGTCTCGAACACGCACTCCACACCCGGGTTGCGCCGCCGCCACTGCCGCACTAGCTCGCCCACCGCATCGCCCAGGCCGAGCGCATCGAGCGCCGCAGGACGCAGCCGCTGCACGATGCCGCGCACGACATCGTAGACGTGGTCGGAAATATCGACGATGGCATTGACGCTGGTCTCAATCTCCGGCAGCCGGCCCCGCGCCGCGTCGCGGATCGCCACGGCGTCCAGCTTGATGGCGTTGAGGCACTGACCCAGCTCGTCGTGCATCTCGCGCGCCAGATTGCGCCGCTCCTCCTCCTGCACCAGCAGGTACTTCTGCGACAGCATGCGATTCTCGGTCAGGGTGTCGGCAAGCTCTTTTTGCGTGAGCTGCAGCTCGGAGATATCCGCCAGATACACCTGGAGCTCGGGACCCTTGCCCGGCGAGTAGCGCGGCAGCATGCGCGCAATCGCCTTGACGGGCAGGCCATCCGCGCGACGCAGATCGAGCAGCGGAATCTCCAACTTGTCTCCGCGCGACAGCGCTTCCCGGTGCTGGCGCCAGAGCGCAGGGTCGGCGTAGAACTCGCCCAGGTTGCGCCCGATCGCCTCTTCGGGCGAGTTCAAGCCCAGGATGCGGACCATGGCCGGGTTGCACAGCAGCATCGCCCCGTCCAGCGCAGCCAGCGTGTTGCCCGCCAGGTTCTCCATGAACAGGGTGCGGTATTGCGATTCGCGCTGCACCACCGCCTGCTGGGCCGCCACGCGCAGGTGCAGCTCCCGTTCCGACTGGTGCCAACGGCGCCAGGAGAACCAGGCCAGCGAGAACGCCAGCGCCGCCAGGGTCAGCGGCAGCTCGTCGATCTGGTACGGCTCGAGCGGCCGGGTCAGTTCGGTCAGCCACTCCCTCACCTCGAAAGCGGCGGAAAACAGGAAGGCGGCGACGGTGATTGTGACGACCAGCGCCAGGTCGAGCGATACCTGGCGCCGATGCGTCGGCGCGTCGGGCGCGACCGGCAGGGCAAGTTGTGTATCCATGATAGGACCATCATCAACAATGACAAAGGCGCCCTGGACCGGGCGCCGCTTCAGGCATCTATAACCCAGGTGTTCCCGCCAGGGCAAGGGAGTTTTTCCCGGGCCCGTCGGACGGGCGGTCCCGTCAGGCGCAGTTCCCCGGCCATGCCGGGCGGTTCTCCCTGGCCCCGCAGCCCTGGCGGTGGCAGCGTAGGCCGTGTGTAGGACTCTAAAGCAACGGCTATCGGGCGTGCCAATGTTCCGCAATATCCTGTTCGTCTTCGTTGGCGGACCCTTGTTTCTTCCGCTGGCCCTTGCCTACCTTGCCGCCGTGGTCGTGGCCGCGGTCGCTGTCCTGCGCTCCGTGGTGACCGCGAAGAAGAAAGAGGCGGACGCGAAGGTCGGTCTGCCGTTCCTCACCTCCCTACCAAACCCCGCGCCACAACTCTCCTCGGAGGCTGAAGGGGTCGAGAAAAGTTCCCGATGTCCTCCGGGAAGTTCTCCCAAGAGCCGACTGCACTGCAGCTGATAGCTTTCGCCAGGCCGGCCTGCGACGGCGCTGTCCTCGCTGCGTGGACCGAACGCAAGAGTCCCGCCCGGCCAATAAACAAAAAACGCCAGGGAGAAGGCAATGCAAAAAAATGCCAGGGAGGGAAGCGCAATGCCAGGAAGGAAGAGGGCTTGCGCCAAGCACGAGGTTCTACGCGGGTTGTCCGTCCTTGCCGTGTTCGGTGTCGGCTGGTGCTCCCAGGTCGCGGTTGGACAGGATGTAGCGGCGCCGAAAGAAGCGGCACCGGGAGACATAGCGGCACCCACGGTGGAAGTGATTTCGACCTCACCCGTCCCCGGCCTGGGCGTGAACAAGGAAATGGTCCCGGGCAATGTCCAGACCATCAACGACAAAGGTCATCAACGAGCTCAAGCCGAACAATCTCAATTCGCTGCTCGAGCAAAGCGTCGGTTCGGTCAGCGTCAGCAACTTTCAAGGCAACCCCTTCCAGCCCGACGTGAATTACCGCGGCTTCACCGCATCGCCGCTGCTGGGGACACCGCAGGGTCTTTCGGTCTACCTCGACAACGTCCGGATGAACCAGCCGTTCGGCGACGTCGTGAGCTGGGACCTGATCCCGATCAACGCAATCTCGCGCGTGGACATCGATCCCGGGATCGAACCCCCTGTACGGCCTCAACACGCTAGGCGGCGCCATCGCGCTGCGCACCAAGGACGGCTTCCTCGATCCAGGCGGCTACGTCGAGGCATCGGGCGGATCCTGGGGCAGGTGGAACACGTGGGCCGAAATGGGTGGGAACGACGGCACGCTCGGCGGCTACGTCAACGCCAACTACTTCCAGGAGGACGGCTGGCGCGATTTTTCGCCCACGAAGGTGGGCCAGCTCTTCGCCAAGGGAAGCCTGCGCACGGAGCACACGGACCTCGACCTTTCGCTCGCCTACGCCAAGTCGAACATGACCGGCAACGGTGGAACGCCGGTCAACCTCCTGCGAGCAGAGCTACAGCTCGGTCTTCACCGTGCCGGACCAGACGCAGAACGAGATGATCCAGCTCAATCTGACGGGGACGCATTGGCTGAACGACAAGAACCAGCTTGGCGGCGCGCATCTACTATCGAAAGAATCGGACGACGACCACCAACGGCGACGTATTCGACGATTTCACGGACACCGTTTTCGACGGCAACAATCCTGGCGCTATCAACCCAGGCACCGGGACACCCTTCGATCCGGCAACGCAGAGCTACGCGCCTACCGGTGTGTTCAACAACACCAACACCGATCAGCAAAGCACCGGCGTGGCCGCGCAGTACACGCACCTGAGCACAGTCCAATCGCTTCACGCTCGGGCTGACCTATGACTACAGCAAGGTGGACTACAGCCAGACCGTGCAGCTCGCCTGGCTGAACGATCAGCGGGTCACACAGTTGCCGCCGATGCCCGTTCCCGGACTTCTTCAACGGCCAGGTGCTCGCCAATACGATCTCGGGGCAATACGCAACCAGCAGCGCTTTCTTCACCGACACGTGGTCCATCATCCCTACCGTGCACCTGACGGTTTCGGGACGCTACAACTACACGCGGGTCACCACCAATCTGACCCACAACGTGGCCGCGGAGGACCTGACGGACTACGACGGTACCGACGACTTCCAGACCACCAACGAGACGTTCACCTACAGCCAGTTCAACCCCGCCGCAGGCTTGACGTGGGAGGCGCAGCCGAACATCACGGCGTTCGTCAACTTCAGCCAGGGCAGCCGCGTACCGTCGCCCATCGAGTTGGGCTGCGCCAACCCCAACACGCCCTGCACCATCCCCAGCGCCCTCACCGGCGACCCGTTCTTGCCGGAAGTGATTGCGCGCACGGGAGAGGTGGGCGCACGCGGGACCTTGCGTAACCAGATGGCATGGAACGTGGCGGTGTTCCGTACCGACACCACCAACGACATTCTGTTTGTCAGCTCGCCGACCAATCCGCAGCAAGGCTACTTCAACAGCTTCGGCAAGACCCGCCGGCAAGGGCTGGAGCTGGGGTTGTCCGGGCAGATCGGCCGCTTCTCCTGGCAGTCGGCCTACACCTATCTCGACGCCACGTTCCAGAGCACTTCGCAACTGGTCAACAGCGCCAACAGCAGCAGCGATGCAGACGGCGTGTACACGGTCAGTCCCCGGCGACCACATACCCGGGCTTGCCGCAGAACATTTTCAAGCTCAACGTCAACTATCAGCTGACCCGTGGCTGGTCCGTCGGGGGTTTGCTGTTCGCGCAGTCCTGGCAATACGTGCGCGGAAACGAGAACAACCTCGACCAGCCCGGAGGGATTGGCGGCAACGGACTCCCCAACGTCAACGCCGGGACTGTTCCCGGCTTCGCGATCGTGAACCTGCGCACGCGCTACGCGTTCGACAACGGCCTGTCGCTGTTCGCCGAGATCGACAACGTGTTCGATCGGAAGTACTACACCGCAGGGTCATTGAACGTCAACCCGTTCGTCGCCGGGGCCGGCGGCACGGTGGGTGCCAACGGCTTCAACTACAACTCGGCCGGCTGGCAGAACGCCACCCTCTATACGCCCGGGGCTCCGATCGGAATCTTGGTCGGCGTCTCGTACGCCTTCGGCGGAAGCAAGACCAAGAACGATTGACCGCCAGTGGCGGATCAGGACGCCACCTGTCGCGCAAGAGGTATGCGGACCGGTCGAACTCCGGAGGCCGCAACTCGCTCCAATTGCGAGACCGGTAGCTGCGGACAGGTGCGGTTACAATGCCGGCCATCACAACAAGAGGAGGTTCACTGTGAAATTGCAATTCGCTATCCTGCCGACCGCAGCCTTCGCGTTCACCTGCCAGGTCGCTTTCGCTGCGCCGCTGGCCTATGTGCCCAACGAAGGCAGCGGCACGATCTCGGTGATCGACACCGAGAAGGACGCGGTGATCAAGGAGATCAAGGCCGGCAAGAAACCGCGTGGCATCGCCACCGGCAAAGCGGTCAACACGCTCTACGTGAGCGATCAGCCCAACAATGCGCTTGCTCGTCGTCGACCTGGACAAACAAGCGGTGGTGGACAAGCATCGACCTGGGCGAATCGCCCGAAGGCGTGGCGCATCTCCCCGACGGCAACTGGGTCGCGGCCGCGGTGGAGATCAGCAATGCCGTCGCGCTGGTGGACACGGCGACCAAGGCAAGCGCGAGGCCACCATCAAGGTCGAAGGCAAGAACCCCGAGCACGCGGTGTTCAGCCCGGACGGCAAATGGATCTTCGTGAGCGCCGAGGAAGCCACGCAGGTCGACATCATCGACATCGCGCAGCGCAAGCAGGTCGCGAACGTTCCGGTCGGCCGCCGCCCGCGCGGGCATCGGCTTTCTGCCGGACAGCAGCAAGGCCTACGTCGCCTGCGAGCTGGACAGCACGGTGTACGTGATCGACGTGGCCAATCGCAAGGTGCTCAAGAGCCTCAAGGCCGGCACCTTCTCCAACGGCGTGGCGGTGCGACCCGACGGCAAGCGCGTCTACATCTCCAACGGCAAGGACGCCACCGTCTCCGTGATCGACACGCCAGACCGACGAGTTCATCGCCACCATCGCGGTCGGCAAGCGCCCCTGGAACATGGCCATCACGCCCGACGGCAAGAAGCTCTACGTTGCGGCCGGCCGCTCCAACGCGGTGTCGGTGATCGACACCGAGACGCAACCAGAAGATCACCGATGTCCCGGTGGGAGAAAGGCCCTGGGGCGTGGTAGTCCACTGACGCAATGCGCAGTGCGTGATCCAAGTCCGTCGTGCGGTCGGTAAAGTCCCGAGGCCGCGCGCTGCGCTGGGCCGGATGCGCGACGACGAGTTCTACCGCTAACTCGCTGCGACGGCGCTGAGCATCCGCCGGGGCGAGCGCCATCCCGCTTTGCTCTTGCCGGATCGCATCCGGTCCCTCGGGTAAGCCTGGTGACAGCGCTACCCGTATAATTCAGCGACCTTGTCCTCCTTCCTGCGGGCTCGGCGTTGAATACTCCTCGTGTGCTTCTGTTCGACGTGTTCGGCACGGTCGTCGACTGGCGCGGCAGCATCATCCGCGAAACCAAGGCGTTCGCCGCCGAACGCGGGCTCGAGCTGGACGCGGCAGCGTTCGCTGACGCGTGGCGCGCCGGATACCGGCCAGCCATGGACCGCGTCCGCAGCGGCGATCTGCCGTGGATGAACATCGACCGGCTGCATCGGCTGATCCTGGAGGAGATCCTCGCGCGCTTCGGGGTCGCAGGGCTGTCCGAAGCCGACATGGATCACCTCAACCGCGTCTGGCACCGTCTGCGGCCCTGGCCCGATTCGGTGAGCGGATTGAAGCGCCTGAAACAGAAATTCATCATCACGACACTGTCCAACGGCAACATGTCGCTCCTTACCGAGATGGCCAAGCACGGCGGGCTGCCGTGGGACTGCATCCTGTCCGCGGAGCTCTTCCACCACTACAAGCCGGACCCGGAGACCTACCTGGGTGCGGCTGCGTTGCTCGGAGCACGGCCGGAAGAAGCGATGATGGTCGCGGCGCATGAGGACGACCTCGCGGCAGCCCGCGCGTCCGGACTGCGCACCGCGTTCGTGCGCCGGCCGAAGGAATTCGGGCGCCGGTCCGGCTACGACCTGCCGCGCGACCGCAGCTTCGATTACGTGGCGGACGATTTCGTTCATCTTGCCAGCCAGCTCGGTGTCTGACCGGTCCGCCCTCGCCGGCTTGCGCATAGCCGCTCTCGCGCTGTCGTCTGCTGGCGTCCGGCTGCGCGCACCTTCCGCAGCTACGACAAGGAGCTGGGCCAGACCATCAATCAGGTGTCCTACGGCAACGTGGACGGCGCCATCAAGGTGCTGGAATCCAACAACAAGAGCGCCACCAAGGACCTGCTGTACTACCTCGAGCTGGGTGAGCTGCAGCGGCTGAAGGAGCGCTACCCGGAAAGCCAGAAGTCGTGGACGTCGGCAAACAAGCAAGTGCAGGCCTGGGAAGACACGGCGAAGACCAATCCCAACGTGCTGTTCGCCGACGCGGCGAGCTACCTGGTGCAACGACAAGGTGCGTCCGTACGAGGGGCACGACTACGAGAAGGTCATGCTCACCACGAACATGGCGCTCAACTTTCTGTCCATGGACGAGTACGACAACGCCCGCGTGGCGATCAAGCAGACGCACGAGCGCGAGGCGGTGATCGCGGAGTTGCGCGGCAAGGAGGTCGCGCGCAGGTCGAGCGTGACGCAGGCAAGCGCGGCGCGCGCACCAGCTTCAAAGAGCTCAACGGCTATCCGGTTCAGAGCATCGACAATCCGGCGGTCAACGCGCTCAAGAACAGCTACCAGAGCGCGCTGTCGCACTATCTGGCGGGGTTCGTTTACGAGGCGCAGGGCGAGCCGAGCCTGGCCGCGCCCGGTTACCGTCTGGCCATCGAGCTGCAACCGAATCAGCCTCTGCTGGAGGAGGCTCTGCGCGGATTGGACCAACGGGTGAGCGCGCCCGACGACGGACGGACGGACGTGTTGTTCGTAATCGGATCGGGCACGGCGCCAGCGCGGGTGTCGCGCCAGTTCCCGCTGCCCATCCCGGTCAACCACACGCTGATCCTGATCCCGATCTCCTTTCCGGTGATGGTGGAGACATCCAAGGCTTTCCTGCCGGGACAGCTCCGGCTGGATAGCGGCGAGTCGTTGCAGCGTGGCGCCGATCACCAGCATCGATCTGATGGCCCGCCGCGCGCTGAAAGACGAGATGCCCGGCATCATGCTGCGTGGCGCGATCCGCTCTACCGCCAAAGCGGTGGCGCAGTATCAGCTCCAGCACCAGGCGCAGCAGCAGAACAGCGGCCTGCTCGGTCTGGCGGCGCTGGCGGTGACGCTCGGCTCGGTGGTGACGGAATCGGCCGACGAGCGCACCTGGCGCACGTTGCCATCGGAGATCGCGATCGCCCGAGGACGTGTCGCGCCGGGCACGCACACCGTCACGCTGCAGACTGCGGAAGGCCAGCGCAGCTTTCAGGTGGCCATCTCGGGCCGCTACGCCGTGGTAGGCTTGCGGTCTGCTGCGCGGGCAGTTGTTCCTGGATGCGCCGGAACTCCGACCCAATGGCGGGGTGCCCGGCCAGCCGCCTGCGCCCGGAACCGAAGCCGCCGCGCCACGTCAACGACGGCTGCGCCAGCCGCGTTGGAACAGCAACCGCAACCCATGGAGACATCCAGATGAAACGCACTCTCACGATTGTCATGCTGCTGACGGCGGCGGTCGCCGCCGGCTGCGGCGGCAAGTCTGCGCAGAAGGAGGAGCCCAAGGCCGCCTTCGGCTGCCCGATGCCCTACCCTGGCGCCACCATGGAGAAACTGATCAAGGCCAAAGTCAGCACCGCGGGCAAGGTGAGCGACGTGCAGGTCACCGAGATGAGGTGCCGCATTCAGAGCGAGCTGCTGCACATCGATGCCACCATATCCAACGAATCGAGCAATGCACGGCACATTTCCTACCGCTTCTCGTGGGTGGACGAGCAAGGCTACAAAGCCTGGGATGACGAGTCCTGGAAGCCGGTGATGATCTATGAGAACAGCTCGGTCAGCATCGTTGCTACCGCACCTACCCGGAAGGCCACCGACTTCCACATGGAGCTGCTGGATCAGGACACCCATTGAGTTACGAACCCGTGGCCTGCTCGGGCCGCCTCGTTAGACAAGGAGATCAGCTATGACCTTCAACACCATCGCGCGCCTCGCGCCACTCGCGCTCGTGGCCGCCGGCCTGCTGCTCGGCGGCTGCGCCAAGGACAAGGTCACTTACGGCGACGCCAAGGGCGTGGAGACCGTGACCAATCAGTTCGGCTCCACCGACCTGCAGATGATCGCCGAATCCATGACCCGCTCGCTGCTCAACTCGGATATCGTTGCCAACGGCAGTCGGCCGATCGTCACGGTTCAGGAGGTGAAGAACAAGACCAGCGAATACATCGATACCCGGGCCATCACCGACAGCATCCGCACCGAGCTGCAGAAGAGCGGTCGCGTCCGCTTCGCGGTTGACTCGGCCGCCATGCAGCAGCAGGTGGACGAGCTGCGGCGGCAGCAGAGCGAGCTGTACGAGAAGGACAAGGCGGCGCCAATGGGCAAGATGGTAGGTGCGGCCTTCCGCATCGAAGGCAACATCACCTCCATCGTCAAGCAGACCCAGGATGTGAAGGACGTCTACTACAAGTTCAACCTGCAGCTGTGGAACATCTCGAACGGCCTGATGGAGTGGGGCGACGAGAAGGAAATCCGCAAGCAGTCTCCGAAGTAGAGGCAGAGGTGCCCTCTCCCCCCGGGAGAGGGTGGCGCGATTCGCGCCGGGTGAGGGAACGGAGGCCGCATGAACCGACGCATCGCGATGGCATGGACGCTGGCAGTCGCAAGTCTGCTCTTGCCCGCGGCGGTATGGGCCGACGAGGCGACCGGCTGGTACGTGGGAGCCGGCGCCGGACAATCCCAAGCCAAGCAATACTGCGATCCGAGCACCGGAGAGGTGATCGTGTCCTGCGACGACACCGGCACGGCTTGGCGCCTGTTGCTCGGCTACCAGATCAACCGCTACCTGGGCGTCGAAGGCGGCTACCTGAACCTGGGCCAGTTCAACTCCACCACGATGGTGTCCGGAGTCACCGCGACGGACCAGACCAAGATCCACGCCGGCTATCTGGAGGGGCTCGCTATCCTGCCCATCGGCGGGCGCTTTAGCCTGTATGCCAAGGCGGGAACTGCCTTTTGGACCTTCCAGACCCACGACACGCTCGGCGGCGCGGGTGTGCCGGATCAATCCCAGAACGGTTGGAGCTTCATGGGTGGCGCCGGCGCGCAGTTCTTCTTCACCAAGAACCTGGCCTTGAGGGCGGAGTACGAAGTGATGCCGAAGCTCGGCAACAGTGAAACCGGCGAGCTGGACGTGCAAGTGATCTCGGCCAGCGTGCTGTGGAAGTTTTGAGCATTAGGCGCAAAGCGCCTGATCACGGTGGTTGACAAAGAACTGACACGCTTTGACAACCCCGTAACCCCACGCGAGAATCCTCGCGCATAAGACAAAGAACGTCAGTTTTTGCCGTCCAGACCTAAGGGAGGTCTCCAATGCTTTCCAGTTACAGGCTCGCCCTCGCAGCGGCGATGAGCGCCACTTTGCTCTGCGCCGGGGGTGCGCGCGCCGCCACTCTCATTGCCCATCTCACAGCCGACAATTCCTTCACCTACTCGATCGGCACCGACGACTTGACGACGGGAACAATCGTCGGGACCGGGAACGACTGGCATACGACCTACAGCTTCAGCACGACGCTTACGCCCGGTTCGATCTACTACATCCACGTGGCGGCAGATCACTTCGCCGGCGTCGGCAACATCGCCGCATTGATCGGGTCCTTCACGCTGAGCGGCCCCGGCTTCGTGTTCACCAACGGGACTCAAGCTCTGCAGACGAACTTGATCGATTGGGGAGTCCGGGACGTGGGGTGGAAAGTCACCAAGACCGGTGTCACGGCGACATACGAGACACCGATCAGCCACGGCGCCAACGGCGCAGACCCTTGGGGGTTGCATACCGGAATCGACCCCAATGCGCTGAACATCTGGTCGGCCGACCAATGCACCGATTGCACGCGCTACTTTTCGGCGGCGATTGTCGGCGTCTCTGCGGTTCCGGAGCCGTCGCAAACACTGTTGCTGGCGGCGGGGCTGTTTGGGCTGGGTGCCGCGCTACGCCGCCGGCCACTAGTCCGTTCGTCCTGAGCGTAGGACGTGCAGCGTCCGGAGTCGAAGGATCAGCGCGGGGGGGTTTTTGGATCAGGCTGTGAACCCCTCCGACTGTGCTGAGCGTCGCAGCGAAAGCTGCAGAGTCGAAACGCCCTGGTCCCTAACACCTCACCCCCGATCGTCCTGAGCGTCGCAGTGCCACCTGCACGCTTCGACTCTGGCACTCTCGCGCCGACGCTCAGCGCGAACGGGTGGGGGTTTGGATCAGGCTGCTAACCTTCGCTGCTCATCCCTCGCCCCTCACCGCTAACGCTTGCCTTTCTCATACGTCCCGATAAGCTGTGCCTCGGCAACGATGTGGCCTTTCATCGCTTTCTCCAGCGCGCCCTTGGTCGGTTTCTTCAGGTCCGGCAGCACCGCGTCCAGCGCATAGAGCTTGTGGAAGTAACGGTGCCGCCCGATGGGCGGACACGGGCCGCCGTAACCGGTGCGCTGCCAGTCGTTCAGCCCTTCCAGTGCTCCCTTCGGCAGTGCGCTAGAGGCCACGCCTTCCGGCAGCCCGGTCGCGGCAACGGGAATGTTGTACAACACCCAGTGCACCCAGGTCATGCGCGGCGCGGCAGGGTCGGGCGCATCGGGATCGTCCACGATCAACGCCAGGCTCTTCGCGTTGGCTGGCACGCCAGTCCAGACAAGCGGCGGTGACAAGTCCTTTCCTTCGCACGTGTAGAGCTTGGGGATCGATTGGTTGTCGGCGAACGCAGCTAGATGTAAGCTTCATCTTGTCCTCCGCGACTTGCAGGTCCGCCCGCACGGCCGCGAGCAGCGCCAACGACGCGCTCCGCGGCAGGCCCGATTGCAAATCGTGCTTAGCATCGTAGGTCGTGGCATGCTCTCCGCGAGTTTGTCGATCTGCTGCGCGATCGCCCAGGCCACGTGCTCGCGCACCAGCGCCGAGGGATCGTCGCGCCGCGCGCTTCGAGCGCCTGCAAGACCGCGCGATCGGCCGGCGCATTGCCCAGCCCCACCGCGAGATTGCGCAGCCAGCGCTCGTAGCCGATGCGGCGAATCGCGCTGCCCTCGAGCCGCCGGTTGAACTCCTCCTCGCTCCACGCGAACAGCTCGACCAGCGTGGCGCAGTCGAGCCCGTTGCGCACATGGAAATCGTCCACGCCGCTCGCCTGCGCGAACCGGTTCCACGGGCACACCAGCTGGCAGTCGTCGCAGCCGTACACGCGATTGCCCAGCAGCGGCCGCAGTTCCTCGGGGATGCTGCCCGCGTGCTCGATGGTGAGATAGGAGATGCAGCGGCGCGCGTCGAGCTGATACGGCGCCACGATCGCCTGCGTGGGGCAGACGTCGATGCAGCGCTGGCAGGTGCCGCAGTGCTCGCTGCTCACTCGTCGTCGACCGGCAGCGGCAGGTCGGTGTAGATCTCGCCCAGGAAGAACCACGACCCCGCCTCGCCGGTCGAGCAGCAGGGTGTGCTTGCCGCGCCAGCCGAGCCCCGCCTTGACCGCCAGCTCGACTTCCATCACCGGCGCGCTGTCGGTGAACACGCGATAGCGAAATTCTCCGATCTCCGCCGCGATGCGATCGGCCAGCTGTTGCAGCCGGCCGCGCAGGACTTTGTGGTAGTCGCGCCCCAGCGCATAGCGCGACACGTACGCGAGGCTGCCGTCCGCCAGCACCGCTTCGCTGTCGCTGCGCGTCGGGCGGCAGATAGTCGAGCCGCGCGCAGATCACGCGCAGCGTACCGGGCACCAGCTCGGCCGGCCGGCTGCGGCGCGTGCCGTGACGCTCGAGATAGTGCATGTCGCCGTGAAAGCCGCGCGCGATCCAGTCGAGCAGACGCATCTTCGGCCTCGCCCAGTTCCACGTCGGCAATGCCGATCTGCTGGAAGCCGAGCTCCGTGCCCCAGGCATCGATTGGCGCCTCAGCTCCGCCAGCGGTCGTCTCGTGGCGTGGTGTCTGCCACCTGCTGTCAGACCTGCGTCCGGGTCACTGGCAACGACATCTGCTCGGCCGCTATCCGCCTCTACCGGTGTCGGAACATCGGCGCCAGCTTCCGCGTCTCGCCGTGCTTCATCAGGAAGAACGCCTCGGGCGAGACGCCCGCCGCGCGGCGGGCCGCGGCGAGCTTGTGCGGCGGCTCGTCCAGCGGCTCGTCGGTGAGAATGAACGTGCCCCAGTGCATCGCGACCGAGTAGCGGGCGTGCAGGTCCTGGTGGATCTTGCACGGCCTCCTCCGGGTTCACGTGCATGATGCTCATGAACCAGCGCGGCTCGTAGGCGCCGATCGGGATCGCCGCCAGGTCGAAGGATCCGAAGCGCTTGCCGATGTCCTTGAAGTCCGCGGAGTAGCCGGTGTCGCCGGCGAAGAAGAAGCGGAAACCGCGGCTGCTCGATGACCCAGCCGCCCCACAACGTCTTGTCGCGGTCCCACGGCGTGCGCGAGCTCCAGTGCTGCACCGGCGTCAGCGTGAATTTCAAGCCCGCTGATAGTCCGCCTCGTCCCACCAGTCGAGCTCGGTCACCTCGTGAATGCCCTGGCCGGCGAACCAGGCCTTCAAGCCCAGCGGCACGAAGAAGCGCGGCGAGCCGCCGGTCTGCGACGCGAGGCGCCGCACGGTTTCGCGATCGAGATGATCGTAGTGATTGTGCGAGATGACGACGGCATCGATGTGCGGCAGCTCGCGAAATCGCATCGCCGGCGGCACCACGCGCTTCGGTCCGGCGAAGCCGACCGGCGAGGCGCGCTCGGTGAGGTGCGCGTCGGTGAGGATGTTGACGCCGCTCGAGCTGCAGCAGGAACGTGGCGTGGCCGATCCAGGTGAGCGTGGGCTCGGTGCGGTTGGCCTTGCAGCCACGCCACGTCCGGCTTGCAGCAGCTCGAAGTGGTAGCCGCCCTCTGGAATCTTCGGCAGCCCTTTCTCCCAGCGCTCGCGCTGCCACTTCCAGAAGCTGCCGCGCGGGCCGGTAGGATAGTTGTTGCGGAAACCTTCCGCGGTATGATGCGACTTGCTCGGGTTGTACATCGGGTTCGTGGTCTGACAAGAAACGAGGATGAACGCAGCGGCGGCAGCGCTGCCGCGACCGCCAGGATCGTGTACCGTTGCACGCGGCGACATGCTCCGAGCGTCGTTCTCGATGGCGACCGCCGAGCGGCCGCGGTCCGCGCAGCGCGCCGCGCGCGATCCACGGTTGGGCAGCAGCGCGCAGCCTGCAAGTTCTCATGTCCCGTGACCCCGTGACACTGCCCATCATACATTTCTCCCACGCCAACGGCTTTCCCGCGCCCTGCTATCGCAAGCTGTTCGGCGTCCTCGAGAAGCGATTTCCGGATCGGCTATGCTCGATCGCATCGGCCACGACCCGCGCTTTCCGGTGAGCGACGGCTGGGCCCACCTGGTCGACGAACTGATCGCGGCCATCGAGGCGCGCTGGAGCGAGCCGGTGATCGGCGTCGGACACTCGCTCGGCGGCTACCTGACCGCACTCGCCGCGGCTGCGCCGGCCGGAGTTGTTCCGCGCCGTGATCCTGCTGGACGCGCCGATTCTCGGGTCCGTTCACGGGCAGCGCGGTGCAGTTCGTCAAGCACATCGGGCTGATCGACCGCGTCACGCCCGCCGGCAGCGTGAAGCATCGCCGTCGCCACTGGGCCTCGCGCGAAGACGCGCTGGCGCACTTCCGGCGCAGGACGCATCTTCCGCAACTTCGATCCGGAATGCCTGCGAGGACTACGTGCGCTTCGGCACGGTGGAGGATGCGAACGGCGTGACGCTCTGGTTCGATCCCGGCATCGAGTACCAGATCTACCGCACCATTCCGCACGATATCGCCGGCTCGCTCAAGAGGCTCACGGTGCCCGGCGGCTTCATCGGCGGCAGCGAGTCCGACGGTGCTCAAGCGCGTCGGACTGGGCCACACGCGCCGTCGCTTTCGGCTTGCGCTGGTGTCCGGCGGCCACCTGTTTCCGTTCGAGTTGCCGAAGCAACGCGGCGCAGGCAATTCGGCGCATGGCGGCGGACCTCGGAGCGCTATAAACTGCACCGTTTTCCGAAGCACGAAATCCACCTGCACAGGGAGACAGACATGGCGAAGAAAAAGGGCAGGAGCGTCGGCGTGATCGGCCTGGGGTCGATGGGCCTGGGCGTCGCGCGCACGCTGGTGAAGAAAGGATTCCAGGTGCATGCGTACGACGTGCGGCCGCGAGGTGGTGCAAGGCCTTCGCGAACGAAGGCGGCATCGCCGCAGCGAACCCCGCCGAGGTCGGCGCCAATGCCCCGGTGGTGATCGTTCTGGTGGTCAACGCCGATCAGACCGACGAGGTCCTGTTCGGGCGCGACGGCGCCGCGCCGCGCATGGCGCGCGGCTCGGTGGTGATCGCCAGCGCAACGGTAGCGCCGGCCTATGCCGAGGAGCTCGGGCAGCGGCTCGCGCAGCACGGCATCTATCATGATCGACGCGCCAGTGAGCGGCGGCGCCGCGCGGGCGGCCACCGGACAGCTGTCGATCATGGCTTCCGGCCGCAGGACCGCGTTCCGCAACGCCCAGCAGCGTGCTCGATGCCATAGCGGCCAAGGTCTATCGGCTGGGCGAGCACCCCGGCATGGGCTCGAAGGTGAAGATGATCAACCAGCTGCTGGCCGGCGTGCACATCGCCGCGGCGTGCGAGGCGATGGCGTTCGGCATCCGCGCCGGCGTCGATCCGAACGTGCTGTACGAGGTCATTTCCAACAGCGCCGGTTCCTCGTGGATGTTCCAGAACCGCGTGCCGCACATCCTGGCGGGCGATTACACGCCGCTGTCGGCGGTGAACATCTTCGTGAAGGATCTCGGCATCGTGCTCGACTCGGCCAAGAAGCTGACCTTTCCCCTGCCGATCACCGCGACCGCGCATCAGATGTATCTGATGGCCGGCGCCGCGGGGCACGGCACCGAGGATGACTCGGCCGTGGTGAAGGTGTTCCAGACCCTGTCGGGCATCCCGTTGCCGGCGAAGCGCGCGCGGGCGAGGCCCACCGCGACACGCCGGCGCGCGCCGGCAAAGGGTTGTGAGAAAGCCAGCGAAGAAAGTTGCCAAGAAGAAGGCGGCAAAAAAAGTTGCGAAGAAGAAGCGGTGAGCCGCACGCGGCTACGCCATCCCGTTCCCGCGCCCGATAACTCTTGAACACGGTGACCCGGACACGAAATAGGAACGGGAACGGGAAAGGGGCACGGGTACGCGGCAAAGGATCAGGTGTCCTGTTTCCCGTCCTTGCTCAGCTTGTAGCGGATGAGCTCGATGGTCTGCTCGACGCTTTCCAGGTTGGGATTGATCTCGAGCGCACGCTGGAAATATTCGAGCGCGCGCTCCAGCTCACCGCGTCGGACATAGATCAACCCGTAGCCCGACAGCGCCCCGAAGTGCTGGGGATTGCGCTTGATCACCTCGTCGCAATCCTTGAGCGACTGATCGTAGTCGCCCATCAGGTAGTACGCTGTCGCACGCTTGTTCCACCCCTCGGCGAAGTCCGGCTGGCGCTCGGTGATGCGGGTGAAGGTTTCCACCGCCTGGCCCATGCGGCCTTCTTCCATGTGCGCGGATCCCGGACTTCAGCAGCGCGTCCACCTCGGGATCGCCGGAACGGCTCCACACCTGCCACACGGCGCTTTGCGCATGCGATGCGCACTTCGGGATCGGCGTCGTACAGCGCCTCCAGCAAGGGACCCGCATCGGCCGGCTGACCGAGCCGCGCCAGCCCGTCCACGCCGTCGAGGCGCAGCGCGGAGTCCGGGCTTTGGAGAGCGGTGAGGGCCTCGTCGCGGGTCAGGATGTCGGCCGCATTGGCGAGCCGCTCTCGGCACCCGGCAAGCATGCCGCAGAACACGCGAGAAGCAAAGTTGACGAAACACGCAACGCGAGCTCATGCCACCTCCGAAGCGCACTTCGCCATCCCCTGCTGCGCTAGTGCTCATGCCTCCGGTCCGTCATTTCAGGTCACGCACCCGGCTCGCACGAGCCGGCCGATCCTCTACCGCTTCATTCTACGCTCAGGCTGCACGTTCGCCACAGCGGGGCCTGGCGCCTGCGGTCCACACACCAATCACGCTTACCCCGAGGGACTTGATCGGTGGTCTGGCGTTACTGTTCGCAGGGGTCGCCGCTGCTGTTATGCTTTACGTCGGCGCGCCGGCCGTAGCCGGCCGCTTTATTCCCCTCACGCCGGAGACGCCGATGAACGAACCCCTGATGCGCACCCTTCCGCCTGTCCCGCTGCCGCCCCCGGCAACCGTCGGGATGGCCGTGGAACAGGTGGACACGCCCTGCCCTGCTGCTCGACCTGGACGCCTTCGAGAGCAATCTCGATCGGCTCGTCCAATCGCTGCGCGGCACCAGCGTACGCGTGCGGCCCCACGCCAAATCGCACAAGTGCGCCGAGATCGCGCTGCGCCAGATCGCGCGTGGCGCGGTCGGCGTGTGCTGCCAGAAAGTCAGCGAAGCCGAAGCGCTGGTGCACGGTGGCGTGGGCGACGTGTTGATCGCCAACGAAGTGGTCGGCACCCAGAAGCTTGCGCGGCTTGCGCTACTCGCGCGGCAGCGCGCGGACGAGCGTGTGCGTCGACGATAGCGGCAACGTAGCAGACCTCTCCCAGGCGGCCCGCGCGGCCGGAACAACGCTGGATGTGCTGGTAGAAGTGAACGTGGGCGCGAACCGCTGCGGCGTTGAGCCGGGCGCGCCGGCGGTTGCGCTGGCGCGTGCCATCGCACAGGCGCCGGGCCTGCGCTTCGCCGGCATTCACGCCTACCACGGCGCAGCACAGCACCTGCGCACTGCGGAGCAGCGCCGGCAGGCCATCGCACAGGCGGTGAGCAAGGTCCAGGCGACCCTCGAGTCTGCTGGAGAAAAACGGCCTGTATGCCGAGAGCGTAACCGGCGCGGGGACCGGCACTTACCTGCTGGAGGCGGGCAGCGGCGTGTACAACGAGATCCAGCCCGGCTCCTACATTTTCATGGATGCCGACTACGGCCGCAACCTCGGCGAGGACGGCGCACCGGTGCACCAGTTCCAGCAGAGCCTGTTCATCCTCGCTACCGTCATGAGCCACTCGACACCGGCGCGCGCCGTCGTGGACGCGGGACTCAAGGCGCACAGCGTGGATTCGGGCATGCCATTGGTGACAGGTATCGCGGGCGCCGTCTACACCAGGGCCTCGGACGAGCATGGCGTGATCGAGTTGGCCGGCCCCGGCAGCGTCGCGCTCGGCCAGAAGATTCGCCTGGTTCCGGGTCATTGCGACCCGACTGTGAACCTGTACGACTGGCTGGTCTGCTGCCGCGGCGATCGGGTCGAGGCCGTCTGGCCCATCTCCGCGCGCGGGGCCTTCTACTAGCATGGCCGCGCCCAAGTCCTACCAGTTCGACACGCTCAGCCTGCACGCGGGCCAGCAGCCGGATCCGCAGCACGGCGCGCGCGCGCAGCCGATCTATTTCACCACGTCCTACGTATTCAAGGACACGGACCACGCCGCGTCGTCTGTTCAACATGGAGCGCGGCGGCCACGTGTACACGCGCATCAGCAATCCGACCAATGCAGTGCTGGAGGAGCGGGTGGCGGCGCTGGAAGGCGGTGTAGGCGCGATCGCGACGGCCAGCGGACAGGCCGCCATGCATCTGGCGATCGCCACGTCTGATGGGTGCGGGGTCACACATCGTCGCTTCGCGCTCGCTCTACGGCGGCTCGCACAATCTGCTGCATTACACGCTGCCGCGCTTCGGCATCGAGACCACCTTCGTCGACCCGAGCGACGTGGATGCTTTCCGCCAGGCCGTCCGCCCGAACACGCGGCTCATGTTCGGCGAGACATTGGGCAATCCCGGGCTGGACGTGCTCGACGTTCCGCGCGTCGCGGAAGTGGCGCACGACGCCGGGATCCCGCTGCTGGTGGATTCGACCTTCACGACCCCGTACCTGATGCGGCCTTTCGACCTGGGCGCCGACCTCCTGTTCCACTCCGCCACCAAGTTCCTCGGTGGCCACGGCGTGGCGATCGGCGGCGTGCTGGTGGACGGCGGCTGCTTCGACTGGGAGAAGTCCGGCAAATTTCCGACGTTGACCGAGCCCTACGCGGGCTTCCACAACATGGTGTTCACCGAGGAATCGACCACCAGCGCGTTCATCCTGCGCGCCCGGCGCGAAGGCCTGCGCGACTTCGGCGCCTGCATGAGCCCGCACAACGCCTTCCAGATCCTGCAGGGCATCGAGACGCTGAGCCTGCGCATGCAGCGGCACGTGGACAATACCCGCAGAGATCGTCGCATACCTCGAAGGGCAATCCGGCGGTGGAGTCGGTGTCCTATCCCGAGCTGCCCGACCACAAGCGACCACGAGCTGGCCAAGAGACTGCTGCCCAATGGCTGTGGCGCCGTATTCAGCTTCGGCATCAAGGGCGGCCGGCCGGCGGGCAAGCGCTTCATCGAGACGCTGAAGGTATTCTCGCACCTGGCGAACGTGGGCGACGCCAAGTCGCTGGTGATCCATCCCGCCACGACGACCCACTACCGCATGGACGACGCGGCCTTGCGCGCCGCGGGCATCACCGAAGGGACGGTACGCCTGTCGGTCGGACTCGAGAACCCCGAGGACCTGATCGAGGACCTCGACCGGGCGCTGCGCGCTGCGCAGAAAGTCTGAGCCCGCTCGATCAGCTCATCGTGACGCGTTGAGCCGCGGCGGACGGCAGGTACTCGGCTTACCTCGTGCAGCGCTATTTCAATGCGCCGAGTACCCACCGCCCGATCACCGCGAGCTCACCCCCGAAGGATTACAGCGACCGCAGGAAATTGAGCAGGTTCTGCTTCTCGTGCTCTCCCAGCTGGTTGTACTTCCAGACGACCGCGTTGGCTTCGGAGGCATCCCCATTCCGGCTGCTGCCGCTGCTGTGCTCCTGAATCGCTTGCACCAGATCGTGAGTCCGTCCGTCATGCAGGAAGAAGATGCGCTGCCCGAGTCCCCATAGCGGTGCGGTGCGGAACTCACTGGGCCCGGCTTGCCCCTGACTGATCCCGTCGGCCAGATCGGGCCCCATGTCGTGGATCAACAGATCGGAGAACAGATTTACCGCCTTCCCCCTCAGCGCCGCAACCGTTGAGTTCCCCGTAGTGAGCGTCGGCGTGTGGCATTGGCTGCACCCGATGCTGCTGAACAGGCCGCGACCCGCCGCGATCGAGTCGCGCCACCGGGAGGTGGAGGAAGGCGTCGGCGGCGCCAGGAAGCGCATGAAGATCGCGAACTTCTCGATGGCGCTGATCGTCTCTGTCGGGCTCGCCGCGTCGGTGTTGGTCACGTCGTTCGGGGTCCTCGCCGTCGCACTGACATCCCGGAGTTTCATCGCGTTCCGTCTGAAACAGCTCGTTGGTGATCCCCATCTCGACGTTGTAGGCCTCGCCGGAGAACAGCAGGAGCGATTTGTTCTGGGCCTTCCAGCCGAAGCGGGCGATGGTCCCGTCATTGCCGTTGAGGTTCGGCTGCCCGGAAATGGCACTGCCGGCCAGAACGATATTCGGCCTGCCCCGGATTCCCAATGTCCGCTTCGCGGTAGCGTTGGCCGCTTGATTGGCCAGAAGGGCGGAATCTGGAATTTGCTCGATGAGGCCCGCACCGAACACCGGCGTGGGAATGCGGAAAATTACGTTGCGATCGCTTACGGCTGTATCGAAGTCCGGTTGCCGCAGGTTACAGCCCGCCACGTCCGGGCTGCCCGTAATGGTGAACAGCGCATGCACGCCGCCGTCGGGGCTACCGTCGGCATTTTCCTTGAATCGTACTTCGCGCACCGGCCCGTTCGACGTGATGAATGAGGGAACGCGTGTTGTCCGAGCCGTTGCTCGTCGCGAACGCGACCTGGGGATTCGTTGAGGGGCTCGATCCCCCCATAGCCGGTTGCGCATGACAGCCTCCGCAGCTATCCAGATTCATCGTCGGTCCGAGGCCTTCCGAGACCGCCTCCACCTCCGCGAAATCGGCCTTGGACGGCGTTAAAGAAGTTCAGCTGGTTCGCCGTGAGACCCGGCAACGCGTTACCGGGATTCGGGTTACCGGGCACCGTGACGCGAACGCCCGGGTCTTTGGCTCTGAACGTGTCCGAAGAAGCAGTTTCGATTCGACAGAGCGAAAAGAGCTGACAATTGCCGCTGTGAGACACAGCGGCGCGACGTAGTGACGTTGCATGATTTTCAACCCCCAAAAAAGAGCACAAAGCAAGATTTATGGTTATATGCTGCGCAACTGCCGCAGCGGCGCGCATGATGGGCGCTGTGGCTGATTACGCCAGAAGCGTACCCGCGAAGTTTTTGTCCAACTAAATCAGCGGAGTCGTGGGAATACGACAGCATGTTTTGTCTGCGTTGCCCGACCACGAAGCGTCCGCAATCTCTCAAGCACTTGAGAACATTGGGGCTTTGTCCGTCGGCCGCGTGCGACGCAATTCGGTGATGATTCCATGGATATAACGGCAGATAGCCCGATGGAACGGCAGGCCTTCCATGCCGAACTGAAAACCCTGCAGGACTACTTCGAGGCGATGGCCCCTGAGCTGGAAGTCACGGTCCGCGATTCAGCTCTTGGTGTGGAAGGCTACGTTGTCGTCTGGAATACCGGCATCAGCGTCGGCGGCCCTCTGGAGCGCTGCGGCAAGGGAGGAACGCGGATCACGCCACAGGTCTCCCTGAATGAAGTAAAAATGCTGGCGCGCACCATGGCGCTCAAGAACGCGGCGGCCGGGCTTCCGCTGGGCGGGGCCAAATCCGGCCTCAAACTCGACCCGCAAGCACCCGGCTTCGAGAAGCAATATCGCCGCTTTGTCCGGCTGTGCGCACCTCTGCTGCATGAAAACGGCGGTCCGTTCGGCGGGTTTGGATTCGATATCGGCGCATGTCCGGAGCATGCGTTGTGGGCGTGCGACGAGCTGAAATCGACCCGGTGTTTCACTGGAAAGCCGGTAAGCATGGGCGGCACCGATTACGATCACGAGGGCATCGCCGGGTTGGGCGTCGCGATCGCGGGCGGCACCATGATGGAGGTCAAGGGAGCCAGCCCGGCGACGGCGTCGTTCGCCGTTCAGGGCATGGGTGCGATGGGCGCGGCGGTGCTCCGTTACTTCAGCGCGTCCGGGGCACATCTCGCGGCGCTGGGCGATCCGAAATATGCAGGCACCTGGACCTTCGACCAAGCGCTGTCCGCGGATCTGCATCGAGCGCTCGTGAACCAGGACATCGACAAGGCAAAGGCGCTGCTGCCCAAGGAAGGGAAGAGGATTTCCAGCCACGCCGAGGATGTCCTGTATCTGAAGACCGACATTCTTTTCCCCTGCGCTGTGCAGAACGTCGTCACGGCAGACAATGTCGACCGCATCCGCGCGTCGTACGTCTGCGAGGGCGCAAACGGCCCTGTCACCGAAGCGGCCCGCGCGCGCCTGCATGACCGCGGGATTGCCTGCGTGCCCGATTTCATCGCCAACCCGGGCGGCGCTATTGCGGCTTTTGTCGAACTAACCTCTGCAGGGACCAACAAGGCGGAGGAAGCCAAGATCCTGACGCGCGAGAAGATCGCCGCCAATGTGCGTCGATTGTTCGAGATCGCCGAGCGCTATGCAGCCGATCCGCAGCACGCAGGCATGTACATGGCGTTGGCCAGGATCAGGGACACCGCGGTTTGAGGCTCAAGCGCGCAGTGCGTCCAGCCCCTTCCAGTCGAGCGCGACCCCATGGCCGGGGCGATCGGGGGCAACCGCGAAGCCGTCGCGGATCTCCAGGGTGTGCGTGAGGAACCGGTCGAGACCGAAGCCATGTGCTTCGAGGTAGGAACGGTTAGGCACTGCCGCGAGACAGTGCACCGTGATGTCGTGCGCGCCGTGCGAAGTGACCGGCAGATTGAAGGCCTCCGCGAGGTGCGCGACCTTCATGAAGCTGGTGACGCCACCGCAGTTGGTCACGTCGGGTTCGGGGAAGGTAACCGCCTGCGCCCGGATATACGCCGTGAATTCCCACAGTGAATGGAGATTTTCCCCGGCGGCAACCGGCAACCCCCCCTCGCGCACGATGCGCGCGTGACCTTCGACGTCGTCCGGAATGGTCGGCTCCTCCAGCCAGTAGACGTTCGACTCCTGCAGTCCCCGTGCTGCGCGCACGGCCTCGTCCACGCCCCAGCGCATGTTGGCGTCGACCATCAGAGGAAAATCTTCCCCCAGCATGTTCCGCATCGCGCGGACCCGCGCCAGGTCCTCACTCAGCTTGGGGCGCCCGACTTTCATCTTGATGGCACGAAAGCCGCGCGCCAGGTTGTCTTCGGTCTGCTTCAGCAACCGCTCGAGCGGGAATTGCAGATCGATGCCACCGGCGTAGCACGGCACCAGCGCATCGTTGCCACCCAGAACCCGCCACAACGGCTCGCCCTGCCTGCGTGCCTTCAGGTCCCACAGCGCGATGTCCACCGCCGAAATGGCGAAGCTGGCGCTGCCGCCGCGCCCCCCGTAGTGCAGCCGCCACCACATCTGCTGCCACAAGGACTCGATGCGATCCGCCGCTTGTCCGATGAGCGCCGGCGCGAGGTCGCGCTGGATCTGCGAGTGGATGGCGGCTCCATTGCAGCCCACCGTGTAGGTGTAGCCCATGCCCTCGGCACCGGCGTCGTCGAACACGCGCGCCGTGATCAGCTCGAAGTGGGTCATGGTCCCGTGCGTGCTGTCCGACAGGGCTACGGGCAAAGGGATGCGGTAAAGAGCGCTCTCCAGCCGGGCAATCTTGTTATCCATGGAGCTCCTTTGCTAACGCGCGGTTTGGAACGGTGGCATTCGACTCGGCGAGCCGAGACTCGTTGCGCTGTGATCTGGACTGCCGTGATCTGGACTGCCGTGATCTGGATTGCCGGGGTCGGTACAATGCTGCCATCGCGACCGTTGCCATTCTCCCATGCTTCTGCAAATCGACCGCAAGAGCGTCTACGCCTACACCGGCACCAAGCCTATCGTGTCCGGCCAGCGCACCGTCATGTTCATTCACGGTGCGGCCAACGACCACAGCGTATGGGCGCTGCAGAGCCGCTACTTCGCCTATCACGGCTTCAACGTCCTGGCCGTTGATCTACCCGGCCACGGCAAGTCGGTTGGACCAGCTCTGGCAAGCGTCGAAGACATGGCGGCATGGGCGATCGGTGTGCTCGATGCCGCCGGCATCAAGAAAGCGGCGCTGGTCGGGCACAGCATGGGCTCGCTGATCGCGCTGGAGACGGCCGCACGCCATCCCGACCGGGTGGAAAAGCTGGCCTTGATCGGCACCGCGTTCCCGATGAAAGTCTCCGATGCTCTGCTCGGCACCGCGCGCGAGCGCGACCACGCGGCGCTGGAGATGATCAACGTCTGGAGCCACAGCGCCGCCGGACAGACCGGCGGCAACCGGGTGCCCGGCCAGTGGATCATGGGTGGCAGCATGCGCCTGCTCGAGCGCACCGCCGAGCCGCTGTACAACGACTTCAACGCCTGCAATCAGTACGCCGGCGGCGCGGACAGCGCCGCCAAGGTGACCTGCCCGGTCCTCATGATCGCGGGCAGCCGCGATCAGATGACGCCACCCAAGGCCGCCAAGACCATCGCCGACCAGCTGGCGAACCGGAAGTCGGTGATGGTCGATGGTTCGGGCCACGACCTCATGGCCGAGCAGCCGGACGCCGTGCTCGATGCGCTGATCTCGTTCCTGCTCTGATTCGAACCCGACTCGCGCGGGCTCACGGAATGAAGTTGGTCACCTTCTCGGCCTGTTCCAGCAGCTTTTCCGCGCTGCTGGCTTCGAACTTGCCCGGCTCCTCGATGTTAAGGGCTTTGACCACGCCGTTGTCGACCAGCATCGAGTAGCGTTGGGAACGCACGCCCAGCCCGCGGGCGACGAGATCCATTTCCAGGCCGAGCGCTTTGCTGTACAGCCCGCTGCCGTCGGCCATCATCCGCACCTTGCCGTCGGCGCCCTGATCCCGGCCCCATGCGCCCATGACGAAGGCGTCGTTGACCGAGATGCACCAGATCTCGTCGATCTTGCGCGCCTTGAAATCCTGCGCTTTGGCGACGAACCCGGGCAGGTGCTTGGCCGAGCAGGTCGGGGTGAATGCCCCGGGCAGGCCGAAGATGGCGATGCGCTTGCCGCGAACCTGTTCCTCGACCTTGAAGCTGTTCGGGCCGACGCTGCAGCCGGGCGTTTCCTGTTCGATGAATTCCCACAGAACTCCGGCGGGTAACTGGTCTCCGATCTTGATAGCCATCATGGTCTCCTCTTTGGGATGAACGTACGGCGTGATTGTAGCGCTGACCTATAATCAGGGTATCGCGATCAACGGCTACCTAAAGTGCCATGAGCAAGCCAGCGGTCAATGAGCAGCCCGTCGACGAAGACGAGGAGATCGAAGGCGCGGCGCCCATCCCGCCCGGCGCCAAGAACTACATGACGCCCCAGGGTCACGCGCGGCTCAAAAGCGAAGCATTGCAGCTGTTGAACCATGAGCGTCCCGAACTGGTCAAGGTCGTCGCCTGGGCCGCCTCCAACGGCGACCGCTCGGAGAACGCGGACTACATCTACGGCAAGCGGCGCCTGCGCGAAATCGACCGGCGCATCCGTTTCTTGACCAAGCGGCTGGAGGCGGCCGAAGTCATGGATCCGGCGGCACGCGAACAGACCGATCAGGTGTTCTTCGGTGCGACCGTGACGGTAGCCGATGAGGATGGTCACGAGAGCGTCTACAGCATCGTCGGCATCGACGAAGCAGACGTGGGACGTGGGCGCATCAGCTGGGTCTCGCCGCTCGCGCGCGCACTGGTCAAGCACCGGGAGGGCGACCAGATTGCCTTCAAGACGCCGGGCGGCGATCAGGTGCTCGAGATCGTGAGGGTGGAGTACAAGGAATTGCCGTGAGGGTGAAGGGGCAAACTTCGTGAAGGGGAGAAACGAGGTGAGAGGGTGAGCCCCCTCACCCCAGCCCTCTCCCCCAGTAGAGGGGGAGAGGGAGTCTTTTGTTTTTCACGCTTCACCCTTCACCCTTCACGATTCCACTACTGACACCCAATCACCCCGTCCTGCTCGAAGTACTTGGTTCCGCCCTGGCACTCGATCTTGGGCGTGGGGCGATCGGCGCGGCACTTGAAGCGAGGTCCCGCCTGGGAGCCCGGTATCACCGACCAGCCGGCCGGGCAATTCACGGTCACCGTCTCCTTGGGTTGCGCAGTCTCCGCCGGCGGCGTCTCGTCGACGATCGTCACCTGTACGCGCCGTTCCCCCTCGCAGGCGCGCCCCCCTCCTCCCGGCCGGCCACGAGCCACGGCCGCGTAAACGCCGGGCTTGCGATACACGTGCTTGAGCGTCGCTTTGCGCGTGCCGCCATCGGCCAGGCTCTGCAACACTTCCGGCGTGCCGTCGCCAAAATCGATCAGCAACTCGCACCCGAGCAGACGCGTAATGCCGCGATCCTTGATGGTGACTTCGATCTCGATCTGCGGCGGATCACCGCCGGCGAAACGGGCCGGGTTGGGGCGCACCGTGAAGGTGTCGATTACCACCGCGGCGACCGCCGAATCGGCCGCTGCGGAAAGCGCGAGAAGCAACACCGCGCTCACAGGAGCTTTCATTTCCTCCCCTCCGACTCACCGCCGGACCGTCGCGGCGCTCTGGCCGAACAGGAATTTCTTCGCCTCGTCGTCCACCACCGGCTGGGCACTGATCTGCTTGCCCTTGTCGTAGGCTCGCACCACCGCCGGGCGAGCGCGAATGGCTTCGAACCAGCGCTTGAGGTTGGGAAAGTCGTCGAGCTTCTGCTGCTGGCGTTCGTGCGGCACGATCCAGGGATAGCTCGCCATATCGGCGATGGAGTACTCGCCCGCCAGGTAATTGCGATCCGCCAGCCGCGCGTCCAGGACCGCGTAGAGACGCGACGTTTCCTTGACGTAGCGGTCGATCGCGTAGGGCAGCTTTTCCGGCGCGTAGTGCACGAAATGATGGTTCTGTCCCGCCATCGGCCCCAGGCCCGCCATCTGCCAGAACAGCCACTGCAACACGTCGTAGCGGCGGCGCAGGTCCGGCGGCAAGAACCGCCCGGTCTTCTCCGCGAGATACAGCAGGATCGCGCCCGACTCGAAGATGGAGAGCGGTCCGGCCTCGTCCCGCGGCTCCGAGTCGACGATCGCCGGCATGCGGTTGTTCGGCGCAATGCGCAGAAACTCCGGCTTGAACTGGTCGCCGCGGCCGATGTTCACCGGGACGATGCGGTAGGGCAGCCCGGTCTCTTCGAGGAAGATGGTGATCTTGTGCCCATTCGGAGTGGGCCAGTAGTAGAGGTCAATCATGGGTCATCGTCGCAGTAGTGAACCGCTCCATCAGGTTTTGGGCGTGAGGCACTGCCGGAGGCGCGGGCAGCGCTGTCCCAAGCTTACAGGAAACCCACACAGCGCTCTGCCGCTGCGCAGTCCGAATTCATAACTTGAGGCGGGCGCCATCCTTCCGGCAAACTGCGCTGCTGCATCCAGGGACGTTCGATCATGGCTAGTGTCCTGAATCATAAGTTCGCCGCCGAAAACCGCCCAGTTGACCGCCATGCTGTGTTGCGAAGTCTCGCCGTGGTACCCGCCACTGCCGAGCCTTCGCGCCTTGCCTGGCGGCCAACTGGACGATTTTCCAGTTGCCACCAAGTCGCTTACAACTCACGTGCCTAATCGCTTCCGCAGCATCGGAATTTGCCGACGAACTTATGACTCAGGACACTAGACACTTCGATTTGCTGACGATCGGCGGCGGCAGCGGCGGGGTCGCCGTCTCCAACCGTGCCGGCCGCTACGGAGCCAACTGCGTGTTGATCGAGCGCGCACGGCTGGGCGGCACCTGCGTCAACGTCGGGTGTGTGCCGAAGAAGGTCATGTGGAACGCGGCGCAGCTCGCCCACGCGTTCGAAGACGCGCTGGACTACGGGTTCGTCATCGGCTCGCACGAGCTGCGCTGGGCCGAGCTCAAGCGCCAGCGCGACCAGTTCGTCCTCGACCTGAACGCCGGCTACGCTCGCGGCCTCGCCGGCAACGCGGTCGAAGTCATCCACGGCCACGCCCGCTTCGTCGGCCCGAAGACGGTGGAAGTCGACGGCGAGCGCATCAGCGCGGAACACGTGGTCATCGCCACCGGCGGCTATCCCATCGTTCCGGACGTGCCTGGAGCCGGACACGGCATCACGTCGGATGGCTTCTTCGAGCTGGAACGCAGGCCGGACAAGGTCGCCATCGTCGGCGCCGGCTACATCGCCGCCGAGCTATCCGGGGTTCTGAACGCGCTCGGAGCGGAGGTCACGCTGGTGCTGCGGCGCGAGTCGATGCTGGTGAGCTTCGACCTCATGCTGCGCGAGACGCTGATGGAGCAGATGCGCGCGGCGGGGATGCGAGTTCGTCACCAACACCCCGATCATCGGGCTGGAGCGTGAGCGCCAAGGCACCCTGGCTCTGACCGGCGAGAGCGGTGCACGGCTGAACGGATTCGACACGGTGATCTGGGCAGTCGGCCGTGCGCCCACTACGCATGGCCTCGATCTGACCGCCACTGGACTCACACCCGACACACTCGGGTTCCTCGCGACCGACGGCTACCAGCAGACGGAGGTGCCCGGCATCTACGCCATCGGCGACGTTGCCGGCCGCGTTGCGCTGACGCCAGTGGCCATCGCCGCCGGGCGCCGGCTGGCGGACCGCCTGTTCGGCGGCATGAAAGACCGGCGCCTGGTGTATGAGAACATCCCCACGGTGATCTTCAGCCACCCGCCGATCGGAACCGTGGGCCTGACCGAAGCGGAAGCGGTAGTGCGTTTCGGCGTGGCGGCGGTCAACGTCTACCAGACGCGCTTCACGCCGCTGTATCACGCGTTCACGACGCGCAAGATCAAGACTGCGATCAAGCTGGTGGTCGTCGGGCCCGACGAGAAGGTGGTCGGCTGCCACGTTATCGGGCCGGGCGCGGATGAAATGTTGCAAGGCTTCGCCGTCGCGGTGCACATGGGTGCAACCAAGCGCGACTTCGACGACACGGTGGCCATTCATCCTACGGTGGCGGAGGAAGTCGTCACGCTGAAAACCTCGCGCCCTGCGCTTAGCCTATGAGGCACGCGAGCTATTCGCCGTCCTGGATGAGAACGCACACAAACCCTTCCTCCACCTTCACGCGAAAGGTGCGCACGCAGCCGTGCTCAGGCAGCTCGACACCACCGTCGGCGAGGCGGATGCCCCAGCCGTGATCGAGACAGGCGACCTTGTCGCCGTCGTAGATCACGCCCGCGGACAGCCGCGCACCGCGGTGCGGGCAACGATCCTCGACGGCGCACAGGCGGCCATCGGCAAGACGGAACACGGCCACGTTGAGCTCGTGCAGGGCAAGCGTCCTCACTCCCGGACACGCCAGCTCCTCGAGGCTGCAAACCCGCAGCCAGCCGTGGTCAATGCTGCATGGCTCATCCGCCATCCCCTGCCTCCTATCGCCGCCACCGCCAAAAATAGTGTTACTTTACTGTCTGCAGGGCATGTGCATTTCCATATCGAGGTAACCATGACGATAGAAAGAAAACACGTCGGCCCGCGCCTGAGCCAGGTCGTGATTCACGGCGATACGGTATACCTGGCCGGCATCGTGGCCGATCACCCGGTCCCGGACGTGGCCGCGCAGACCGGCCAGATATTGGACAAGATCGACCAGTATCTGAAGGAGGCCGGAACCGACAAGAGCAAGATCCTGATGGCCACCATCTGGCTGACCGACATCCGCTACTTCGATGACATGAACACGGTGTGGGACAAGTGGGTCGCAGCCGGCAACTCACCGGCGCGCGCCTGCGTCGAAGCCAAGCTGGCGAACACCAAGTATCTGGTGGAGATCCGCGTCGTCGCCGCGAGATAAACCCGGTTCGGGTTCTTCCTTCGACTCCGGGCGCGCAGCGCCCGGAGTCGAAGGATCAGCGCGAACGGGGGATGTTGAACATCCAGACGGCACCTGATGTCTCTATAGGCGGGTGCGCTTTCCGCCTATATCCTATTGCCCATCACTCATTGCCCTATCGCCCGGGGTCCAGCCCCAGGCTCGACCCCATGTCCCTACTGTCACAAACGGCGATCTTCCTCGCCGCTGCCGTTCTCGCCGTTTCGCTGTTCCGCAGCCTGAAGCTGGGCGCGGTCCTCGGCTACCTGGCTGCCGGGGTGATCATCGGCCCGTCGGTGCTGGGGCTGATCACCAAGGTGGACAATGTCCTGCACTTCGCCGAGCTGGGCGTGGTGCTCCTGCTGTTCGTGATCGGCCTCGAGCTGCAGCCCTCGCGCCTGTGGGTGCTGCGCAAATCGGTGTTCGGGCTGGGCGGCGCGCAGGTGCTGGCAACAGCGCTCGTGCTCGGAGCGATCGGGTACGGCTTCGGCCTCACCTGGCAGAGCGCCACGGTCACGGGCCTGGCGCTGGCCATGTCGTCCACTGCATTCGTGCTGCAGATCCTGGCCGAGCGCCGGCAGCTCACCACGCGCTCGGGCGCTCTGCCTTCGCGATCCTGCTGTTTCAGGACCTCGCGGTCATCCCGCTGCTTGCGCTCATCCCGCTGCTCGCGGTGGGACCGCAGGTGGCACACGCAGCCAATCCCTGGCTGGCCGCACTGAAGGCGCTCGCAGTGATCGCGGCGGTGGTCTTCGGCGGGCGGCTGGTGCTGAAGAGGGTCTTCGCCGTCATCGCGCGCGCCAACATCGAGGAGATCTTCACGGCCGCCGCGCTGCTCGTCGTCATCGGCGTGTCGTTGCTGATGACCGCGGTCGGGCTATCGATGTCGCTGGGCGCATTCCTGGCCGGCGTGCTGCTGGCGGACTCCGAATACCGGCACGAGCTGGAAGCCGCCATCGAGCCGTTCAAAGGGCTGTTGCTGGGCCTGTTCTTCATCTCGGTCGGCATGTCTGTCGACCTCGGCGTGATCGCGCGCGAGCCCGTGACCATCGTGGCCATGGTGATCGGACTCATGCTGGTCAAGGCGCTGATCCTGCTCGCCATCGGCAGGCTGTCGGGCCATAGCATGGAGTCGACGCGCAATCTCGCCGCATCCCTGTGTCAGGGCGGTGAGTTCGCGTTCGTGCTGTTCAGTCTCGCCGCCGGCTACCATGTCATGGAGGAGGCGCTGGTCGACCGGCTGGTGGTGATCGTGACGCTCTCCATGGCCGCCACCCCTTTGGCGCTGGCCCTCAACGACGCGCTGTCCCGCCGGCTGAGGAAATCGCACGCCGAGAAGCCGTTCGACACCATCGATGCCGGGGAGAGCCAGGTCATCATCGCCGGCTTCGGGCGCGTGGGGCAGATCGTCGGGCGGATACTGTATGTGAAGAAGATTCCGTTCACGGCCCTGGACCGCAATCCGGAGCAGGTGGAAACGGTGCGGCGCTTCGGCCGCAAGGTCTACTACGGCGATGCATCACGCATCGACCTGCTGCGCGCGGCGAAGGCCGACAAGGCGAAACTGTTCGTGCTGGCCATCGACGACGTGGAGTCCTCGATCAAGACAGCGGAGACGGTGCGGCGTAATTTCCCCGACCTCAAGATCTACGCCCGCGCACGCGACCGCTTCCACTCCTACCGCCTGAGGGACCTCGGCTGCGACCTGATCGAGCGCGAAACATTCCGCTCTTCGCTGCACCTGACCGAAGAGCTGCTCATCGCCTTGGGTCTTTCGAGCTGGGAAGCTCAACTCACGGTGGCGCGTTTCAAGTCGCACGACGAGCAGACGCTCGATCGCCAGTACGCGGTGTATCACGACGAGACCGCGCTGCGCCAGACCTCGATCGATGCCGCCAAGGAGCTGGAAGGCCTGTTCGAACAGGACCGCGAGGAAGCGGCGGAGATCACCGGGGAAGGTGCGGTTTTCAGCCCGAGCGACGTGCGATGATGGCAGGGACCAGGAAGCGGGACTCGACGCCACGTCTGGCCTCGCGCGCGCGTACAGATCTTGCTTGCATGCTGCGCGCTGTTGCCCGTACGATCTATCCGCGCGTCATAGTTCCGTAAAGGAGATGTCCCGATGAAGAAGCTACTGTCTCTGCTGGCACTGGCTGTGTTCTTTGTTCTGCCGCTGACCGCGTTCTCGGACGGTCTGCAGGTCGCTGACGCCAAGCTCGGGAAGGGCGTTCAGGACCGTGCGATCACCGAGGAGGCCAGCAGTTTCGCGGTAAACGACAAGGTTTATCTGGCGCTGAAGGTCACTGGCGGGCCATCGGACCCGATCAAGGTGGCCTGGAAGGTCGGTGACGCGACCGATACCGTGACCCTGAAGGTCGGCGGCAACCCGTGGCGCACCTGGTCGACCAAGACTGCGTGGAAGGCTGGAGATTGGACCGTCACCGTGACGGACGCGGGCGGTCAGGTGCTGAAGGAGCTGACGTTCAAGGTCCAGTGAAGGGTGAAGGGTGAAGGGTGACCGCGACCCCGAGCCTGCACACTACCGGCCATCGAGCGCGCTACTCGATGGCCGAGTCCGGCTCCTCGTTTCTTCTGGCCCGGTGACCCCAGGCCACGTACAGCCCACTTGCGACGATGATGGCCATGCCGATGACCGCGTGCCGGTCGGGCAACTGGCCGAACACCATGAAGCCCAGCAGCGTCACCCACAGCAGCTGCGTGTAGCCGATCGGCGACAGCACCGAGGCGCGCTCGATCTCGAGCGCCTTGATCAACATGAAATGCCCGACCGCACCCGCCGAGCCGACCAGCAGAAACAAGCCGAGGTGAACGCCGGAGGGCTGTACCCAAACCCAAGGCACCACCAGGCTCAACACCACACAACCGACGATCGCCGAGTAGAACAAGGTCGCAATCGGAGTTTCATCCTCGCTGAACTGGCGCGTCATGATCTGGTACAGGCTGTAGCAGAGCGCATTTCCCAGCGCCAGCGACGACGCCCACGACAGCATGTGACTGCCGGGCCGCACGATGAACAGCGTGCCCAGGAAGCCGACCATCACGGCAATCCATTTCGCCAGGTTCACCTGTCTCCCTCAGCAGCCAAACGGCGAACACGGTCACCAGCAGCGGCGAGACGAAACTGATGGCCTTGACCTCGGCCAGCGGCAGGTAAGACAGCGCGAAGAAGTTGCACAGGGTCGATCCGAGCAGCAGGCTGGCGCGAAGGACCTGACCGCCTGGCTGCGCGGTGCGCACCAGCGCCCAGCCCATGCGCGGCGCGAGGAGCACGAGGAGAAGCAGGACGTGCACTGTGTACCGCGCCCAGACCACCTCGACCACCGGATAGAACTGGCTGAGGTACTTTCCCGTGGTCTCTAGAACCGAAAAGCAGACCACCGCGGCCAGCATGAGGACCACCGCGCGACGGCTGGGGTGCAGCGCCCGGTAACGGGCAAGGACGGCTTGCAAAGAGGCGGCTCGGGATGACGGGCGGGTGAGTCCCGTCCATTACGAGACGCATTGTACCGTTATTCAAGGAGCGAGGGACGAGGGGCGAGGGAAGGCGGCTAGGGACGAGAGGCGGCTAACGATGATCACGGTTGCGGCGCGCACAGCCTCTGCCGCCGGGAGCATGATCCGGGTAGACTATGCGGCTCGTTGCGGGTTTAGGTCCGATGCAGCATCGTTCGCGCCCATCCCGCAAGCGGCGGCCCGCGCCCCGGCAGGCGGCACGGCCCGGCAATCCTGCAAAACATACACCCTGGGGGCAGTCCAATGCGAGTCGAGGTACACGTACACGGCAACATCCAGCTTCGCGCGGGGGTCACGCTCACCCAGCTCGAGGTCGCGCTGCAACCCTGGCTCGATTACCTGGACGTGGAGAACATCGACGAAGCCAAGAGCGTGCACCGGGACGAGCCGGGCATCGTGTTCGACCCGCGTCGCCGCTTGCTGGAGATCTGCTGGACCGGCGACGTCGGCCGCAACTTCCGCAAGATGATCGAGGACTCGCTGCAGGCCCTGTGCCGCTACTGCGAGCAGGCGACCGAAATCCAGCTCTCTTACTACCACGAGGACGGGCGCGACGAGATCGGCATCGTGTTCGTCGGTCCGACCGCCGACTCGATCCACGAGGCGCAGCGCCGGCGCATGGTGGAGGACATCTCGAACATCCTGTCCCGCCATTTCGGTCCCTCGGAGGTGGCGGAAGTCGTAACCCATGTGAACGAGCTGTTCTCGCGGAGCTGGATCGAACGGACCGCCAACGGGCAGACCAGCCTCTCCTCCGAACCGACTCCGACGCCGAAGGGCCGCAAGCACCTGCACTGAGCGGCTGCGAGAGAGCAAGAGGGCAGAGGCTCGCGCCTCTGCCCTTTTCGTTTCTCGATCGCCAATGAAGCTCTACCGAACCTAGCTTCGTATCCCGCTCACGCCCACCGCATTAAATCCCCCCTGCCCCCCTTTGCAAAGGGGGGTTCTGGTGTGAAGCCCTCCCCCTTTGAAAAAAGGGGGATCGAGGGGGATTTGCCCGAACCACAGCCCCGCCGCATTTTTCAACCGCTCGCTAACCCCTTCTTCACGACGCCGGCGTTTAACGGGGCAGGACCCTTAGACCGGAGGCCTGCCCATGTACCGAACTCTTTCCTGCAGTCTGACTGCGACTTTGTTGTTGTGCGCCGCCCACGCCGATGCCTTCTGTGGCTTTTACGTCGGCAAGGCCGATGCCAACTTGTTCAACAAGGCCTCACAGGTGATCCTGGTCCGCGACAGCGGCCGCACCGTGATCAGCATGCTGAGCGACTACCACGGCAGTCTCGACCAGTTCGCGCTGGTGGTGCCGGTGCCGCAGGTCCTCAAAGAGGGGCAGATCCACATCGGCAGCCGCAAGCTGTTCGACCACATCGACGCCTACAGCGCACCGCGCCTGGCGGAATACTACGATGACGACCCTTGCCGCGTAGCAAAGTTCGCGCAAGAGCTGTCGGCGAAGGCCGCCGCGCCGCCGCCTGCGTCGGCGGTGAAGGACGAGCGCATGCGGGCACTCGGCGTAGCGGTGGAAGCCTCTTACACGATCGGCGAGTACGACATCCTGATCCTCTCGGCGCGCGAGTCGGACGGCCTCGAGACCTGGCTGCTGGAGAACGGCTACCGCATCCCGAAGGGCGCCTCGAAAGCGCTCAAGCCCTATATCCGCCAGAACATGAAGTTCTTCGTGGCCAAGGTGAACCTCAAGGAGCAGGCACGCACGGGTCTCGCCTATCTGCGCCCGCTGCAGTTCGCTTTCGAATCGGAGAAGTTCATGCTGCCGCTGCGCTTAGGCATGGTCAACGCAAATGGGCCGCAGGACCTGATCGCCTATGTCCTGACGCGCAGCGGGCGCGTCGAGAGCACCAACTACCGCACCGTCAAGCTGCCCGCCAATGTCGAGCTTCCTGTTCACGTCCGCGGCGACTTCGCCCGCTTCTATCGCGCCCTGTTCGAGCACCAGGCGCTGGCTCAGGGGCACCGCGTGGTGTTCACTGAATACTTCTGGGACATGAGCTGGTGCGACCCGTGCGCGGCAGACCCGCTAGCGCCCGAGGAGTTGCGCGAGGCCGGCGTCTTCTGGCTCGACGGCGGGGAGGATGCGCAGATCGCCCCGGGCTCAGGCGCGGCGATGCGCAAGCCTGCGGCTGGCGGCGCCGCTCCGGTGATGGTTACGCGGCTGCATGTCCGCTATACGCCGCAGACCTTCCCCGAGGATCTCATGTTTCAGGAGACGCGGGACCGCGAGAACTTCCAGGCCCGCTACGTCTTGCGCCACGCCTGGCGCGGCCAGCCCGATGCTTGCCCCGAGGCGAAGCTCTACTTCGAGAGTGTGGCCCAGCGCCAGGAGAAAGAAGCCCAGACCCTCGCTGCGCTCACGGGCTGGGATATCGGCGAGGTGCGCAGCCGCATGGACCTCAAGCCACTGGCGAAGCAGGAGTGGTGGGAGAGGATTTGGAAATAAGAGAACGTGATGAAACTGCCCACCGACGCCCGCCTCTACCAGATCGCCTTTCTCGCCGCGCTGCTCGGCCTCGGCGTGTGGATTCGCGATTTCAGCCTGCGGCCGGAGCAGTGGCTGCTGACTTTCGCGAGCGGACTCGCTACTCAGTTTATTTGCGTACGCCTGCTGGGGCTGCGGCGTGTGGGTATGCTCAGTGCCGTCATCACGTGCTTCGGACTATCGATCCTGCTGCGCGCGGACAGTCTCTGGGTGCATCCGCTCGCGGCCGCGCTGGCCATCAGCGCCAAGTTCTGGCTGCGCGTCAACGACAAGCACCTCTACAATCCGGCCAACCTGGGCGTCGTGATCGCGCTGCTGTTCCTTCCCGGCGCCTGGGTCTCCCCCGGGCAATGGGGCAACGATCTGGCGCTGGCCTGCTGGGTGGTGGCGCTGGGGCCTTGGTGACCCGCCGCGCCCGCCGCTGGGACATCAGCTGGATGTTCCTGTCCTGCTGGCTCGCGCTGGTGCTCCTGCGCGTGAGCCTGCTCGGCCAGAACTGGGGCGTTCTGATCCATCAGTTGCAAAGCGGGGCGCTGCTGCTCTTCACGTTCTTCATGATCTCCGATCCGATGACCATCCCCAATCATCCGCGCGGACGCCTCATCTACGCAGCGCTGGTTGCCGGCGTCGCGTTCTGGTGGCAGTACGTCCTGTTCAAGCCGAACGCGCTGGTCTTCGCGCTGTTTCTCGCCACACCGCTGGTTCCGCTCATCGACCGCGTGCTGCCGGCGGCCCGCTTTCAATGGCGCCCTGACGTACCCGGCGCGCAAGCGGCACAGCGCGATCCAGCTTGAGCCGGGCAGCCGGTGCAGAATCGGGAGATAATCTGCCGCGCTTCGACTTCCTGCGCCCAAGCCAATCGATGCGGTTCAAGATCACGGACGAAGTCCGGCGCCTCGGCGTGCGCGGTGCATTCGCCGTCCTCTCCGACCTGCACAATCGCGCTTATCATCCGGACTTCGAGCTCTACCGGCGCGAACTGACAGAGCGCCTGCGGGACGAACTCGCGCCGGACTTCGTCGAATCCGACCCCGTGCTGCTGGGCTTCCGCGAGTTACACGATGCGGTGCGCCGCTCCAATCGCCGCTTTCCCTCGTCGGCCGAAGCGCTGGTTACGCTGTTCCAGCGCAAGGGACTGATCCCCTCCATCAACCCGCTGGTCGACGTTTACAACGGCGTGTCGCTGGAGACGCGTCTGTCTCTCGGCGCTCACGACGTGGCCAGGGTAGCCGGCGACATCACATTGCGCATCACCGACGGCAGCGAGCGCTTCGTGCCACTCGGCGCAGGGCAGCCCGAGCTGGTCAATCCCGGCGAATATTGTTACGTGGACGGCAGCGACGAGGTATTGTGCCGGCTCGAGCACAGGCAGTGCGAAAAGACCAAGCTGACCGCGGACTCCTCTTGCGCGTTCTATATCATCCAGGGCAACGCGAGAACCAGCCACGCCATGCTCGAGCAAGCGCTCCGGCGACTGGTGGACCTCACGCGGCGGTTTTGCGGCGGGCGCGAGGAGCAATTCTGGATCGTAGACTAGCAGCGAACATGTGACCAATTCGCAGCCGCCGCAAACAATCGCACCGCGCAGAGTAGAGTAACGCTTCCCCCCTTTGAAAAAGGGGGGTAGGGGGGAATGGCACTTACTTAAGCTTTTTCGGGTGACCATGTTTTCGGACGTGCGCACGGGCAATCGCACGTGGTTTGGTGAGTAGCGGATAGGGTTTCGGTCGTCGTTTGAGGGCACGCGGCTCGATGCGACCGGGACGCTCACCGACGCGCTGTTGGGCGATGAGGACAAACAGGCCATGGAGCTTGTCATCGTCGAATGCGGTAGCGTGTTGAGTCCAGGCGATCCAGATCTGCACGGTGTGCTTGAAGCTGAGCTGGCGCGGCAGTCGATGGGCAAGCAAGGCGGCTTGGGCCATCATCAGGCGAATAAGATTGTAGGCGAGCAGATAGACCCAGATTTCCTTGATCGCCATCGCGGGGGTCTGGCAGCTCAGTCGGTCCATCCCCAGGGTGGTCTTGATGTTGCGCAGATCGAGCTCGACGTGCCAGCGGCTGCGATAGAGCGATTTCAAGGCGGCCTTGTCGGTGTGCTTTGGGCACAGCAAGGTCGTCACCAGCGTCTTGCCCCCGGTGCGCAGCTCGCGCACGGTCAGGCTCTGCGGGGCCTGCTCGTAGTCGGCCTGGCTCATCCAGTCGGGCTTGATGACGGGCTTGGAGCAGCACGATCAGATGGTCGCGCACACCGAGCCGCTGACCGAGTCGAAAGTCGGTAGTGCGCTGGCGCGAGCCGTGTTGTTCGAACACCGCATCGATGCCCCGTTCGCGCAACGTGCACAGCAGAAAATAGGTGGCGTAGAACGCATCGCCCAGCAACAGGTCTCCGCGCTCCAGGGTATCGAGGATCGAACGCAGCAACGACTGCTCATCGCCGCCCTTGCCCGATAGCGGCCGATCGCGGCATTGAGCACGTGCCCCGCTGCCCAGGCATACCAAGCCCACCATCCGACATAACGGGAACCCCAGTCCGGGCTTCTGGTTAGGCGGTTGCGGGTAGGCGGCCTGATTGGCCGGGGTGTCGGGCATCGTTACCGTCGTGCCGTCCACCAGCCGCACCGGGCGAGCCCGCCAGTGCCAGGCATCGGGCGCGTGCGCGCTCACCGACTGTCCCACGTATCCAGCAAGCGTCTGCACCATCTCCAGCGGCAAGCGCATGCGCGCACGACAGTACGCCCCCGTATGCGTGCTGCACGGCGCCAAGCCTGCGCCCAGGCGCTTGATCGCCGCCTCGTCCACCGCCTTCTGGCAGGACCGATCCGCGCTCAGCGCCTGAGCCAGAAACATCGACAGCGTCTCGGTCGGCGGAAATCGCCGTTCTCGATGCTGCGGCAACAGCGACTCGACCTTGTCGAACAATGCCGGCCCGGTCAGCAGATTGAAAAACGCATACGCATCGCTGTTACGCGCTTGCGAGCGAATACGTCGTTGTTGCTGTTGCGTGCGCGCGCTGCCAATAGCATCATGCATTCTGGGCTGGCTCCTCGAGTGATGGATGGGTGTTTGGCAACTCCACCTTATCACTCGATCGAGCCAGCCTTTTTCTACATCATTTCAATCGCTTAGCCTTAAGTAAGTGCCATTCGGGTCAGGGGGGGATTTGCATTGCCGCCGCGTAGCCCGACACGGACCGCGAATCCCCCTCCCGTCCCCCTTTTCGAAAGGGGGAAGCTGGTGGTTGTTGTACACACAGGAATCTTTCTATGCCAAAAGACACAGCATTGATCGTCGGTGCCGGTTCAGGCTTGAGCGCGTCGCTCGCCCGGCTGTTTTCGCGTGAAGGCATGGCGGTGGCGCTTGCTGCGCGCGACCCCGGCAAGCTCGCCGCGCTGGTGTCCGAAACCGGCACCGTCGCGCTCGCCTGCGATGCCACCGAGCCGGCGCAAGTCGAAAGCTTGTTCCTGCGCGTGGACGAGCAGCTCGGCGCGCCCACGGTAGTGGTCTACAACGCGAGCTGGCGGACGCGCACGCCGATCGAAGCTCTGGACCCGGACGAGGTTCACCGCGCCTGGATGGTGAGCTGCTTCGGCGGCTTTTTGGTTGCGCAACAGGCCGCGCGCAGGATGCTGGCCGCGCGTCGCGGCACCATCCTGTTCACCGGAGCCACCGCGAGCGTCAAGGGATTCCCGCAATCGGCTTCCTTCGCGATGGGCAAGTTCGCGCTGCGCGGACTGGCACAAAGCATGGCCCGCGAGCTCGCGCCGAAGAACATCCACGTGGCGCATGTCGTGATCGATGGCGGCATCGCCTCGAGCTACGCGAAGAGCGCTGAGGACCACGCAGCCGATCGCTTCCTCGATCCCGACGCGATCGCGCAGCAGTATCTGCACCTGCATCGGCAACAGCGCAGCGCGTGGAGCTGGGAGATCGAGCTGCGCCCCTATAGCGAAAACTTCTGACTGATGTTCACCCGTTCCCGAGCTTTCCGCCTGACGTCAACGCGTCACATAACCATAGCGCAGGTTGCTGCGCACGCCCCCGGCGTTGACATAGTCCTGCTTCAACTGCGCCAAACGGTCGCTGCCCGCGTACGTCGTCGGCTCGATGTCATACAGGCGCGCGGAATTCTCACCGAAGATGGCGCTCTTCACCGGTCCGGTGGCCGAGCCGAGCGGCGCGAACCCGTGCTTCTGCTGCATGTCGTCGGGAATCTCGAGCCGCCGCAATCCCTCGATCTGCCACTGCGGCGCACCGGTCCACACGGCATCCGAACCCCATACCACGTTCTTCGCACCGAGACCTTTCACCAGTGTGCCGAGGATGGCCGCGGCGAGGCGCGGCTGGGCCACGGTGGTGGTGGCAAACACCTGCCCGAAGGTCTCCATACACGTTGGTGACTTCGTACTTCTCCGGGATGTCGGCTAGATCGCTCACCCACTCGACGCGTCCCGTCTGCTCGAACTGAGCCAGCGCCTCCTCGGGCGTGCCGCCGCCGGGAAAGCGGTAGGCGGAGTGGTAGATGATGAAGTTGAGCATCGGCCAGTCCTTGGCTGCCTGGCCCACGTCGCGCACGTCGCAGAAAGCGCGCAGATGGGGATACTGCTTCTCGACCGATGGCGGGAACAAGCCCTTGTGCACGCAGATGTTGTTGATGCCCGCCTTCCACGCTTTCTCGTAGAACGGATAGACCAGCTTCTCGTCGTCCATGCGCCACGGATAGCGGCTGAGATCTTTGTGAGTGTTGTCGCCGATGGTGTAGCCCTTCAGCGAGTCGGGCTCGTCCTCGGCGATGGCACGCTCCACCTCTTCGAGCCAGCCCGGCCGACCGGGCGTGAAGATGGCGTGACTCAGCATGCGCCGCGCGCCGAGCAGATCTCGTTCACCCGCGCGCGTGCCTTGGCAGTCATCGGATTGGTCAGGAACCAGTCGGCGGGAATGTCGGAAGGCGCGCTGCTGATGATGGCGATTTTGGTGTCGCTGTCGAAGAAGATCTCCTTCATGTAGTTGTCGAACTTGAGATCCTCGATGGTCTGCGGCTTGCCCACCAACTCGGGGTTCCAGCCCGCCCACCGCTTCGCGCATGCGCACGAAGGTCTGGATCTGCGTGTCCTCGCGTATAAGTGG
>CAVUHQ010000029.1:0-140633 GCA_963741215.1 uncultured beta proteobacterium
GGAGGGTCTTATGGATACAGACGTTCTGATCGTGGGGGCCGGCCCGACGGGCCTGATGCTCGCCAACCAACTCGCGCGGCGCGGCGTGCGCGCCATGATCATCGACCGGCATTCCGGGCCGGCGCAGCAGTCGCGCGCGATGGCCGTGCACGCGCGCACGCTCGAGATCTACTCGAAGCTCGGCATCGCGGACGAGGCGCTCGCACTCGGCCGCGAACGGCACCGGCGCCAACATGTGGGCGAACGGGAAGTGGACGGCGCGCATTCCGCTCGGCGACATCGGCAAGAGCATGAGCCCGTTTCCCTTCGTCCTGATGCTGGGCCAGGACGACAACGAGCGGATCATGGGCGCGAAGCTGCGCGAGTAGGGCGTGGACGTGCAGTGGAACACCGAGCTGGTCGGCTTCAGCAGCAGCCGGACCACGTCGATGCGACGCTCAAGCAGCCCGACGGCTCGACCCGCAAGCTCACGGCCGCGTGGGTCGCGGGCTGCGACGGCGGGCGCAGCGCGGTGCGCGAGCTGAGCGGCATCACTTTCCCGGGCGCGCCGTACGAGCACATGTTCTTCGTCGCCGATACCGAGGCGACCGGGCCCGATGAAGCCGGGCGAGCTGAACGTCTACCTGTGGCAGGACGGGTTCCACCTGTTCTTCCCGATGCGCGGCAAGGACCGCTGGCGCGTGATCGGCATTCTGCCCAAGGCCTGCGTGCACGAGACGATCTCACGTTCGAGGAGGTGGTTCCCGGCCATCCGGCGGGAGGCGGGCACCGATCTGTCCTTCAAGTCGTGCAGCTGGTTCTCGACCTACCGCATCCATCACCGCGCCGCGGAACGATTCCGCGACCGCCGCTGCTTCCTGCTCGGCGACGCGGCGCACGTCCACAGCCCGATGGGCGGGCAGGGCATGAACACCGGCCTGCAGGACGCCTACAACCTGGCGTGGAAGCTCGCGCTCGTGGTCAAGGGCCGGGCGGACGCGGCGTTGCTCGACACCTACGAAGCAGGAGCGCATACCGGTCGCGCAGCGGCTGCTGCGGCACGACCGACCGGATTTCAGCTGGTCGTGTCCGACAGCTGGATCGCCGGGCTGTTCCGCACGCAGATCATCGCGAGGGTCGCGGCTCTCGCCATGACCCGGGAGCGCGTGCGCGAAGCTCGCGTTTCGCACCATCTCCCAGATCGGCATCCGCTACCGCAGGGCCCGCTGTCGCAAACGCTGCCGGGCTTGCCGAAGGGCGCACCGCTGGCGGGCGACCGCTTCCCGTGGTTGCAGCTGAAGTTCGAGCCGGATGGCCCGGTCGAGGACCTGTTCCAGAAGCTCGACGACACGCGCTTCAACCTGCTCGTGATCGGGCAGCCGGCGCCTGCCGTGGGGACGCTGGGGGCGGCGATCTGATTCGCGTCCACGCGATACCCGATGATCCCGCCAACGCGAATGAACTGACGCGCATCGAGATCGCCGGCCCGGCGTTCTACCTGCTGCGTCCGGACGGCCACGTCGGGCTCGCCGGACGCGAGCTGGAGGCGACAGCCGTGACGCGCTATCTCGACGAGCATCACGTGCGCGTCGCCAAAGGCACCGCAGGCGCGGGTGGAGTGGGCTTGCGCGTGGCGGCGTAGAGAATCTTGTCTCCCCTCCTCCGGCAGGCTCCCACCACCCCGCCCCGGGCACCCCTCCGGCAGGAGGGGATGAGAAGGTGGCCTTCATGTGCCACTTGGCGGGGTGGCGCGAGAGCGACGGGGTGGTTTGCTTCCCCCCCACGGCTCACGCGCTCAACCTGAACCCCTCGTAGTTCCTGGCGGCAACATCCGCACAGATCTTCCGGTAGTGCGCCATCCCGCCGGCGTACGGCATGAAGACGCGCGGCTTGCCAGGCACGTTGGCGCCGAGATACCACGAGTGCTTCGCCTGCGGCAGCAGCGTCGCTTCGGCGGCCGCATTCACCTGCGCCACCCACGAGTCCACCGCTTCGTTGCTGGGCTCGATGCGCTTCAGGCCAAGGTTGCGCATGTGCGCGATGCAGTCGGTGATCCACTCGACGTGCTGCTCGATCGCAACCGGCATGTTGCACAGCACGGACGGGCTGCCGGGCCCCGTCACCATGAACAGGTTCGGAAAGCCCGCAACTTGTAAGCCGAGATAGTTGCGTGGTCCGGCCGCCCATGCCTTCGCCAGGGACAGGCCGTCGCGCCCGCGAATGTCCATGCGCAACAGCGAGCCGGTCATGCCGTCGAATCCCGTGGCGAATACGATGATGTCCAACGGATACTCGGCATCCCGCGTGCGGATTCCCCGCGGGGTGATCTCCTCGATGGGCGTGGCCCGGACGTCGACCAGCTCCACGTTGTCGCGGTTGAAGGTCTCGAAGTAGTCGGTGTCGATCGGCGGGCGCTTGGAGGCGTACGGGTGGTCGAAGTCGGACAGCTTCGCCGCCGTCGCCGGGTCTTTCACGATCTCGCGTATCTTGGCGCGAATGAACTCCGCTGCGGTGTCGTTCGCCGCCTTGTCGATCGAGCAGATCGCGAAACGCGGCGCGGAAGCGCAAGCCGCCTGTCTCCCAGGCAGCCTCATACAGGGCCTGTCGTTCCTGCGGCGGTGTCGTCAGGGCAGAGCGGTCATCGATGAGCCAAGGATGGCCGTTGACGGAGGCGTGCATCACCTGCCGGATCTCGGCGCCGTTTTCTTTGACGTAGCGTTTGAACTCAGGAGTCAGCGGCGCATTGCGGGCCGGCACGCTGTAGTTCGCGGTGCGCTGGAAAACGGTCAGATGAGCGGCGGTTTCGGCGATCACCGGCGCGGCCTGTATGCCGGTGGAACCGGTGCCGATCATCCCTACCCGCTTGCCGGTGAAATCGACGCCTTCGTGCGGCCATTGACCGGTGTGATACCAGCGCCCCTCGAAAGTGTCGAGGCCAGGGATGTTCGGAATGTTGGCCGACGACAGGCAGCCCACGGCGGTGATCAAGAACTGTGCCGTCAACGTCTCGCCCGCGTCGGTGCTCACGCGCCAGAGATTCGCTGTCTCATCGTAGTGTGCGGCCGTCACGCGGGTGTTGAAGCGGATGTCACGCTTCAGGTCGAAGCGGTCGGCGACATGGTTGAGGTAACGCAGGATCTCCGGCGGGCCGGGATAGCGCTCCGACCACTCCCACTCCCGCGTCAGCTCCTCGGAGAACGAATAACAGTAGGAGTGGCTTTCCGAATCGCATCGCGCACCGGGGTAGCGGTTCCAGTACCAGGTGCCTCCGACCCCAGCGCCTGCTTCCAGCACCTGGACCGAAAGACCCAGCCGGTCACGCAGGCAGAGCAATTGATAGAGGCCAGAAAACCCGGCCCCGATGACTAGCGCGTCGAAGGCACGCGCTGGGCGGGATTCGCTTTTTGGAGCTTGCGTGACGATGCTTGGCGTTGCCATCGAATTCGACTCAATCAGTCCAGACCTAGATGCATTATCCCTCAGCGGCGCGCTCGGGTTGGCGCTGGCTTTCCGCCGGGTCAGAGTCAAACTTTACCAACGCACTGGATTGCAGTATTGCTGCATTTCTGCCATACTGCAAATATGAAGACCACCCTGACCGTTACCCGCCGCGGTGTCGTTACACTGCCGGCGAAGCTTCGCCAAGCGCTCGGCATCAAGGCAGACGACCAGCTCATCGCGGAGACCACCCCCGAAGGCCTGCTCCTGCGGCCCGCGGTGACACTGCCGATTGAAATGTACAGCGATGCACGGGTTCGCGAGTTCGACGAGGCAGAGGCCGATCTCGAGAAAGTTTTGCGCTCCAAGAAAAAGGTGAAAGCTGTTCGCTAGCGCTGCTTGCGGATGCGTATCTTTCTCGACGCAAACGTTCCTTTCTCTGCCGCGAAGTCGAATGGAGCAGTCCGGCAGCTGCTTGCGCTATTGATCGAGGCGCGGGCACGAATGCTGGGCAGATGGCTATGTGGTCGAGGAGGCGCGGCGTAATCTGTTGGCGAAGGCGCCCGAAGCCGTCCAAGTACTGGATGCCTTCCTCGCGCGCATGAGCCTGGCCGCCGCCCATCTCGTCCCCGAGACGATCGAAGCGGCGCTGGCAGTCCCCGAAAAGGATCGGCCGGTCCTCGTCGCGGCAATTCGTCTGAAGTGCGATGTCCTTGTCACCGGCGACCGGACGCATTTCGGCGCTTTCTACGGCAGCCGTCTTGGCGGCGTAGCTATCCACTCCCCTCGCTCGCTTGGGGCGGCGCTCCTGAGCTAGTCTGGTGGCGCGCCGATCGATATACAGCTCCCACTGAGTTTCAACCTCCGCCCGGGCAGGCTCCCACCACCCCGCCCACTGCGCAGGCGCCCCTCCTCGGGGAGGAGGGGATGAGAAGGTGGCCTTCATGTGCCACTTGGCGGGGTGGCGCAAAGCGACGGGGTGGCTACACTCGCTATCCCGGCTCGCTCAGAAAGCCGAGCACGATCTGCCCATAGCGATCGGGTTCGACGATGGGCAGGAAGTGGCCTCCGCCTTCGAGCAGCACCAGACGCGCTCCGGGAATCGCCTGCGCCAGCGCGCGTGAGAAGTACGGGGGTGTGATCCGGTCGTCGAGAGCGGCGACTACCAGAGTGGGGCAGCGAATGCGCGGCGTGAGCGTTCGTCCGTCGAAGCGCAGCAATGCCTCGATGCGGCTGATCATGATCGCGGCAGACGAGGCGTTCGCCACCGCGCGTGCTTCTGTCTCGGTTACCTCGCGGTCGTGATCTCGCAGCCACTCGGGGGGGTACACGAGAAGGCTTCCCTCGCGTGTGTGCAGTTCAATTCCTCCGCTGCGAAGCGAGTCTCGGCGCAGCTCGAACAGGCGCGTGAAGTAGGGGTCGGCGTGCGTCCATGTAGACGACAGCACCAATCGCGAGATACGGTCTGGCCGGGTGGCTGCAAGGTATTGCCCGACGGCTCCGCCGGTGGACTGCCCGACCATCGCGGTGCGGTCGATGTGGAGGTAGTCCATCAGCGCCAGCGTGTCGCCCGCAATCTGCTCGATGGAGTAAACGATGGCATCGCGGCTGCTGCGGTCGACGCCCCGATGGTCGTGCACGACGACGGTGAAGCGCTCGGCGAGCCGGGGTACCTGCAGTCGCCAGAAGCGAGCCGACCCACTCAGACCGGACACCAGCATGAGTGGCGGACCCGAGCCGCTGGTCTCGAAGTACAACTCGCCGCCTGGTACGGGCGCGAAAGGCATGGCGGTCTCGCTCAGTCAGTGCTTTCGGAGGCTATTGAAAGACATCTGTGGGCTCGTCCAATAACCCGTTCGCGCTGAGCGTAGCCGGTGAGGGCGGAGTCGAAGCGTCGCATGCCACTTCGACTCTGTGGCTGACGCCACGACGCTCAGTGCGAACGGACTGGTATCCAGTCCCGGTACCCCGTTCGCGCTGCGTTTGTGCGTGCTGCCCATCTGGCCATGCCTTTGATTCAAGATCATGCGCGATGCTGTTTCTCAGGAGCGTAGGCGCGCAGCGTCCGGAGTCCAACGATCAGCGTTAATGTCGCCTAAACCCCGATCGCAGGGCCGAAACCGGTCCGCTCTTCCACTACGAGCGTGTCCTCCGGACGGTCGAAAGGTTCGGGTGCCGGTTCGCCGGGGCGGCGCGGCCGGCCGATGCCCGCGAAGAACTGATCCAGCCCAGGCGGCAGAAAGGTCCAGGTGAACTTGAGCGGGTCGGGCCCTTCGTTCACGATCTTGTGCTTCACCCAGCGGCCGAGATAGGCCGTAGTGCCGGGCACGAAAGGATGCGGCTCACCGTCCACGAGGATGGTGCCTCGGCCCTCGAAGCAGAACAGAATCTCTTCGTTGCGCGAGTGCCAGTGCTCGCGCACGTAACCACCCGGCGCCACTGCTTGCATGCCCATGGTGACTTGATTGGAGGAGCAGTTGTCCGGATTCACCTTGACGGTCGCGTAGCCGTTGGCAGGCCTGGGCTGCCAGTAGCTGGTGCCTTCGTCGGGCTGGAGCACGAACCTGGAGCCCTTGTTCGCGGGCGTGGCCTCGGCATCGGGATGGCTTCTGGAGTTCATTGCGCAGCTCCTCGAGGAAAGAACCAGCTCCCGCTCATGCTAGCGGAAAAACGGCGTGCGTCGGGAGGGCGCTCGACCGCGGGAGACAGACTAGCTCTGATACGATGCGTTCGAAAGGGGTGAAAGTCCGCCAAAGGAGGACGCAGCATGTCGGGGCGATGGGTTAGCTTTCGCTGATGGCCAAGCGATCGAACCTCTCTGCACGGAAGCAACGCGCTCCGCGCTGCATTGTCATAGCGGGGCCGAATGGTTCGGGTAAGACCACTTTTGCGCGCGAGTTTCTGCCGAAGGACGCCGAAATCGTTCATTTCGTGAATGCCGATCTCATCGCCGGCGGCTTGTCGCCGCTTAAGCCCGAGCTCGCGTCGATCGCCGCTGGGCGCCTTCTCCTCAAGGAGTTGGACCGTCTTGCAAAGGCAAAGGCTGATTTCGCATTCGAGAGCACGCTGAGTGGCCGAACCTACCTTCCACGAATGAAGCGCTGGAAGTCGTCTGGTTATCGGATAGAGATTGTCTTCTTGAAGGTCGACTCGCCGCAGCTCGCATTGCGCAGGATCGCTGCCCGGGTTCGTCAGGGGGGACACGACGTACCGCGGCGAGATGTACTGCGGCGATTTGAACGAGGCTGGGAGAACTTCTACTCGCACTACCGTGCTGTGGCCGATGCGTGGTCGGTGTACGATAACTCCGGACCGTCCCCCATACTGTTGGAGCAATGGCCATGAAGGCCCCGAAGCTGTCTCCCAAACCGAACCCGCTCTCGCTCGCTGCGGGCAAAGCACTGCGCCGAGCAGGGAAGCGGGCGCGGGCGGTTGCCAAGGCCCATGGCACACCAGTCTATTTCATGAAGGACGGCAAGATCGTCGCGGAAAAGCCGTAGGTCTCTCCGCCGGCCTCTCACACAAAATCCCCCTCGATCCCCCTTTTCCAAAGGGGGAGGTCTTCGCGCGGCACAACCCCCCTTTTGCAAAGGTGGGCAGGGGGATTTCCCTCTAAGTACGGTCGAAGGCAGGCGCCGGCGCCACGGCCGCTCGATACGCTTCGGCTCGGAATTGGGTTTCGTACAGGCGCCGGTAGAGACCGTCCTGTTCGACGAGCTTGGTGTGCGGTCCCACTTGCACGATACGCCCTTCGTCGAGAACAACGATGCGATCGGCGTGCAGCACGGTCGATAGCCGGTGCGCGATGATCACGCTGGTGCGATCCCGCATCAGGCGCGCCAGCGCGTCCTGGATCAGCCGCTCGCTCTCGCTGTCGAGCGCGCTGGTGGCTTCGTCCAGGATGATGATGCGCGGGTCGATCAGAAACGCGCGCGCGATCGCCAGCCGCTGGCGCTGTCCGCCGGAGAGCTTGGTCCCGCGTTCGCCGAGCAGGGTGTCGTAGCCTTCGGGCAGATCGGCGACGAACTCTTCCACGTGCGCCGCGCGCGCAACCGTCAGCAGCGCCTCGTTCGAAGCGTCCGGATTGCCGTAGAGGATGTTCTCGCGCACGCTGCCGGAGAACAGGAACGTGTCCTGAGCCACGATACCGATCTGGCCGCGCAGCGAGCGCAGCGTCACCTCGCGCAGGTCTATGCCGTCGGCGAGCACGCGGCCTGCGGTCGGGTCATAGAAGCGCGGAATCAATTGCACCAGCGTGGTCTTGCCCGCGCCGCTCGGGCCGACCAGCGCGACGACCTCTCCGGCGCGGATGCGCAGGTCGATGCCGCTGAGGACGGGCCGCCCCTGCGTGTAGGCGAAGTCCACCCGCTCGAACACGATCTCCCCGGTCAGGCGCGGCAGGCGGCGCGCCTTCGGCTGCTCGGTGACTTCGGGCGGCGTGTCGAAGACCTCGAAGATGCGGTCGATCGCGGCCAGCGAGTTGTGCAGCACCGTGTTCATCTCGCTGATGCGGTTCACCGGAAAGTAGAGCTGCCGCAGCAGCATGATGAACGCGATCACCTCGCCGATGGTGCTCTCGCCCTTGAAGATGCGATACCCGCCGTACCAGATCACCACGAGGGTCGCCATCTCGGTCAGCCACTGCACCAGCGTGCTGGACAGGTTGGTGATGCGCGTGTTGTCCATCACCAGGTCGTAGAGGCCGCGTGCGCTGGCGAAGAAGGTGCGCGCTTCGCGCCGCTCCGCGGCAAAGCTCTTGACCAGCGCGTAGCCGGCGACGCGCTCCTGCAGATCGCCGGAGAACTCCTCCATGGCTTCCTGCACTTGCATCGAGGTGCGCTTGGACTTGGCGCCGAACGTGCGCATGCACAGGATGTACAGCGGAAATACCAGCAGCGAGACCAGGGTCAGCTGCACATCCATGGACAGCAGCAGCGCCAGGTAGAACACGCAGGACACCACGTCCATCCAGATGTTCGTCATGGCGGCGCCGACGAAGTTCTGCGCCAGGGCGATGTCGGCAGTCATGCGCGACACGATGCCGCCCGACTGGCGCGCCTGATAGAAGGCGTGGCTCAGGCGCTGAACGTGCTGGAACAGGTCGGTGCGCAGGTCGAGCATGACGCGATGGCCGGCGACCTGCGCCCAGTAGCTGCGGTAGTACAACGCCACGCCCCACACGGCGTAGACCACCAGCAGCGTTACCGCCAGGATGTTGAACAGCCCCCATGGCGTGCTCGCATTCCAGCCGGCAGGCAGTTGCGACGAGACCCACGTAAGGTAGCGCTCGGTAGCGGTGAAGACTGGGTCGGTTGGGCGAACCGCGGCGCCGAACTGCGGCACCAGCCGGTCGGTCATGAAGCGCAGCGCAATCGCGAACGCGGCGGGCAGCGTGAACTTGAGCACGCCCGCCAAAGTGGCTCCGACCAACAGCCAGCCGTAAGGCCGCACGTAGCGGAGGAACCGGCGCACGGGCGCGGGGTGCTTGATCGGAGTGGCGCTGGAGGCGGGAGCTTGCACGGGGAGGGAGATGGCAACTGGACTACGGGCAGCGATAGGTGCGCCGTGTATTATCGCAGAACCGCGCAACCACCCCGTCGCTTCGCGCCACCCCGCCTTGAAAAGGCGGGGAGAAAACACTCCCCTCCTGCCCGAGGAGGGGTGCCCCGTAGGGGCGGGGTGGTGGGAGTCTGCCATCATCTTGGAAGCACGCTCGATGTCACACGCGTCTGATTCGAATTCGCCCGTTCTGATCGCCGGTGGCGGTATCGGCGGGCTGGCGGCGGCATTGGCGTTGTCCAGGATCGGCTGGCCGAGCGTGGTTCTCGAGCAGGCCCGCGAGTTCGGAGAAGTCGGTGCCGGCATCCAGATCAGCCCGAACGTGTTCAAGATGTTCGATGTGCTGGGTATCCGTGACGCCATCGAGCGCGTCGCGGTGTTTCCCGACAGCATCTCGATTCGGGATGCGGTAAGCGGAGAGCAAGTAACGCAGACGCTGCTGGGGCCGGAGTTCCTCGCCCGTTACCGCTATCCCTACGGCGTGATCTACCGTCCCGACCTGCTCGACACGCTGCTGCAGGCTTGCGCCCGCTCGCCTCTGATCGCGCTGCACACGAGCAGGAAGGTGACAGATTACGACGATCGGGGCGATCGCGTGACTGTCCGCACGGAGAGCGGCGAACACTTCGAGGGAAGGGCGCTGATCGGCGCGGACGGACTATGGTCGCGGATCCGTGAGCGGATCGTCGGAGACGGCAAGCCGCGCGTCGCCGGCCATATCGCCTACCGTGCGGTGCTGCCGATCGACCAGGCACCCGAGCACGCGCGGGTCCACCGAGTCACGTTGTGGGCGGGTCCAAAGACACACCTGGTGCACTATCCGCTTCGCCGTGGCGAATTGCTCAATCTGGTCGCCGTGTTTCACAGCGACCGCTATGAAGAAGGATGGGACACGTACGGCGATCCGCAAGAGCTGTACTCGAAGTTCGCGCAGGCGCGGCCCGAAGTGCGCGAGCTGCTGGATCTGATCGAAGCGTGGCGGATGTGGGTGCTGTGCGATCGCGAACCGGTCGGGAACTGGAGCGCAGGACGCGTGACCTTGCTCGGCGATGCTGCTCATCCCACCTTGCAATATCTGGCGCAGGGCGGATGCATGGCGATCGAGGACGCGGTCGTGCTGGCGCGCAGCCTGCAGGCTTGCGCAGGTGATGTCGAGCGAGCGTTCGTCGCGTATCAGACGGAACGCGCGTTGCGCACGGCCCGCGTGCAGCTCACGTCCAGATTCGTAGGCGACTACATCTATCACGTGCGCGGCGTGGCAGCCGACCTGCGCAATCAAATGCTGGCCAATCTCTCGCAAGAGAGCATGGCATGGCTCTATGATGGCGTGTGAGGAAATCCACACAACAATGCACGCTTTCGGCCACCCTGGAATTTCTCCTACCTGGACCAGCAGCGCCAAGGACATGGTGGGCTGCGCGCTTGGGCCGGCGCGGCTGTGGTTCACCACCGGCTACGGCATTCTGAACGAGGTCTACTACCCGCGCATAGACATTCCGCAGGTGCGCGATCTTGGATTCATCGTCGCCGACGGCAACGGTTTCTGGGTCGAGGTGAAGCGCCTCGGCAACTTTCGCATGCAGCGGCCGGCGCGTGGAATTCCTGCGCTCGAGTACATTCACGAGCATGATCGCTTCGAGCTGCGGCTGCGCATCGCCCCCGATCCTGAACGCGATGTCCTGCTGATCGAAGTTGCGTTGACGGGCGACGTCGGCCTGCGACCCTATGCTCTGCTCGCACCTCATCTCGGCGGTACCGGTCACGACAATTTGGCGGAGGCCGGCGTCCATCACGGCCGTAAAGTCTTGTGGGCGGAGCAGGGGCCGTTCGGCCTGGCGCTGGCGGCAGCAAACGAGCAGCAGGGCGATGGCTGGGGCCCGACCAGCGCCGGCTACGTCGGCTCCAGCGATGGTTGGCAGGACTTCGCGCGCAACGGCGCGCTGAGCTGGCATTTCGACACGGCGGGCCCGGGCAACGTGGCCTTGATCGGTGAGCTGCCGGTGAGCGCAACGCTCGCACTCGGGTTCGGCACCAGCCGCGACTCCGCGGCGACGCTCGCGTTCAGCTCGCTGAGGCAGCCGTTCTCCGACGTGTGGGATCGCTATGTCGCGCAGTGGCGCACGTGGTGTTCGGGACTGAACATTCCGGCGAATCTGCCGCAGCCCATACAAGAGCAGCTCGGTATTTCCGCGATGGTGCTGCGCGTGCACCAGGACAAGACCTATCCCGGTGCGATGGTGGCGAGTCTCAGCGTGCCCTGGGGCACCGGGCACGACGACATCGGCGGTTATCACCTGGTGTGGCCGCGCGATCTGGTGGAAAGTGCCGGCGGGCTGCTGGCGTTGGGCGCGGTCGACGAGGCACGCAATATTCTGCGTTATCTCATCGCCACCCAGCATACCGAAGGCAGCTGGGCGCAGAACCAGTGGCTCGGCGGCAAAGCCTTCTGGGCTGGCCAGCAGCTGGACGAGACCGCCTTTCCGGTGCTGCTGGCGGCTGCTTTGGCGGAACGCGGCGCTCTGCAGGGCCTCGAGGTGCGCGACATGGTGCATCGCGCCTTGAGCTCCATCGCCCGGTACGGTCCCGTGACCGAGCAGGATCGATGGGAGGAGGATGCCGGGCTCAATGCTTTCACGCTGGCGGCGTGCGTATCGGCGCTGGTGTGCGGCGCGGGGTTTCTCGAGGGGCCGGCGCGCGCCTTCGCGCTGGAGCTTGCCGACTACTGGAATGCGCATATCGAAGACTGGACCAGCGTGCGCGATACCGCGCTCGCGCGCGCCTCGGGCGTTGCGGGTTATTACGTCCGCATCGCGCCGCCACCCGATTTCACGGGAAACAGCGACCTCACGCACATTCTCCCCATCAAGAATCGAGCGTGCGACCCCAGCCTTCCGGCGGAAGAGCAGGTGGCGACGGACTTCCTGCAGCTCGTGCGCTTCGGATTGCGCGATCCGCACGATCCGCTGATCGTCGATACGGTCCAGATCGTCGACCGTCAGCTCAAAGTCGACACGCCGAACGGCGCGGCCTGGCGCCGCTACACCGGCGACGGGTATGGGGAGCAGGCCGACGGCGGTCCGTTCGATGGTGTCGGACAGGGCCGGCCCTGGCCGCTACTTACGGGCGAGCGCGGCCACTACGAGCTCGCTGCCGGCAGGGATCCGCTCCCGTATCTGGAGGTGATGGCGGCGATGACCGGACGCGCCGGTCTGATCCCGGAGCAGGTGTGGGATGCGGATCCGATTCCGGAGCGCGGCCTCTATCCGGGCAAGCCGACCGGCTCGGCGATGCCGCTGGTCTGGGCGCACGCGGAATTCATCAAGCTCGCCATGAGTTGCGGGCTGGGACGGCCGAGCGACCGCCCGGAAGCGGTCTGGCTGCGCTATCGCGGTCGCCGCCCGGAGGTGGGCCATGCGATCTGGACTCTGCGCTTCCCGGCGGCCGAGCTCCATCCCGGGCAACACCTGCGCATTTGCCTGCCCGGCGCACGCGCTGGTGCACTATGGGGTGGACGGCTGGCAGCAGATCGCCGACCTTCCTACCCACTACACCGGCCTTGGCATGCACGTGGCGGAACTGCCGACCGCGCAGCTGCGCGAAGGGCAGCGCATCGACATGACGTTTTACTGGACCGGTTCGGAATCGTGGGAAGGCCGGGATTACCGCGTCGACGTCACATAGGCACGCAATCCCTCCTTCCGAAGGAGGGGTGGCGACTGCTACCCCTTGACGCTCACCGATGCGCACAGCCGCTATCTGCTGCTGTGCCGCGGGGTGCTCAAGCCTGACACCGAGTCGGTGTGGAGCTGGTTCGAGCACGCCTTCCGCGAGTACGGCTTGCCCTTGGCCATTCGCAGCGATAACGGGCCACCGTTTGCCTCCAGAGGATTGGGCGGGATGTCGCGCCTGTCGGTGTGGTGGATCAAGCTGGGTATCTTGCCCGAGCGCATCGCGCCGGGCTGCCCGCAGCAGAACGGACGCCACGAGCGCATGCACCGCACGCTCAAACGCGAGTGCACCCAACCGGCTGCAGCCAGCCTGCGCGCGCAGCAGCGTGCCTTCGATCGCTTCGTGGCCGAGTACAACGATGAGCGCCCGCATGAGGCCCTGGGACAGCGCCCACCGGCCTCGGTGTATATGCCCTCCACCCGGACTTATCCACGCAAAGTGCCGCGCATCTACTACCCGGACAGCTACACCGTTCGCCACCCCTGTCACAGTGGTGAGATCAAGTGGCAAGGCCAATTCGTCTATGTCAGTCAACTGCTCGTGGGTGAGCCGGTGGGCTTGTACCAGGTCGATGAGCACACTCTGGCGAGTGTACTTTGGCATGCTGCTGCTCGGATTGCTCGACACGCGCGTTCACCGCATTGAGCCTGCATCCGAACAGCGAAGCTAACTACCGAAGCTTGAGCGAAAAGTGTTACCCATCAGCCCGGTCTAGAGTGTTACCCCGAAGGCGACGGGGTGGTTTGCAGTCGCGCTCCCACCACCCCGCCTGCTTCGCAGGCACCCCTCCTCGGGCAGGAGGGGAGAGGGGTGGCGCAAAGCGACGGGGTGGTTGCGAAGGCTGAAGCTCATGCGCATTCATGTATAGTTTTGCAAGCGCAACAACCGGCTATTAGCGGTGGCCAAGAAGACTGTTCCCGATCAAGCACGGCTCGACCGCGTTGTCGCCGAAGCACGCCGGCATATGGATGAGCGTGAGGCGACTTATCGCGAGCGGGCACTCAAGTTGTTCCCCTGGATTTGCGGGCGGTGTGGCCGTGAGTTCTCGGGCGCGCGCCTGCGCGAGCTGACGGTGCACCACAAGGATCACAATCACGACAACAATCCGCTCGATGGCAGCAACTGGGAATTGCTGTGCCTGTATTGCCACGAGAACGAGCATGCACGCATGCTGGACGAGGCCGGAAGAGACAGAAGCTCCGGCGCTTCAGGGTCGGTCGCAACCCACAATCCGTTCGCTGATCTGCAGGCGAGGCTGGAAGCGAAGAAGAAGAAATAGAGATCCATACGGGCGGAGTGCGGCGCGCACATTGTCCGGGGACCAGCCCAGCCGCTGCATCGAATTGCGGTACTATCGCGGCTTTTCAACGCAGGGATCCATCATGAAAGCCATTGTGTATTGCCTTTCGGCATTGCTCGGGGTCGGGTTGGCCGGCACGCGAGCAATCGCTGCGGAGCTGACGACCGACGAGCAGAAAACCCTCTACGCGCTGGGCGTCGCGATCAGCCAGAACCTCGCCCCTTTTGCGCTCAGCGAGTCCGAACTGGAGATCGTGAAGTCGGGCATGTCCGATGGCGTGCTGAAGCGACCGATCAAGGTCGACATGCAGACCTTTGGACCGCAGATTCAGCAGTTGGCGCAAGCGCGTGCCGGTGCAGTCGCGGACAAGGAGAAGGCGGCTGGAGCGGCGTTCCTGGCGAAAGCCGCTGCGGAACCAGGCGCCAAGAAGACCGCGTCGGGGGCGATCGTCAAGACACTCAAAGAGGGAACGGGCGCGATGCCCACCGCGGCGGACAAGGTCAAGGTCCACTATGAGGGCACGCTGATCGATGGAACGGTGTTCGATAGCTCCATCAAACGCGGCGAGCCGGCCACGTTCCCGCTGGGCAACGTGATCAAATGCTGGACCGAAGGCGTGCAGCAGATCAAGGTCGGCGGCAAGGCGCGGCTGGTGTGCCCGGCCAACATTGCCTACGGTGACCGCGGGTCGCCACCCACGATCAAGCCCGGCGCTACACTGGTCTTCGAAGTCGAACTGCTCGAGATCGTCAAGTAGCGAAGCGGGCGCTCGCGATCGGAACGCACGCACTGCACCTTGGCACTCGGTATCAGGGACCTGCATCCACCGGCGGACTCTCATGGCCAGCTACATCGAAGACGCGCTGATCCCGGGCGAGAAGGTCGTCTATGAAGGCCATCCCAGCCTGTGGCACCTCGCCCCGTTGCTTCTGCTCGGCGCCGCGCTGTTGCCCGTCTTCGGTATCGGGCTCATCTTCTGGGTGATTGCGTTCATTCGCTACAAGACCACGGAGCTGGCGATCACGACCAAGCGGGTGGTGGCGAAGTTCGGCTTCATCAGCCGCAACACGGTCGAGATCAACATCCACAAGGTGGAGAGCATTCAGATCCATCAGGATGTTCTCGGCCGCATTTTCAACTACGGATCTCTGATCATTGCCGGTGCCGGTACGCCACAGGCACCCATCCCCGGAATCTCCCACCCGATGGAATTCCGCCGCGCGTTCATGGAAGCGCAGGATCAGGCGAGTCAGTCGACCTTGCGCTGATCGCTGGTGCTCGTTTTTACATAGTTGCGTGTGGAAAGGAGGCCGCTGCCGGCTGAGCGGCAGGCCGACGGAAGCCTGTGAGGAAGCACGCACACGGGCCTGGAACACCCCTCCGGAAGATAGATTGACCGCCGGCGCACCTTGCACGACAGTCTCTGCCAGACCACGCCACTGGTCCGGCCCGGAAATTGCGGCGTATTGGTCAAGCCTGCCTGACCGGCGAGATCCCGGCATGTTTCCGGCGCTGGACCTGGCAGCTCTGGCAAAGCCAAGGAGGTTCGCCATGCTGTTCTCGACACACACGCGCCTTCGATATCGCGGCGTCGGCAAAGCCCCGATCTGGGCTGCCCTGCTGCTCCTATGCGCCTTTATGGTGCCGAGTGCCCAAGCGGATCCGGGCGAAGGTCGGGAGCCCACGCCGCAGACATTCAACGTCGTCGCCTGCTATCGGGTAGCGCAGAACGAGGGGCGGATGGTTGCCTGGGCGCGCTGGGAGAAGCATTTTCCTGTGGAGAAACTCCGCTCTGTCGAGTTCGGCGCAGGCACGCCGACCTGGGTGGTCGATCGGATCCAGGCGTGGATCCTCGACGCCTATACCTGGCAGGTGACCGACGACCAGGTTCAGCAATGGGCCATGGAGTTGGGCAACACCGAGGACCTGCCGCGCGCCAACGGCCTCACGGTCCATCAAACCATCGCCATCTGGATGCGTCGTATCAGCCGGCAGTGCGACGACCAGCAAGCACGAGTCAGCGCACCCGAAGCGGTGGTGATGCGCCTGCACGGCGCCCCGGATCTGTAGACAGCCCACTATCCCTCCGGCGAGGTCTTGCGGCCTGTCAGACCTCGTCAAAGCACCGACAACACCGCCGCCGCGAAGTCCTCGGGCGCTTCCTGCGGGAGGTTGTGGCCGACCAGCGGAATCACCCGGCGCTCGTACTTTCCGGTAAAGAACTGATCGTGCTGCCCGGATCCACCCGCGGGCATGACACCGTCACCGCCACCATCGAGCGCGATGGTGGGGACCGAAATTCGCGGCTGGATTGTCAGGCTGCGCTCGGTCTCCTCAACGGTGGGATCTCCGGCCACCAGTCCGAAGCGATGGCGGTACGAGTGAATCACGACGGCAACGAAATCGGGATTCTCGAACGCCGCCGCGGTGCGCTCGTAAGTCGCGTCGTCGAAGCGCCAATTCGGCGACCACAGCTTCCACAATAGCTTGCACAGTTCACGGCGGTTTTGCTCCAGCCCCGCGCGACCGCGCTCGCCATGGAAGTAGTACTGGTACCAGTACCGTAGCTCGTTCTCCGGCGCCGCGGGCTGGCTCGAGCCCGGAATGTTCTGGATGTTGTAGCCGGCCCCTGACACCAGCCCGCGCACGCGTTCCGGCCACAGCGCGGCGACGATGCAGGCAGCACGTCCACCCCAGTCGTAGCCGGCCAGCACCGCGCGCGGGATCTTCAGCGCATCCATCAAGGCCACGAGGTCGTGCGCCAGCACCGCCTGCTGGCCAGAGCGTGGCGTGTCCGCCGACAGGAAGCGGGTCGGTCCGTACCCGCGCAGGTACGGTGTAACCACCCGGCATCCCGCCGAGACGAGAACAGGTGTGAGCTCGTCATAGGCGTGCACGTCGTACGGAAAGCCATGCAGCAGCACGACCGGCGCGCCGTCCGGGCTGCCGCTGTCTTCGTACGCGACGTTCAGATTGCCTGCGTCTACTCGCTTCAGCATAGTTGTCACCGCGTCGGTCCCTCGAAGGTCCACGAAACTACACGAACCCTGCAGTGCGTGCCATGGACTGCGACATCAGAAGCGGCTGAGTTCGAGATGCTCTAACATGCTTGCCGTCTTTGCCGTTCCACGCCGGTCCCTCGTGAGGAGAATGAAAATGATTCATGTCGTCGCCGTCATCACCGCCAAACCCGGCCAGCGCGAGCCGATCCTCGCTGCCATCCGCGCCAACCTGCCGGCCGTCCGGGCCGAGAAGGGCTGCATCGAATACGGGCCGGCGATCGACGCCGACGGCATTGGCGGCTTCCAGACCGCCGCCGGGCCCGACACCGTGTTCGTAATCGAAAAGTGGGACGATGCGGCTGCGCTGAAGGCGCATGCGGCCGCGCCGCACATGGCCACGTACGCGGCCAAGGTCAAGGATCTGGTCGCCAGTCGCGCGATCTACGTGCTGTCGCCCGCGTCCTGAAAGGTTACGGAGCCGCTGGCCTTTGCGCCGCACCCGCCCAGGTTTCAGCGCGAATCGAGCGCTCCGACGGATGGAGCAGGTTGCTCCGGCGCGTTGACCTCTCGGACGAACTCTCGCAAGACTTCGCAGAACGCTTGCCGTGCAGTGAACAGCGGCAGGTGGCCGAAGCCCACCATCGGATAGAGCCTGGCCCGAGGGATGCGAGCGGCGAGTTGGCGTCCCTCCTCGAACGGAACTCGGCGGTCCTCAGTGCCGTGCACGACGAGCGTGGGGACCTGCACCTGCGGCAGCACCGCGTCGATATTGCGCGCCGGGTCCGGAGCGTAGAAGCTCAGTACGGTTTCCCGAGGCAGCCGCAGGGCCTGTTGCACATGCAGCTCGGCCACGTCATGCGACCCGGGCTCGGTCAGCACTTCCGCCCATAGCAGTCGCACGATGCTCTCGAAATCCTGGCGCTGGAGCCCCTCCATGAATTCGGGGCTGCGCGGTGGAGCCGGGATCCTGGGTGTGCCGATGGTGATCAGTCCTTTGAGCAAGCGGGGGTGGTTGACCGCAAGGCGTACCAGCAGGTTGCCTCCGCGCGATAGCCCGATGCCGAAGACCGGGCCGGCGTTCAGAGCTTCGATCACGGCGCGCACATCCTCCATGTGATCGAGCAGGCCGTAGGGATCGGGCAGCGGGTCGGACGCACCTACCCCCCGCGGATCGATGGTCACCACGCGGAACTCCTGGCACAGCTCTTCGGTAATGGGCTGCAGCGCGGCCCCATACACCAGCGGCGTGCAGATCACCAGCGTCTGATCGCCGCTGCCACGCTCGTAGAACATGATCCGGCCGTTGCGGTCGAGCGCATGCTGCCGGTGCCGCTTGTTGGCGATTGACGCGCGCGCCGACCGATCGTCGGTGAGCGCCGCGGCGCGGTCGTAGTGCGCGTTGGCCTCACCAATGCTGTCGCACAGGCTGTGGAGATCGCCGAGCAGCACGAGGGCTTCGCGCTGCTCATCCGCCAATCCAGCGTGGCCCGCAGACTCGACCGCCCGCTGGCAAACCTCGATAGCTGCGGCAAAGCCGTAACGATCCTTCGCCTTTCTGGCGGCTTGCAGGCTATAGCGGGACGCCTTTGGCCAAAGCGCTGCCGCGGTCGCATGTGCTGCGAGCCGTTCGGCATGCTCCCCGAGACGGCCGGCATGAATCGCCTCGATCGCCGACACGATGCGGCCATGCAGCGCTTTGCGCCGCTCGCTCAGCACGCTGCCATACGCCACTTCGTGAGTGAGAGCATGCTTGAAGGTGTAGTCCAGTTCGGGAAACAGGCTGGTCTCGTACAGGAATTCGCCGGCGCGCAGGCGTTCGAGCGCCGCGCGCAGAGGGTCCCCGGCGAGGTCCGCAACGGTCTGCAGCAGGGCGAACGGCACATCCTTGCCGATCACCGCAGCGGTCTGCAGGAGAGCCTTGTCCTCCGGCTCCAGGCGGTCGATGCGCGCGGCGAGCAGGGAGCGCACGGTCCCGGGCACCTGGATCGAATCGACCGGCCGGGTAAGGCGGGTGTCGCCACGCGGCCCGGAAAGCACACCGGTCTCGAGCAGGGCCTGTACGCTCTCCTCGAGGAAGAATGGATTGCCCTGCGTTCGCTCGATCAGCTTGTCTTTGAGGCCGGCAAGCGCGGGCTCGTTTCCGAGCAGCGTGGACAGCAGCGCCGCAGCATTCTCGGGCAGCAGCGGATCGATGCGCAACTGCGTGTAGTAGGTTTTGCCGCCCCACGCGTGCTGGTACTCGGGACGATAGTTGACCAGCAGGAGCGCGCGTGCCGAGGGCAAGCTCTCGATGATGCTGTCGAGGAAGGCCTGGGTCTCGGCGTCGATCCAATGGAGATCCTCGAACACGATCAGCAGTGGCTGCATGCGACTCTCGCGCAGGAGCAGCCGCTTGCAGGCATCGAGCGTGTGGCGCCGTCGTTGCGGCGGGTCGAGCGCCTGCCAGGCAGCGTCCTCTATGGGCAACTCGAAGAGGGCAAGAAGTGCGGGCAGGACCGGCATCAGCGACTGATCCAGCGTGACCAGCTTTCCGCTGATCCGCTCGCGTATCTTGCGCGCGTCGTCCCGATCCTGGATGTGAAAGTAGTTCTTGAGCAGATCGATGAGCGGAAGATAGGAAGTCGACCTGCCGTAGGAGACCGAGCGGCTCTCGAGCAGCAGCCAGCCGGCGGTTCGTGCGGAGTGGCAAAACTCATACAGCAGGCGCGACTTACCCACGCCGGCCTCCCCGACCACCGCCAGCGCCTGGCCCTGTCCACCGCCGGCCCGCTCCAGCGCGCGACGCAGTTGCTCCAACTCGTCATTGCGGCCGACAAACGCGCTCAATCCGCGCGCGGCGGCGGCTTGAAGCCGCGTGCGCGCTGCAGATGCGCCAGTCAGCTCGTAGGTCTCGACGGGTTCCGACAGCCCCTTTACGGCGATGGGTCCCAGCGCCCGTGCTGCCACATACCCTTCCGCCAGCGCGAAGGTGGATGCAGTCATCAGCGTGGTCCCTGGCGTGGCGAGCTGCTCCATGCGCGCCGCCAGGTGAGTGGTCTGTCCGACGGCGGTGTAGTCCATGCGCAAATCGCTCCCCACCGTGCGCACCACCACCTCGCCAGAATTCAACCCGACCCGGATCTGGACCAGTACTCCCTGAGTTCGACGCAGCTCAGCTGCGTATTCGCGGACAGACTCCTGCATCCGCAGGGCGGCGTAGCTGGCGCGCACAGCATGATCCTCGTGCGCGAGCGGCGCACCGAACAGCGCCATGATGCCGTCGCCCATCACCTGATTGACCGTCCCTTCGAACCGGTGCACGGCATCCATCAGTCGCTCGAGGACCGGATCGAGGAGAGCTCGCGCATCCTCGGGATCGCGGTCCGCAAGCAGCTCCATGGACCCCTTGAGGTCCGCGAAGAGCACGGTAACCTGCTTGCGCTCCCCCTCGAGAGCCGCGCGCGAGGTGAGGATCTTGGCTGCTAGATATGCGGGCGTGTAGGAACGCGAACGGCTGGAGCCTGGCCTGGCTGTCGCGGGCGCCAGGTCGTCGAGCGGCTTGCCGCAGCCGTTGCAGAAGCGGCTGTCCGGGTCATTGGGGCGCGAGCAGTGGGCGCACACGAGTCCGAGCCGCGCGCCGCAGTTGCTGCAGAACCGCGCGTCCGGAGGATTGGCCTTCTCGCATGCCGAGCAGATCATCGTCCGTTCCGAAGATAGTGAACGCCGCGAAGCGCGGCTTGGCTGTCAGCTGGTCCTTCGCAGTATGTTCGCGCAACACTAAAAGCGGCGATCCGGATCAGGCCGAGATGCCGGCGGGGCTCCCCGCCGACGCCTTCGGCACACGCTGCCCGGTAAGCCCGATGGACTCCGCGACTCGAAGCACGTCTGCCTTCTCGTCATCGCTCAGGCTGTTCACCGGTGGAATCGGACGCCCACAGTCAACGCCGAGCCGCGCGGAGAGCACCACTTTGCACACGTGAGCGGGGGCGCCGTACATCCAGACCAGGTCGACGAACTTGCGCACGCCGTCCTGCAACGACTGGGCGCGCGCCAGGTCTCCTGCCTCCCAGGCGCCGAAGAGTTCGGCATAGTGCCAGGGCGCGAGCGCGAGCGGTGCATCGATGCTGCCCACCGCGCCCATGGTGAGCGCCGGAAGCGGGAACGCGCCATTGCCGGAGAAGCAGATCAGGCCCATGTCGGCGAACACGCGGATATCGGCAAAGTTGGGCGCCGAGTGCTTCAGGCCCTTGAGCGTAGGGATTGCACGCGCGAACTTCTCCATCAGCGCCGGGACGGTTTCGACCTGCGTGAGCTGCGGCAGGTTGTAAACGAAGAACGGAAGGTCGCCGGCGGCATCGGCAATCGCCTTGTAGTGCTCGATGCGGGAACGCTCGCTGCTGGGGAAGAAGAGCGGCGGCAGACAACACACGGCGGCGCAGCCCGCCTTCCTGGCTGTCTTCGCCGCCCTCACAGCGCTGGCAGTGCTCATCGCACCGACGTGCATGATGACGAGCGCCTGTCCCTTGCATGCGTCAGCCGATATCATCGCGACGGCGTCGCGCTGCTCGTCGGTGAGGATCGGCCCTTCACCCGTGCTGCCCGCCATCCAGAATCCATTCGCGCCGTGCGCGATGTTGTCCAGCAGCAATGCACGCAGGGCCTTCTCGTGGACCCGGCCGTCCTCAGTGACCGGCGTGGGCGGGGCCGGGAATACGCCTTTGAACTCGAGTCTCGGTGCGGGCCGAGCAGCTCTGTTGATGGCAGATGGAAGCGGCATCGGTAGTGCTCCTGCTATATCCGAAACTCGATGAGGAACGGCCCGCGTCGACCGCAGGCTGATTTGAATGCGTCGGCAAACTGCTCCAGCGTTTCCACACGCGTGGCCTCCACGCCCATGCTTCCGGCCAGCTTGACCCAGTCGAGCTCGGGCCGGGCGAGGTCGAACAGTTCGTTGGAGACGCGGCCAGGCTGCGCACCTACCGCAAGCAGTTCGCCGTGCAGGATCTTGTAGATGCGGTTGGCGAAGACGACGTTGATCACGTCGAGCTTTTCGCGCGCCTGCGTCCATAGCGCCTGCGGCGCATACATGCCGGCGCCATCGGCCTGCAGGCAGACGACCTTCCTGCCGGGGGAGGCTACGGCCGCGCCGGTGGCGCAGGGAAAGCCGTGGCCGATCGCACCACCCGTGATCTGCAACCAGTCGTGCGGGGCCGCGCTGAAGGTCGGCGCGAACAGTGCGCGGCCGGAGGTCACCGCGTCTTCGGCGACGACGCAGTTCTCGGGCAGCAGTGCGGCCAGTGTGTTGGCGAAGCCCTCGGGCTCGAACGGTCCGCGCGCGAGTTGCGGCCTGCTTGCGGCCTCCGGTATCGGCACGCTCTTCGGCGCGCCGAGCTCGTCGGCCAGCCATTCCAGCGCAGCGACCGCGTCCTGCTCCGGCCGCGCGAGCACGTGCGTGACCGCGTCCGGCGGTGCCAGCAGGCTCGGCTTGCCGGGGTAGGCGAAGAATGCCGTGGGCGGTTTCGCCCCGACCAGAATCACGTGTCGCAGGCCCGCGAGCACCTTGAGCGCGTTGTCGACCACGTAGGGTATGCGATCAACCGGCGGGCGCCCACGGCCGCGCGCCATCCGTGCCACCTGCGTGGGCGTGCGCAGCTTGGCACCGCTGACATGCGCGACGCGGTGGGCAGCGACGAGGCCGGCCTCGGACAAGACTTGCCCGGACAGGATCAGCATCGCCGGCTCGCGGCTGCGCAGCGTCTGCGCGATCGCATGCAGCGCATCGGGCGCGACGGCGGAGCGAGGCGGCGCCGGCATTGGCGCGGCCGACTTCGCCCCCATCGTTCCAGGCCGTGTCGGCTGGCAGGATCAGCGTGGCAATCTGCCCGGGCGGTGTCATCGCCGCCTGCACCGCCGCGGCGGCATCTGCGCCCAGGCGCGCGGACGAGCCGCAGGTGCGCACCCAGTGCGATACCGCGCGCGCGAGTCCCTCCGTGTCGGCCGTGAGCGGTGAGTCGAACGGCCGGTGGTAGGTTGCGTGGTCGCCCATGATGTTCACCATCGGCGTGTTCGCCCGGCGCGCGTTGTGCACGTTGGCGATGCCATTGGCGAAGCCAGGTCCACAATGCGTCAGCGTTGCGGCTGGCTTCCCGGCCATGCGCGCATACCCGTCTGCGCATCCGGTCACCACCGTCTCCGCCATGCCGAGGATGCAGCGCATGCCGTCGACCTTGTCGAGTGCGGCGACAAAGTGCATTTCCGAGGTGCCAGGGTTGGCGAAACAGGTATCGATGCCGCTGGCGAGCAGCGTGCGGACCAGGCTTTCGGCGCCGTTCATGGGGAAGCTCGAGTCGAGGCGAGGAAAACCCAACCGTACCACATTCGTGCGTCGCCGCTCGGCGTCTCAGGACGGAGATGCCGGCGGGGTCCTCGTCGTCGAAGCGGCCGCCTACAGTGAAACGTGCACGTCCTGCAGCCCAAGCTCGACGCGCAGCTTGATCGCTACCGCTACGCCGTCGGCCTCGCTCAGCAGCCCCACGATGCGCACCTGGTAGATCTGCTTGCCTTGAAACACCGCCGGCTGGATGGCTGCCGCGTAGCCCGCATCGGCCAGCCGTCCGTAGACCGCGAGGGCTTCCTCTTTGTTCGGGGTGCGTGCGGCGTAGACCTTCCAGCTCCCGCCCCTGCCGGCGACGCCCGCGCCGGGCTGCATCTCCGTCTCCTGCGCGAAAGCGTTGAGCTGCGCGAGGGTGATCGTTTGGATGCCGGTTCGTGGACTATCTCGCGGCGCGACGTAGACAGTCCTGGTTTCGGTCAGGGCGACGGGCGCTTCACCCCTGCGCGCAGCCGTGATGCTGCCGTCGATCAGGGCGACGACCTCCTGCTCGGTGGTGGACTTGCCCCACAGGTCGGTGCCAGTGATGCTGGCGGTGACCGTGGCGAGCTTGATGTCGATCGTGCGCGTGAACTGGGACTTTTGCTCCGGCGCGGTGGTGAAGCGGAAGGCGCCCTGCGGGACGCCCAGGCTCGCGCTGAAGAACCGCCGGGCGCCGTCGCGTTTCTGCATCATCTCGTTCAGCTCGAAGCGCGCATTCTCGCCCAGCTTGACCCCGCTGCCCTCCGGCAGTCGAAGCAGCACCCGGGAGCCCGCTCCGGTGCTAATGGTGTCGCCGTTGCGCAGCTGTGCGCCGATCTCCAGCGGCAGCCGCTTGCCGTCGCGGGTGAGCCACGCGGGCATCTGCAGCCCTTCCACTTCTGCCTCCGCCGCGACCGCTCTCGACACCGGAGCGAGTGCCAGAGCGGTGCCCAGCAATGCGGTCGCAACTATGGCAGTGAGCCATCTGCGCGGTGCGTTCATGTCTTGGTCTCCCGGCGATTCCGGGTGCGGTCGAAGCCTCCATGCGGAAGGCACGCACCAGCGGTGCACTAGATACGCCGTTGCCGTGCCGGTGGATGCGGCCTCCGCGCCGCATTCGTTGCGTAGGGTAAGGTCAAAATCTCCCGTTCGCGCTGAGCGTCGCAGCGCCAGCTGCAGAGTCGAAGCGCCTGGATCAACGGCTTCACCCTTCACCCTCTCACTGCGGACGCAACATCAACTTCTGCACCCGCCAGTTCAACAGCTCGGCGACGTAGAGCAGGTTTTCGGACGGACATGCGATCTCGTGGATCCAGCCGAACTGCTTCAACTGCTTGCCCGATTCGCCGAGCACGCCGAGCAGCTTTCCATCCAGAGTGAGTTTGTAGATGCGGCCAGGGTAGGCATCGGACGTGTAGAGCACCTGGTTCGGAGGCGGCGTGATGCAGACCGTCCAAGGGGCGCCGGGCGCCATCGTCAGCGGCCCGCCGGAGGCCTCGAGCTTGGCCAGGTCGGGTTTCTTGCCGATGGCCGGGCGCGCGTTCTCGTCGTAGGGCACGTCGATCCTGATCTCGCGCAGAACCGTGCCGTCGCCGTCGAAGACCTGAATGCGTCGATTGCCGCGGTCCGCCACGTAGATGTTGCCTTGCGCATCGGCGGCGATGCTGTGCGGCGTGTTGAATTCGCCGGGCTTGGTGCCGCGCTCTCCCCATGACTTGATCCAGTTTCCGTTCTTGTCCGCTTTCGCGACGCGCGAATTGATATAGCCGTCGCTGATGTAGGTGTTGCCCGCCGGATCCCAGGTCATGTCGGTCACCTGTCGGAAGCGCCCGTCCTCGGCGGGCAGCGGCGGCTTGGGGTGCTTCAACGGCCCGGTTTCCTCGTCCGACGCTTCCTGCTTGCGGCCGAAGACCATGGCGACGCGGCCTTGCGGATTGAACTTGATCACCATGTCCGAGCCCTTGTCCGCGACCCAGATGTTGTCGCCCGCATCGACGCGCACGGTATGGCCGAACGACCAGGCGTAGAGGTTCTTGCCGATCTCGCGGATGAACTCGCCGGCCGGACCGAACTCGAGCAGTTGCGTGGCTGCGGCCGCATACGCCGGGCCGGTGGTGTTGCCGCGCGACAGGACGAAGACGTGGCCCTTGGAATTCACCGCCACGCCAGTCACCTCACCGAAGTAGATATCCTGCGGCAGCTTCAGCGGATCCGGGACCGAGTCGAACGGAATGGATGGCACCGCTTGCGCGAACACTGGCGAACTCAATGCAACAAGCAATGCCAATACGAACGGTCTCATCGCAGTCTCCTCGGCTAATAGAACCAGCCCCAATGCAGCGAGGAGGGCGGAGTGTACTGATAGTCCGCCCCCTGATCTTCAACGCCGGTCGCGCCGCCCTCGGGGGCCAGCGAGCCCGTCGTAGGATAACCGTAGTAAACCACGTCCGAACTCGACGAGAGTACGCGCGAGTGGATCGCATGGTAGATGGGCGAAGTAGGCGGGATGGCGTAGATCTCCGGCGGCACGTAGTTCGTCAGGGTCCAGGGCCCGGTCGCCATGCTGGAATGGAACCAGACGGCGTTCTGCACCGCATACCAGTTGTTGATGTCGACTTGGATGATCGGGACCGACGCATTGGCCACACGGTTGAGCTGAGTGCCGCGGATGGGCTCCATCACGGGGTCGCCGTTCATGACGACGTTCAGCCTGGCCGACAAAGGATCGGCGGCAACGACGGTCATGCCATCGGCGGCCGGCGACCCGGATGTCTGTGCTTGCGCAATGGCGGTCTTCACGCCGCGCTTGGGATGGTTGTCCGGAATGGCAGAGAAGGCGGACGGCAGGCTCGTCACGGGCACGTGCTCCCACGGCCCGGTCGACAACTTTCGCGCGGAACCAGTTGCCGCCGACGCGCACGTACAGGGTGCTCGACTGGATATCCCGGAACACGTGCGCGGACGTATTGGTCGCGTACTCCAGCGGCAGTCCCGGGACGCCAACGAAGCGCGCCGGGCCATCGAGCACGATGAGTGCCGCAGGCTGCGTGCTCACCATGATCTGTGGCAGGCGCTTGCTGGACAGCGTCGGGCCTTTCCCGTTCGCATCCGGTTTGCCGGGGAGGAGGTTGAGGCGGCCGGTAGCGAGGGCGGCCTGCTCTATCCGCGCAGCAAACGGTGGCTTAGGGGCGACCTTCCACGGTCCCTGCAGCGAGGCTGCGCTCACCCAGCCGTCATACAAGCGCAGGTACAGCGTGCCGGTGGCGTCCTTGAGCAGCAGTACGGTGGTGTTCACCACTCCCGTCCAGCCGGTGTCTTTGATCGGCACGTAGCGCGGGTCGCCGTCGATATAGACGAGGACGGCAGGCTTCTCCGAGATGAGGATGCGGGGCACCTCGACGGCGGCCGCAGCGCCGGCTTTCTGGCGCGCTTGCACGACCGCCTGACCCGACTCGAGCCGCGCCAGCGCGACCGTCTTGATCTTGCCGGGCAACAGCTCACGCAGCTGCTCGTGCCATGCCGCGGATTGGTCCAGCGGACCGGGGAAGCTGGCGTTCTTCACCTCCAGATCGCTGAGCGCGACGATGCCAGTCGCGGCATCCACGTTCGTTACCGCCTTGATCAGCGCCGCACCGGACACCGGCTGCAGCGGGCCGGCGGGCTGGGCGACCACCACGCAGCGGGCCGTGAGCAGGCCGTCGGCCCACGCCTCCGGGAGCGGCTCGTGCACCTCGAAGGTGACATTCTGCGCAGAGACCATGAGCGGGTACACGGTGGCGCTGGCGGCGGGCGGGGGCTTCGCAGCGTCGCCTGGCGGCGCCGCCGGGGCTGGCGTCGCACTCGGAGGCGGTGCGCTTGCCTGGGGTGGGAACAGGTCAGTGAGATGCCACTTGGGCGCGGGTGCCGGCGGCGGACCTTTCGACAGGCAGGCAACGACGACTGGCACAAGCGCCACGAGCAGGACGGCTCGACGGATCATTGTTCGCACACCGGGAGTGATGGAGGATGGACGGCGATGAAGGCCCGCACCGGCCGCAATCATACGCGTGACACGCCGGTCCTGTCGCCCCTCGTAATGACGATCCCAGCGGGTGTCCAGTGAGGCAGATGCGCACCTTTCGTTGCAGCGGCCCCAAGGCCCCGCAACGCTGCCTCGAGGGCTGCGCGCCCCAGGCCCGCGCGACAGGACTGCGTCAACTTTCCGGAGACGGCGTAACATCTGCCTGCCGGCGGCGCACGGACCGTGAACCAATGCCGGCGCCCGGGCGACAACGACGGGCAATCGATCGAACAGCACTCACCCCAAGGACTATGGACGTCTTCTACTACTGGAGAGATTTCGATGCCGACCTGAAAGCCGGTCGGATCGGCTGGCTGCCGTCGAGCCGCAAGAAAATCGACGAGCTGCGTGACCGGCATCCGGATTGGATCTGGGCTTTTCGCCGGCCGAAAGATCGGAAGGCAGCGCTGCAGCTCCTCGCGCGCCTGCGGTGGACCGATGCACCCGTTGCCAAACTGCCGATCGAGAAGGGCACGCCGGCCATCTACTACGATCCGGCCGAATCGGTTCGCTACACCAATGCGAACGAGGAGGCAAAAGTGGCCGAGGTCACCTCGATCATCCGCGCGAAGTTCCCACACGCGTTCCTGGCCAACTTTCGTGGCGACGCCGGAGTGAACACCATGGAAGCGGACCTGCTGCAGCAGCTGGTCCCCAAACTCGCTTCCTACGCGGTGGAGCCTTTCCCGGCGCTGCCCGCTCTGAAAACGACGTAGGCACCGGTACTGCGCCGCGTGCGTCTCGCCGGTAGATGCGCAGGCTAGCCGTCGATGTACGCTATCGCCTCGATCTCGACCTTGAGCCGCGGGTCCACCAGCTTGCTGACCTCCACCAGGGTCGACGCCGGCCGGTTCTCGCCGAAGTACTCGATGCGCTGAGGATTGATCAGCGGACGCTCGGACACGTCGGTCATGAAGATGGTGACCTTGACCACGTGTTGCGGCTTCGCCCCGGCGTGACGCAGAGCGGCGTCGACGCTGGCGAGCGCGATGCGAAACTGCTCGACCGTCGACTCGGGGATGGAGCAGTCTTCCTTCACGCCCACGCACCCGGACACCCAGACGTGGCGGTCGGCGCGGACGACATGACAGTAGTGGCTGTAGGGCTTGGGCTGCCCCGGAACAAAGTGGCGTTCGATCATCTGTCGCACTCCGTTGTGGTTGGCCTGCATGCCGGAGGCACGGCAAGCGTGGCGGTCGGTGGTCGGGCGTTGCTCGATCAGAAAACCAACTCCTGGGTGCAAGCTATACTCACGCTGGTCGCGGGTTGCGGCCTGACGTTCACCGGTGATATTAGGCCGTCTTCGGCAAGTTTGCGCTGGCCTCCCCGAAGATGCCGAAGCCAGGAGCCGAGGATGGACAAGCAGAATCCGCAAGGACCGGCGCTGCGTGCACGACCTGATTGTCGGCACGCGCGTCGTGCGCGCGGAATGAATCGCGGCGTGTCGCGATGCGTCGGGAACCGCAGCCCGGACAATTCATGGACACGCCGCCGTGCGGCAGCTGATCCAGGCTAGCCCGATGGCGTTGCGCCTGGTCCTGGACACCAACGTCTGGCTCGATTGGCTGGTGTTTCGCAACCCGGATGTCTTACCCATCAAGGCCGGGGTGCGCGCCGGAGAAGCGGAGGTCTTCATGGCCCCGGCCTGCGCACAGGAGCTCGAGCGGGTGCTGGCCTACCCGCTGGGAAAGGCGACGCTGGAGGCCGGCGCGCAGGCCGAGTGCCTCGACGAATGCCGGCGGGCAGTGCGGTGGCTCGACGGTGCGCCGGGAGAAAATGCAGCTCGCCTGCCGGTCTGCCGCGACCCGGACGACCAGAAGTTCCTGGAACTGGCGCGCGACTGCGGCGCGGACTTCCTCGTCACGCGCGACCGTGCGCTGCTGGTATTCGCGCGGCGCAAGTATCAGCCTCTGCCATTTCGCATCGTCACGCCAAAGCAATTGTGCGAGTCGCAACGGGTGTGCCCGCAGACTCCGTAGGGCCGCTAAGATTCGACGCCGGGCGGCGCGTTCACGTCAACTCAAATTGACGATGGTCGTTCTGCTGTCAGCGAGTTGCCTGCTGCGCTCGCGGCCGGTCGAAACATTCAACGAGGAATCTGCATGGAACGCTTTCTGGTCCTGGCTATCGTCTTGTTTGCGCTGTTGCCCCCGGCGTTTGCCGCGCCGCCCTATCAGCGTCCAGCGGGGATCGCCGACGACAAGGAGCCTCTGATTGCAGCCGGCTATCGTGCTTTGTTCACCTGCTCCGCGCACTTCGTCGCCGGTCGTCCGCTGGACGACATCAAGGCGGTCGAACTGGTCGACGTCCAAGGGCTCGGATACCCCGATCCCGTGATCGACGAGCGGCGGAGAATCGTAACGGCGACCGATGTCTCGGGCCAGATCGTGCGTATCGCGGCTTTCCGCGACACGATGGGGTGCACCGTGCTGCCGCCAGATTGGAACGCTGGAGATATTCCTCGGCTGCCGTATGTTCCCTACCCGCCGCTGCCCAATGTCGCCGAAGTCCCGTTTCCGGCCGGCGATCGCGTCGAGCTGCCGCCCGACGGTCTCGACGCGCGCTATCGCGCGCTGGCGCCGGTGCTCGAGCGCGCCTTCGACGGCAAGAGTTATGGCGACGTCGCCGGCGTAGTGACGACTGCCGTCATCATCGTGAAGGATGGCAAGATCATCGCCGAGCGCTACCGGCCCGGGTTCGGGATTCACTCCGGCTACCGCACCTGGTCGACGTCGAAGAGCATCACGGCGGCGCTGATGGCCATCGCCGCGAAGCAAGGTCTGTTGGATCTGGACGCTCCGGTGAGTATCCCGGAGTGGGCCTATCCAGGCGATCCACGGCAAGCGATCACGTACAAGCAGCTCCTGTGGATGTCCAGCGGCCTGTTCACCGGAGGCGCGAACACCTACGCGGTGTACTTCGGCGGACAAGACGTGGTGAGCGCTGTGACAACCACGCCGCTCGAAGCTGAACCGGGTACGCGCTGGAAATACGCGAACAGCGACACGCTGCTCTTGCTTCGCGCCCTGCGCTACCGCCTGGCGGATGACTTGAGATACCTGCGCTTCCCGTACGACGAGCTGCTGCACCCGCTCGGCATGTACCACACGCGCATGGAGGTCGATCACGACGGCAATTTCGTCGGCTCCAGCCAGACCTACACGACGGCCCGCGACTTGACGCGCTTCGGCATGCTGCTGGCGAACGACGGCGTGTGGAACGGCAAGCGGCTGCTGCCTGAAGGCTGGGTGAAGTTCTCCAGCACTCCCGCCCCCACTCGACCGCCGGTCGCGGGCCAGTGGGGCTACGGCGCCCAGTTCTGGCTGCTGGACCAGATGCCCGGAGTGCCACCGGGCACCTTTACGACGGCGGGCAACAAGGGCCAGTACGTCACCGTCGTGCCCGGTCACGACCTGCTGATCGTGCGCACCGGAGTCGATCCGGACGGCAAGCGCTTTCAGCAGGACCGACTTGTCGCAGCCGTGGTCGAGGCGCTAGGGAAGTGACCCGTCCCTGGCATCGCGCGCGCGGCGTCACCGCTCGAATTCTTCTGCTGTCAGAGCGTAGGCGTGCGCGCTTTCATCCGCCGCCATCTGCAGCGCCAGGGTAACGATGCTGTAGCGGGTGCCGCCTGCGATCGCGGACTCTTCCAGAGCGAACGTCGAGGAGCGCAGGAAGGTATCGGAGCCGAGCTGGTGGTAGCGAACCTCGTAGGTTCCGGTGCGCAGCTTGTTCACGTTGAACTGGCCATGCGCCAGGACGAAAACACTGCGCACGGTTTTTGGCTCGGGATCGGTAACCGAGACGACCTTGAGGAAGACATCGACGTTGTTGTGCGAGTTGTCGATGACGAGCTGGGAGCCTCCGTTCGTGTACAGGACCGCGTAGCCGCGGACATAAGCCGAAGTGGCAGGCCAGCGTTCGCCGTTCGGAGCTTTGTCGGGGCGCGGTTGAGGTTCGTCGTAGCGCACGCTGCGACTCGGTACGGGAGCCTCCGCGTTGCGCGGTGCGCTGGCAACAGATGGCTTCGCGGGTGGATTCGCCGCATCGTCAGAGGTTGACGGGGCGGCACTCGTTCTTGCAGGCGAAGCCGGTGCGTCGGCCGCTGACGACGATGGGGGCGGGTTTGGAGACGAGGAGGATGGATCCGCAGCGCGCGACCGGGAAGACGACGGCGACAGCCATAGTTGCCGCGCGTCCAGCGCTGCCAACTGCCGTGGAGTTGTCGCCTCCGACGGAACAACCGGCAGTGGAACGATAGAGTGCGTAACGGTCTTGGCTCGATACAGGGCGGAGCCCGCCAACACCGCCAGCACGACGAGCAGAGCGATCCCGCCCCAGACCGCATAGCTGCTCAGGTAGGCCGAAGCCCGATTCGGGAGCGTATCGTCGCCGGAGGCAGTCGCAGCAGCCGCCGGGTGGTAGGAGAATCCATTCGACTCGCGTGCCGGCCGCTCGCTGGATGCCGACTCGACCGACCGAATCCATGCATCGTGCTCCTGCCGTTTATCCGGATCGGACAGCACCTCGTAGGCCGCATTGAGCAGGGCCATGCTGCGCGCCGCTTCGGAATCGTCAGGGTTGCGGTCGGGATGGTATTTGAGGCACAGGGCGCGATAGGCGGCGCGCACCACCTCAATCGGCGCGTCCCGGGCGATCTTCAGCCGGTCATAGTGAGTGCGCAACATCTCGAGGTAGCGCAAATCGTCCGGTCCTGACATGGGCTATAGCTAGACAGCTAGAACGTCCTTGCGCATTAGACTAACAGACCCCGCACAGAGTTTGCCGTCAGCCGGGCACTGCGGAGGCACCAGCCATGGCACATTCGTGATCCTCGTCCGGCGTGCCGCCCCCGCACCCGATCGCTCCGATCACCCGGCCACCGACGACGATTGGTACCGCTCCGGTGGAAGGCAGAGCCTCGCCGCGCGAGACCGCCGGCACCGCCGCCCAGAACACCGGGTTCGTCTTCTGCATCTCGACTAATTCGCGCGAGGGGCGCCTGAAGGCCGCTGCGGCGACGGCCTTTGCGCGTGAGGTCTCGGTGGTAAAGAAGCCGGTCCGATCCCCTCTCAGGGTGAGCACGAGACGGCCCGCCTCGTCCACCACCGAGACCGTCATGGCGATGTTCATGGCTGCTGCCTTGGCGAGCGCCGCCCGCGCTGCTTGCTCCGCCATGCCCAATGTCATTTCGATCATCTAACTTCCTCCTCGCATCGCGCAGCTTTTGTCCCGCGCTACCGTTTCAGAGCGGACGCGCGCATTGTCCTCTCTCACACGCTGGAACGTTGGCGCTCGAGCCGGGTGTCTGTCACGAAAAGGCGACATCTGATGCGGGCGGTCGCGACGGAAGGACGGCGTAAACTGAACGTGCGTCTGTGCCTGGCCGCTTGAGTATTCGCGTACCGCTCATCTTCAGTCCCGTCAATGAGAAACCCGGTTTTCTGGATCCTCCTGATCGTCGTGCTGGCCGCTGCTATCGGCCTCTACTTCTGGCGCCAGCAAGCGGAGCGGGAGCAGCGGCTGCTAGAGCCGCCGCCGGCGCACACGGCGGAAGCGCCCCAGCCACCTCCAGAGGCAAGCGCGCAGCCGCAGATCAGTCATCCGGTGCCCGTGGTTCCGCTGCCGCCTGGTGTAGAGGCGAAGCCCGTGCCGCCACTGACTGCGAGTGACGAGGCGATGCGGGAGTCGCTGGCGGGGCTGGTAGGCAAGCAACCATTCGGCGCTCTCTTCATCCCGGAGGACATCGTGCGCCGCATCGTGATGACGGTCGACAATCTGCCGCGGAACAAGGTGGCCACACGAGCGCTCCCGGTCAAACCCCCCAACGGGCAGACCCTCACGACCGGCGAGGGCGACCTCGTGTGGCTGAGCCAGGCCAACTACGCACGCTACGGATCTTACGTCAACCTGACGCGAGCCGTCGATGCGAGGAGACTGGTCGCCGTCTACGTCCATTTCTATCCTTTGTTTCAGCAGGCGTACGAGGAGCTGGGATATCCGGGGCGGTACTTCAACGACCGCCTGGTCGAAGTGATCGACGACCTGCTGGAGGCGCCGGAGGTGCAGGGCACGGTAAAGCTGGTGCGGCCCAAGGTCCTGTACGAATTCGCCGCTCCCGAGCTGGAGGATCTTTCCGCCGGGCAGAAACTCCTGATCCGGATGGGCCCGGAGAATGCCGCGGTGATCAAGGCCAAGCTGCGCGAGATCCGGCTCGAGCTGGTCACGCAGCCGCCCTCGCCGCGCCCCTAACCCGTATACTCCCTACGCGAATCGGCGTCGCGGCCCGGCGACAGAAGGATGCGAAATGCTTTGACAATCCAGGGCATGCCACCGGCCGCGAGCTGGTTTCGTAGTGCCGGAGTAATATTGCCTTGATGTAGTATTGCGCTCATGTTTGCACAACGGTGAGAAACCTGACCCGCTCCCCCCTCGTAATGGGGGAAGCGAACGATCAGGACAGCGACCCCGGCAGCGTGTGTTAGGGAGACCCTAGACTTGGAACAGCTGGTTGGACTCACGGCCGCGCTCCGCGTGTGTTGGGCGTGCGCCGCGGTATTGCCGGTGGTAGCGCTCGCGGCTGACGACACGACGGTCGTCTTGGAGCGTGCAGCATCGAAGACGGATGTGCCGTTGATCGACTGCAAGGTCGCGGCCGATCAGCCCGAGCTGCTACTCGGCTGGCGGATGTGGTGGGAGACGAGCCTTGCTCCTTACCGCATCGCAGCCGGGAGCCTACCGGTCGCGGACACGCCCGTTGCGACGACGCCGGCCGCCGCGTTGGAGGACTCCTCCGCCTTCCTGGAATTGCCGGCACTGCCCGAAGGCGAATCGGTCGAGCCCGTTCTGATCGCCAACCTGCCCGATTTGGCCCGAACCCTGCCGGCTCCCCTGGAGCTCCCCGACACGACACCCCCAGGCGGACGCGGATTCGAGCTGGCCGATCCGATGTGGAGGCAGGCCGATGAGAGCTCCAACCTGGAGTGGCGCCTGCTGAGGTTGCGCTCGTCGTCCGCCGTAGTTGTGGACCAGGAGGCGGGGCGCCTGCTCTACGCGAAGAACCCCGAGGCGATTATGTCCATCGCCTCCATCACCAAGCTGATGACGGCAATGGTCGTCCTCGACTCCGGCGCGCCGCTCGACGAGCTTCTGACCATCGAAGCGGCCGATGTAGACGTGTTGAAGGGATCGAGCTCTCGCCTGAGGCTCGGTACGAGGCTCACGCGCCGCGAGATGCTGAGGCTCATGCTGATGTCCTCGGAAAATCGCGCCGCGGCCGCGCTTGCGCGCTCCTATCCGCAGGGCAAGCAGGCATTCGTCGATGCCATGAACGCAAAGGCCAAAGCGCTCGGCATGGATGACACTCGCTTTCTCGACCCGACTGGTCTGAACCCGAAGAATCGCTCCACCGCTTTCGATCTGGCGGTGATGGTCAATGCCGGCTACCAGTACCCTCTCATCCGCGATTTCACGACCACCAGCGACCACCGTGTGGAGCTCGCTCGCGGACGCCACCGGCAAGAGCTGGCTTACCACAACTCCAACGGCCTGGTGGGAAGTCGAGCGCTGGGATATAGGACTGTCCAAAACGGGTTACATCAGCGAGGCGGGCCGCTGCCTCGTGCTGCAGGCGACGATCGCCGCCAAGCCGGTCATCATCGTGCTGCTGGATTCGTTCGGCCGCTTCACCCGCCTCGCGGACGCGAATCGAATCAAGCGCTGGATCGAAGGAGTTGGAACTACGTCGATCAGCCGGCGCCGCATGTAGCAGCGGGCGCGCGGTCAGGGTCGAGTTCGAAACCTACGTCAGCGCAAATCCGCGCACGCCTTGCCACACGCACAGCGCGGCGGCAACCGCCAGGACCAGGAACGTCAGCGCTGCGCCATAGAACCGGCCGAACCTGAAGTGCTGGGTAAAGCTCAAGGCGAAGCCGTGCAGCAGCCGCGCCACCAGCAGCCCGATGCCCAGCGCGTGCAGCACGTAGGTCGAAGTGTGACCGAGCTCCAGCAGCGCCATCAGCAACAGGATCAGCGGCACGTACTCGGCGAAGTTCGCGTGCCCGCGGATGACGCGCAGCATCCGGGGATCGCCCCCGTCACCGAGCGTTATGCCGTCCTGGCGGCGCTGCACCACTCTGGCGCTCAACACCAGGAACCAGAACCCGAGCAACCCGGCGTAGAAAGGCGTGACGATCATGCTCCGCTCCCGCAAAAACTCAGATCCTAGACCGAATCCTGTCTGCCTAGGCGGCGCTCCGACGCCTATCGGACAGCAAGCGACTGCGTTGGCCCTGGCGGCGTTCCACTAAAGCCGTTCGCGCTGAGCGTGCCAGCGAAAGCTGCAGAGTCGAAGTGCGCAGGTGATCGATCCGCAAGCGGTTGTCGGATCGATCCCGGCCTGTGCGGTCGGCTTGCCGTCCGGGCGTAACATTGAACAACCGACAAGCCGACTGGTCCAACCGGCCAAGGCGCGGCAGCAGCGGCGACGCGCATCGATATGTGCGAATGCGCCTGACGAAGTTTCCTCGCATCCATGTGCAACTCTTTCGGGGGAGAACCTGATGGCAACACTGAACGTGAACGGAAAGCAGGTCAGCGTCGACGTCGAACCGGACATGCCTCTGCTGTGGGTGTTGCGGGACGAGCTGGGCCTGACCGGGACCAAGTACGGCTGCGGCATTGCGATGTGCGGCGCCTGTACCGTGCAGCTGGACGGTCAGCCGGTCCGGTCCTGCGTCATGCCGGTTTCCGCCGTTGAAGGCAAGAAGATCACGACCATCGAGGCGTTGTCGAACAACGGCACGCACCCGGTGCAGAAGGCGTGGGTGCAGCTCCAGGTCCCGCAGTGCGGCTACTGCCAGAGCGGCATGATCATGGCGGCCGCCGCGCTGCTCGCGAGCAACCGCAAGCCGTCGGACGCCGATATCGACGCGGCCATGACCAACATCTGCCGCTGTGGGACCTACGTGCGGGTGCGCGAGGCCATCCACCTGGCTGCGAAATCCATTTGACGGAGGTCCCCATGGCACACTCGATCAGCACCGACCGCCGCGATTTCCTGGTCAAGACGGCTGCCCTCACCGGTGGCCTGGCACTTGGAGTCCGCCTCCCGATCTCGGCACAGGCCGCCGAATCCGCTGGGCAGGGACCGGAAGTGACGCACTGGATCCTGATCCAACCCGACGACACCGTGGTGGTGCGCATCGCCCGCTCCGAGCTGGGGCAGGGCACTTTCACCGGGCTGGCCATGCTGGCCGCCGAAGAGCTGGAGTGCGACTGGAGCAAGGTCCGCCCGGAGTATGCCGACGTGAACGAGCACGTGCGCCGCGACCGGATCTTCGGTTCCATGTCCACCGGCGGAAGCCGCGGCATCCGCGATTCCCAGGACTACATGCGCAAGGCTGGCGCGGCTGCGCGCGAGATGCTGGTCGCCGCCGCCGCGCAGCAGTGGGGCGTGCCTGCGAGCGAGTGCAGCGTCGCCAAGGGCGTCATCAGGCATGAGGACGGCCACCGTTCAACGACTTTCGGGAAAGTCGCCGACGCGGCCGCGAAGCTGCCGGTGCCCAAAGAGGTCAAGCTCAAGGATCCGCAGCAGTGGAAGCTCATCGGCACCTCGCCGGCGCGCTTCGACATACCCGACAAGACCACCGGCAAGCAGATCTACGCCGCCGACGTGCGCTTGCCAGGCATGCTGCACGCGTCGATCGTGCAGTGCCCGGTATTCGGCGGCAAGCTCAAGAGCTGCGATGAAGCCAAGGTCAAGTCCATGCGCGGCGTCAAGCGCGTGGTGAAGGGAGAGGACTGGGTCGCGGTCGTCGCGGACAACTGGTGGCGCGCCAACCAGGCGCTCAAAGCGCTGCCGGTGGAGTGGGAGAAGTCCGACAACGACGGCGGTCTCGAGCGCGTCGATCATGCAGTTCCTGCGCACCGGGATCGACGCACCGGCGGCCCCGATCGCGCGCAAGGACGGCGATTTCGACAAGGCCATCGCGGGGGCGGCGAAGGTGGTCGAGGCCGAGTACTACGCCCCCTACTTGAACCACGCCACCATGGAGCCGCAGACCGCGACAGCTCTGGTCAAGGACGACCGGGTGGAAGTCTGGGTCGGCACCCAGAACGGCGAGACCACGATCGCGGCGGCATCCGAGGCTTCGGGCATGCCGCTCAATCAAGTCTATGTGCACAAGATGCACGCGGGCGGGGGCTTCGGCCGGCGCGGCCCGCACCAGGAATACACCAAGCAGGCGGTCTGGATCGCGCAGACCATGCCGGGCACGCCGGTGCGGCTGCAATGGTCGCGCGAAGAGGACATGCACCAGGGACGCTACCGGCCGGTCGCGCTGGTCAAGCTGCGCGCAGGGCTGGACGCGCAGGGGAACTGGACCGCCTGGCACGTGCGGCAGGCCGACCAGTCGATCTTGATCACGGTGCGGCCCAACGACATCAAGGACGGGATCGACCCGGTCAACGTGCGTTGCTTCCAGGATGCGCCGTACGCCGTGCCCAGCTTCACCAACGAGTACGCGATGCGCAACACACACGTGCCGCCCGGGTTCTGGCGGGCGGTGGCGCACACCCACAATCCGTTCTTCCGCGAGTGCTTCATCGACGAAGTCGCGCTCGCAGCGGGCAAGGACCCCTACGAGTTTCGCCGGCCTTTCCTGCAGCAGAAGCAGAAGGACCTGGGCGTGCTCGACGCGGTGGCCAAGGCGGCCGACTGGGGCAAGCCGCTGCCCAAGGGTGTCTACCGCGGCATCGCGGTGGTCGATTCCTACGGCAGCTACACCGCCGCAGTGGTCGAGCTTGCGGTCAAGGACGGCACCGCGGTCAGCGTCAAGCGCGTGATCGTGGCGATCGATTCGGGGTATGTGGTCCATCGCGATGCGGTGAAGGCGCAGATCGAAGGCGGGGTGCTGTGGGGCTCGGCTGCGCCATGCACGAGGAGATCACCATCCAGGACGGGCGCGTGACGCAGAGCAATTTTGCCGATTACCCCGTGCTCCGGCTCGCGGAAACACCGCCGAAGGTCGAGTGCATCATCATGCCGAGCGGCGGCTTCTGGGGCGGCGTCGGAGAGCCGCCGATCGGCGGCGTGATCCCGGCGCTGTGCAACGCGATCTTCGCAGCGACGGGCAAGCGCGTTCGCTCGCTGCCGCTCAAGAATCACGGCTTTTCGTATGCGACTTGAGGCGGGCTCGCCGACGAGGCGAGAGCACGTCACCAAAAGACAGTCAGGTAGCTCGCCGGTAAACCCCCTTTGAAAAGGGGGGCAGGGGGGATTTGACTCATCGCCTGACGAGGGCGGCAGATTGAAATCCCCCTCGATCCCCCTTTTGCAAAGGGGGAAGCGAGGCGCTCAGGTGCAGAACGGCCGGCGGCAGATCTTGCGCGCGATTGCCGCAGGCGCCTGCCTGCTGCTGGTACGCCCGGCGGCGGCGACGCCGGAGAGCCTCGCCGACGCGCTGCGCGAGACCTTCGGCGATCGTCCCATCACGCCCGGCCGGGTCACGCTCGAGCTGCCCAGGCTCGCCGAAAATGGGAATGTCGTCCCCGTCACCGTCACGGTCGACAGCGCGATGAGCGCGCAGGACTACGTGAAGAGCATCCATCTGTTCGCGGAGAAGAATCCGCTGCCGCGGGTGCTGGAAGTGCAGCTTGGACCCTACAACGGGCGCGCCCGCATCTCCTCGCGGATCCGCGTGGCTACGTCGCAGCAGATGAGCGCTGTTGCGGTGATGAGCGATGGGACGCTCTGGTCGGCGGCCGTGGATATCGAGGTGACGGTGGCGGGCTGCGGACTGTGAGCCAACCGGGACCGGCGCGAGTACGGGTGCCCGAGCGCGCAACGCGCGGCGAGCCTGTCGAGATCCGCGCGATGATCACCCACCCGATGGAGTCCGGGTTCCGGCTCGATAACATGGGGCGCCCGATTCCTCGCCACATCGTCGACAGCTTCACGTGCGCGTACGACGGCAAGGAAGTGTTCCGCGCGAAACTGCACCCGGCCGTGTCCACCAACCCCTACTTCGTCTTCTACGTGATCGCAACGCAGAGCGCGGATCTGCTGTTCACCTGGACCGACGATCGGGGCGGTGTGGCGACGCACAGCGCGCGCCTCGAGGTGAGCGGCTGAGTGCCGACGCGCACCGTTCGCGGCACAAAACGCACCGTTCGCACTGAGCGTGTTTCGACTCTGCTGCGCGACGCTCAACACCGACGGAGCGTCAGCCACAGAGTCGAAGTGCGCAACGCTTCGACTCCGCCCTGCCGGGCTACGCTCAGCGCGAACGGGGTCTGGTGGAAGCCTTTATAGCGCTCAAGAACGTCGCATTGCGCACAAACGGCATCCCAAAACGCACCGTTCGCCTGATCCTTCGACTCCGGGCGCTGCGCGCCACTAGTCCGTTCGTCCTGAGCGTAGGGCGCGCAGCGCCCAGAGTCGAAGGATCAGGACGAACGGAATAGCGGCGTCAGCCGCAGAGTCGAAGCGTCAGAGCGGCTTGTTCGGATCGATGATCGTTCGCCACAAGTGCGCGGCCGGGCTGGCGTCGTTGCCGAGGCCCGCGGCCGGCTGGCGGAAATGGCGTCCGATGATATCCAGGAACGGGGTGAGATCGATCGGTTTGGTGCGATCGAAGCTGTAGTCGTCGTACATGGTGATGTGACGCGCGATCATATACCAGCGATGTTCGCGCGCCTCCCGGTACGCCGCTTCGATGTAGGCGGGCGGTTTGTAGTCCGCTCCCCACATCTTGATGTACATCTCTGGATACTCGTATCCGACTGCGGCGTCGGGATAGTAGCGCAGCGCCTGATGGTAGCGGATGGCCCACGAAACTCTTTCGGAGACGTAGGGTTCGACCAGCTGAGCGCCGACCCATCCATGGTCTGGCCGCATGACACCGAGGCCGATGTCGTGCAGCAGACACGCCAGCACGGTTTCTTCGTCGACGCCGGCCTGCAGGGCGAGCGATGCGCATTGCGCGCCATGGGCCGCCGTGGCGATCGGCAGTCCGAACTTGGGCTTGTGCAGCCGCAGAGTCAGGATGTCGGCAAGCGTCGGCGCCTCCGGTAGCGGCGGAAATTCTTCCGCCGCGCGCGGGGCGAGCGATGCTCCTATCTCTCTCAACTCTTCAATACGGTCGTTTTGCATACCGAATCCCTCGCGGGCCGCGCCGAACGGGCTCGGCATTTCAAGCAGTGTCGGACAAGGTTATCACTTCGAGCCTGAGCCCGTTGACCAGCTCCGCGTTCGCAGAGCGCTGTCCCCGCCCCGGGATTGCGTGGACGACCCTCAGCGAGACGAAGGCGGCGCTCTCAATATCGCCGGATCCAACTCGACCCGGCGCTCCGCATCGGCCACCCAGATCTGCCCATCCTGGATGGTGATCTGGAGTTCCATGCTGCGCTGTGCGAGTTTCGCCAGGGACCGCGTGGCAGCCAGCGGCAGGTTGATCACGGTCAGATTGCCGGCGCGGTCGAGCTTGCCGCTGGTCTGCTCCCACCACAGATCGGCGCCTCTGCCTCCGTAGCTGTAGACGAACACTTCCGCGGCACGACCGCAGGCCCTGCGGATGCGTTTCTCGTCGGGTTGTCCCACGTCTATCCAGATATCGATCGCTCCGGTCAGATCCTTCTGCCACAGATCGGGCTCGTCGTCGCTGCTCAAGCCTTTGCCGAAGGACAGCGCGTCGTCGGCATGGCGCGCGAAGGCCACCAATCGCATCATCATCCGCTCGTCGGTCTCCGATGGATGGCGCGCAATGGTGAGCGCATGATCTTGGTAGTAATTGCGGTCCATGTCCGCGATCTGCAGATTGGCTTTGAAGATGGTCGCGCCAAGGGCCATGCCGTCGCTCGCTAGCGCAGATCAGCGCACATCTTTCGGGGATAATCACGCAAAATAGCCGTTCCGCCGCAGCCGCGGCATCGGCGGCATCCTGGCCAGTATAAGCGTGATCACGGCCGCGGGCGGTGCCGGTGATCCGGTGAGGCAGGTGCAAGCGAACTCGGAGGTTGCTGTGCGCATCAAATGCCTGGGTTACGTGGGAGTGCTCGCGACCGATCTCGGCGAGTGGCGCAGCTTCGCGACCGGCCTGCTCGGGATGCAGGTGCAGACTGCCGGCGCCGGCCTCGCGCTGCGTATGGACGACAAAGCGCACCGCTTCCTCGTGCACCCGAGCGATCGGAATGGCGCCGCGTATTTCGGGTGGGAAGTCGACGGTGCCGCGCAGTTGAGCGCTGCGGCGGATCATCTCGAAGCGCATGGCGTGCGGATACATCGGGCGCAGCCGGCGGATACCGAGATCAGGCGCGTTGCCGACCTGCTCTGGTTCGAGGATCCGTTGGGCAACCGCATCGAGCTTTTCTACGATCTAGCCGCAGCGGAGCAGCCGTTCCAGCCAGAGCGTCCGTTGAGCGGCTTCCGCACCGGTGCCCTGGGACTGGGCCATGCGGTCCTGACGGTGCCGCGGATGGATCAGGTTCTGCCGTTCTATCGCGACGTGCTCGGTTTCCGGTTGAGCGATTACGCAAGCAAGCCGTTCCACGCGGTCTTCCTCCACGTCAACGCGCGGCACCATAGTCTGGCCCTCATCGAAACCGGACAGGCCGGCCTCCATCACGTCATGGTGGAGGCCGTCTCGATGGACGATGTGGGCAAAGCCTACGATGCAGCGCTCGAGCGCCAGAGTGTGGGCGTCACCCTCGGCCGGCACACCAATGACCACATGCTGTCTTTCTACGCCTGGTCGCCTTCGCGCTTCCTGGTGGAGTTCGGTTGGGGCGGACGCAGCGTCGACGACGACACCTGGACCGTACAGGAGATGGTGAACGGCCCGAGCCTCTGGGGTCACGAGCGCTCCTGGCTCAACGACGAGCAGCGGGCCGAGGCGCGGCGACTGCGGCTGCAGGTGGCGGCCGCAGGGCAGCGGGCGCCGGTTCACGTGGTTGCTGGCGAGTATGACGAAGCCGATCGCGGCTAGTCAGCAGACATAAGGTCCCTCTCCCTCTGGGAGAAGGGTGGCGTGAGGGCGCGAGCTAGAGTTGGGATGAGGAGTGATGCAACAACTGACGATCACCAAGCCGGACGACTGGCACCTGCATCTGCGTGACGGCGACGTGCTGCCAGCGGTATTGCCCGACACGGTTCGGCGCTTCGCTCGCGCCGTGGTGATGCCCAATCTCAAGCCGCCGGTGGTGAATACCGAACTGGCGCTGGCCTATCGCGAGCGCATCCTCGCCGCGCTGCCGGCCGCCGCGCAGTTCGAGCCACTGATGACGCTGTATCTCACCGACAACACGGCTCCCGAGGAGATCGGGCGCGCGCGCGCCAGCGGTGCCGTGTTCGCCGTCAAGTATTATCCCGCCGGGGCCACCACCAATTCGGATTCCGGCGTGACCGACATCCGAAAGTGCCTGGCGACACTCGAGGCCATGACCGCGGCCGGCATGCCGCTGCTGGTGCACGGGGAGGTCACCGATCCACAGGTCGACGTGTTCGACCGCGAGAAGGTATTCGTCGAGCGCACGTTGATACCGCTGGTGCAGCGCCTTCCTCGGCTGCGAATCGTGCTGGAGCACATCACCACGGCGAGTGCGGTCAAGTTCGTGCTGGCTGCGCCCGACAACGTGGCTGCCACCATTACCGCGCATCACCTGCTGCTGAACCGCAACGCGCTGTTCCAGGGCGGCATCCGGCCGCATCACTACTGCTTGCCGGTGTTGAAGCGCGAGGAGCATCGCCAGGCCTTGTTGAAGGCGGCCACATCGGGAAACCCGAAGTTCTTCCTCGGCACCGACAGCGCACCCCATGCGCGGCACACCAAGGAGAACGACTGCGGCTGTGCCGGGATCTACACCGCGCACGCAGGCATCGAGCTGTATGCCGAAGCCTTCGAGACGGCGGGGGCGTTGGACAAGCTGGAGGCATTCGCCAGCTTTCACGGCGCCGATTTTTACGGGCTGCCAAGGAACGCGGGACAGGTGACGCTGGTGCGGCGCGATCGGCCAGTGCCCGAGGAGTTGCCGTACGGCGCGAACACGCTCGTGCCGTTGCGCGCTGGCGGCGTAGTTCGGTGGTCACTACTGTGAGGAAGGGAACGCCATGCTCTGGCTCGAAGGCGGATGTCTGTGCGGCGCGGTGCGCTACCGTGTGACCGGCAAGCCCTACCATCTGACCCATTGCCATTGCGGCACGTGCCGGCACGCCGGCGCTGCCCCATTCGTAACCTGGTTCAGTGTGAAGGCGGACGAGTTCCAGTTGCTGCAAGGCGTGCCGACAGAATTCGCGTCGTCGGCCAGGGCCATCCGCAGCTTCTGCTCGAAGTGCGGGACGCCGCTCACTTACCGCCTCGTCGCTCAGTCGGAAGAGATCGACATCACGTTGTGCAGCCTCGATCAGCCTGAAGCGCTTACGCCGGAGGACCACACCTGGGTGAGCAGCCGGCTGCCCTGGGTGAGGGTCTGCGATGAACTGCCTGAACACCCCCGCGCCCGTCAGGGGTGACTACAGCCTTGGCGCCGCCCTTGCCGGAGTGCTCCTGCTCTGCGCGTTCGCGACCGCCGCCGTGGCGGACGTCCCGGAATCCCAGCGTGCCGAGGTGGTCGATCTGTTCGCTTATGTGCGTGCCTCCGGCTGCCGGATCGAGCGCAACGGGAAGCTGTACCCCGCCGCGGAAGCCGAGGCGCACATGCAGAAGAAGTACCAGCACTTTCGCGACGAGATCGATTCGACCGAGAAGTTCATCGAGCTTGCCGCGAGCCGCAGCGAAGTGAGCGGCAAACCGTACCTGGCCCAATGCAATGGCCGCCCGCCGGTGCCGACGCGCGACTGGCTGCTGGCGGAGCTGGCTCGCTTTCGGGCCGCGCGCCGATGACGGTGAAGCGCAGCATGCGGCTCGGCGTGATCTCCGATACCCACGGCCTGCTGCGCCCACAAGCCGTGGAGTTCCTGCGCGGTTGCGATGCGTTGCTGCATGCGGGAGATGTGGGATCTCCACACGTGCTCGATGCGCTGCGGTCCCTGGCTCCGGTTACGGCCGTGCGCGGCAACAACGATACCGACCCATGGGCACGCGATCTTGCCGACGCAGTGACGATCGCGTTACTGGGCGTCCACATCCACCTGTTGCACGACGTAAAAAAGCTCGCGGTCGATCCCGTGGTCGAAGGGTTGAACGTGGTCGTTTCCGGTCACTCCCATTGCCCAGCCATGGAACGGCGCGCCGGTGTGTCTGTACTTCAACCCCGGCAGCGCGGGGCCGCGACGCTTCAAGCTGCCGGTCGCCGTCGGGATCCTCCAGATCTCTGGCGGCGAGGTCGACGGACGCATCGTCGAAATCAGCGTGTGATGCGTCGGCTCGCTCTTCTCCGGAGGCAAAAAAATCCGGCCTCGCAGTGGGAGGCCGGTATTGCGCGTCGAGATACACGCGCTGAAGCGCCGCGACACGGCGCGTGAGTGGGCAGCAGGAGCTGCCGTGAGGAACGAGCAATCAGGGAAAAGACGGGATGGTCGGCTCCGTTCCTCCCGGCACGGCTTCGGGGTGCCGGCGCGCGACCATCTCGGTGATACGCTCGGCCTGTCCGAAGGGAACATCGACCATGAGCAGCAGCTTTCCCTGCTCGATCCAGTGCTGAAACTGCGACAGCCGCGAGTTGGGCACGGATGCGCCAGCCAGGCTTGCCACCCACAGGCCGAACACGGCTCCGAGCAGTGACGCGATCAGGATGGTGACCAGCTGCAGGCTCGAACCACTTGGGGGAAGGCAACCAGCAAGGTGCCGCCCACCGCGCCCGCCGCTGCACCGAGGATCACGCCGGTCTGGGCGCCGTGCACCAAGTCGGTCTTTTGCAACACGCTCGCTTCGGGGAGGCCGCCAAGGTCCGTTCCACGGCGGGCGAGCACATGAATGTGGCACGCTTCGATACGCGCCAATAACATCTCGTCCACGACCTGCCGCGCGCTGGGCAGGTCGGGCAGCAGAAAGTACAGCCTTCGTCTCATTGCGACCTCCTGAGGCATCGCCAGCCACCTTTGCGCTGGCAACCAATAGCCTCCCTGAGAACGCAGTTTCTAGTTCTTCTGCGCCATGCTTTACACATAGACCATGCGCTGGGCCACGTCAAGGCGCATTCCGGAGCCAAAAGTTCGGGCTCCCTAGATGAACGGCGCCCGGACTTTCCCCCTCTAAGTTAGGATGCACCGGTGAAGCTGGCCGGGCAGTCGCTGCGTGGTGTTGTCGGCTGCGTAGAGGAAAGTCCGGGCTCCGCAGAGCAGGATGCCGGCTAACGGCCGGACGCCGCGAGGCGATGGAAAGTGGAACAGAGAATAGTCTGCCGATGGCCTGCGACGCGCGTTGTTGAAGAGGCAGGGCGAGAGGTCGCGCCCTCAAGGGCGGCGGATCAGGCGATGGTGAAACGGTGGGGTAAGAGCCCACCGCGGACCTGGCAACAGGGACGGCACGCCAAACCCCATCCGGAGCAAGACCAAATAGGGGAGCGATAGCGTGGCTCGCGCTGCTCCCGGGTAGGTTGCTTGAGCCGTCGGGTAACCGTCGGCCCAGAGGAATGACTGCCCAAGGGGCACGCCCCTGGACAGAACCCGGCTTACAGGCCAGCTTCACTTCTTCGCTCTTCAGCTCCTGCCTCGTCACCAGTCGATGCAGCGCCTGTCGCCTCGTCTGCGACGGCATTTCGCGTGCATTCTCTCTCGAAATCACCTTCAGTCTATCCTCTATCTCATTATTTTATTATATGATTTTATGACCTCATTTCTGCTCGTATTCGAAGTCCTCAAGGTAAGTCATTGTCCCAAATGCAAAATCTCGACGTTTCCCTTGACCCTGCGTAGGTCTTTTATCTATAGTGCCGCAAAGTGGGGAAAAGTGGGTGATTGTGGGAGATCTATGATTAATCAGGAGGCGTATGTGTTCCGCGGCGTTACGTCGCTGACCATCGACAGTAAGGGCCGACTCGCCGTGCCCGCGAAGTTCCGCGAGGTCCTGCAGCTTCGTGCCGGCGGGAAGTTAGTGGTCACTGCGGATTCGGCGTTGTGCCTGCTGCTGTACCCGGCGCCCGACTGGGATCCGATTCAGCAGAAGCTGATGAGCCTGTCGAGCTTCAACCCGCGCACGCGCGATCTGCAGCGGCTGCTGGTCGGCAATGCGTCGGACGTGGAGATCGACGGCGCGGGGCGGATCCTGATTCCCGGGCCGCTGCGCAAGTTCGCGGGGCTGGAGAAGGACGTGGCGCTGGTGGGACAGGGCGCGCGCTTCGAGCTGTGGGACGAAGCCAAGTGGGAGGCGCAGATGGACAAGTCGATCGCGCTCGAGCGAGGACGATATTCCGCCGGAGCTGGAGGACTTCTCGCTCTGACGCGGACGCATCGGCCGGTTCTGCTGCAGGAAGCAGTGGACGCGCTGCGGTCAAAGCAGAATGGAGTGTACGTGGACTGCACGTTCGGCAGAGGCGGCCACAGCCGCGAGATCCTGCGCCGTCTGGGCGGCGGCGGGCGGCTGCTCGCGCTCGATCGCGATCCGGCGGCGGTGGCCGCGGCGCAGGACGATCACCGATACGCGCTTCACGGCGCTGCATGCGAGCTTCGGCCAATTGCGCGCAGGCGCTGGCTGGACGAGGGATCGAACGGGTGGATGGCGTTCTGATGGATCTTGGCGTGTCTTCGCCGCAGCTCGAGGATGCAGGGCGTGGTTTCAGTTTCAGGCTGGACGGGCCACTCGACATGCGTATGGACACGAGCCGCGGAATCACAGCCGCGCAATGGCTGGCGACCGCTTCGGAGAACCAGATCGGGGAGGTGATCAGAACCTATGGCGAAGAACGGTTTGCTCGGCAGATTGCAAGAGCGATTGTTGCGGCTCGATCGCGGGGAGCTCTCGACACCACCCGACAGCTTGCCCAGATCGTGGAAGACGCCGTTCGGACGCGCGAGCCAGGCCAAGACCCGGCGACGCGGACATTCCAGGCTGTACGGATTTTCATCAATCAAGAGCTTGAGGAACTTTCGCTAGCGTCTGGCGCAGATGCCTGGAGCTGCTGAAGGCGGGCGGCCGCCTGGTGGCGATCAGCTTTCATTCGCTGGAAGACCGCATCGTGAAGCGCTTCATGCGCGACAACGCGCAGCCGGCGCCGGTGCCGCGCGGGCTCGCGGTGCGCGAAGCCGATCGCGCGCCGCCGCAGCTGCGCTTGATCGGCAAGCCGCATGCGAGCCGAGCGCAGGCCGAGGTCGCGCGCCAATCCTCGCGCCCGCAGCGCCGTGCTGCGGGTGGCCGAGCGGCTGGCGCTCAGCCGGCTGCGGGTAGGAGTGGGTGATCAAGCTCAACATCGTGCTCTCTGTCCGTCGCTTCTGGTGTGCGCGCTGGCGCTGGTCACCTCACAGCACGAGGCGCGCAAGCTGTTCACCGAGTTGACCAAGCGAGCAGGAGACGACCAAGCAGATCGACGTGGAATGGGGCCAGCTGCAGCTCGAGCAGAGCACCTGGGCGATGCACGCGCGCATCGAGAAGATCGCCAGCGGCTATCTGCAGATGCGCGTGCCGCCGGCGTCGCGTGTGCGTCTGGTCCCCGCCGAGGCCCGCCGCGCCAGCGGTCCGGCCGCGTCTGACGCCGCGCGCGGCAAGGCGCAGCCGATGAAGACCGCCGCGTGCAATCGACGCGCTGCAGCTGCGTCTGCCTGTCGGGCGCGCGCGTGTGCTGATGGGGCTGCTGCTGCTCTGGTTCGGTGTGCTCACTGCGCGCGCCATGTATCTGCAGGTCTGGCAGAACGACTTTCTGCAGCAGGAAGGCGCCTCGCGCTCCACGCGCACTCTGGAGCTGCCGGCGCACCGCGGCATGATCACCGATCGCTACGGCGAGCCGCTCGCCATCAGCACGCCGGTGGAATCGGTGTGGGCGAGCCCGGCCGACGTGCGACATCACCGTCACGCAACGCCGTCAGCTCGCCAGGCTGCTGGACATCGACGAGCTGGGAGCTCAAGCGCAAGCTCGCCGACACCGGGCGCGAGTTCGTCTACCTCAAGCGGCATCTGCCGCCGGAGCTCGCGGCCAAGCGTGGTGCAGCTCGGGCTGCCCGGCATCTCGCTCAAGCGCGAGTACCGCCGCTACTACCCGGCCGGCGACGCTGACCGCGCACCTGATCGGCATCACCGACGTCGACGACCGCGGTCAGGAGGGCATCGAGCTCGCCTACCAGGACTGGCTGTCGGGCAAGCCCGGCAGCCGGCGCGTGATCAAGGACCGCCTCGGGCCGCGTGGTCGAGGACGCCGAGCACTCCGTGCGCCGATCGAGGGCCGCGATCTGGCGTTGTCGATCGATCGCAAGCTGCAGTATCTCGCCTATCGCGAGCTGAAGGCGGCGGTGCTGCAGCACCGCGCAAAGGCCGGCGGCATCGTGGTGCTGGACGTGAAGACCGGCGAGGTGCTGGCGCTCGCCAATCTGCCCGCCTTCAACCCGAACAATCGCGCGACGCTGGATGCGCGCCGCAGCCGCAATCGCGCCATCACCGACACGTTCGAGCCGGGCTCCACGCTCAAGCCCTTCACCGTCGCTGCCGCGCTCGAGGGCGGCGTGATCCGGCCCAACACCGTGCTGCAGACCGCGCCGGGCTATCTGGTCGTGGGCGATGCCACCATCCACGATGCCCATCCCGAGGGCATGCTGACGGTGGCGCAGGTGATCCAGAAGTCGTCCAACGTCGGCGCCGCCAAGCTGGCGCTGGCGCTGCCGCGCGAGTCGCTGTGGAACATTCTCTCCGGCGCCGGCTTCGGCACCTCGTCCCAGCTCGGCTTCCCCGGCGAGGTCGCCGGCCGGCTGCGCGCCTATCAGCACTGGCGCCCGATCGAGCAGGCCACCATGTCCTATGGCCACGGCATCTCGGTGAGCCTGCTGCAGCTCGCGCGCGCTTACACGGTATTCGCCACCGAGGGCGAGCTGCAGCCGCTGACGCTGGTGCGCCACGACGAAGCCGTGCCGAGGCAAGCGCGTGATCTCGCCAGGCACCGCGCTGGCCGTGCGCAGCATGCTGGAGCTGGTGGTGCAAGGCCGGCGGCACCGCGCCGCGCGCGTAGTCATGGGCTATCGCGTCGCCGGCAAGACCGGCACGGCGCACAAGCTCGAAGGCCACGGCTATGCAGGCGACCGCTACGTGTCGTCGTTCGTCGGCATGGCGCCGGCTTCCGATCCGCGGCTGCTGGTCGCGGTGATGCTCGACGAGCCGAGCGACGGCCAGTACTACGGCGGCGTCGTGGCGGCGCCGGTGTTCAGCCGCGTGATGTCCGAGGCGCTGCGCATGCTGTCGGTCGCGCCGGATGCTCCGCTCATCGACATCGCGCCGTGCGATGCGGCGCCGGAAGTGCGCGAGGAGGTGTGAGCATGAGCGCGAGCAGCCAGCGCTCGGATGCGGCTTCGACCCTCAGCTGGTCAGACAGTCTGGGCGTGCCGGTCACGCGGCTCGCCACCGACAGCCGTCGCGTTCAGCCGGGCGACGTCTTCGTCGCCATGCCCGGCGGCCGTGTCGATGCGCGCACGCTGATCCCGCAGGCGATTGCCGCCGGCGCCGCTGCCGTCATCTGGGAAGCGGACGGCTTTCAGCTGGGATCCGGCGTGGCGCGTCCCCAATCTCGCCGGTGCACCGATCTGCGCGACCGCGCTCGGCGTGATCGCGGCGCACGTCTATGGCGATCCGTCGCGCAAGCTGTGGCTCGCCGGGCGTGACCGGCACCAACGGCAAGACCTCCTGCTCGCACTGGATCGCGCAGAGCGCTCACGCGGCTCGGTCGCCGCGACGGCCGTGATCGGCACGTTGGGCAATGGCTTTCCCGGCGAGCTTGTCGCAGCCCACGCATACCACGCCCGACGCGATCGGCTGCAGCAGCAGCTGGCCGAGCTGCTGGCGCAGAGGCGCGTCGCGTCGTCGCGATGGAAGTCTCCTCCCACGGCCTCGACCAGGGCCGGGTGAACGGCGTGGCCTTCGCGGCCGCGCTGTTCACCAATCTTTCTCGCGATCATCTCGACTATCACGGCAGCATGGAGCGCTACGGCGCGCGCCAAGGCGCGCTGTTCCACTGGCCCGGTCTGCGGCATGCCGTGATCAATCTGGACGACGACTTCGGCGCGCGTCTCGCCGCCTCGCTCGATCGCTCGCAGCGTCAACGTGCTGGGCTACGGGCTGGGCAAAGGCGAGATCTCCGGCCATCGCCTGGACCTGTCCAAGCGCGGCCTCACGCTCGAGATCGAGACGCCCTGGGGCGCCGGCCGTGATTCGCAGCCGGCTGCTGGGCGGCTTCAACGCCGCCAACCTGCTCGGCGTGCTCGGGCATGCTGCTGGCGGCCGAGCGTCGACGCTCGACGACGCCACGCGCGCGCTGGAGCAGGTCGAGCCGGTCGCCGGTCGGCTGCAGATGGTGAGACGCCCGGCATGCCGCTGGTGGTGGTGGACTACGCGCACACGCCCGATGCGCTGGAGAAAGTGCTGGAGACGTTGCGCGGCGTGCTGCCGGAGCGCGGGCCGGTTGATCTGCGTGTTCGGCTGCGGCGGCGATCGCGATCCGGGCAAGCGCCCGCTGATGGGCGAGGTCGCAACGCGCCTGGCCGATCTGGCCGTCGTCACCAGCGACAATCCGCGCAGCGAGGATCCGCGCGCGATCATCGATCAGATCATCGCCGGAGCGCACCCCAACTACCTCGTCGAGCCCGATCGCGCCAGCGCCATCTATCGCGCGATTCGCGAAGCGCGGCCGAGCAGGACGTCGTGCTGATCGCGGGCAAGGGCCACGAGACCTATCAGGAGATCGCCGGACGGCGCCTGCCGTTCAGCGACGCCGAAGTCGCGGCCAGCGTGCTCGGAGGGACGCGCTTGACTGATGCTCGATCTCCAGACCGCTGCCCAGGCGCATCGGCGCGCGAGCACACCGGCGCCGAACGTGACCTTCACCGGCGTGACCACCGACAGCCGTCAGATCCAGGCCGCGGCGATCTGTTCGTCGCGCTGCGCGGCGAGCGCTTCGACGGCCACGCCTTCGTCGATGCGGCATTGAGGCGGGCGCGGCCGCTGCGATGGTCGATGAGCGCGCGCACGCCGGCGCAGCGCGCCAGCGCCGCTGCTGATCGTGGTGCGCGACACGCGGCTCGGCGCTGGGCCGGCTGGCGGCGGCCTGGCGCGAGCGCTTCACGCATGCCCGTGGTCGGCGGTGACCGGCAGCAACGGCAAGACCACGGTCAAGGAAATGCTCGCGGCGTGCTGCGCGCGGCGGCGGGCGATGACGCCGTGCTCGCCACCGCGGGCAATCTCAACAACGACATCGGCGTGCCGCTCATGCTGCTGCGGCTGCGCGATGGCGCATCGCTACGCGGTGATCGAGATGGGGATGAACCATCTCGGACGAGATCAGCTACCTGACGCGGCTGGCGCGAGCCGGATGTGGCGCTGGTGAACAACGCCGGCACCGCGCACATCGGCGAGCTCGGCTCGCGCGAGGCGATCGCGCGCGCCAAGGGCGAGATCTACGAAGGCCTGCGACGAGGCGGCATCGCGCTGGTCAATGCGGACGACGACTTCGCCGAGCTCTGGCGCGAGATGAACGCCGGCCGCCAGGTGATCGACTTCGGCATCGAGCAGCCGGCCGCCGTCAGCGCGCAGTACGAGCTGAGCCCGGCGGGCAGCGCTGGTTACGGTGCGCACTCCGCGACGCGGAGTATCGTGGTGCCGCCTGCAGGTGCCCGGGCGTGCACAACGTGCGCAATGCGCTGGCGGCCGCGGCCGCGGCCCATGCACTGGGCATCGCACCCGACACGATCAGCGGCCGGGCTGTCGAGCTACGCCGGCACCAAGGGCAGGCTGCAGCGCAAGACGTCGCGCTGCGCGGCGCGACTCTCATCGACGACACCTACAACGCCAATCCCGATTCGGTGCAAGGCCGCGATCGCCGTGCTGGCCGCTCGCGCCCGGCAAACGCTTGCTGGTGCTGGGCGACATGGGCGAGCTGGGCGACGAGGCCGGCGAACAGCTGCACGCCGAGGTCGGCGAGCACGCGCGGCGCGCCGGCATCGACCAGCTGTTCACGCTGGGCGAGCTGTCCGAGGCGGCGGCGCACAGCTTCGGTGCCGGGGGCCAGCCATTTCCAGCGATCTCGACGCGCTGTGCGCCGCGCTGGACCAGGCTGCTCGACGCCGGACACCACGGTGCTGGTGAAGGGCTCGCGCTTCATGCGCATGGAGCGCGTGGTGGAGCGCTTCGTCAACGGCGAGCCGCACGCCGCCAAGGGAGGACACTGACGTGCTGCTGATGCTCACCCAGTGGCTGGCGCAGGAATGCGCACCTTCAACGTGTTCAATTACATCACGCTGCGCGCGGTGCTGGCACGCTGACCGCGCTGGCGATCTCCTTCGTGGTCGGGCCCGCCGATGATCCGCAAGCTGACCGCCTACAAGATCGGCCAGGCGGTGCGCGACGACGGCCCGCAGACGCATCTGACCAAAGCCGGCACGCCGACCATGGGCGGCGCGCTGATCCTGGTGTCGATCACCATCACGACGCTCTTGTGGGGCGATCTCACCAATCGCTTCGTCTGGGTGGTGATCGCGGTCACGCTCGGCTTCGGCGCGATCGGCTGGGTCGACGACTACCGCAAGGTCGTCCACCGCAATCCGAAGGGCTGTCGGCGCGCACCAAGTACTTCTGGCAATCGGTGCTCGGCCTGGCCGCCGCGATCTTCCTGGCCTACAGCGGCACGCCGGCGCAGACCGAGTTCATCGTGCCGTTCTTCAAGCAGGTGACCTATCCGCTCGGCATGGTCGGCTTCGTGATCCTGACCTATCTCGTGATCGTGGGCAGCAGCAATGCGGTGAATCTCACCGACGGTCTGGATGGGCTGGCCATCATGCCGACCGTGATGGTCGGCAGCGCGCTCGGCGTGTTCGCCTACGTCGCGGGCAACGCCGTGTTCTCGCAGATACCTCGGCTTTCCGCACATTCCCGGCGCCGGCGAGCTGACGGTGTTCTGCGCCGCGCTGGCCGGCGCGGGCCTGGGATTTCTCTGGTTCAACGCCTATCCGGCGGAGGTGTTCATGGGCGACGTCGGTGCGCTGGCGCTGGGCGCAGCGCTCGGCATCGTCGCCGTGATCGTCCGCCAGGAGATCGTGCTGTTCATCATGGGCGGCGTGTTCGTGGTGGAAACGCTGTCGGTGATGCTGCAGGTGGCCTCGTTCAAGCTGACCGGCAAGACGCATCTTCCGCATGGCGCCGCTGCACCATCACTACGAGCTGAAAGGCTGGAAGGAGAATCAGGTTGTCGTGCGCTTCTGGATCATCACGATGATGCTGGTGCTGTTCGGACTGTCGACGTTGAAGCTGCGCTGACTGGAATGATTGCAGATGGAACTGGCGGAAGGAACGCACTGGTGCTCGGTCTCGGACGTGAGCGGCCTGTCGATGGCGCGCTGGCTGCAGCCATCGCGGCGCGCGCGTGCGCGTGGCCGACACGCGCGCAGCGCCGCCCTGCGCCGCGCAGCTCGCAGCGCGAGCTGCCGCAGGTACGCTGGTGGCGACCGGCGCGTTTCGGCCGCGACAGCTTCGAGGGCGTCGACCTGATCGCCATCAGCCCCGGCGTGCCGCTGACCGAGCCGCTGGTCGCGCAGGCGGCGCAGCGCGGCGTTCCGGTGGTCGGCGACATCGAGCTGTTCGCGCAGGCGCTTCCGCCATCGCGCGCAGCCAAGGTGCTGGCCATCACCGGCTCCAACGGCAAGAGCACGGTGACCGAGATGACCGGCGCGATGTGCCGCAAGGCGGGCCTGCGCACCGTGGTCGCCGGCAACATCGGCCTGCCGGTGCTCGATGCGCTGCTCGAGATCGAGGCTGCCGCGGAGGCGAGCGCGCCCGACGTGTTCGTGCTCGAGCTGTCCAGCTTCCAGCTCGAGACCACGCTACTCGCTGGACGCCGCATGCCGCCGCGTGCTTGAACCTAAGCGAGGACCACCTCGATCGCTACTCCGGCATGGAGGCTACGCGCAGCCAAGGCACGCATCTTTCGTGGAGCACGGCGTGCAGGTGCTCAATCGGCAGGACGTCTGGTGCCGCGGCATGGCGATCCCGGACCGGAAGGTCTTCACCTTCGGCCTGGACGCAGCCAGCGACCGAGCGCGAATGGGGACTGATCGAGTCCGAGGGCGAGACCTGGCTCGCGCAGGGCGACCAGAAACTGATGCCGCGTGTCGCAGCTGCGGGTCGACCGGTCTGCACAACGCCGCCAACGCGCTGGCTGCGTTGGCGCTCGCCCGCGCGATCGAGCTGCCGGACGCGCCGCTGCTGCAGGCGTTGATCGAGTTCGAAGGCCTCCCGCATCGCGTGCAGAAGAGTCGCGGAGATCGACGGCGTCACGTTCTACGACGATTCCAAAGGGCACCAACGTCGGCGCCACCGTGGCCGCGCTGAACGGCATGCGCCAGAAAGTCGTGTTGATCGCCGGCGGCGACGGCAAGGGGCAGGATTTCTCGCCGCTCAAGCCGGCGGTGGCAGCGCATGCCCGCGCCGTGGTGCTGATCGGGCGCGATCGCGAGAAGATCGCACAGGCCATCGAGGGCAGCGGCGTGCCGCTGCAGCGCGCGCGCGACATGGACGAGGCGGTGCGCATGGGCCTGGCTGCAGCACACGAGGGCGATGCGGTGCTGCTGTCGCCCGCGTGCGCGAGCTTCGACATGTTCCGCAACTACGAGCATCGCGCCCAGGTGTTCGTCGCGGCGGTCAATCAGCTGGCAGAGGCGCGATGAACTGGTCACTGACCGCTCCGACCACCAGCTCGCTGCGCGAGTACGATCGACGCGCTGCTGTGGGCCGGCGTCGCTGCTGCTCGGCATCGGGCTGGTGATGGTCTACTCGGCGTCGATCGCGATCGCCGAAGGCAGTCGAAGTACACCGTCAACCAGCCCGCCTATTTCCTGGTGCGGCACCTGTTGTTCGTCGCGACCGGCACGCTGGCGGCGATCATGGCGTTCCAGGTGCCGATGCGCCTGTGGCAGCAGGCGGCGCCGTATCTTGTTCCTGTTCGGCGCTGTGCTGCTCGTGCTGGTGCTGATTCCCGGCATCGGCCGCGAGGTCAACGGCAGCCGCCGCTGGCTGCCGCTGCTGGTGGTCAATCTGCAGCCCTCCGAGCTGATGAAGCTGTTCGTGGTGCTGTATGCCGCCGACTACACCGTGCGCAAGGCGGCCTGGATGCACAGCTTCAAGCGCGGTTTTCTGCCGATGTTCGCGGTCATGCTGTTCGTCGGCGCGCTGCTGCTGCTCGAGCCGGACTTCGGTGCGTTCGCCGTGATCGCCGCGATCGCGATGGGCATGCTGTTCCTCGGCGGCATGAACTGGCGTCTGTTCGCCGGTCTGGTGGTGCTGCTGGTGATCGGCTTCGTGGTGATCATTCGTCACCTCGCCCTATCGCATGCAGCGCATCCTCGGCTTCCTGGATCCGTGGGCCGATCCGTACGGCAAGGGCTATCAGCTGTCGCACGCGCTGATCGCGTTCGGCCGCGGCGAATGGCTCGGCGTGGGACTGGGCGCGCAGCGTCGAAAAGCTGTTCTATCTGCCCGAAGCGCACACCGATTTTCTGCTGGCGGTGATCGGCGAGGAGCTGGGCTTCGTCGGCGTGGCCGCGGTCATCGCGCTTGTTCACCTGGCTCACGCTGCGCGCGTTCGCCATCGGCTCCCAGGCCGCCAAGCTCGAGCGCTACTTCTCCGCGCTGGTGGCGCAGGGCATCGGCATCTGGCTCGGCGGTGCAGTCCATCATCAACATGGGCGTGAACGTCGGGCTGCTGCCGACCAAGGGATTGACGCTGCCGTTCCTGAGCTTCGGCGGCAGCGGCTTGCTGGCCAACTGCTGCGCGCTGGCGCTGCTGCTGCGCATCGACTGGGAAAGCCGCCAGCTGATGCGCGGCAAGGCGTTCTAGAGCCATGAGCCCGACCGCTCAGACACGGCCGGCTCCGTCACGCACCATCCTGATCATGGCCGGCGGCACCGGCGGTCATGTGATTCCCGCGCTCGCCGTCGCGCGATCACATGCGCGCGGCTGGCTGGCGCGTCGTGTGGCTCGGCTCGAAGGACGGCATGGAAGCAACGCTGGTGCCCAAGCACGGCTACGAGATGGAGTGGATCCGGTTCTCCGGACTGCGCGGCAAAGGGCATCGTGCGCATGGCGCTGCTGCCGCTCAATCTGCTGATCGCGTTCTGGCAGAGCGCGCGCGTCATCTTCCGTGTGCGCCCCGACGTGGTGCTGGGCATGGGCGGCTACGTGTCGTTCCCGGGCGGCATGATGGCTCGCTGCTGAATCGGCCGCTGGTGCGTGCACGAGCAGAATTCGATCGCCGGACTGGCCAATCGCGTGCTGGCCGGTGTGGCCGACCGGATTCTCTCCGGCTTCCCGGGTGTGCTGAAGAAATCCGAGTGGGTCGGCAATCCGGTGCGCGAATCGATCGCGGAGCTGGCACCGCCCGCCGAGCGTTTCGGGGGCCGCTCCGGCCCGCTGAAGATGCTGGTGCTTGGCGGCAGCCTCGGCGCGCAGGCGCTGAACGAAGTCGTGCCGCAGTCGCTCGCGCTGATGCCCGAAGACCGGCGCCCGCAGGTCACGCACCAGTCGGGCGCGAAGCATCTCGACACGCCTGCAACGGAATTACGCGCAGGCCGGCGTGCACGCGCAGGCGCTGGCCTTCATCGATGACATGGCCGCGCAATACGGCGAGGCGGATCTCGTGATCTGCCGCGCCGGCGCGCTCACCGTTTCCGAGCTGGCCGCCGCGGGTCGTCGCCAGCATTCTGGTGCCGTTCCCGCACGCGGTGGACGACCATCAGACCCACAACGCCCGCTTTCTCGCCGACGCGCGGCGCCGCGGTGCTGGTGCAGCAGCGCGACCTTAGCGCGCGCCGGCTCGCGGACCTGTTGCTCGGGTTCACGCGCGACAAGCTGCTGGAGATGGCCAATCGAGCACGCGCGCTGGCCAAGCCCGGAGCAACCGCGTCGGTGGCAGGCGTCTGCATGGCGATCGCAGCATGAGTTCCAAGGAGGAGAGCATGAGCCAGAGCAAGAACCACAAGCAGCCCAAGCGTCGGGGCGGACTGCTCCGACTGCGGTTACGCGTTCCGGCGCGCGAGGAACACCCGACGCGCACCCAGGACCTGGGCGACTTGCGCCTGCAGTTCCTGTTGGACGCATCGATGCTGCCGAGATAACCAGGTCGGATGAAGCACAAAGTCAAGCGCGTCCACTTCGTCGGCATCGGCGGTTCCGGCATGAGCGGGATTGCCGAGGTGCTGCTCAACCTGGGCTTCCAGGTGAGCGGCTCGGATCTGTCCGACAACGCGACCACCCAGCGCCTGAGCGGTCTCGGCGCGCGGGTCAGCCACGGGCACGCTGCTGGCCAGCTGCAGGGCGCGGACGTAGTGGTGATCTCCACGGCGGTGAAGCCGGACAACCCGGAGGTGGGTGCGGCGCGCGCGCGGCGCATTCCGGTCGTGCCGCGCGCGCTGATGCTGGCCGAGCTGATGCGGCTGCGCCAGGGCATCGCGATCGCCGGCACGCATGGCAAGACCACCACGACCAGTCTCATCGCCAGCGTGCTCGCAGAGGCGGGCATGGATCCGACGTTCGTGATCGGCGGCCGGCTCGAGGCGGCCGGCTCGCACGCCAAGCTCGGCAAAGGCGAGTTCATCGTGGTGGAAGCCGACGAATCGGATGCCTCGTTCCTGTACCTGCAACCGGTGCTGGCGGTGGTGACCAACATCGATGCCGATCACATGGAGACCTACGGCCACGACTTCAGCCGGCTGCGCCAGGCGTTTCTCGACTTTCTGCAGCGCCTTCCCTTCTACGGCATGGCGGTGCTGTGCGTCGACGATGCCAACGTGCGCGCGATCATGCCGCTCGTCACCAAGCCGGTGACGACGTACGGGCTGTCCGAGCAGGCGCAGATCCGTGCCGTCGATATCCGCCACGAGGCCGGGCGCATGCGCTTCAGCGCGGAGATCAAGGCCAACGGCGCCCCCGGCAAGACGCTCGACGTCGTGCTCAATCTGCCCGGCGTGCACAACGTGCAGAACGCGCTGGCCGCGATCGCGGTGGGTCTCGAGGTGCAGGTGCCGGAGGCAGCCATCGTGCGCGCGCTCGCCGAGTTCAAGGGCGTGGGCCGCCGCTTCCAGCGCTATGGCGATATTCCGCTGCCGCCGGCGGCAGTTTCGCCTTGATCGACGACTACGGTCATCATCCGGCGGAGATGGAGGCCACGCTCGCGGCGGTGCGCGGCGCGTTTCCCGGGCGCCGGCTGGTGCTCGCGTTCCAGCCGCATCGCTACACGCGCACGCGCGACGTGTTCGAGGACTTCGTGCGCGTGCTGTCTTCGGTCGATGCGTTGCTGCTCACCGAAGTCTATCGCGGCCGGCGAGACGCCGATCGTGGCTGCGGACGGGCGGGCGCTCGCGCGTGCGGTTCGCGTCGCGGGCAAGGTCGAGCCGGTCTTCATCGAGCAGGTGGGCGAGCTGCCGCAGGCGATCCTCGATCTCGCGCGGCCCGGCGACGTGGTGGTGACCATGGGTGCGGGCTCGATCGGCGCGGTGCCCGGGCATCGTCGCGCGCGGCAGCGCCGGCAACAACGCACAGGCGGCAGCGCATGGACATGGCTGAACTGAACCGCATCGCGCAACACGGGCTCGGCGGCGAGTTCCGCTGAACGAGCCGATGCGCAAGCACACCAGCTGGCGCACGGGCGGGCCAGCCGATCGCGCCTATTTCCCGCGCGATCTCGACGACCTCGTGCGGTTCGTGCGCACCATCCCGACGGACGAGCCGGTCCACGTGGTCGGTCTGGGCAGCAACCTGCTGGTGCGCGACGGCGGGCTGCGCGGCACGGTGGTGTTCACGCACGGCGCGTTGAACGAGGTCCACATCGAGCCCGGCGAGGACGGCGAGCGTCTGGTGTACGCGGAGGCCGGAGTGGCCAGTCCGAAGGTGGCACGCTTTGCAGCGACGCATGGTCTGCGCGGCGCCGAGTTTCTGGCCGGCATTCCCGGGACCGTCGGCGGAGCGCTCGCCATGAATGCCGGCTGCTACGGTAGCGAGACCTGGGAGATCGTCGCAGTCGGTGCTGTGCCTGAGGCACGACGGCGAGCTGGTGCGGCGCATTCCCGCGGACTTCGAGATCGGCTATCGGCATGTCGAGCTGCGCAGCGCAGACGGCAGCGCAACGGAAAAAGTCGCGCCGCGGCGCACGACCGCCCTGCGCCGAGCGCCTCGCGCCGGCGTCCGGGCTGGACGAGTGGTTCGCCGCCGCCTGGTTCGAGCTCGCGCCCGGCGATGGCGACGCAATCGCGGCGCATGATCAGGGAGCTGCTGCAGCGGCGCATCGCCACGCAGCCGCTCGATCAGCCCAACGCCGGCTCGGTGTTCCGCAACCCGCCCGGCGACTATGCCGCACGCCTGATCGAGTCCTGCGGGCTCAAGGGCTTCGCCATCGGCGGCGCGATGGTCTCGCCCAAGCATGCCAACTTCATCGTCAACACCGGCGCCGCGACGGCGGCCGATATCGAAACGCTGATCGACCAGGTCCAGCAGACCGTGTGGGACCGGTGCCACGTCCGGCTGGAGCGCGAAGTGCGCATCATCGGGGAGAGCGTGCATGACACGAGCAGAGCTGGGATGAGCGCACCGCCATGAGCCGAAGGCTTCGGCAAGGTCGCCGTGCTGCTCGGCGGCAAGTCCGCCGAGCGCGAGATCTCGCTGATGTCCGGCAACGCCGTGCTCGAGGGTCTGCGCAAGGCGGGCGTCGATGCGCATGCGTTCGATCCGGCGGAGCGCGATCTGTTCGACCTGAAGCGGGAAGGCTTCGAGCGCGTGTTCATCGCACTGCATGGCCGCTATGGCGAGGACGGCACAGTGCAGGGTGCGCTGGAGCTTCTCGGCATTCCGTACACCGGCAGCGGTGTGATGGCATCGGCGCTGTGCATGGACAAGGTGCAGAACCAAGCTGGTGTGGCTGGCGAGCGGCTTGCCCACGCCGCGCTTCGAGGTCGTGACCGAGCACAGCGACTGGAGCGCGGTCGCAGGAAAGCTCGGCCTGCCGCTCATCGTCAAGCCGGCGCACGAGGGCTCGACGATCGGGCCTGACCAAAGTCGCGGCAGGCAGCCGACCTGCGCACCGCGTACGAGCTCGCGGCGCGCTACGACGATCTGGTGCTCGCGGAGGAGTTCATCGCGGGCGAGGAGCTGACCGCCGCGTTCCTCGGCGATCAGGCGTTGCCGCTGATCCGCATCGAGGCGCCGCAGGGCAACTACGACTACCAGAACAAGTATTTCACCGACGACACCAAGTACATCTGTCCGTGCGGCCTGCCCGAGAACGAGGAGCGCGCGATTCAGGATCTGGTGATGCGCTCCGCGGAGGCACTCGGCTGCAGCGGCTGGGGACGAGCCGACCTGATCCGGCGCGCCGATGGCACGGTGTCGCTGCTGGAGATGAATACCTCGCCCGGCATGACCGGGCACAGCCTGGTGCCGATGGCGGCCAAGGTGGCGGGCATCTCCTTCGAGGAGCTGGTGGTGCGCATTCTGGAGCTGGCCCATGTGGGATAACCACCGTCTGCTCAACGGCATCGCCAGCGGGCTGTACGCGGTGGCCGGCGCTGCTGCTGCTCTATGGCGTGCTGTGGCGATCGTGCGGTTGCCGATCTTCCCGTTGCGCGAGGTGGAGGTCGAGCGGCCGCATCGCGCACACCACTCACGACCAGGTGCAGGCGATCGTGGCCGCGCAGCTCAAGGGCAACTTCTTCACGCTGGATCTGGAGCAAGCGCGCGCGGCGTTCGAGAAGCTGCCCTGGGTGCGCAAGGCCAACGTGCGCCGGCAGTGGCCCGACCGGCTGGAGGTCGAGATCGAGGAGCACGTGGCGGTCGCGCGCTGGCGCGACAACGCGCTGGTGAACAGCTACGGCGAGGTGTTCGAGGCGGCGACCAGCGAAGCGCTGCCGGTGTTCGTCGCTCCGGACGGGCACGTCCGCCGAGGTGGCGCAGCGCTACGAGTGCGTTCCGGCAGGTGCTGGCGCCGCTGGGCAAGCGGCCGGCAAGTCGCTGCTGTCGGAGCGCCGCGCCTGGCAGCTGCGAGCTCGACGACGGCGACGTGCTCGAGCTCGGCCGCGAGCAGATGGACGAGCGGCTGCAGCGCTTCGTGACGGCCTATCGGCCGCACGCTGGCGCAACTGCCGGCCGAGCCTACCGCATCGACCTGCGCTATCCCAACGGCTTTGCGGTGCGCACGCCGCAACTGCCCGTGCACGCAAGCGGGGCGTGAGCCGCGAGATGAACAAGCCAAAGGACAGCAAGAACCTCATCGTCGGCCTCGACATCGGCACCTCGAAGATCGTCGCCATGGTGGCCGAGATCAAGCCCGAAGGCGGCTTCGACGTGATCGGCTACGGCAGCCACCCCTCGCGCGGGTTGAAGAAGGGCGTGGTGGTCAACATCGAGTCCACCGTGAACGCGATCCAGCGCGCGCTCGAGGAAGCCGAGCTGATGGCCGACTGCAAGATCCGCGAGGTGTTCACCGGCATCGCCGGCAGCCACATCAAGAGCTTCAACTCGCACGGCATGGTCGCGATCAAGGACCGCGAGGTGAACCAGATCGACGTCGACCGCGTGATCGAGACCGCCAAGGCGGTCAACATCCCGACCGACCAGCAGATCCTGCACATCCTCAACCAGGAATTCATCATCGACGGGCAGGAGGATGTGCGCGAGCCGCTCGGCATGAGCGGGGTGCGGCTCGAGGTGAAGGTGCACATCGTGACCGGCGCGGTGTCGGCCGCGCAGAACATCATGAAGTGCGTGCGCCGCTGCGGCCTCGAGGTGCAGGACCTGATCCTGCAGCCGCTCGCCTCGGCCATGGCGGTGCTGTCCGAGGACGAGAAGGATCTCGGCGTGTGCCTGGTCGACATCGGCGGCGGCACCACCGACATCGCGGTGTTCACGCAGGGCGCCATCCGCCACACCTGCGTCATCCCGATCGCCGGCGACCAGATCACCAACGACATCGCGATGGCGCTGCGCACGCCGACCAAGGACGCCGAGGAGATCAAGCGCCGCTACGGCTGCGCGCTGCGCGAGCTGGCCGACCCCAACCAGATGGTCGAGGTGCCCGGCGTGGGCGACCGCGGCTCACGCCAGCTCTCGCGCCAGACGCTCGCCGAGGTGATCGAGCCGCGCGTGGAGGAGCTGTATTCGCTGATCCAGGCCGAGCTGCGCCGCAGCGGCTTCGAGGAGCTGCTGTCCTCGGGCATCGTCATCACCGGCGGCAGCAGCGTGATGCAGGGCATGGTCGAGCTCGGCGAGGAGATCTTCCACATGCCGGTGCGCGTGGGCACGCCGAACTACGCCGGGCAGCCTGGCCGAGGTGGTGCGCAATCCGCGCTACTCCACGGTGGTCGGACTGCTGATGGCGGGACTCGTCCGCGCATGAGCGCCAGCAGATCGTGCGCATGCAGAGCGCCTCGTTCAAGCAGGTGTTCGAGCGCATGAAGAGCTGGATCCAGGGCAATTTCTAGCGATGCGAATGCAACGTCGACGTAGGTGGTTTTGGGTTCCATCAATCTGAGCGAAGAGGAGAACGGCATGTTCGAACTGGTGGATACACTTCCCCAGGAAGCGGTGATCAAGGTGGTCGGCGTGGGCGGCTGCGGCGGCAACGCGGTGGACCACATGATCGACATGGGCGTGCAGGGCGTGGAGTTCATCTGCGCCAACACCGACGCGCAGGCGCTGTCGCGCAACCGCGCCAAGACGCTGCTGCAGCTCGGCTCCAATGTGACCAAGGGCCTGGGCGCGGGCGCCAACCCGGAAGTCGGCAGGCAGGCCGCGCTGGAGGACCGCGAGCGCATCATCGAGCTGATCGAGGGCGCGGACATGCTGTTCCTCACCGCGGGCATGGGCGGCGGCACCGGCACGGGCGCCGCGCCGGTCGTGGCGGAGATCGCGCGCGAGCTGGGCATCCTCACGGTCGCGGTGGTGACCAAGCCCTTCGCCTTCGAGGGCAAGCGCCTGCGCGTCGCGCACGAAGGCCTCGAAGCGCTGACGCAGCACGTCGACTCGCTGATCGTCATCCCGAACGAAAAGCTGATGCAGGTGCTGGGCGAGGACGTGAGCATGCTGGACGCATTCCGGGCCGCCAACGACGTGCTGCACGGCGCGGTCGCAGGCATCGCCGAGGTCATCAACTGCCCCGGCATGATCAACGTCGACTTCGCCGACGTGCGCACGGTGATGTCGGAGATGGGCATGGCGATGATGGGCTCGGCCACGGCCAGCGGCCCGCACCGCGCGACCGCGGCGGCCGAGCAGGCGGTGGCCAGCCCGCTGCTCGAGGACGTCAACCTGGCCGGAGCGCGCGGCGTGCTGGTGAACATCACCGCGAACACCACCCTCAAGATGAAGGAGGTAAATGACGTTATGGCCACGGTCCGCGCGTTCACCGCCGAGGACGCCACGGTGATCGTCGGCACGGTGATCGACGAGGAGATGACCGACGCCTGCGGGTGACGGTCGTGGCCACGGGGCTGGGCGCCGCCGTCAACCGCACCCAGCCGAAGCCGTTGACCGTCGTCAAAACCGGCACCGATACCAGTCCGGTGGAGGTGGTGGACTACGAACAGTTCGAGGCGCCTGCGGTGATGCGCCGCCGTAACCGCGAGACGACAGTCGAGGCGATGCGTCAGTCCGGCGTCGAGTTGCTCGACATCCCGGCATTCCTGCGCAAGCAGGCGGACTGATGCGCGTTACGAGTGCAATCGCAGGCAGGCCTTGCACATCTCGTGGTGCGGTGCAACAATACATTCTCGATTGTTGAACAATTAGAAATTGTGTATACTTACAAAATCAACCCCTTAGCCCTCTCTTCTGAGTCTGCCTTCATGATTCGTCAGCGCACACTAAAGAATATCGTCCGCGCCACCGGCGTGGGGCTGCATACGGGCCAGAAGGTCTATCTGACCTTGCGCCCGGCGGCGCCCGACACCGGTATCGTGTTCCGCCGCGTCGACCTGCCGCAGCCGGTCGACATTCCGGCAACTGCGTTGCGCGTGGGCGACACGCGCTTGTCCTCTTGTCTCGAGCGCGACGGCGTCAAGGTGGCGACGGTCGAGCATCTGATGTCTGCGTTCGCGGGCCTGGGCGTCGACAACGCCTATGTCGACCTGACCGCGGCGGAAGTCCCGATCATGGACGGCAGCGCCGGGCCCTTCATCTTTCTGATCCAGTCGGCCGGAATCGAGGAGCAGAACGCGGCGAAGAAATTCATCCGCGTGCTCGAGCACGGTCGAAGTCAACGAAGGCGACAAGTGGGCGCGGTTCGAGCCCTACAACGGGTTCCGCATGGACTTCAGCATCGCGTTCAACCATCCGGTGTTCCAGCAGTCCAGCCAGCGCGTCCAGCTCGACTTTGCGACCACCTCCTACGTGAAGGAAATCGCCCGTGCCCGTACCTTCGGCTTCATGCAGGACGTGGAGACCATGCGCGCGCAGGGGCTGGGGCTGGGCGGCAGCCTGGACAATGCGGTGGTGATGGACGAGTACCGCGTGCTCAACTCGGACGGACTGCGCTACGAGGACGAGTTCGTCAAGCACAAGGTGCTCGACGCGATCGGCGATCTGTACCTGCTCGGCCACCCGCTGATCGGCGCGTTCAGCGCGCACAAGTCCGGCCATGCACTCAACAACAAGCTGGCGCGCGCGCTACTGCTCGAAGACGACGGCGTGGGAATTCGTCACGCTTCGAGCGCCAGGAAGAGGCTCCCGCCTTCGTCAGCCTGCAGGCGCAGTACACCTGACACGCGGCCTCGTGCCGCAGGCCGTGACGGCCTCGCGATCAGCCAGCCCATGACCGCCGTAGCGCTTCGCGTCGTCGGCTTTCTCGTGCTGATCGCGATCGGGGCCTCGCTGGTCACCTACCTCGTCACCAAGGACCGGCGCTGGCTGCGCTTCGGGTGGCAGATCCTGAAGTACAGCCTGATCCTAGTCCTGATCGTCCTCGCCTTCCTCGCTCTGGAGCGGCTGATCCTGGCGGTCTAGTGCTCGCGACGGCTCGACCAGTCGGCCGATCGCCTGCCGCAGTGGCGAGTCGGGCAGCGCATCGCGCAGCTCGCGCAGGCTGGCCGAGCCCACGCGAGCCGATCGTCGGACGCGCTTCCGGTCGGCCGATGTCTGTGTTCTGCAACTTGCACTTCCACCCGGATTGAAGTAACCTCCGGGCGCGGATTTCACAATCTCAGTAACAATTCGAGGCGCAAGTTGCCGTAGCTTGGCGGCGACAGCGCTGGTATCGGCCAGTAACAACCATCGTTCCCGCTCGCTCGTACGCCACCCTGCTTCCTTCGGCCAATTCCCTAGGGATGGCCGCAACGTAGACTTGTTGCAGCGCCGCAAGCTGCTCCGCGCGCACAACAATTGCTTTCAGGTCCCTCAAGGAACGCAATAGCGAGCCGATAAGTTGGCTGTTCACAAACAAAAACCAGGCGCCTCAGGGGGAAACGATGAATATCATTCTAGTTTCCAATCGGTTATCGAAGGCGCGGTCGTTTACGCTTGGTACGCCGCAGTTGGCGCTGCTCGGGTTGGGCATGTTTCTCGTCCGTCATCTCGCTGGCCGTCCTTCTGCATTACTTTTCGCTCCGCTACGCGGTCGTCAACGACAGCCCTTATCTTCGCTCGCTTGCTGGTGAGCCTGCAGGCGCAGGAGAACGAGCGGATGCAGTCTTATATGCGCGACAGCCTCAACACCATGGCCTCCAAGGTCGGCGAGCTGCAGGCGCGCCTGCTGCGCGTCGACGCTTTGGGCGAGCGGCTGACCAAGGTCGCCGGGCTCAAGCCGCAGGACTTCATGTTCGACCGGCCGCCGGCTCGCGGCGGCGCCGAATCGAGCCTGCCCAGCACCGAAGTGTCCATGAAGGATCTCGGCACCACTCTCGACCAGCTGTCCAAGGATCTCGAAGATCGCACCGACAAGCTCCGCGTGCTGGAGTCGATGCTGACCGAGGACAGCGCCAAGCGCCAACTCGTGCCGAGCGGCATGCCCATCGAAAGCGGCTTCTATTCGTCGAATTTCGGCTGGCGCATCGATCCGTTCACCGGACTCAACGCCTTTCATGAAGGCATCGACTTCATGGCCGAGGAAGGCACGCCGATCCTCGCTGCAGCCGGCGGCGTCGTGGTCTACGCGGACATGCATCCCCAGTATGGTAATATGATCGAGATTGACCACGGCAACGACCTCGTGACGCGTTACGCCCACGCCTCGAAGCTGCTGGTCAAAGTGGGCGACGTGGTGCTCCGCGGAAGCAAGATCGCGGAGGTCGGCAACACCGGCCGCTCGACCGGCACCCACCTGCACTTCGAGGTGCGCTACAGAGGCGCAGCGCAGAACCCCGCGCGCTTCCTGCGGATGCCGGGCTAACACCGCAAAGATTGCCGCGCGAGGGGTGAGGGGCCTAGATCAAAGGCCTCTCGCCCCTCTTGCTTTTTGTGGCCGCCGATCGCACCTTTGGCTGACCATGCTCGAACGGATTGCCGCCGCGCACCCGCGCTTAGGCGCCGACTCACGGACATCCGATGATACCTACCCTGCTCAAGAAGATCTTCGGCAGCCGCAATGACCGGCTGATCAAGCGCTACATGCACGCGGTCCGGGCCATCAATGCGCTGGAGCCGCAGATCGAAGCGTTGAGCGACGCGCAGCTGCGCGCCAAGACCGACGAGTTCAAGCAGCGCCTGGCCAAGGGCGAGACGCTCGACGACGTTCTGCCCGAAGCCTTCGCGGTCGTGCGCGAAGCGGGCAAGCGCACGCTGAACATGCGCCACTTCGACGTGCAGCTCATCGGCGGCATGGTGCTGCACTACGGCAAGATCGCCGAGATGCGCACCGGCGAAGGCAAGACGCTGGTGGCCACGCTGCCGGCCTATCTGAATGCGCTGACCGGGACCGGCGTGCACGTGGTCACGGTGAACGATTATCTGGCCAGTCGCGATGCCGCCTGGATGGGCAACATCTATGGCTTCCTCGGGCTTGACGGTCGGCGTCAACCTGTCGCAGATGGACCACGCCGCGAAGCAAGTCGCCTATGCCGCCGACATCACCTACGGCACCAACAACGAGTTCGGTTTCGACTACCTGCGCGACAACATGGTCTACCAGACCGCGGACCGCGTGCAGCGCAAGCTGGTGTACGCGATCGTCGACGAAGTCGACTCCATCCTGATCGACGAAGCGCGCACGCCGCTCATCATCTCCGGGCAGGCCGACGACACCACCGACCTGTACTACAAGATCAACGACCTGGTGCCCAAGCTCACGCGGCAGAAGGAGGAGAACGGGCCGGGCGACTTCAGCGTGGACGAAAAAGCGCACCAGGTGCTGCTGACCGAAACCGGCCACGAGCATGCCGAAGACATGCTGACCCGGGCCGGGCTGCTGCCCGAAGGCAGCAGCCTGTACGACGCGGCCAACATCACGCTGATGCATCACGTGTACGCAGCGCTGCGCGCCCACAACCTGTATCACCGCGACCAGCACTACGTTGCGCAGAACGACGAGATCGTCATCGTGGACGAGTTCACCGGACGGCTGATGCCCGGGCGCCGCTGGTCCGACGGGCTGCATCAAGCGGTCGAAGCCAAGGAGGGCGTGAAGATTCAGCGTGAGAACCAGACGCTGGCCTCGATCACGTTCCAGAACTACTTCCGCATGTACAAGAAGCTGGCCGGCATGACCGGTACCGCCGACACAGAAGCGTACGAGTTTTCAGCAGATCTACAACCTGGAGACGGTGGTCATTCCCACCCACATGACGATGATCCGCGAGGATCGCATGGACCAGGTGTTCAAGACCGCCAAGGAGCGCTACCAGGCGGTGATCGACGACATCAAGGACTGCTACGGGCGCGGCCAGCCGGTGCTGGTGGGTACCACCTCGATCGAGAACTCCGAGCTGTTGTCCGGCTTGCTCACCAAGGAGAAGCTGCCGCACCAGGTGCTCAACGCCAAGCAGCATGCGCGCGAGGCCGAGATCGTCGTGCAGGCCGGTCGGCCCAAGATGGTGACGATCGCCACCAACATGGCAGGCCGCGGCACCGACATCGTGCTGGGCGGCAACCCTGAGCCCGAGATCAACCAGATCAAGGCGGACGAGACGCTGGACGAGTCCACCAAGGCCAGCCGTATACGCGAGGCCAGGGAGCGCTGGCAGAAGCTGCACGAGGAGGTCGTGGCGGCTGGCGGCCTGCACATCGTCGGCACCGAGCGACACGAATCGCGCCGGGTGGACAACCAGTTGCGTGGCCGCTCGGGTCGTCAGGGCGACCCCGGCTCGAGCCGGTTCTATCTCTCGCTCGAAGATCCGCTGCTGCGCATTTTCGCTTCCGACCGCGTCGCAGCGATCATGGACCGGCTCAAGATGCCCGAGGGCGAGGCGATCGAGCACCCCTGGGTCACGCGCGCCATCGAAAACGCGCAGCGCAAGGTGGAGGCCCGCAACTTCGACATCCGCAAGCAGTTGCTCGAGTACGACGACGTGGCCAACGACCAGCGCCGCGTCATCTATCAGCAGCGCAACGAGCTGCTGGAGAGCAGCGACATCTCCGACACCATCCGCGCCATGCGCGAGGGCACGGTCAACGACATCGTCAGCCAGTACGTGCCGCCGGGCAGCGTCGAAGAGCAGTGGGACATCCCGGGCCTGGAGAAGGCGCTGGCCGCCGAGCTGACGCTGCAGGCGCCGATCCAGCAATGGTTGAAGGATGACGAGTCGCTGGACGAGGAGGATCTGCGGCGCCGGGCCATCGAGACCGCGCACAGCCACTCCGACGAGAAGCTCGCTCACGTGGCCCGAGAGCAGGTGCACCACTTCGAACGGGCAGTGATGCTGCAGACCCTGGACACCCACTGGCGCGAGCATCTGGCCAATCTCGACCATCTGCGCCAGGGCATCCACCTGCGCGGCTACGCCCAGAAGAATCCCAAGCAGGAATACAAGCGCGAGGCCTTCGAGCTGTTTTCCATGATGCTCGACGCGGTCCGCAACGAGGTCACGCGCATTCTCATGACCGTGCAGATCCGCAGCGAGCAGGACGTCGAGGCAGTGGAAGAACCGGTGGAGTTGAAGAACGTGCGCTACCAGCACACCGATTACGACGCTGCGCTCGCCGACGAGGAGGAGGAAGGATCCGACACGGAAGTCGCTACCGCGCCCAAGCCGGAGCCGTTCGTGCGCCGTGGCCAGAAGATCGGCCGCAACGACCCCTGCCCTTGCGGCTCGGGCAAGAAGTACAAGCAGTGCCACGGCCGGCTCGAGGCTTGATCGCCGGCTGCCGCCGGCCACGGAGCGCTCGCACGTAGTCAACGAGACATCGCGCTGCTTCCCCTCTGACGCCCGTGGCAGTCAACCTGTCGGCTCCGTCCGCTGAGCAACTCTACCCCGTAAGCGGGATCTCGCTTGGCGTCACCGCCGCCGGGATCCGCAAGGCCGACCGCGCCGACCTGCTGTTGCTGACATTGGCAAAGGGGACGCAAGTCGCAGGTCTGTTTACGCAGAACCGCTTCTGCGCCGCGCCGGTGCTGCTCGCCCGCCGACACCTAGGACAGCACGCAGAGACTACGCGCGCTGGTTGTCAACACCGGGAACGCGAACGCAGGGACCGGCGAGCGAGGCGCTGCCGACGCGCAACGCACGTGTGCCGAGGCGGCGCGGCTGCTCGGCATCGCTCCCGAGCAGGTCCTGCCGTTCTCGACCGGTGTGATCATGGAGCCACTGCCGGTCGAACGCCTGGTGGCCGGACTCCCTTCCTGTGTGGCTGCTCTGGCGGAAGGCAACTGGTTGCCCGCGGCACGCGCGATCATGACCACCGACACGGTTCCAAAGGCGGTGTCCCGGCGGGTCGAGATCGGCGGACAGACGGTCACCATCACCGGCATTGCGAAGGGCGCCGGAATGATCCATCCGAACATGGCCACCATGCTGGGCTTCGTGGCAACGGATGCGAATCTCCCACGCGCCCTGCTGCTCGACGCGTTGCGCTACGCCGCAGAGCGTTCGTTCAATGCCATCACGGTCGACGGCGACACCTCGACCAACGACTCTTTCATCCTGATGGCGACCGGGCGCAGTCGAGCGGCCGAGATCATCGACGCCTCCAGTCTCGCCTACCTCCGGTTTCAGGATGCTCTGACCGAGGTGTCAGCGGACCTGGCGCAGGCCATCATCCGCGACGGTGAAGGTGCGACCAAGTTCATCACCGTACAGGTCGAGCGCGGTGCCACCCGCGAAGAATGCCGCAAGGTCGCCTATGCCATTGCCCATTCGCCGCTGGTGAAGACCGCGTTCTTTGCCGCCGACCCTAACCTGGGGCGCATCCTGGCCGCTATCGGCTACGCGGGTATTGCCGATCTCGACGTTGCGCATGTCGATCTGTATCTTGACGACGTCCTGGTGGCACAGCGCGGCGGCCGCAACCCGGGCTACAACGAGGCGGACGGTCAGCGCGTCATGCGCCAAAGCGAGATCACCGTGCGCGTTGTTCTGAACCGCGGGCGCGAGGATGCCACCGTATGGACCTGCGATCTGTCGCACGATTACGTCACGATCAACGCGGAATATCGGACGTGAGGCAGGGGCGAGGGACGAGGGGTGAGGGACGAGGGGAGACAAGCTATGAAATATGCATAGCTTGTCAGACTGGCATGCTGAAGCGACCCCTTGGCTTACAAGGCCGTCTGATTCGTTATCAGTTGAACGTCCCGCCACGCTCCCTCGCCCCTCGTCCCCAGTCCCTCGCCCCTCGCTCTGATGGATGAGCTCACCAAATTCCTGCACAAGGCCGAAGCGCTGCTCGAGCGCGTCGAGCGCCTGCTGCCGCCCGACTCGCGCGGGCCGGATTTCGGGGCCGACCGGGCTTTCCGCTGGCGCCGCCGCAACGGTCGCGGGTATTTTCAGTCGATCGCGCATCCGCACCGGATCAGGCTGCAGGACTTGCAGGGCATCGACCGGCAGAAAGCATTGGTGGACCAGAACACGCGGCAGTTCGTGCGAGGATTGCCGGCGAACAACGTATTGCTCACGGGCGCGCGCGGCACCGGCAAGTCTTCGCTGGTGAAGGCGTTGTTGAACCAATACGCAGACGACGGCCTGCGCTTGATCGAAGTCGATAAGCACGACCTGATGGACTTGCCGGACATCATCGAGGCACTGGCAGGCCAGCCGTTCCGGTTCGTTCTGTTCTCCGACGACCTGTCCTTCAGCGCCGACGAGCCCGGCTATACCTCGTTGAAGGCCGTGCTGGACGGCTCGGTCGCGGCCACGCCGGACAACGTATTGATCTATGCCACGTCGAACCGGCGCCATCTGATGCCGGAGTACATGCGCGAGAACCTGGAGACCAAGTACGTGGGCGACGAGATCCATCCGGGCGAAAGCGTGGAGGAGAAGATCTCATTGTCCGAGCGCTTCGGCGTGTGGGTATCGTTCTATCCGTTCGATCAGGACGAGTATCTGAGCATCGTGCGCTACTGGCTCGACCAGTACGGCGTCGCGGATGGCGACGATGCGCGCCGGGAAGCGCTGCAGTGGGCGCTGCAGCGCGGCTCACGCAGCGGGCGCATCGCCTCGCAGTTCGCCCGCGACTGGGCTGGCCGGCACGGCATCGGCCCGCGCGCGGGTTGACCGCGGCCGGCTCATCTTTCAGTCCAGCGGCATGGCAAGCCAAGCGACCACGCGTCCGGTGGAGGTCGCCGCCGCAGTGGTGCTCGATTCCCGCGGCCGGTTCCTTCTGGCGCAGCGTCCGGCGGGCAAGGTCTACGCGGGCTACTGGGAGTTTCCGGGCGGCAAGGTGGAACCCGGCGAGCCGGCGGTCGCGGCCCTGAAGCGCGAGCTGCACGAAGAGCTGGGGATCGAGATCACTAGCGCATACCCGTGGATCACGCGCGAGTACGTCTACCCGCACGCACATGTGCGGCTCAACTTCTTCCGGGTACTGGGGTGGGAGGGCGAACCTCACTCGCGCGAGGGCCAGGCCTTCAGCTGGCAGCGCGTGCCCGAGCTCGACGTTGCGCCGGTGTTGCCGGCAAACGGGCCGATCCTGCGCGCACTTGCGCTCCCGCCGGTGTTGGGCATTACCGATGCCTACGAGCGCGGTGAGCCTGCCCTGCTCGATCGGCTCGACCTCGCCCTTCGACAGGGGCTGCGGATGGTCATGGTGCGCGAAAAGCAGATGGCGCCGGATCAGCGGCGTATCTTTGCCGCCGAGGTGCTGCGTCGTTGCCGTCGCGCCGGTGCCATCACACTGGTCAACAGCGACGAGGAGCTCGCGCGCAGCTCCGGCGCAGACGGCTTGCATCTGACCTCGGCGCAGCTCCTCCTGGCCTCACACCGTCCCGGGCTGCCCTGGTGCGGCGCCTCGTGTCATGACGAACGGGAGTTGGCGCACGCCGCTGCGCTCGGTCTTGACTACGTGGTGCTGGGTCCGGTGCTGGAGACCGCGAGTCATCTGGCGGCGACGCCCATGGGTTTGGAGCGCTTCGAAACGATGATTCGTGGGTACTGCCTGCCGGTGTATGCGCTGGGTGGCATGACCCTGCAGCACTTCGGCATTGCCTGCCATGCCGGGGCGCAGGGCATTGCGATGATCCGAGGGGCGTGGTCTGCGACGCGCGGTCAGTCTTTCCCTTCGGACTGGTCCGGCTCCGGGTCGGGCGTGGGGATGCGGTAGGACTCCGTGGCCCAGGCGCCGAGGTCGATCAGCTTGCACCGCTCGGAGCAGAATGGCCGGTAGGCGTTGGCAGAAGTCCAGGGCGTCGCCTTGCCGCATCGCGGGCAGCTGACCATGCGCGGTTTGCCTTCCTGGGCCATCTCAAAGATTGCAAAACGTCAGCTCGAACGGAATGTCGACTTGCGCCACGCGCCGCTGGCTATCACCAGTGATCGTGAAGCGGATATTGAGTGCGTACTTGTTGGCGCTCACCTCGGGAACGCAGTCGAAGCTGTCCTCCAGGCGCAGCCGGAGCAGCTGCGCCACGCGCCCGCCCATCATCTGCTGGTAGAGACCCTGGGCGGCCATCTGCTGGCTGCTGCGGCCGCTCTCGCGCAGGATGCGCAGGATGATGCTGATCCCGTCCTGCATCGGAAGGAATGGCGCGAGCCAAGCCGCCAAGTCGGCGCGCCGCGCCGCAGGCTGCTGGTGCAGCCAGTAGTGATAGGAGGGCAGGTCGAACTCGCACACGCCGCCGGGGATGGCCGAGCGCTGCTTGATTCCCATCAGCCATTCGTTCTCGCGCAGCCCCTGGCCGGTCTTGCCCGATGACTGGAACAGCTCGGATACGGCGCGGTCGATGTCGGAGAGTATGCTGTTCAGCGCCTCCTCCGAGATCGCGGGGTTGCTGCGCAAGGCAGACAGCGTCTGCTTCTGACGCTCGAGCTCCTGCATCATCTCGGACTTGAGATCGGCGCGGCCGGCGACATCGAGGATCTCGAACAGGGACAGCAGGGCCGCGTGATGCTCGAGCGGGTGCTCCTTGCCGGTGAAGAAGTGCACCCGCTCGTACAGGGCCTCCATGCGCAGCAGGGTGCGGATTCGCTCGTTCAGCGGGAAGTCGTAGCTGATCACAGCGCAGGCAAGCCGGAACGACAGGAATTCCGGCAGTATTCCCTAAATCGATACAAAAATAAACTCGGCGCGGGCGTGTGCGGGCTCATCCGATCCTGCTCAGAGCGCGGTAACGGGTATCGAGCGCTTCGACCTGGCGCGCGAGCTCGGCGAGGCCGCCGTCGTTGTGGATGACGTCGTCTGCCAGCGCCAGCCGAGCGGCGCGGCTCGCCTGCGTTTGCATGATGGCACGTACCTCGCCCTCGGTCAGGCCGCTGCGCTGCATGGTGCGCTGCACTTGGAGCGCTTCGTCGCAATCCACTACCAGCACGCGATCCAGCAGATCGCGGTATCCGCCGCTCTCGACCAGCAGCGGAACCAGCACCAGCACATAGGGTCCGGTACACGCTCGCACGCGCACTTCGACCTCGCGCCGAATCAGCGGGTGAAGAATTCCCTCGAGCTCCCGTCTAGCGGCGGGATCCGAGAACACGCGGCCGCGCAGCGCTGCCCGCTCCAGCGAGCCATCGGCGGCGAGGTAGTCCCGGCCGAAGCGCTCGGTGATCTGACGAACAGCAGGCTGTCCCGGGCGCGTGAGCTCGTGTGCGATGGCATCGGTGTCCAGCAGATCGGCCCCGCGCTCTCGAAACAGTTGCGCCGCGGTGCTCTTCCCTGAGCCAATCCCGCCCGTCACGCCGATCACCGGTTGCGCCGGCGTCGTCGCAGAGACTATGCCGGCAAGTTTCTCGGGTCGAGTCGTGGCCACGGCTCAGAAGCTGTGCAAATAGGCGCGGTTGATGGCCTCACCCCAGAACAACGCGATGATGCCAGCAGCCGCCAGGTAGGGGCCGAAGGGAATCGGAACCTGCCGACCGTGCTTGGCCAGCCAGATCAGCAACAGTCCCACGACCGCTCCGACCAGGGATGACAGCAAGATCACCGCGGGCAGCATCTTCCAGCCCAGCCACGCGCCGATGGCGGCGAGCAGCTTGAAGTCGCCGTAGCCCATGCCCTCCTTCCCGGTGGCGTATTTGAACACCCAGTACACGGTCCACAACGCGAGATAGCCGGCTGTCGCGCCTATCACCGCGGACGGCAGCGGCGTGAACGTCGTTCCCAGATTGAACAGCAGGCCCGCCCACAGCAGTGGCAGGGTGATATCGTCGGGCAACAGCTGGGTATCGAAGTCGATGAAGGTGGCTGCGATCAGGGCCCAGCAGAAGAGGAGCGCACCCACGGTGGCCAAGCTGAAGCCGAAGCGCCAAGCCACGTAACCGGAGATCACGCCGGTGATCGCCTCGACGAGCGGATAGCGCGCGCCGATGGATGCCCTGCAACTGGCGCAGCGCCCACGCAGCCAGAGCCAGCTCAGCAGCGGGATGTTCTCCAGAGCGGTGATCCGGTGCCCGCACTGCGGGCAAGCGGAGCGGGGGATGACCAGGTTGTAGCGCGGCGCCGCAGCCAGCGACTGGCGCACGTCGGCGAGGCCTGTGCCGGCCTTGCGCAGCACCTCCGGCGCCTCGCTCTCCTGCGCCCACTCGCATATCACGTCCACCGCCTGCGCGCGCCATTCGCGACCCAGCATCTGCGGCATCCGATGAATGACCACGTTCAGAAAGCTCCCTACGAGCAAGCCGAGCAGCACGGCAACTGCGGTGAGCGCGGCCGGGGAGGACTGAAACAGTTCGATCATGAAAGAGTTCCGAGAGCCGGGAATTTCTTAGGACGGGTCGCGAGTAGCGAGGGCCGGGCTGCACGATGGACCCGGCGTCGGCACTCCGCACTGGGGACGCGAGCCCCGGGACTGCTGCCTGGCGAGCAGCACTCGCCAGGCGCGCCAGGTTAAACCGCCTGACCCATCTTGAAGATCGGCAGATACATGGCGATCACCATGCCGCCGATCAGCGTGCCCAGCACCACCATGATCATCGGCTCCATCAGGCTGGACAGAGCGTCCACGGCGTCGTCCACCTCGGCTTCGAAGAAGTCGGCGACTTTGCCCAGCATCGCGTCGAGCGCGCCCGACTCCTCGCCGATCGCGACCATCTGAATCACCATGTTGGGGAACACGTTGCTGTTCTGCATGGCCACGGTCAAGCTGGTACCGGTGCTTACCTCTTGCTGGATTTTCCTGGTGGCTTGCGCGTAGACGTAGTTGCCCGAGGCTCCACCCACCGAATCCAGCGCCTCTACCAGCGGCACGCCGGCAGCGAACATGGTGGACAGTGTGCGCGTCCAGCGCGCGATGGTCGCCTTGCGGACGAGATCGCCGAACACCGGTATCTTCAGGATCAGCCGGTCCATGAACGCCTGCATCTTGACCGAGCGCTTCCAGGTGTAGAAGAAGAACCAGATGCCGCCGCCCCCGCCGATGAAGATGGCCCACCAGTAGTGGACGAAGAAGTCGGATACCGCCATCACGAACAGGGTCGGTGCCGGAAGGTCCGCGCCGAAATTCTGAAACAGGTCCTTGAACGCGGGGATCACGAAGATCATGATCACCGCGGTGATGATGAATGCCACCACGATGATCGAGACCGGGTAGAACAGCGCGGCCTTGATCTTGCTCTTGATGGCGAGAATTTTTTCCTTGTAGGTGGCCAGCCGATCCAGCAGGGAATCGAGAATACCGGCTGCCTCACCCGCTCCCACCAGGTTGCAGAACAGCGCGTCGAAGTAGAGCGGATATTTGCGGAACGCCTGGTGCAGCGCGCTGCCGGTCTCCACCTCGGTCTTCACGTCGAGCAACAGCTTGCCCACCGCCGGGTTGGCGTGGCCCTTGCCGACGATGTCGAAAGCCTGCAGCAGCGGCACACCGGCCTTCATCATGGTGGCGAGCTGGCGGGTGAACAAGGTGATGTCCTTCTCGCTGATCTTGCCGCCCATTCCGGCGCGCTGCCGCTTGATCTTGATGACCGCAATGCCCTGCCGGCGCAGGGTGGACTGGACCACGGCCTCGCCGCTCGCGCGCATGTCGCCCTTGACGATCTTGCCCGAGCGATCGCGCCCTTCCCACGAGTAGGTAACTTCCTTTACGTCCCGACGGCCGGGGCTTGCAGCAGCTGCAGTTGCCATGATGGTTTTGTCTCCAGACTATTCGTTCGTGACCGCTTCCACCTCTTCCAAGGAGGTGATGCCCTGCCTGACCTTGACCAGACCGGCCTGGCGCATGTCCTTGACCCCTTCGCGCTTGGCCTGGGCGGCGATCTCGATGGCATTGCCGTTCTTCATGATGATCGTGTTGATCTGCTCGCTGATGGGCATCACCTGGTAAAGACCGGTACGCCCCTTGTACCCCGAATTCTTGCAGGCCTCGCAGCCGACGTGCATGTACGGCCGCCAGCTCCCGTCCAGCTCCTGCTCGGTGAATCCCGCGCGCAGCAGCGCTGGCCTGGGGATGTCCACCGGCCGTCTGCAGTTCGTGCACAGTTTGCGCGCCAGGCGCTGAGCGGTGATCAGCATCACCGAGGTGGCGACGTTGAACGGGGCTATGCCCATATTCATCAGGCGGGTCAAGGTCGTAGGTGCGTCGTTCGTATGCAGCGTGGACAAAACCAGGTGCCCGGTTTGCGCGGCTTTGATCGCGATTTCGCCTGTTTCGAGGTCGCGGATCTCACCGACCATGATTACGTCTGGGTCCTGGCGCAGAAAAGCCTTGAGAGCTACCGCAAAAGTCAGGCCAGCTTTCTCGTTGATGTTGACCTGATTGATGCCTGGCAGGTTGATTTCCGCCGGGTCCTCTGCGGTCGAGATATTGGTGCCCGGCTGGTTGAGAAGGTTTAGGCAGCTGTACAGCGATACCGTCTTCCCGGAGCCGGTAGGGCCGGTAACGAGGATCATGCCGTAGGGCCGGTTGATGGCGGTCAGCAACGCATCCCTCTGCTCCGGCTCATAACCCAGCGCCTCGATGCCGAGCTGCACGTTGGCAGAGTCGAGGATACGCAGCACCAGCTTTTCCCCGAACAGCGTGGGCAACGTGCTGACGCGGAAGTCGATTGTGCGTTGCTTGGACAGCACGAGCTTCATGCGTCCGTCCTGGGGCACGCGCTTTTCCGATATGTCCAGCCGCGAGATTACCTTGATACGGGAGGCGACCTTATCCTTGATGGCCAGCGGCGGGGTAGCGATCTCGTATAGCTCGCCGTCGACGCGGTAGCGGATGCGGTAGATCTTCTCGTAAGGCTCGAAATGGATGTCGGAGGCCCCGCTGCTGATAGCGTCGAGCAGGATTTTCTGGATGTAGCGGACCACTGGCGCGTCGTCGATCTCGACCGTCGCCGCCTCGGGCACCGCCTCGGGCTCTGCCTCGGTCAGATCGGCCGCCATCTCCTCGTCGGCCAAGTCCTTGAGGTTGACGCCAGCAGCGGTGAGCAGCCGCTCGATGATCTTGCCGAGCTTGGTATCCTCGACCACGATCGGTTCGACGTGCAGCCCGGTCTGGAACTTGATCTGATCCATCGCCGCCCGGTTGGTCGGGTCGGAGATGCCGACGAACAGGCGGTTCCCGCGCACATACAGCGGCAGCGCCCGCCGGCTTTGCAAGGCCTTGGCCTCGATGAACTTTACCGGCAGGTGGTCCGTCTCGAAGCCGGCCAGGTCGATCAGCGGGAAACCGAACGTCTGGGCGGCGAAGTCGGCCACCTCCGCCTCGCCGAACTTCTTGGCCGCGATCAACTCCTCGACGAACGTGACCCCGGCCTCGTTGGCTTTGACCTGCAGCTGCTCGGCTTCACGCTCCGCGAGCAGCCCCTTCTGGACCATCGCTCGACCCAGGCCGGACAGTTGACTTTGTGTCGCTGCAGCAACCATTTAACGACTCGAACCCCGAATTCACTTAAGGATAATGCTGGCTAGCGGCTGGATTGTAAAGCGCGCACCCATTGGTCACTTTGGCCGATGGGGCGGATAGATCCGCGCTGAGCGCACCGCCCGATCCTGTGTCTGGACGATCTCGATCGGATGCCCGGCGATTTTCACTGCGGTACCCGGCTCCGGAATGTCCTCCAGGTGCTCCAGGATCAGCCCGTTCAGCGTTTTTGGACCGTCCAACGGGAAATGGGTGCCGAGCTTGCGGTTGAGCTCCCGCAGCGGTGTCACGCCCTCGGCCAGCACGCTCCCGTCTTCCTGACGCGTGATCCCACCCGCCTGCAGCGGCGAATGGGTCGTGAACTCGCCAATGATCTCCTCGAGCAGGTCCTCCAGCGTAATCAGGCCCATCAGCTCTCCGTATTCGTCTACCACCAGGCCCAGGCGCTCTTCCTCCTCCTGGAAGTTGTGCAGTTGGGCGAGCAGCGGCGTGCCGGCGGGAACGAAATATGGGGGCCGCATGAGTTGCATAAGCGTTTCGGCGCGGATGTCATCGGCACCCAGGTTGAGCACCTTCCTCACATGCAGCACACCGATGATGTTGTCCAGGCTCCCGCGGGACACCGGCAGACGGGTATGGTTGCTGGTGCCGATCTGGCGCTTGAGGTCCTCGGGCAGGGCGTCGATGTCGATCGCTTCGATCTGGCTGCGCGGGGTCATCAGGTCATCCACGGTTATCGACTGCAGGTCGAAAAGATTAAGCAGGATTTTCTGGTGCTTGGGCGGGATGAAATGACCGCCTTCCAGCACCAGCGTGCGCAGCTCCTCGAGACTGATGGAGGTACCCTGGGCCGCAGCTTGCGGTTTCAGGCGCAGCAACGACAACAGCGCTCTGACGAACAAGTTGATGAACCACACCAGCGGAGTCAGCACGCGCAGCAACGGAGTCAGGACGTAGGCTGCGGCAAAGGCGATGCGCTCCGGGTACGCGGCGCCGATCACCTTCGGGGTGATCTCGCTGAACACCAGCAGAAAGAACGTCACCGCCCCGGTGGCGATGGCCAGCCCCACCTCGCGCTCTCCCAGCACGCGGAATGCAATGACGGTGCCGAGCGATGCGACTCCGGCGTTGACCGGTTGCTGCCCAGCAGGACAACGCCCAGCAGCTTGTCGATCTGGGCCAGGAGCTTGGCGGTTAGTCTGGCGCCGCGATTGCCGGTCTTGGCGAGGTGCTTCAACCGGTAGCGGTTGAGCGCCATCATGCTGGTTTCGGAGATGGAGAAAAACGCGGAGATGAGGAGTAGAACGACGAAAGCGACCAGCAGCGAGTGCAGCGGGATCTCGTCCAAGGGGCTTACCTCGCGCAGACGAACACGAAATCAGTATCGGTGCGCAAAAACGCGAGCTGTCAAGAAAGCTCGGGACTAGCGGTGAAGGATGATTTCGAGCACGAACTTGCTGCCGATGTAGGCCAGCACGAGCGCGAGGAATCCGGCCAAGGTCCAGCGCAGGGCCAGCGCGCCCGCGCCATCCGTAGATCTGGCGCCCGGTCAGCAGGGCGGCGAAGATGCACCAGGCGAGGATCCCGAACACGACTTTGTGTGTGAACTTGAGCGGCTGACCGAACAGCTCTTCGGAGAACAGCATGCCGCTGCCAAGGGTCAAGCGTGAGCAGCAAGAAACCCATCGCGATGATCCGGAACAGCAGGCGCTCCATGGTCAGCAGGGGCGGCAGCGATTGCAGGAACAGCGGCAGCCGGCCGCCGTGCAAGCGCCGCTCCAGCACCGCCATCATCAGCGCCTGCAGCGAGGCGATGGTGAACAGGCTATAGGCCAGCAGTGAGATGACCAGGTGCAGCCGGAAGGCGGGCAGATCGGTGTGGGAGAGCGGGCGCATGGACGGAAACAGCGAGCGGCGACCACACCAGGAGCGCAGCCGCGCCAGCGATGAGCACCTGCAGGCCTTCGAGGCGGTAGAAGAAGCCGCCCACCCAGTAGATGAGCACGGTGAGCCAGATGATCACCGACATCGCGTTGCCGACGCCCAGGTACATCTGCCCGGCCGCGAACACCGAGCGGTACAGCAGAGCGGTATGCAGCGATCAGCGGCAGCGCAGCGGCCAGGTGCAGCGTGCGCTGCGCCGAGCGGCCGCTGTAGCGCCGGCCGCGACATCGCACCCGCGAGCAGCACGGCGACTGCGGCATACAGGGCCGAGCACAGCAGATAGGGTAGAATTTCAGGCATGGCACTCGCGCGTCAGGTCTCGCGCGCAAAGTCCGGAGAGTCTACATCATCCCCTGCCGGCAGTTTCCCGCTCGGGAGTTGGCGAGTTTCCCAGCGCGTCCTTCAACCCAGCCTGAATCCCGCTCATGTTCGACAACCTGACCAATCGTCTCTCCGGTGTGATCAAGACGCTGCGCGGCCAAGCGCGGCTCACCGAGTCCAACGTCCAGGACGCGCTGCGCGAGGTGCGCGTAGCGTTGCTGGAGGCCGACGTCGCCTTGCCGGTGGTAAAGGACTTCATCGCGCGCGTGAAGGAGCGTGCGCTCGGCCAGGACGTAGTCGGCAGCCTTACCCCTGGCCAGGCGGTGGTGGGCGTGGTGTTCGAGGAACTCACCGCCTTGATGGGCGAGGCCAATGTCCCGCTCGATCTGGCCACCATGCCGCCAGCGGTGATCCTGATGGCCGGCCTGCAGGGCTCGGGCAAGACGACGACCAGCGGCAAGCTGGCGCGGCTGCTGCGCGAGGAGATGCGCAAGAAGGTGTTGCTGGTGAGCTGCGACGTCTATCGTCCGGCGGCGATCGACCAGCTGCGCACGCTGGCCGCGCAGCTCGGCAGTCGACTTCTTTCCAGTGACGCCGGATCAGAAGCCGGTGGCCATCGCCGAGGCGGCGCTCGACTACGCCCGCAAGCACTACTACGACGTCATGATCGTCGACACTGCCGGGCGTCTGGCGATCGACGAGGCGATGATGCAGGAGATCCGCGCGCTGCACGCCGCGCTGAAGCCGGTCGAGACGCTGTTCGTGGTCGATGCCATGCAGGGCCAGGACGCGGTCAACGTGGCCAAGGCGTTCGGCGACGCGCTGCCGCTGACCGGGGTGGTGTTGACCAAGCTCGACGGCGACGCCCGCGGCGGCGCCGCGCTGTCGGTGCGGCACGTGACCGGCAAGCCGATCAAGTTCGTCGGTGTGGGCGAGAAGCTCGCCAACCTCGAGCCCTTCCACCCCGAGCGCATGGCCTCACGCATCCTCGGCATGGGCGACGTGCTGAGCCTGGTGGAGGAAGCGCGCCGCAGCGTCGACCTGGAAGAGGCCGAGAAGCTCGCCAAGAAGGTCAAGAGCGGCAAAGGCTTCGACCTCGAGGACTTCAAGTCCCAGATGCTGCAGATGAAGAAGATGGGCGGGTTGAGCGGCGCTGATGGACAAGCTGCCCGCGCAGCTCGGCCAACTGGCGCAGGGCGCCAACGTGGACGAGAAGGTGATCAACCGCACCATCGGCATCATCGACTCCATGACGCCCGCCGAGCGCACCAAGCCGGAGCTGATCAAGGCCTCGCGCAAGCGCCGGATCGCCAGCCGGCGCGGGAGTGCCGGTGCAGGAGGTCAATCGCCTGCTCAAGCAGTTCGAGCAGATGCAGAAGATGATGAAGATGATGAGCAAAGGCGGCATGCAGAAGATGATGCGCTCCATGCGCGGCATGCTGCCGGGCATGCGGTGACCATGAACACGGCGGGCGCTCCGAGTCAAACCTGTTCAGCGTGTCCAAGGGGCGTCGAGCTGTGGCTGTACAATGCGCCTCGCCGAGTGAACCTGCCACGGAGCCCATTGCATGCGCCTGCTGATTGCCCTCGCCTGTCTCTGTCTGTCCGGGCTTGCCTGGGGCGCAGGACTACGAGCGCGAGCAGCGCTGGGCCGACCAGATTCTCCCGAGCCTGATGGTGGGCGATGCCGTCTGGCTGAAGCAGAAGGAGGGCCACAAGTTCCTCGGCGCTGTACACCGAAGCCAAGAATGCGCGCGGCGCGGTGATCCTGGCGCATGGTCGCGGCTGGAGCCCGGATTACGAGTTGTATGGCATTTTGCGCACCAAGATCGCCGAGCAGGGCTACACCACGCTGGCGATCCAGCTTCCCGTGCTCGGCGGCGGAGCCAAGATCGGGGACTACCTGTACACGTATCCCGGACGCGGCCGAGCGCTTCCAGATCGCCGCGGACTTTCTCAAGGCCAAGGGGTACAAGAACATCGCCATCGTCTCGCACAGCCTGGGCGCGGCGATGGCCAATCAGTATCTGATCAAGACCGACGACAAGACGGTCAAGGCCTGGGTGTTCGTCGGCATCATCAACGGGCTGGAGGAGATGTTCCGCATCAAGATCCCGGTGCTGGACGTGTTCGGCAGCAAGGACTGGGAGATCACCCAGGTCGGCGCCTACGAGCGCAAGAAGCAGATCATGAAGATCAAGGGCTCGGACCAGGTGGTGGTGCCCGGAGGCGCTGCACTTCTTCGAAGGCAGGGAAGACGAGCTGACCACGATCATCGTGACCTTCCTCGATCAGGTGTTCCACAACGGCGACCCGCGACTGCGGCCAGCCGCTGAGCGCTCGTCGCGCTCGCGCTTTTGGCTTGCAAATGGCTGAAAACCGACTTAAAATCGCCGGCTTCGCTAAACGAAGGATCAGACCCATGGTGGTGATCAGACTGGCGCGCGGCGGGGCCAAGAAGCGCCCATTCTTCAACGTGGTGGTGGCCGACTCGCCGCGATCCACGCGATGGCCGGTTCATCGAGCGCTGGGCTTTTACGATCCCAAGGCGCCGGCAGGGCGGGAATCGCTGCGTATCTCGATGGATCGCCTGACGCATTGGCAGGGCAAGGGCGCGCAAGGTGAGCGACACCGTCGCCCGGCTCGTCAAGCAGTTCGGAGGCCGCACTCAAGTCGCGCAGCCCGCTCAAGACTGACGCGCGCTCGATCGAGTTGATCCGAGCCGTCGGCAGGCGGTCGGGACGCTCTGACGAGCGTCGGCGATGGTCGTGATGGGCCGCGATTGCCGGGGCGTTCGGGATCAAGGGTTGGATCAAGGTTCAGACGTTCACCGCAGTCGATGGACGGCCTGCTCGATTATCCGGACTTGGTGGCTGGCGAGGACGGTCGGCTGGGGCGAGAACAAGGTCGAGGAGGGCGCGGTGCACGGCCGCTCGCTCATCGCCAAGCTGTCAGGCTGCGACGACCGCGATGCGGCAGCCGCGCTGAAGGGCCGGGAGGTTGCGGTTCCGCGCAGCGCGTTGCCGGCCAGTCGGAGAGGGCGAGTACTACTGGAGCGAGCTGATCGGGCTGGACGTGGTCGAACCGTCGAGGGCGTGGCGCTGGGCCGCGTCGCGGGGCTGCTGGAAACCGGCGCCAATCAGGTGTTGGTGGTCGCAGGGCGAGCGCGAACGGCTCATCCCGTTCGTCGAGGCGGTGGTGGTATCGGTGGATGTGGCCGGCGGGTCGGCTGGTCGTGGATTGGGGTGCGGACTTTTGATCCACTTTGACGCGGTTACCCTGTTTCCGGAGATGTTCGACGCCATCACCCGCTCGGGGGTGACGCGCCGGGCGTTCGAGAGGCGGGCTGTACGAGCTGGTGCTGTGGAATCCGCGCGATTTCAGCACCAATGCTTACCGTTCGGTGGATGATCGACCGTACGGCGGCGGGCCGGGCATGGTGATGATGCCGGAGCCGCTGGAGAAGGCGCTGAAGGCCGCACGCCAGCGCCAGCGCAGCTGCGGTGTGAAGGATTCCAAGGTGGTCTACTTCACGCCCCAGGGCACGGCTGCTGGATCATGCGCTGGTGGTCGAGCTGGGCCGGCAGGAGGGCTTGATCCTGCTGGCCGGGCGCTACGAAGGCGTGGACGAGCGTCTGGTCGCGCGCCAGGTCGGACTACGAGGTGTCGATCGGCGACTACGTGCTGTCCGGCGGCGAGCTGCCCGCCATGGCGTTGATGGATGCGCTGATCCGGCAGATCCCCGGCGTGCTGGGAGACGCGCGAGTCGGCGACGCAGGATTCGTTCGTGCATGGGCTGCTGGATTGTCCGCATTACACGCGACCGGAAGTGTACGAAGGCGTCCCGGTGCCGGCGGTGCTGATGTCGGGCAACCACGCGGAGATCGAGCGCTGGCGGTTGAAGCAGTCGCTCGGGCGCACCTGGAGCCGGCGGCCGGAATTGCTGGCGAAGCTGAAGTTGAGCGCGGAGCAGCAGGCGCTGCTGGAAGAATACAAACGCGAGGCGCAAGAGCAGGAAACCGCGCGCGCAACCTGATGTTCAGGAGCGAACGACGATGAATCTGATTCAGAAGATCGAGCAGGAAGAGATCGCGCGGCTGGGCAAGACCGTCCCGGCCTTCGCGCCGGGCGACACGGTCGTGGTCAACGTGAACGTGGTCGAAGGCGATCGCAAGCGCGTCCAGGCCTACGAAGGGCGTGGTGATCGCCAAGCGCAACCGCGGTCTGAATTCCTCCTTCATCGTGCGCAAGATCTCTTCGGGCGAAGGCGTGGAGCGCACGTTCCAGACCTATTCGCCGCTGATCGCCAGCATCGAGGTCAAGCGCCGCGGTGACGTGCGCCGTGCCAAGCTGTATTACTTGCGCGAGCGCTCCGGCAAGTCGGCGCGCATTCGCGAGAAGCTGCACAGCGCCGAGAAGCCCGGCACCGGCGCAGCCGAATCCAGCGCCGGCGACGCCGAACCAGGCAGCTGAGAGACCTTAGATCTGCGCGGCTCGGTTCCTGGGGCCGACCAAGTGTCTGTTCAAGGGGCGGCCCACAAAGCCGCCCCTTCTTATTGGGATGGCGGTTCGTTGCTACAATCTTTGCACGGGTGTCCGTACCGAGGATAGGCGATGCTCGAAGGCTACAGCGCGAGACTGGAAGCGCCGTTCGCTGTACTTGGCATCCGCACGCGCGGCGAGCACCTGACCGAGATCGAGTACCTGCCGCTGGGCGCGGCGACGCTCAAGCCCGTCGATGCGTTCTCGCGCGAAGTCTGCCGTCAGCTCAACGCGTATCTTCGACGATCCCGGGTTTCGCCTCGATCTGCCGTTCGAATGGCAGGGCACCGAGTACCAGCAGCGAGTGTGGGAGGCGGTGCGCGCCATTCCGCGTGGTGCGACGCTGAGCTACCTCGAGGTGGCGCAACGAGATCGGCTCCGCCCCGCGGCCGGTGGGCACTGCCTGCGGCGCGAACCGCATCCCGTTGCTGATCCCCTGCCATCGCGTTGTGGCGAGCAGCGGACTGGGCGGCTTCATGCACAGCCGGGGCGGCAAGCCGCTCGAGATCAAGCGCTGGCTGCTGCGACACGAAGGTGCGGTCGACTAGCGTGCACAACGCCTCGTCCGCCGAGCCGCTGCTGGACGAGTTCAGCGACAGCTTGTGGCTGGAGGACGGACTCGCGCGCAACACGCTGGACAGTTATCGCCGCGACCTGCAGCCAGTTCGCCGCCTGGTTGCAGCAGAACGCGCGACGCGGGGCTGCTCGAGGCGGCGCACGCCGACCTGCTCGGCTACCTGGCGCATCGGTTCCAGGCCAAGGCGCGGCCCAGCTCTACGCGCGCGCCTGCTGTCGAGCCTCAAGCGCTTCTACCAGTTCGCCGTCCGGCAGGGAAAGCTCGCAGCCGACCCCACGCTCAATATCGACTGCGCCCAAGCGCCCGCGCGGCCTGCCCAAGAGCCTGACCGAACAGGATGTGGAGCGGCTGCTGGCTGCGCCCCGAGTGGAGACCCCGCTGGGGCTGCGCGACAGGGCCATGCTGGAGGTCCTCTATGCCAGCGGGTTGCGGGTCTCCGAGCTGATCTCGCTCAGGCTGGCGCAGTTGTCGCACGACATGGGAGTGGTGCGCATACTCGGCAAGGGCAGCAAGGAGCGGCTGGTGCCGGTGGGCGAGGTCGCGCTGGACTGGGTGCAGCGGTACGTAGGTGAAGCGCGGCCGCCGCTGCTCGATGGAAGGCAGAGCGACGCGCTATTCGTCACCGCGCGCGGCACGCCATGACGCGCCAGGCCTTCTGGCACCTGATCAAGCGCTACGCAGCCCAGGCCGGCATCCACCGGGCCATCTCACCCCACACGCTGCGCCACGCCTTCGCGACCCATCTGCTGAACCACGGCGCCGACCTGCGCGTGGTGCAGACTGCTGCTCGGGCACGCGGACATCTCGACCACGCAGATCTACACGCACGTGGCGCGGGAGCGGTTGAAGCAGTTGCATGCGAAGCACCATCCCGCGCGGCTGAGGGCGCACTTGAGCAACCGACCCGGGTTAAGCCCCTCGCCCCTCTCTCGATCGTCACTCCCACCCGTTTCACCCCGCGGAGCGCCCCGATCTTGGTTGCGCTCACGCGCACCCAGGGGGATTTGAAGTCGTCTGCAGCACGTCGGCGACGTGCTCGCACAGCCGCTCCAGCAGGATGAAATGGGTGTGTCGACAGCGATTCGCGCAGGCGCTCAACCACCGCGCCATAGTCGATGGTGTCGCGCAGGCGATCGCTGCGCCCGGCATTGCTGGTCGGGATGGCGAACTCCAGGTCGAGCTGCGAGGCTCTGTGGCAACCGGCGTTCCCATTCGTAGAAACCGATCAGGGTTTCGACCCGGAATTCGTGGATGGAGATGATATCCATGGGGGCGGTTGCCTGGGCGGTGCGACGCGAGCTGCGGACGACATTGTAAGATACCGGCCATGCTCGCCTCTCTTGTCTGCGTGGTCGCGGCGTATCTGATCGGCTCCATCTCCTTCGCGATGGTCGCGAGCTGGATCTTTCGGTCTGCCCGATCCGCGCACCTACGGTTCCGGCAACCCCGGGCGCCACCAACGTTCTGCGCAGCGGCAGGAAGGCGGCGGCGCTGTTGACCCTGATCGGCGATACGGCGAAGGGGCTCGTCGCGGTCCTGCTGGCGCGCGCCTTCGCGCCTGTGTTCGGCTTCGGAGATGGGACCATCGCTGCCTGCCGTGTGGCGGCGTTCCTCGGCCACCTGTACCCGCTGTACTTCGGATTCAAGGGTGGCAAGGGCGTGTCGACCGCCCTCGGAGTCCTGCTGGGCTTGAGCCTATGGGTAGCTCTGACCGGCTTGCTGGTATTCGTCGGCGTGGTGGCGCTATCCCGCTATGTCTCGCTGGCGAGCGTCGCCGCGGCAGGCTGGACCGTGGCGATCGCGAGTCCTAATGCCGGTTGGGCTCGAGCCTCATGATACCGGTGCCATCGTCATCATCGCTGCGACTGGTGATCTGGCGCCATCGTGCCAACCTCGACGCGCCTGCTCTGCCGGCAACGAGCGGCAAGCTCAACTTGGCCAGCGCAGCTGAAACGCCGCCGGCAGACCCTGCAGGCTAGCCTCGCGCGGCGATCGAGCTCTTCCAGATCCCACCGTGCACGGACAGTGAAACGTCGTTGCGGGCGCGGCGCGTGCCGCAGCCGCAGCGCGCCCGCAAAGGCGATCATCGCACCGTTGTCGGTGCAGAACTCCAGTTCCGGGTAGCGCACGGTACAACCCGCTGCCGATCGGCTTCCTCGGACAGCCGCTGGCGACGCAGCAGCCGATTGGCGCCGACGCCGCCGGCCACCACCAGCTCGTCCAGCCCGGTCTGCTCCAGCGCGGCCATGGCCTTTGGCGTCAGCACATCCACGATCGCCGCCTCGACGCCGGCTGCGAGATCGGCGCGCGACTGATCATCGGCCGGTCGCTGGCGCAGCGCGATGAGTACGGCGGTCTTGAGTCCGCTGAAGCTGAAGTTGAGGTCGGCGCTGGTCAGCATCGGACGCGGAAGCTTGAAGCGAGTTGGGTCGCCATGCTCGGCCAGCCGGGACACGGCCGGTCCGCCGGGATAACCCAGGCCCAGCAGCTGTGCGGTCTTGTCGAAGGCTTCGCCGGCAGCGTCGTCCAGCGTTTCGCCCGAGCAGCGTGTAGCGTCCGATGCCATCCACCCGCATGAGTTGGGTATGCCCGCCGGACACCAGCAGAGCGACGAACGGAAAGCGGGGCGGGTCGCCCGACAGCAGCGGTGAGAGCAGGTGGCCTTCCAGGTGATGCACACCGATCGAGGGGATTCCCAGCGTGAAGGCCATAGCGCCGGCGACAGAGGCGCCGACCAGCAGCGCGCCGGCCAACCCGGGCCCCTGGGTGTACGCGATCCCGCCCAGGTCCGCGATGCTCGCGTGCCGCTCTCGGCCAGCACCTGGCGCACCAGCGGCAGCACCCGGCGAATGTGATCGCGGGACGCCAGTTCGGGCACTACGCCGCCGTACTCGGCGTGCATCGAGACCTGGGAGTACAGGGCGTGTGCCAGCAGCCCTGCGCCGGGTCGACTGTCGTACAGGGCGACTCCGGTTTCGTCGCAGGAGGTCTCGATGCCTAACACCAGCATAGGGGAATTGTCTCTACAGGGGCGCCCCGTCTGGGCTCAGGCCGGCTTGGCAGCCGCGGGGGTAGTTCTGCTATACTCTCGCACTTTCCAAAAGGCCCGACCGGTTCAATCCGAGCGGCTTTATCTCAAGACACCACTGCGTAATATCAGGGAAACGGAATTATGCCGACTGTGCGGGTGAAGGAAAATGAACCGTTTGAAGTCGCGATGCGCCGCTTCAAGCGCACCGTGGAGAAGACTGGCCTGCTGACCGAGTTGCGGGCGCGCGAGTTCTACGAGAAGCCCACCTCCGAGCGCAAACGCAAGCGCGCGGCCGCCGTCAAGCGGCACTTCAAGCGCCTGCGCAGCCAGCAGTTGCCGCCGCGGCATGTACTGAGCCCGTTTCCGCACAGAAACTTCCGCACGGAAACGCTCGCGGCAGGGATTTCCCTGCCGCGCTGCATTTCGGACCAGCGTAACTCGACGTCGATCCATGACGCTGAAGGAACGCATCACCGAAGACATGAAGGCGGCATGCGCGCCAAGGACACCGCGCGGCTGTCTGCCGTGCGGCTGCTGCTGGCGGCCATCAAGCAGCGCGAGGTGGACGAGCGGATCGAGCTGACCGACGCGGACGTGGTCGCGGTGATCGACAAGATGCTCAAGCAGCGTCGCGACTCGATCGCCCAGTACGAGGCAGGCGGGCGTCAGGATCTGGCGGATGTCGAGAAGTTCGAGGTCCAGGTTCTCACCGCCTACATGCCGCAGGCGCTGTAGTCAGGCCGAGATCGAAGCCGCGATCGCCGATGCCATCGCGGCGGCCGGCGCCAAGTCAGCGCAGGATATGGGCAAGGTCATGGCCGCGCTGAAGCCGAAACTGTCGGGCCGCGCCGACATGGCCAAGGTTTCGGGGCTGGTCAAGACCAAGCTCTCGTCCTAGGTCCTGAGTCTCAGCTCGCACGACGCGTGTTGCGTCAGGTGCGGGTGAGTGCAGTGCAGCCGGTGCTGGAAGCCTGGAGAAAACGACCTATAATGGAATCGTCCCTAGCGCCGAGGGCGCCTTACGTTTCCGGCGGCGTCCGGGAGTTGCAGTGCCGCGTATCCCTTGCGCCATCCGACCCTGTCGAGCGAGCCCGGCTAAACCGTTGCGATGATTCCAAAGTCGTTCGTTCAGGAATTGCTGGGCCGAGTCGACATCGTCGACGTGATCGAGTCCTATCTCCCGCTCAAGCGCGCCGGCACCAACCTCGTCGCCTGCTGCCCGTTCCACAGCGAGAAGACGCCTTCTTTCACCGTCAGCCCGACCAAGCAGTTCTACCATTGCTTTGGCTGTGGTGCGCATGGCAGCGCCATCGGCTTTCTCATCGAGTACAGCGGGATGGGCTATGTCGAGGCGGTGAAGGATCTTGCCGCGCGCACCGGGATGAAGGTTCCCGAATTCACGCCCACTGCGCACGAGGTGGCGAAGCAGGCGCAGTCCGAACAACTGACCGATCTGCTGCAGCGCGCCGCGCAGTTTTACAAATCCGAGCTGAAGCGGTCGGAGATCGCCATCGCTTACCTCAAGGGTCGCGGGCTGACCGGCGAAATCGCCGCCCGCTTCCAGGTCGGTTACGCGCCAGCCGGCTGGCAGAGCCTCTCCGGCGCGTTCGAGAATTATCAGGCGAGCTCGCTGGTGGAGGCGGGTCTCGTGATCCAGGGCGACGAGGGCAAGCGTTACGACCGCTTCCGCGATCGCATCATGTTCCCGATCGTCAATCAGCGCGGGCAGGTCATCGGGTTCGGCGGGCGCGTGCTGGACAAGTCCGAGCCCAAGTACCTCAACTCACCCGAGACTCCGCTGTTCGAGAAGGGCCGGGAGCTGTACGGCCTGTTCCAGGCGCGACAGGCAATCCGCGCAGCCGGCCGCGTCGTAGTGGTGGAAGGGTACATGGACGTAGTCGCGCTCGCGCAGTTCGGCATCGACTACGCGGTGGCAACGCTCGGCACTGCCACGACGCCCTGGCACGTGCAGAAACTGCTGCGCCAGGCCGACGAAGTCGTGTTCTGCTTCGATGGGGATAGCGCCGGTCGGCGCGCTGCCTGGCGGGCGCTGGAGAACAGCTTGTCCCAGCTGCAGGACGGCAAGCAGCTGAAATTCCTGTTGCTCCCCGAGCAGGACGATCCCGACAGCTATGTGCGGCGCGAGGGCAAGGAGGGGTTCGAGCGGCTGGTGGCCGAGCAGGCCATGCCACTGTCTGCGTTCGCGCTGAAGGAGCTGACCGAGCGCGTCGACATGTCCAGCGCCGAGGGCCGCGCCAAGTTCCTGCAGGATGCCAAGCCGCTTGTGAAACAGATATCTGCACCCATCTTGGGTCTCATGCTGCGCAAGCGGATGGCCGAGCTGGCCGGGATTTCGCAGGCCGAGCTCGAGGAACGCTTCGAGCTCAGCACGCCCAGGCGCATCCAGTCCGCGCCGTCACGCTCCCAGAGGCAGACCGCCGATTTCTACGCCAGGCTGCTGGAACGGGTCCTGGCCGAGCCCACGCTGGTCAAGGAGCTGTGGCCGGTCGAGCCTGCCTTCCCCGCAGACCTCGAGTGCAGAGGCCAGCGCGCTGTTCGACCTGATCGAGGAATCGCGCGGCCTCGACCGCGACCTTACCGTCCCGGGCGCGATCGAGCTGTTGCGGGCTCGGGACCACGACGCGACGGTGCAGCGGTTGATGCCGGCTGTCCACGATCTGCAGCATTTCAGTGCCGAAGAGCTGCTGGTCGAGGTTCGCGGGGCGATCGAAGGCTTGAGAAATCAGGCGAACGAAGCCCGCGCAACCCAGGTTGCCCAGGGAGTTTCCTCCCCCGGGGAGCTGAGCCAGGAAGCGCGGGTACTGCTCAGGCGGGCACCGCTCGGAGAAAAGGCGGTCAAAACCGACTAGAGAAGGGGTTTTTTAGTACAATGTGCGGTTTTTCCGCGCGTTTAGCCGTTTCGTCCGGCGCAAACAATCTTGTCGAAGCAATCAGTCATAAGGGTGGCCATGGCAAAGGAACCAAAGGTCAAAGAAATCGCTAAGGAGCTGGTCCAGGCTCTGCCGAACGATGCGGAAGCACGTCGCACGCGCCTCAAGAACCTCATCGTTCTGGGCAAGGAGCGTGGTTTCCTCACCTATGCGGAAATCAACGACCACCTTCCGGACGACATGCTGGATGCTGAGCAGATCGAGAACATCATCAGCATGATCAACGACATGGGCATCCAGGTGTACGACGAGGCGCCGGACACCGAGGCGCTGCTCATGTCCGACTCCACCCCTGCCGCACCGGATGAGGATGCGGTCGAGGAGGCCGAGGCTGCCGTATCCACGCTGGACTCGGAGTTCGGCCGCACCACGGACCCGGTGCGCATGTACATGCGCGAAATGGGCTCGGTGGAGCTGCTCACGCGTGAAGGCGAGATCGAGATCGCCAAGCGCATCGAGGATGGCCTGCGCCACATGATCCAGGCCATCTCCGCTTGCCCCACCACGATCGCCGAGATCCTGCAGCTGGGAGAGAAAGTCTCAGCGCGACGAGATGCGCGTCGACGAGGTGGTGGACGGTCTGCTCGATCCCAATGCCGAGGAGATCATCGGCGACGAGATCGCGGACGAGATCATCGAGGAAGAGCTCGATGCGGCGGAGGGCGAGGACGAGGATGGCGCCGCTGCCGCGGCGCAGAGCGCCAGCCTGCTGCAGCTCAAGCTGGCTGCGCTCGAGCGCTTCGACATCGTCGGCCAGCTCTACGCCAAGATGATCAAGGCGCTGGCCAAGCATGGTCCGCGCGGCAAGCCTTACATCAAGGCGCAGGAGGACATCTCCGCGCGAGCTCATGATGATCCGCTTCTCCGCGAAGCAGATCGAGGCGCTGTGCGACAGCGTGCGCAAGATGGTCGAGGAAGTGCGCTCCTACGAGCGCGCCATCATGGAGTTGTGCGTGGACAAGGCCACGATGCCGCGCACTCACTTCATCAAGTTCTTCCCCGGCAACGAGGAAGACCTGGAGTGGGTGCGCCGCGAGATCACCTCGCGCAAGCCGTACAGCGAGGCGTTGTCCCGCTTCGCGCCGGCCATCCTGGAGCATCAGCAGCGGCTGATCGACCTGCAGAAGCGCGTGGGCATCCCGGTGCGCGATCTGAAGGAGATCAATCGCCAGATGTCCACCGGCGAGGCCAAGGCCCGCCGCGCCAAGCGCGAGATGACCGAGGCCAACCTGCGCCTGGTGATCTCGATCGCGAAGAAGTACACCAATCGCGGACTGCAGTTCCTCGACCTGATTCAGGAGGGCAACATCGGCCTGATGAAGGCGGTGGACAAGTTCGAATATCGCCGCGGCTACAAGTTCTCGACTTATGCCACCTGGTGGATCCGGCAGGCCATTACGCGCTCTATCGCGGACCAGGCCCGCACCATCCGCATCCCGGTGCACATGATCGAGACCATCAACAAGATGAACCGTATCTCGCGCCAGATTCTGCAGGAGACCGGGCAGGAGCCCGATCCCGCACTCCTGGCCACCAAGATGGAGATGCCCGAGGAGAAGATCCGCAAGATCCTGAAGATCTCCAAGGAGCCGATTTCCATGGAGACGCCGATCGGCGACGACGACGACTCGCATCTGGGCGACTTCATCGAAGATCAGAGCACCATGGCGCCGGTGGAAGCGGCGGTCTACACCAGCCTGCGCGATGCGACGAAGGAAGTGCTCGACACCTTGACGCCGCGCGAAGCGAAGGTGCTGCGCATGCGCTTCGGCATCGAGATGAATACCGACCACACGCTCGAAGAGGTCGGCAAGCAGTTCGACGTCACGCGCGAGCGCATTCGCCAGATCGAAGCGAAGGCGTTGCGCAAGCTGCGCCACCCGTCGCGCTCCGAGCGGCTGCGCAGCTTCCTGGATACCGAGACCTAAACCGAAGCTCGCGCGCGACGCAGTCGAAGCAAAAATCCCGCACACTGGAAACGGTGCGCGGGATTTTCTTTTCCGGCGGACCAACTGGTGCCAGCGGTTAGGCGACCTGGCTTTTTGCGGATGGGACAGGAACATGACTTATTGCGTAGGCGTGATGCTGGACGGAGGCATGATCTTCGCGTCCGATTCACGCACCAATGCGGGCGTCGACAACTTCGCCAAGTTCTGCAAGATGACCGTGTTCGAGCGCCGCGGCGAGCGCGTGCTCGTGCTGTTGAGCTCCGGCAATCTCGCCGGCACGCAAGCGGTGACGAGCGTGCTCAAGCAACGCGCAGACGCCGAAGGCTTGCCCAACCTCTGGAATGTCAGAACCATGTTCGACGTGGCGATGCTGGTGTCCGACGCGATGCGCGACATCGACCATCGCGACGGCAAATTCCTGGCGGCGAACGAGGGCGGATTCAACGCCTCCTTCATCCTCGGCGGACAGATCGCCGGCGAGTCCCCGCGGCTGTTCCGCATCTACTCGGAAGGCAACTTCATCGAGGCCGGGCTCGACACGCCGTATTTTCAGACTGGCGAGACGAAGTATGGCAAGCCGATCATCGATCGCGTGATCACGCGTTCGACCAGTCTGGCCGACGCTGCGAAATGCGTGCTGGTCTCGTTCGACTCCACCATGCGCAGCAATCTGTCCGTGGGGATGCCGATCGACCTGATCTGCTATGAGTTGGACAGTCTCAAAGTGCAGATGCGGCGCCGGTTCGATGATGGCGATGCCTACTTCACCGCGCTGAGCGATCAATGGAGCGCCGGCACGCGCAACGTGTTCCGGCAGCTTCCCGATCTGGTCTGGTAGAGATCGGCGCGTCGTACTCGTTTAGGTCCGGATCGGCCTGTGACCGACTTCGTTCTGATCACGTGCGAGCACGGCGGCAACCGGATTCCAGCGCCGTATCGCCCGATCTTTAGCGCGTATCGGAGCTGGCTGGATTCGCACCGAGGTTACGATCCCGGTGCGTTGAGATTGGCGAGAGATCTCGCCAAGGCCCTCGATGCGCCCTTCGTGGCATCGACCGTAAGCCGGCTGTTGATCGACCTGAACCGATCGCTCGGTCACCCGCACGTATTCTCGAAGCCGATGCACGCCATTTCCCCCGAGCTGCGTGAGCAAATCGTCGAACGCTACTATTGTCCCCATCGCACCAAGATAGAGCGTTGTGTCGAGCGGGCCGTTGCTCAACGCAGACGCGTGATCCACCTCGCCTGCCATAGCTTTACGCCCAAGCTCGATGGCGTGGCGCGTCGTGCGGACGTAGGGCTGCTGTACGATCCATCCCGGGCCGGTGAGGTGGCGTTGTGTGCGCGATGGAAGAGCAGGCTCGCGATACAGGCACCGGCGCTCAAAGTGCGTCGTAACTATCCCTACCTCGGCAAGAACGATGGACTGACGACCTCTTTGCGCCGGCGCTTTGGCCCCGCCGCCTACGTGGGAGTCGAAATCGAGATCAATCAGAAGCACGTGTTCGGCCGCGCACCAGGATGGAGCGCGCTGCGGCGCGCGCTCATCCAATCCCTGCACGCGGCGCTGGTCGAAGTCGCTGAGCGTCGCTGATCGAGTCGCTGAGTGTCGCTGATCGGTGTCTTAGGACGTTGGCGGACACCGTTATGAGTGTTTGGCCTACATACGACCTAAGTCTGTGAAACGCACAATTCGCCCATATATACGAACGTCGAGACCGCGCAACCTTTCACAAGCAGTACCGGATCGCGCTGTGGTTCGGAACAGCAGGGAGAAAATGTGATGCAGATACGAGTCGGGTACGAGCTTGTGTTCAACTGTCCGCAGCCGGTGCCGATGATGTTGGCGGTCAGCGTTCATTCATCGCGACGCGCCGATCTGGTGGTGGCGGATACGCTCGACACGTATCCACGCGTACCGGCCACGACTTATCAGGATCGATTCGGCAACGTGTGCACGCGCCTGGTGGCCCCGCCTGGTCAGATCAGGCTGACCTCAGCAGCCGTCGTGCAAGATTCCGGAGAGCCCGACGTTGTTGCCCCGCACGCGCAACAGATCGCGGTCGAAAATCTGCCCCACGAAACCTTGGTCTTTCTGCTGGGAAGCCGCTACTGCGAAACCGATCGGCTGTCCGCGATCGCGTGGAGCCTGTTCGGAACGACGCCGCCAGGCTGGGCGCGGGTGCAGGCGATTTGCGACTTTGTCCATCGCCACATCACCTTCGGGTATCAGCACGCACGGCCGACGCGTACGGCGTCGGAGGCTTACGAGGAACGGCTCGGCGTGTGCCGGGACTTTACCCATCTGGCGGTGGCATTCGCCCGCTGCATGAACATTCCCGCCCGCTACTGCACCGGCTACGTGAGCGATATCGGCCAGCCGCCACCCTATGCCCCGATGGATTTCGCCGCGTGGTTCGAGGCTTACCTCGACGGTGGCTGGTACACGTTCGATCCGCGCAATAACTCTCCGCGCATCGGCCGGATTCTCATGGCTCGTGGCCGCGACGCCTCCGACGTGGCCATCAGCAACTCCTTTGGACCCAGTGAGCTGCACAGCTTCAAGGTGTTGACCGAAGAGGTGAGCGCGCCTCAGCGCGTCAGCCAGATGCAGCAAGCTCAAGCAGCGTAACGCGAGACCGGAGACGCTGCAGCTCTCCAAGGATCCCAGTCTCAACGCGAACGGATTGTTGGATCAAAGCACCGCAGACACGACCGACACCGGGGGTGGGCTGCGCAGCGTCTGGTAGATCACGCAGTAGCGCTCGGTCAGCTTGATCACCTTGTCGATCGTCTCCTGCGGCGCATCGGTTTCGAGATCGAAGCGCAGCCGGATGTCAGCGAAGCCGACTGGCGCTTGCTTATCCACACCTAGCGTTCCCCGGAAGTCGAGATCGCCTTCGGCGCTCACGGTCGCGCCGCGGAGCGGAACATCCAGTGCCGTCGCCACCGCTTTCAGCGTCACTCCAGCGCAAGCGACCAGCGCTTCCAGCAGCATGTCACCCGAGCACGCGAAGCTCCCGTCACCTCCGCTGGCCGGATGGAGGCCCGCGGCTACCAGCGCTTTGCCGGTTTCCACTTTGCACGAGATACTCTCCTCCCCGAGGCGACCGCGGGCTTTCAAAGTGATGACTGCGGCCCCAGGTTCGGCTCGATAGCGCTCCTTGATCGGTGCCTGCACGGCTCGCAGATGTTCAGCGTCCAATTGAATTTCTCCTTCGTACGTTCCGCTGTGAACGGGTTTCAGTCCTTGAGGTGCGCGCGCAACGTTTCGGTCCGGGTAGGCCGTGCGAAACAGACCGCGCCGCTGGAGTTCGGGCACGACCAGCTCGACAAAATCGTCGAAGCCGCCGGGCAGGTACGCGGGCGAGATCATGAAGCCGTCACAGCTTCCGCCATTGAACAACGCCTCGAGCTGATCTGCGATTTCGGAAGGCGTACCAGGAATCTGCGGCACGACCACACTTTGCCCATAGCGCTTGCCGATCTCCCGTAACGTCATCGAGCGCCCCTGCGCCAGGCTGCGGACCGCTGCAGAGCATGCCTTGCATGCCCTGCACCTCGATCCGTTCCAGCGGCGCATCGAGCGGCAGCTGCGAGAAGTCGAAGTTCATGTGGCTCGACATCGTGGACAAACCGACCAGCGGGTGCACCAGGTCGTTGTGCAGGGCCAGTTTCTCTTGCGCTTCTGCAGTCAGTTCTTCCGACGAAAGGCATCACGGCAGCCAGCACCTTCACGTCGCCGGGACGACGGCCCTGGCGCTCGACTTCGCCCTTGATGTCCGCGTAGAACCGCTGCATCGCTTCAGCAGTCGGCTGCACGACGAAGATCACCTCCGCCCATTTTGCAGCGAAAGCTTTACCACGCGAAGACGAACCAGCTTGAATGATGACCGGCCGGCCTTGCGACAGCGGTGGAGCGCGCTGGACCGCGTCGTGCTCTGAGCATGGCTGCTCCGTCGAGGCCAACTGGTTGCATGAACTTCGCGCTTCGTGGGGCATCTCGATGTGACCACCGGTTAGCGCTTCGACAGGCCGAGCGCGGCGCGCGCGAGAGGTGATCCAGAGTCGCGAAGGTCCGCGCGATGTTGAACGGGTGGTGATAGGTCGTGGATCGTGTTGCGCCGAGCCCGATGTGGCGCGTGGAGCCAGCCATCAGACTGATGACGAGGATCGGATCGAGCCGCGTGGCGTCCTGATCGCCGTAGCGGGCGCCGACTTCGAGGCTTTCGCCGTAGCGGTCGGACATGGCGAGGCGATCGGCAAAGAACGCCAGGTCGAACAGCCCGCGCTCGAGTACCTTGGCGATCTGCACGCAGTAGTCGGGGTCGAGAAACCCGCCGCGCTGGCCGAGCGGATGGCGCACAGCGCATGACTGTGAGCGCCGTTGCCTGCGATCAGGAACGCGGCGAGGTGAATCTGTCTGGTCATCGGCTCGTGCAGGTCCGCCCTCAGGCAGACAAGATCGGCTGTGTCTCGTGCAGCTTTTCCAGCAAGCGCGCTCTCAATCCCGCCAACTCGACACCGGTGCGCTGGCGCGGCCGTTCCAAGGTCACTGCGACTTCCGTGCGGATCGTCGCGGGCGCCGCATCGAGGACGATCACACGATCCGCCAGGTACACCGCTTCGTCCACGTCATGGGTCACCAGCAGCGCCGTAACACCGTGACGATACACGACGCGCAGGAGCAAGTCCTGCAGCCGCATGCGCTTGAGAGCATCGATAGCGCTGAAGGGTTCGTCCAGCAATAGCACCGCGGGCTGGCGGAACAAGCCTCGTGCGAGCGCCACCCGCTGCGCCGTTCCGCCGGACAGCTGCTTAGGGAGCGCATCGGCCCACTCGTACAGTTCGACTTCTTCGAGCAGTTCCAGCGCATGCCGGCGCGCGCCTCTCGCACCGTCCTCGCTGAACGCCACGTTCTCCGCGACGGTCAGCCAGGGCAGCAGGCGCGGCTCCTGGAACATCAGCCCGATAACGGGATTCGGCGCGCGAACCGGCTGGCCGGCCACGCGGACCTCGCCGGTAAACTGCCGCTCCAGCCCCGCCGCGATGCGCAGCAACGTACTCTTGCCGCAGCCGCTGGGCCCGACCAGCGCCACGACCTCGCCTTCCTCGATGTCGAGCCGGATATTCTCGAGGACGACCTGGCCCGAGAACGCCTTGCGAGCGACGCGGATCGATAGCAGCGCGGGCACGAGCTTCACTCCGCGGCTGCGATCCGGCCCGGATCATAGGCGTCGCGCCAGGCGAGCCGGCGCCGTTCGATGAGCTTGAGCAGGCTGTCGCTCAGCTTGCCGAGCAGACCGAGCAGCAAAATCGAGGCGAGCACGATGTCCGGCCGCCCGGTCTCGCGCCCGTCGGTCAGCAAGTAACCGAGACCACTGGTGGCCGCGATCAACTCTGCTGCAACGAGGAACATCCAGCTCAAGCTCAAGCCCGTGCGCAATCCGGTGAACAGACTCGGTTGCGCAGCCGGAAGAAAATCCGGCGCACCATCGCTGCCGGCGTCAATCCGACGCTCTCGCCGAGTTCGACCAGCTTCCGATCGACGCCGCGCACGCCCGCCACGAGATTGAGATAGACCGGAAAGAACGCGCCCAGTGCGATCAAGGTGATTTTCGGAGCCTCATCGATGCCGAGCCACAGCAGCAGCAACGGGACCCATGCGAGGCTCGGGATGGCGCGCAGTCCTTGCAGCGTTGGGTCGAGCGCTCGCTCCAGCTGCGAGCTGAGTCCCACAGCCAAACCCAGCACGACGCCGAGCGTGGCGCCGAGGCTAAAGCCTGCGAGAACGCGGGCGCAGCTGACTCCGAGGTGCGACAGCAGCCCGTTCGTCAGCAGTGCCCGCAGCGTGCCGAACACTTCACTCGGCGGCGGCATCAACCGCGCGGGGACCACGCCACTGCGCGCCAGAATTTCGAGCAGCACGAGCAGCAGCAGCGGCAACCACCAGCCCGACAGGCGGGCGCGGAGCCACGACCGACCCTGGTTGCCCTCCGGCGGCAGCTCGAGCCAGCCATCGGCCTGCAGCCCTGCATTGGTGAGCAGCGGGTCGTCCGGCCGCGGGCCGGAATGGACAACGTCGATAGCAGTGTCCGCTCGATTCACTTGACGATTGCCACTTGCTTTGCAGGGGCCGGATCGATCAGCTCGTCGACGACACGGGCAAGATCGGTCCCCGGCTTCACCAGCCCTTCATCGTTGAGGATCGGTGCCGCGGCACGCAACGCGTCCGCGTGCTCCTTGCCCGGCAGAGGATTGGAGAAGTCGGTCCGCTGCAACTGAAGCTTGGCGACGGCGAGGGGCAGATGCGCCTCCTCGGACAGGATCTTGGCAGTCTCTTCGGGATGCGCGAGGATCCAGCGCCGTGCCTTCTCATAGGTGGACAACACGCGCTGCACTTCTTCGGGATGGCTCCGTGCGAACGCTTCGCGCACGTTGAGGAACCCATACGTGTTGAAGTTGACGTTGCGATAGATGAGCCGGGACCCGGCCTCGAGCTCGGCTGCGGCCATGTGCGGGTCGAGCCCGGCCCAGGCGTCGACCTGCCTTGCTCAAGGGCCACGCGGCCGTCCGGGTGCTGCAGATGGACGATCTGCACATCGTCGCGCCGCAAACCGAACTGGTGCAGGCTGCGCAGCAGAAACAGGAACGGATCGGTCCCTTTGGTCGCGGCTATTTTCCTTCCCTTGAGATCGGCTACCGACTTGATCGGAGAATCCTTCGACACGACCAGCGCGGTCCACTCGGGACGAGAAGAAGACGTAGACCGCTCTGATCGGATTGCCGTTGGCGCGACCCAGCAGGGCTGCGAGCCCCGCTGTGCTGCCGAAGTCCACCGCCTCGCTGTTCAAGTACTCGAGCGAGCGATTGCTGCCTTGGGTGAAGACCCAGCGCACCGTCGTGCCGTGCGCTTGAAATTCCTGCTCGAGCCAGCCGAAGCGGCGGATCACCAGGCTCGCCGGGGAATAGTAGGCGTAGTCGAGGCGAATCTCCTGCAAGCGATCGGCAGAGGATGCGAGCGTCCAGGCCAGCAGCACGAGGCTGCTGAGGAGAATGCTGGCCCAGATGTACCCGCGCGTTTCTCGCCTATCCTTGCTTGCAGATGAGACGGTCACAATATTCTCGCAACCTTATCGACAATCCCCAAGGCTAGCAAAGCGGGTGCAAATGGCCAGTAACTTCTGGTTCGTTGCTTATAGCACCGCGTAACGGTGACGCGCGCCTAGGTCCGTCGTCGCCGCGCGCGAACACCGTTATCGCTTCGCCTTCTATCGGTGTGACGCGATGTTCGTTCATGTTTCGAGCGCGGTTCGTTATGGTGGCGTTTGCGAGAGACGGTCACGACATCCGCATTGGCATGTCGAGCCGAGCAGGACGGAACGTCGGTGTGCTGCCTGTCGTGATGGGTCTGTCCGTTGGGCAGCGTTTCTTCTCCTCTCCCTTCGAGGTTAGGGCGGGCTTGCCCCGCCCATTTTTTGCGGCGCCTGACCTGAACCATTTGCAATGAGCGTGCGAAGTTTCGTGAAGCACATCGCCGAAGCGCGCATGCCCACCAAGTACGGTGCGTTCGCGGCAGCATAAGCAAGAACGTTCTGGTTATTTCAGTTTTTGAAGCGGTGCGCGCATAGTCATCCCGGCAGGCTGCCCGCGACCCTTTCAACTCTAGTGGAGGAAGCACGTATGTCCACCGATCTCAAGCAGGTCTTTTCGCAGAATCAAGCCGGTTTGGCCGAGCATCCCGAGCAGGCGCTGGTCACGTTCGGGGCTGAGAGCCGCGGCCTGGATGGCTTGCATCGACGCGTCAACATTCGCGACTTCAGCATCGAGGTGGACGAGCCGCCGTTGCTGGGCGGGACCGACCGCGCGGCCAATCCGGTGGAGTACGCGCTCGCGGCGCTCGCTACCTGCCAGGAGATCACTTACCGGCTGCATGCCGCCGCGCTCGGCATTCCGCTGACCGAAGTATCGGTCCGGCTCGAAGGCGACCTCGATTTGCGCGGATTCTTTCGGGCCGCAGACGGAGTGCGCCCCGGGTTTACGGAGATCCGTGGACACGTCCGCTTCGACACAACGGCCTCGCCCGAGGAGCTGGAGCGTTTGAAGGAGGTCGTAGACGCCCATTGTCCCGTGCTGGATCTGTTCCGCAATGCGACGCCCGTGAAGCTGGAAATCAGCCAGTCCACCGGACCGGAGGTCCGCAGCAAGCTGGCCGCGTAGCGATACACCCTTCTGCGCACCCGGCTCGTTGGGTCGAGCCGGATTCACTGCGATTCCCACGAGCCGTCGCGCACGAGGGACGATGGCCGTCGCGCTTGGCTCCAACTGCGCGTCGCCTGCGTTTATATCCTTATCAACATTGGTTCTTTGCGTTGGAGTTGCTTCTCCGTCTGAAAATTGTAGGTCCGGCGTCATCGACGCCTGCCCTCGGTCGAGGCGATCCTCAACTACCTCGTCCCGACCAAGGAGAAACCGTTTCGCTATACCTACGAGCCGCCTCCGGGCGTGCAGCTGGACAACACGTCTTATGCACCCCATAGGTTCCGTATCCACGACGCGCGCAGGTTGGGCTCGCGTGTCGCTGGACGACGAGGGTTTTGCGCTGGTGAAGCATCGCAGCGCGGTGCGAAACTTCTACGACGACGACGAAGTGCGCCGGGTCTATTACCCGGAAGCAGCGGAGCGGCTGACTGATCGAAGCCACGGGTGCGGTGAAGGTGCACGTCTTCGATCACACCGTGCGTCGCAGCGCGCGGAGCAATCGACCGACCTGGATTCCGGACGCCCGAGCGCGGACGGCATGCGCGGACCGGTTGGGCAGCGTGCACAACGACTTCACCGCACGATCGGCGCCAACGCGCGCTTGCGTCGAGAACTCGGCGCCGAGGCCGACGAACTGCTCGACCTGCGCTTCTGCAGTGGTGAACGTCTGGCGGCCCGATCCGCGGGCCGCTGCTGGATGCGCCGCTCGCCGTTTGCGATGCGCGCAGCGTTGCGTTCGATGATCTTCGTGCCGAGCGACCTGATCTATCGGGACCGGACCGGTGAGACCTACGCGGTGAAGTACAACCCGGCTCACCGTTGGTTCTACGTATCGGCGCTCGCAGCGCGACGAAGCGCTGCTGCTCAAGTGCTACGACTCGGCCGAGGACGGTCACCGCGCGCTTCGCGCCGCACACGTGCATTCGAGGATCCAACGACTCCGCCAAATGCTCCACCGCGAGAGAGCATCGAATTGCGATCGTTCGTGTTCTATCCGGACTAAAGATCCGGACACCTCACACCACCCTGCAACGGAGACCTGACCATGAGCAAAGTTCTGAAGGAAGTGCTGGCCGCCAACGAGAAGTACGTCGCCAGCTTCGGGGACAAGGGCAAGCTGCCGCTGCCGCCGGCGCGGCAGTTCGCGATCCTGACCTGCATGGACGCACGTCTGCATCCGTCCAAGTACGCCGGCCTGGCCGAGGGCGACGCGCATGTGATCCGCAACGCCGGTGGTCGCGCCAGCGACGACGCGATCCGCTCCCTGGTGATTTCGTACAAGCTGCTCGGGACCAAGGAGTGGTTCGTCATCCACCACACCGATTGCGGCATGGAGCTGTTCACCGACGACGTGATCTCCGGTCTGCTGGAGAAGAGCCTGGAGACGGCGAAGGTCGACGACAAGGGCTGGCACGACGTGGGCAGAGGCCCGGGTTCGCCTGTCGGCAAGTACATCAAGTGGCACACCATCAGCAACCTCGCCGGCAGCGTCGTGGACGATGTTGCGCGCATCCGCAGCCACCCGCTGGTGCCGAAGAACATCCCGATCTACGGCTATATCTACGACGTCAAGACCGGCAAGCTGATCGAGGTGCCGGAAGCGACCCGGATCTGGAAAGGGCCGCGTAATGCGCTAGCCGGCTTGTTTGACGAGGGATCCGGGTTAGCCGGGCCGCGGATGATGCGCGAGTCGCCGTAAGGCGGCGACGAGGCGATCGACCTCGTCGCAGGTGTTGTAGAACGCCAGCGACGGCCGCACCGTGGCCTCGACGCCGAAGCGGCGCAGGATCGGCTGCGCGCAGTGGTGGCCGGAGCGCACGGCGATGCCCTCCTGGTTGAGCGCCCGCCGACCTCCTCGGTGCTGTAGCCGTCGAGCACGAACGACAGCACGCTGGCCTTGTCGGGCGCGGTGCCGATCAGCCGCAGCCCGGGATCGGCCGCAGCTGCTGCGTCGCGTACGCCGAGCAGGTCGTGCTCGTAGCGCGGCGATGTTCTCGATGCCGATCCGCTCGACGTAGTCGAGCGCGGCGCCGAGGCCGACCGCGTCGGCGATGTTGCCGGTGCCGGCCTCGAAGCGCGTCGGCGGTCGCTGGTAGACGCGTCTTCTCGAACGTGACGTCTGCGATCATGTTGCCGCCGCCCTGCCACGGCGGCATGGCCTCGAGCAGCTCGCGCTTGCCGTAGACCACGCCGATGCCGGTCGGGCCGAAGATCTTGTGGCCGGAGAACACGAAGAAGTCGGCGCCGAGCGCCTGCACGTCGACGCGCATGTGCGAGACCGACTGCGCGCCGTCGACCAGCACCACGCGCGCCGGCGCGATGCGCCATCTCGACGATCTCCTGGACCGGCGTCACGGTGCCGAGCGCGTTCGAGACCTGCGTGACCGCGACGAGTCTTCGTGCGTGTCGCTGAGCAGCCGCGGTACTCGTCGAGCAGGACCTGGCCGCGAGTCGTCGACCGGGATCACGCGCAGCTTCGCGCCCTTCTCGGCGCGAGCTGCTGCCACGGCACGATGTTGGCGTGGTGCTCGAGGTGCGAGACGACGATCTCGTCGCCCGCGCCCGATGTGCTTGCGCGCCCCAGCTCTTCGCGACCAGGTTGATCGCCTCGGTCGCGCCGCGCACGAAGACGATCTCGTCGACCGAGCCGGCGCCGATGAAGCGGCGCACCGTCTCGCGCGCGCCCTCGTAGGCGTCGGTCGCGCGCGCCGCGAGCTCGTGCGCGGCGCGGTGGATGTTGGAGTTCTCGTGCTCGTAGAAGTACGCGAGGCGATCGATCACCGCCTGCGGCTTCTGCGTGGTCGCGGCGTTGTCGAACCAGACCAGCGGCCTGCCGTTGACCCGCTCCTGCAGGATCGGGAAGTCGCGGCGCACCGCGTGCACGTCGAACGGCGGATGCGCCGGCCGCGACCGTGCGGCACGTCGCCGCGCGGCGCCGGCTCGACGAAGTACGTAGCCGGTGTCGGCGCGTCGAGTCGCGCCGGAGCGCTGCGGCGCGCCGTGCGGCGCTGGGCGGCGAGCGCGCGCAGCTCGCCGCCCGGCAGGCCGAACGACTGCGCGTGACCGGTCGTCGCGTGGCAGGCGAACTCACCGGCGCCGGCAGCGCTGCGGAGCCGTCGCCGCACGAGAAGTCGTCGGGCGTGGCCGGCACGCGGCGCGCTGGCGGAGCGCGGCCGCAGTCGGGCGCCGTGCCGCCAGCGCAGCGCGGCAGCGTAGGCGCGGCACGCCCGGCAGACCGGCCGCCGCTGCGGCCATCGACGCCGGTGCGGCGCCGGTCGCGCGGTCCGGCAGACCGTTCGGCGGCCGCGGCATCGGCAGCGGCGCGGGTGCGCGGACGGCGACCGCGGCACGCCTGCGGCGACGCGGACGGCGCGGGCTCGCCGGCGGCGGGATCGGCGCCGGCAGCTGCGGGCCGCTGCACGGCGGGCCGCCGTGGCAGGCGCCGGCAGCGCCGAAGAACTCGCTGGCGCCAGCGCGCCAGCGCGGCCGGCCGGCGAGCACGCGTTCGCCGGCGCGCGGCAGCTCGGCTGCGATGCCGGTGAGCCCACGCTCGGCGTTACTTGTAGGTGTCGGGATAGTCATGGTACTTGCCGATCTCGACGTCGTCGAGCACCGCAGCGCGTCGTCGGTCAGCACCGCGAGCGAGCAGTACAGCGAGATCAGGTACGACGCGATCGCGTGGCGGTTGATGCCCATGAAGCGCACCGACAGGCCCGGGCTCTGCTCGCCCGGCAGGCCGGGCTGGAACAGGCCGACCACGCCCTGGCGCTTGTCGCCGACGCGCAGCAGCAGGATCTTGGTCTTGCCGTCGGCCACCGGCACCTTGTCCGACGGGATCAGCGGCAGGCCGCGCCAGGTGATGAACTGCGAGCCGAACAGGCTCACGGTCGGCGGCGGCACGCCGCGGCGCGTGCACTCGCGGCCGAACGCGGCGATCGCCAGCGGATGGGTCAGGAAGAAGGCCGGCTCCTTCCAGACCTTGGTGAGCAGCTCGTCGAGGTCGTCGGGCGTCGGCGCGCCGGTCAGCGGGTAGATGCGCTGCTCGTCGGTGCACGCTGCGCGAGCAGGCCGTAGTCGGGGTTGTTGATCAGCTCGCTCTCCTGCTTCTCCTTGATCGTCTCGATCGTCAGGCGCAGCTGCTCCTTGATCTGGTCGTGCGGGCTGCTGTACAGGTCGGAGATGCGGGTGTGCACGTCGAGCACCGTGCTGACCGCGTTGAGCACGTACTCGCGCGGCTGCTCTTCGTAGTCGACGAAGGTGCTGCGGCAGCTCGGACTCGTCGCGCGGTCCGTGCAGGCGACCTGCACGTCCTCGGGGTTCTTGACCTTGTTCAGGCGGTAGATGCCGGCCTCGACCGGCACCCACTGCAGCAGGTGCGACCAGCCAGCGCGGGCTGATTGTCGACAGCTGGGGGACGGTCTTGGTGGCGTTGGCGAGCTGGCCGGGCGGCGTTGATCGCCGAGCGCTATGCTGGCGGCTGTTGATATCGGCCATGGACGAACTCCTGCTCAGTGAAGGAGTAGGCGGAAATCGAAAGATGCGCGACGCGAGCGCGAGACTGCGAGCTCGCGTCATGGCCCGGCAGTCGCGCCCTGCGTTCGGGCTGTCGCCCTGCAGCAGCCGGCCTGCGTCACGTGGCGCCGGGCGGCACGCTGCGGTGAGCCAGACGTTGCCGCCGATGGTCGGAGCCGCGGCCGATGCGTGACGCGGCCCGAGGATCGTGGCGCCGGCGTAGATCACGACGTCGTCCTCGACCATCGGATGCCGCGGCAGGCCCTTCTGCAGCTGGCCGTCGTCATCGGCCGGAAAGCGCTTGGCGCCCAGCGTCACGGCCTGGTAGAGCCGCACGCGCTGGCCGATCACCGCGGTCTCGCCGATCACGACGCCGGTGCCGTGGTCGATGAAGAAGCCGGCGCCGATGCGTCGCGCCGGGTGGATGTCGATGCCGGTCTCGCCGTGGGCCAGCTCGGCCACGATGCGCGCCAGCAGCGGCACGCCGAGCGCGTACAGCTGGTGCGCCAGGCGGTGGTGGATCATCGCCAGGACGCCCGGATAGCACAGCAGCACCTCGTCGACGCTGCGCGCCGCCGGGTCGCCGTGGTAGGCGGCCAGCACGTCGCTGTCGAGCAGCGCGCGGATGCGCCGGCAGCGCGGCGGCGAAGTCGCGCACCGATCGGTGGCCAGCGCGTCGATGCCTCGGCATCGTGCTCACCGTGGCCATCCGTGCCGCGCGCGCGCATCGTAGCGCAGCTCGAGCCGCACCTGCGCGAGCAGGGCGTGCAGCGCGACGTCGAGCGTGTGGCCGACGTAGAAGTCCTCGCTCTCCTGGCGCAGGTCGGCTCGGGCCCGAGCCGCATCGGGAACAGCGCGCCAGCGAGATCGTCGACGATGCGCGCAAGGCCTCGCGCGACGGGAACTCGCGCCCGCCGAGCTCGCGGTCGCGCTGCTGCTCGCTGCGCCATCGGTCGCGCGCCTCGCGCAGTCCGGCGACGACGCCGGCCAGGTCGAGCAGCGGGGATTCCAGGGAGCGGGCCGCGGTTTCGTCCGCGCGCGCGTTCATCGCCGCTGCCTTCGTTCAGGTCCGCTGCGCGCTCAGTCCTGCACCCAGGGCAGGCCGTGCAAGCGCCAGCCGCCCAGGGAGCCACGCTGCTGGCGCGCGTCGAGCTCGCCTTCGAAGCCTTCCAGCACGTTGAACACGTGGCGGAAGCCCGACCTTGGCGCGCCGCCTCGGCGGCCAGCGCCGAGCGCTTGCCGCTGCGGCACAGCAGCAGCACGACTTCGTCCTTGCCGAGCTTGGCCTCGAGCTCGCGCACGAAGCGCGGGTTGCGCGTCAGGCTGGTGCCGGTGGCCCAGGCCACATGCAGCCCTCCGGCACGTGACCGACGAACTTGCGCTCTTCGGCAGTGCGCACGTCGACCAGGACGGCGGCGCCGGCCTGGGCCAAGCGCCAGGCTTCGACGGGCGGAACAGTGCCTGCGTAACGTAAGCCTTCAGCGACGGCTGCTGCGCGCGCCTGCTCGAGCACGGGATCGGTAATGGGTTCTTCGATGACAGCAGCACCACAATGTCTCCTCGACGGATGTGCCGAAGCACGAGTGGGTGGCCAGGATGAAGCGCACGCCAAAGTACTCAAGTATCCGGCCGCGTTCCTGTCGGTCAGTCGAGAACAACAGCCTGTACAAGCCGTGGGGCGCACAGGCCTCCGAGCGTCATTGGGAGCGCGGGAGCTCTGCCCGCAACGGTCAAAGCGGCGCAGGCGGCGCGCAAGGCCGGCAACTTCAAGACCTTCGCCTGGGTCGGCTACGAGGTATTCCGCGAGCAATACCCGCAGAGCGAGTTCGACCGCGTGCAGTACGCGAGCTGGATCAAGGGCATCGAAAGCTGGCCTGCGGACAAGAAGAAGGCGGACAACGAACTGGTCGATGAGCTGCGCGCTCTGGTGCGGCCGGGCGACCTCGAGTTCAGCGAGCAGGCGCTGCAGACGGCGTTCGTCGGCACGACGCTGCCGCTCGACCTTTCGCGCAAGGGCATCAAGACCATCGTCATCACCGGCATCCACGCCGACTGGTGCATCGAAGGCAACGCGCGTGCGGCGCGCGACAACGGTTATCTGCCGATCGTGATCGGTGACGCGACGGCTTGCCAGCGTCCGGAAGACGAAGCGGCGGCGTTCCGGCGGATCAACAACTTCTTTGCGCCGGTGATCTCCTCCGACACGTTCGTGAAGCTCCTGCAAGCCTGACGGCGTACCGCTGCCTGGCGGGAGAGCGACAGCAAGTTCAAGTGCTGCTCGCTCCTCCCTGTCCTGCGGATTTGCGCGTCAAGTCAACAGGCTCCTCTAACTCCCAGCGGGAAGCGAAAAGACCAGGCATGTCGTCGTCGCATGCGCGTACAGCTTACCGGCCGCATCGTAGAGACGGCCTTCCGCGGTCGCGACCTGGCCACCCACGTGAATCACCTTTCCCTCGGCGCGCAGCGGTCCGGACTCGGACGTGACGGCGCGGACGTAGTTCACCTTGAGCTCGATCGTGGTGTAGCCCTTGCCCGCGGGTAGCGTCGAGTGAACCGCGCACCCCACCGCGGAGTCGAGCAGCGTCGCGATCCATCCGCCGTGCACGGAGCCGAGCGGGTTGTAGTGCGCCATCGCGGGCGTGCCCTGAAACACCACGCGGCCGACTTCCCACTCGACCGGCCAGAAGTCCAGCGTATGGCCGATCGGCGGCGTCGGCAGTTGGCCGCTGCCGACCGCCTCGAAGAATTGCACGCCGGAGCGCCCCCGCAGATCCGCTAACGACGCGACGCCGGCCCCCGCCAGCCGCTCGCGGACGCGTTGCAACTGCTAAATAGAAATGTCCGGTTTTGTAGTAAATGAATTGTCCGCTTTTTGCGAGGGTGGGGAAGCGGCGTAGGGCGTAGCCCGTAGCCGGTTTCCCATCCTCGCGGCGCTCTGGCGGATCGCTCAGGCGGCCTGTTTTAGCTCCTGTACGGATGGGTTGGCCCTGGGCGTCATACACGGCGAGCTTGCGCGGGCCGTGAAATAGCGCCAACGTGCCATCCACATAGCGGTGTACCCGCACACGGGTCTTGACGTAGTGCGAGCGCGCGTTGCTGGCCGGGATTTGCAGTGTGCGGCCCTCAAAGCTCACGCAGTTATCGTTGCCCACGGTGCGCTCGAACTGGGTGCACAGAATGTCGGGCAGGCGCACGCCGATGCAGGGCACAAACGCGCTGCCCGGTTCTGCGAGCGGGAACTGCAAATTCGGCATTGTGATTGGGCATGTACACCTGTTCCAGGTAGCGATTGGCCGCATCCATATCGGTGATCCCGGCCTTGGCCAGCTCCTTGGGCAGGCGCCCCTGATGGGTGTCGAAGGCGCGCTCTGAGCGGCCGCGAGCCTCGGGCGAATAGGCCGCGATGTGCTCAATGCCCAACTGCTTGAGCGCTCGACCCACTTGGGTCAGGTTGCGACGTATCGACCTGGTGTCCCGCCTGCGGGGTGTGAAAATAATGGCTGCCCCGATCGGTGTACAGGCTGCAAAACAGTCCATGGCGCGCAATGGTCTGCCCGATACCGTGAAAACTGGAGTCGGTGCCCTCCTGGGGGCAAAAGAACATGCTGGTGTGCTCGCTGGTGGCATCGTCAAGGGTCACCACCAGATCCCAGATCTGCTCGGGCACCCACTCATGGGTGCTCGCGTCCTGGTGCACCATCATCCCCGGCAGAGGCTTGCGCTCGCGCTTCTTGCGGTGCTTGCCGCGCGCCTTGGAGCGCACCACCAGCTTCGCCTCCTGCAGCACGTTCTTCACCCAGCTGTAGCTGCGTGTCCCACCATGCTCGCGACCGTACCAGGTGTGGAAGTGCTTGACGTTCCACCCCGAGTAGTCCGAGCCATACAGCTCGTTGCAGCCCCAGCACTTCATCGACCGGCGCGCGCCGGCTCGACACTTGCGACATGCGCAGGTCGACCAAGCCTTGCATCCCATCGGCCTCAAAGCGCCCGATCTGGCGCCGAAAGGTGCGCTCGCTCACCCCCAACAACTGCCCCGCCTCTTGCTGCGTTCAACCGCTTCTCCTGCCAGCCCGCATAGGCTTTCCTCGAATCTCATCGTGCGCGTCTCCTGTAACCAACGCGCCCGGCTTATGGGGCTTTGCATGCCTCACCCAAAAACCGGACACATTAGCATTCCAGGCTTCCAGTTGACTGCTCGAGCTCATCGAAGTATCCTCGCTTGATCAGATACGTGTATATACACTATAATCGCTTCCCCATGACTGAGATCAAGCCCTCCCCGAGCAAGCAGGCAGCCGCAAGCGGTTGCACCTGCTTCAAGTTGCGCTGCCTGACCCGGCGCGTGACCGCGGTGTACGACCGCGCGCTCTCCGCGGCCGGCATCCGGGTCACGCAGTACTCGCTGCTGTCGCACTTACGCGGGTTGCGCGGTGTTCCCATCTCCCAGCTCGCCGAAAAGCTGGACATGGATCGCACCACGCTCACGCGCAACCTCAAGCCGCTGCTCGAGGCGGGCTGGGTCCGCGTAGAGCCGAGTACCGTCGATGCGCGTGTTCGCATGGTGCATATCACGCCCGCCGGCGAGGCGCGGTGGCAGACCGCGCGCACTTATTGGCGCAGCGCTCAGGACGAAGTCAATGTGACGGTGGGGCCTGCGAACTTGGCCGGCCTGCACCAGATGCTCGATGCCTACGTTCCGCTGTTTCGCCCAGTGACGGGAAATGAGGGAGAGATCGAATGAGCAGCTCATCGCAAAGTACCGTCCGTGTGTCCACCTGGCCGCTGGTTCTCACCGCGGCGGCGATCCTGACGATCACGATGGGAGCGCGCCAGTCGCTGGGGCTGTTCGTGTCGCCGCTGAATAGCGCGACCGGCTTAGGCATCGTCGCCATCAGCTTCGCGATGGCGGTCGGTCAATTCACCTGGGGCGCGTCGCAGCCGATCTTCGGTGCGATCGCGGACCGCTACGGGGCCATGTGGGTGATCGTCGCCGGCGGGATCATGCTGGCGATCGGCACGGCATTGACACCGTTCGCATCCAGCCAGTGGATGCTGTTGTTCACGCTAGGAGTCCTCGCTTCGGCAGGCGCCGGCGCGGGCAGCTTTTCGATTCTGATCGGCGCCACAGCGCGCCAGCTGCCTCCTGAAAAGCGCGCCTTCGCCGCGGGGTTCATCAACGCGGGCGGCAGCTTCGGACAGTTTCTGTTCGCTCCTCTCAACCAGGCGCTGATCAGCTCGTTCGGCTGGGTTACGGCGATGCTGACCATGGCCGCGACCGCGCTGACAACGTTGCCCCTGGCCCGCATGCTCCGACGGAAACCGGCGTCGCCATCCGCGACTGCAACAGCTGCCGGCAGCACTCCTGCAGGCATCGGGTTGCGCCAGCAACTGCGCATCGCAGCGCGCGACAAGAGCTATTGGTATTTGCATGCGGGTTTTTTCACCTGTGGCTTCCACATCGCGTTCCTGGTCACGCACCTGCCAGGCGAGGTGGCGCTGTGCGGACTCTCCGGCGGCGTTGCCGCCACGTCGCTCGCCCTCATCGGGCTTGCCAACATCGCCGGCAGCCTGGGCGCGGGTGCGCTTGGCAACATGTACCGCATGAAGTGGTTGTTGTTCTGGACCTACTTCACACGCGCGCTCGCGGTCGCGGTTTATCTTGCCGCGCCGAAGACCTCGCTCACCTTCTACGCTTTCGCCATCGTGCTGGGCTTCACTTGGCTGTCTACCGTTCCGCCCACCGCGGGCTTGGTCGGCAAGCTGTTCGGCACTCGCTATCTGGGCACCCTGTTCGGTCTCACGTTGCTGTCGCACCAGATCGGCGGATTCTTCGGGGCCTGGCTGGGGGGTATCGCGCTGGCGAATACCGGCAGCTATGCGTGGATGTGGTACGCCGACATCGCTCTCGCGCTCGGCGCCGCATTCATCAATCTGCCGATCGAGGAGCGGCCGCTCCGTGCTGTCCAGCCGGCCGCAGCTTGATCGCTCATGGCTGCATCCTGGCTTCGCGCCAGGGGCCGTGCGGCGAGCTAATAACCTGATCTAACTAAGAACAAAGATCTAGTTCGTTCTGGTTTCCTGGCGGCCCCGGTATCGTCCAATCTACGGGCGGTACCTGGCGGGCCGGGCGGGGGCGCCCGCGTCCGCGTTCTCTTCTCAAACAATCACTTAGGGAAGGCTATGCAGTTGCGCCAAGCGCTGTCGGCCGGCGTTGCTGGCGACCACGACGTGCTGCTCAGCTCGTCGGCTCATGCGGATGTAACGCTGCTGAACGTGTCCTACGACCCGACGCGCGAGCTGTACCAGGATTTCAACCAGGCGTTCGCCACGTATTGGAAAAGCAAGACCGGCGAAGTCGTCACGATCAAGCAATCGCACGGCGGATCGGGCAAGCAGGCCCGCGCCGTGATCGACGGGCTGGAGGCGGATGTGGTCACGCTGGCCTTGGCCTATGACATCGACGCGCTCAGCGAACGCGGACAACTGATTCCCAAGGACTGGCAGAAGCGGCTGCCGCACAACAGCGCTCCGTACACCTCGACCATCGTGTTCCTGGTGCGCAAGGGCAATCCGAAGGGGATCAAGGATTGGGACGACCTGGTGAAGCCGGGGTTGTCGGTCATCACGCCCAACCCCAAGACTTCCGGAGGAGCACGCTGGAACTATCTCGCGGCCTGGGGCTACGCGCTGAAGAAATACGGCAACGACGAGGCCAAGGCGAAGGACTTCGTGGCGCGCATCTACAAGAACGTTCCGGTGCTCGATTCCGGCGCGCGCGGTTCGACGACGACGTTCGTGGAGCGCGGGATCGGCGACGTTCTGCTCGCCTGGGAGAACGAGGCCTTCCTGGGCGTGAAAGAGCTGGGCCCCGACAAGGTACAGATCGTCGTTCCATCGATGAGCATTCTTGCCGAGCCGCCGGTGACCGTCGTCGACAAGGTGGTGGACCGGCACGGCACGCGCAAAGTGGCCCAGGCCTATCTGGAATACTTGTACACGCCCGAGGGGCAGGACATCGCGGGCCGCAACTTCTACCGGCCGCGGCTGGAGGCGGTGACCGCCAAGTATGCCAAGCAGTTTCCCAAGGTGACGCTGTTCACCATCGATGAAGTATTCGGCGGCTGGCAGAAAGCCCAGGCCACCCACTTCGCCGATGGCGGGGTGTTCGATCAGATCTACCAGCCCGGACGGTAGGTGACGTGAGCGCGACAGCAGTCTGGCAATGGAAGCGTCCGAGCGTTCTGCCCGGGTTCGGGCTGACCTTCGGGTACACCTTGCTGTACCTGTCTCTGATCGTCCTCATTCCGCTGTCGGCGGCTTTCTTCAAGACCTTCACCCTGACCTGGGACGCGTTCTGGGCCACGGTTACCGCGCCACGCGTGCTGGCATCGCTGCGGCTGTCCTTCGGCGCTTCGCTGATCGCGGCGCTGATCAACGCGGTGTTCGGCCTGCTGGTGGCCTGGGTCCTGGTGCGCTACCGCTTTCCCGGCCGGCGCATCATCGATGCCCTGGTCGATCTGCCCTTCGCGCTGCCCACCGCGGTCGCCGGTATCGCGCTCACCGCGGTGTACGCCAAGAACGGATGGCTCGGCAGCGTGCTGGAACCCCTGGGCATCAAGGTCGCCTTCACACCGCTCGGCGTTGTGGTGGCGCTCATCTTCATCGGCTTGCCGTTCGTGGTGCGCACAGTGCAGCCCGTGCTCGAAGACTTCGAAGCGGAGTTGGAAGAGGCTGCGGCGACGCTGGGCGCCAATCGCTGGCAGACCTTCGCCCGCGTCATCCTTCCCGCGGTGTGGCCGGCATTGCTGACCGGATTCACGCTGGCGTTCGCGCGTGCCGTCGGCGAATACGGCTCCGTGATCTTCATCGCCGGGAACATGCCGATGGTGTCGGAGATCACGCCGCTGCTGATCATCACCAAATTGGAGCAGTACGACTACGCCGGCGCCACCGCGATCGCAGTCGTCATGCTGGTGATCTCTTTCGGCCTCTTGCTGCTGATCAATCTGCTCCAATGGTGGAGCGGCAAGCGTCTGGCCCGGATCTGATCCATGCTCGCACCCAGCATCGCGCTTCCCGCCCCCGCCGCCGCGCGCAGCCGCGCCACCGCCGAGCCGTGGGTGGTGCGCTGGCTGCTGATCGGGCTGGCGCTGGGCTTCCTCGGCCTGTTCCTCATGGTGCCGCTGGCCGCGGTCTTCACCGAGGCGTTGCGCAAAGGCGTGCAGACCTACTTCGCTGCGCTGCGCGAGCCCGATGCCGTTTCGGCGATCAAGCTTACGCTGCTGGTCGCGGTGATTGCGGTGCCGGCCAATCTGGTCTTCGGCGTGGCGGCGTCCTGGGCCATCGCCAAGTTCGACTTCAAGGGCAAGAGCGTGCTGATCACGCTCATCGACCTGCCCATCGCCGTGTCTCCCGTCATCTCCGGGCTGATCTATGTGCTGATGTTCGGCGCGCAGGGATGGTTCGGCCCGTGGCTGCAGGCACACGACATCAAGATCATCTTCGCCGTTCCCGGCATCGTGCTGGCGACGATATTCGTGACTTTTCCGTTCGTGGCACGCGAGTTGATTCCCTTGATGCAGGCGCAAGGAACGGAGGAGGAAGACGCCGCGCGCGTGCTCGGCGCCTCCGGCTGGCAGATGTTCTGGCGCGTTACGCTGCCGAACATCAAGTGGGGACTGCTGTATGGCGTGATCCTGTGCAACGCCCGCGCCATGGGCGAGTTCGGCGCGGTATCGGTGGTGTCCGGGCATGTGCGCGGCTTGACCAACACCATGCCTCTGCATGTCGAGATTCTGTACAACGAGTACAACTTTGCGGCCGCCTTCGCGGTGGCCTCTCTGCTGGCTTGCCTGGCGCTGGTCACACTCGCGCTCAAGAGTCTGGTCGAGTGGAAAGCCAGGCGCGAGCAAGCCGAAGCAGGTGCCGAATTTTCCAGTGAGCGTCCATCATGAGCATCGAAGTCCGCAACATCGAGAAGCGTTTTGGCAAGTTCACCGCGCTCGACCGGGTCAGCCTGGAGTTTCCCTCCGGCGAGCTGGTGGCGCTGCTGGGGCCGTCGGGCTGCGGCAAGACCACGCTGCTGCGGGTCATCGCGGGGCTGGAAGTGCCCGATTCCGGCAGCGTGCTGTTTCACGGCGAGGATGCCTCCCGGCAAGATGTGCGCGAGCGTCAGGTCGGCTTCGTGTTCCAGCACTACGCGCTGTTTCGCCACATGACCGTGTTCGAGAACGTGGCCTTTGGTCTGCGCGTGAAGTCGCGCCGGGAACGTCCGTCCGACGCGGCTATCCGGCGCAAGGTGCTCGATCTGCTCGGACTGGTGCAGCTCGACTGGCTGGCCGACCGGTTTCCGCATCAGCTCTCCGGCGGACAACGGCAGCGTATCGCGCTGGCTCGCGCGCTGGCGGTCGAGCCCAAGGTGCTATTGCTCGACGAGCCGTTCGGGGCGCTGGACGCGAAGGTACGCAAGGAGCTGCGCCGGTGGCTGCGGCGTCTGCACGACGATCTGCACATCACCAGCATCTTCGTCACGCACGATCAGGAGGAAGCCCTCGAGGTGGCCGATCGCGTGGTCCTGATGAACAAGGGCAAGGTCGAGCAGATCGGCACACCCGAGGAAGTCTACGACCATCCGGCTTCGCCCTTCGTCTACAGCTTCCTCGGTACGGTGAACGTATTCCATGGTCGCGCCGGCGGCGGGCAAGTGCATCTCGGGCCGGTGTCGATCGAGTCGCCCGAGCACATCGGCGCCGAGGACACGCCCGCGGTGGCCTACGCGCGTCCGCACGAGATCGAGATCGAACGCTTCTCCCCCGGGCTGGCGGGGATCCCGGTGCAACTCAACCGGCTGTTGCTGGTTGGCCCGCTCGCGCGCCTGGAGCTGGAGCGCGAGGACTCGGCACAGATCATCGAAGTCGAGATGCCTGCCGACAAAGCACGTCACCTGAAGTTGAAGCAAGGTGAGACCCTGCTCATCAGCCCAAGAAAGATGCAAGTGTTCCTGGATCGCAGCCGTGAGGATGCTCCGCAAATCCCGGTGCCCAGGGCAGCGGAGGCAACGCGGCAGGAGCTGCCGGCGTTCGGGACTGTGATCTGGTGATGCTGACGCTGCGCCGGCGCCCGTCAGTCGTTTAGCGCGACAGCAGTCTGCGCCAGCTCCTTCCACCCTCTGCCGACCCGCACCGAAAGAGCAACCGCGCGGCGATCGGAGAACCAGTGGAACCAGCCCGAATCCGCGTCCGGGTCGTGCCCTAGCCGCAGGTACCGCAGCTTGTCCTCGTGCAGGTGGAGGTCGAGTCCGTCGTCGAGGACGTTGACCCAGCCGCCCTTGTCCGAGCGCTTCACGCGTTCGACGATCTTGGTGGTTCGGACTGCGGCCGCGCCGCTGCGCACCAGCAAGTGCAACGGATTCTGCGTGCGGCTCGCGGCCTGGAGGAAGTGCAGCAAGCCGTCGTGGCGTGCTGCGACCAGACGCTCCAGCGGCATGTAGGCCACGGGTGTCGGCAACGCTGCCGTTTCCGTCGCCGACTGATCGGCGTCCGCACACTCCTGCACCAGGCGGCGAAAGGCCGCGATGCCGCTGTCGTGGCGCAGGAAGAACTTGGCAGCCGATACTCCCTCGGCGGTGAAGAACTGCAGGCTGAGCTTGGTTCCGTGCGCCGCCGCCTCTTCCAGGGCAAACCCTTTGCGCCACAGCGCCACCCGGCATTCGGTATCGAACCGGTCGGCTTGCACGTGCCGCGCGCCGGCTGCGTCGGTCTCGATGCGGCGGACTTCGCCCGCCCGCTCCAGCACCGCCCAGGCATTGCGCACGATGCACTTGATCTCGCCCAGTTCGGGCAAACGCAGCAACAACGCGGAGAAATCCGGGCGCAAGCGCGTCGTGAAGTGCCCACACCCGGATGCGACCAGCTCGGCCTCGCTCACGTCCAGCTTCGCGGCCGCTGCACGGTTGTTCAAACCTTGCGCCCGCGCGTGCTCCCACGCGGCGAGCAGCTGGGTCGCGTCTGCAGGGAGGGTCTCGGTCTGCGGGCATACGGTCAGAGAGAATACTGGAAGCGTGTGATGAGCACCTTCTCGTCGGGCCGGTCTGCCGCCGTTGGGTGCGCCGCCGGTGAAGCTGGTCTGATCGTAGTCGAGCATGATGCGGACCTCTCGGCTCAGATCCCACCCGATCCCGATCCCGTAGTCGGTGGCCTTGCTGGCCTGCGTGTTCGGGTTGGCAAGCTGTGTGGCGGCCGTGCCGGTGAAGGCGTTGCTGTCGACCGTCAACTGGCTCATCCGCGCGACCAGCTCGACGTCGCCCCAGTGACCTTTGCTCAGGTTGAACCGGTTGCTCGGGATTACGCCACGAAACGAAGCGTCCTCGCCAGTCAGGACCCAGGATAGCGCGACCTGCCAGGCGTTGTTCGAAACGTTCTGCGTGTTGGTCGAGCGGGTCACGAACTGTGCGGTGTTCGTGTACTCGGCCAGGACTCCGAACGGGCCGACCGAATAGTAGGCTTGCGGCGCCCAGGTCACTCGCTCTCCGTTGGCGACAGCGCCTGCGTTATAGGCGAAGAAGGCTCTGCTGGCCCGGCGTCACGTAGGTGGGCAGTTGGGGGTTGGTCACGCCGTTGCCCTGCTGAACACCGTGCCCGTACGCGATGCCGAAACCCAGGCCGCGCAGCGCCTTCAGATCGGTGTTGAGCCAGGGCTGCGCATAGAGGCGCACGTCGAGGTCTTTGCCGTTGTTGGCGTCTCCGGTCTGGGACAGCGCGTTGTCGACTGCCCCATTGAACACGCCGGCGGCATAGAAGAGCGTGCGGTTGAATACGTCGCCAAAGACCATGAGACCAATGTCGCGGTTGGGCACCAGGTCGGTGGGAAAGGCCCGCTCGGCAAACAGCAGATCCCCGGCACTTTGCAGCCGCTCCAGCCCCAGCGGCGGCTTGAACTTGCCGACACGGATCTTGAACTGCTGGTACAGATTCGCGTCGATGTAAGCGTCGTAGATCTGAGGTATCGACTGCGTCGTGGTGCCATTGTCCTGAGTGTTGCCGAAGTCCGGCGTGAAACGGAAGTCGAATTTCTCGTACGCCGTGCCTTCCAGAATCGGACGCACGCGGCGAAGCAAGAAGGTGTCGACCGGCGAGCCGGCGGGTTGCTCCAGGTAGTCCCGATAGTCCACCTGCAGCAGCGCCCGGAAGCGGAGCTGGAGGTCCCCGTTGGGAGAGGTGATGGTGATCCCCTGCCTGGTGCCGGCCTGGTTAGGCGCCTCGGCCCTCTGCGCCGGGACAATCGGCGGGCCCTGCTGAATTTTCTCCAGCGACTTGACCTGCTGATTCAGCTCGTCGATCTGCTTCTGCATCGCCTGATCCTGAGCCGACGGTTCGGCCGGCTTCGCCGCCTCGACCGGTTCCGTCGCCTTCGCGGCTGCCGGCGGCACGCGCTCCAGTTGCCGGTCCAGGCTGAGCCTGCTGCTCGAGCCGATCTTCGAGCTGCTTCAGCTTGCGCTCCAGGTCCTCGACGCGCTGGCGCAATGCCTGCTCTTCGGGCGAGGGCGTGGTCTGAGCGTAGAGGAGTTGAGAAGAAAACGACAGGCTGAAACCCGCGAGAGCCGCGAGCATCCAGGATCGCAACGACCACATGAAAGGATCTCCCTGACTGCATGAAGAGATCCTCCGATGACTCGGTCAGCTCGCCTCAGTGCTTTATGGTTCTGGTCGCCTCCAGCGGACTGGTCGGCGTATTGCGGCGACCCCAGGAGGGGCCGCTCGCGTCACTCCCGGCGCACGGGGCCGGACGGGCCGAAGCGCACTTTCTCCCTGCGCTCGATCTGGGTGATGCGTCCATCGTGCACGACGATTTCGATGGAGCCGAAGCGCAGCTCGCGGACCAGCCGCGCGAGGGTCCCCAGGACCTCCTCGGGGACCACTTCCAGCGCGTCGCTGATGGCTTCTGCCTTTCCGGTGTACACGTCCCGCCCTCGAATTACAGTTCGATCCGGCAACTGTAAGGTTGCGGTCATGCAAATGGAACGAATGAAGGCTTATTTGCTAATGCGCGGCGCTGCTTAGGGCATGCGACGCTTCGACTCCGTGGCTGTCGCCACCAATCCGTTCGTCCTGAGCGTAGGACGCGCAGCGTCCGGAGTCGAAGGATCAGCGCGAACGGGGTTTTGTATTGCGCAGCTACTCTTCCGACTTCAACCCGTACTTGTTCACGCGATAGCGCAGCGTCTCCCGCGAAGTGCCCAGCAGCCGCGCCGCGGCGGTGACGTTGTAGTCGGAGCGCTCCAGCGCCTCGCTCACGATCTTGCGTTCCATGTCGTCCAGACTCAAGCTTCCGTCCAGCGGGAGATGCAGTCCGCGGCCACCGTTGGGTGCAATCGATTCGGGCTGTGCCGATACCCGAGACGGCTGCAGTTGCAGCCAATGTGCGGCGATCGTCTGCGTGTCGGAGAGCAGGACACAGCGCTCGAGCACATTGCGCAGCTCTCGCACGTTTCCGGGCCAATCGTGCGCGCGCAATGCGGCCCACACCGCGTCGGGGATGATGCGAACGGACTTGCCCGCCTTCGCGTTGTATTCGGCCACGAACAGGGGCACGAGGTCGTCGAGGTCTTCCTTGCGCTCACGCAAGGGGGGCAGCTCGAGCGTGAACACGGTGATGCGATGATAGAGATCGCTGCGAAAGGTGCCGGCCTGGGCGCGCTCCGAGAGATTCCGGTTGCTCGCCGCAATGACCTGCACGTCGATCTCGATCTGCCCTGTCCCGCCGAGACGGCGCAGGCGCCGGTCCTCGATGACGGTGAGGAGCTTGGCCTGCAGATCCAGGCCGAGCTCGCCGATCTCGTCCAGGAAGATCGTGCCGCCATGGGCCTGCTCCATCAGTCCTCTGCGCCGCCCCTTGGCACCGGTGAAGGCCCCCGGCTCGTGACCGAACAACTCGGACTCGAGCAGATCGTGGGGCAGCGCTGCGCAGTTGATTTCGACCAGAGGACCTTCGCGCCGTGCTCCGCTGTAGTGCAGGATTCTCGCGGCAAGGCCTTTGCCGGTGCCGGTTTCTCCAGTCAACAGCAGCGTGCTGAGAGGAACGCGCGCCAGCTTGCTCAGAAGCTCGCGCACGGACTGGGCCGCGTCGCTCTTGCCTACGAATGCCGCCGGGGTATAGCGGCGGTTCTCCGCCTCCGCGCGTTCGCGCAGTTGCCGTTGCGCGCGGCCACTGCGGGCCGCTCCCGCGACCACCAGGTCGAGACGCTCGAGCTCGCAAGGTTTCTCCAGGAAATCGAATGCGCCCAGGCGCAGCGCCCGAACCGAATCGGCAACGCCGCCGTAGCCGGTGAGAAACAGCCACTCGCCGCTTCTGGCGTGAGACCGGGTGCTTTCGAGCAGGTCCAGCGCGTTGCCATCCGGCAGACTCATATCCGATATCACCACCAGCGGCTGCACCTCGTCGTGCAGCAGCAAGCGCTTCGCCTCCGCGAGTGTGCCCGCCGTCATCACCTCGAAGCCGGCGCGCTTGAAGTGCCGCACCAGCTCCGCGCTCAGCAGCGGCTCATCCTCGATCAGCAACAGCGTGTCGGACATCTTCTCGGGCCGCAGGCAAACTCAGAGTTACGCAGGCTCCTCGGGGCGCGCGGTTGCTGATGGCGAGCTCGCCACCCAGATCTCGCGCGAAGCGATTGACGATGGCAAGCCCGAGGCCGGTCCCCGATTCGCGCGAAGTGACGAAGGGACGGATGCCTCCAGACAGCAGCGCAGGAGGAAAACCCGGGCCATCGTCGAGGACCTCGATGTAGAGCGTGTCCTTCCGGTAGTCGATCTGGATCGTCACGTTGCCCGGGGTATCGCCCATCGCTGCCACGGAGTTCAGCACCAGATTGAGCACAGCTTGCCGCACTGCGTCTTCGGGTATGCGACAGCGCAATTCGCCCGGGATCTCCGTCGCGAGGTGGACGTGAGGCGGGAGCTGGTATCGAATCAGCGTCGCCAGGTCCTGAACCAGGCGATTGACGCTCACGACGCGCGGTGATTCCGGCACGTGACTCGACTGCTGCAGCAGCCCGTTGAGCAGGCGTGTGATCCGCTGCAGCTCGGCAACGACCAGATCCATGCGCTGCTCCAGAGCGCGATCGTGGAGCTCGCGGCGCAAGTTCGCGAGGGTGACCTGGATTCCGGCGATCGGATTGCGCAGCTCGTGAGCGAGCGTGGCGGACACCTCTCCGGCCGCCGCGAGGCGCTCGCTCCGGGCCAGGCTCTGCTGCTGCTGAAGCAGGGCCTGAGTGGCGGCACGGACCTCCTGCTCGAGCGACACGGTGCGCTGTCGATTGGCCTGCTCCAGCTGCTCCAGCCGGTTGACCATCTGGTTGTAGTTCTGGAACAGCGGCAACAGCAGTGGATCGATGCGGGTCAGCGATACCGGGGCGAAATCGCCGTTGGACAATCGCGCGAGAAAATTCTTGAGGTCCCCGATCGGCCGGAATACCCGCTCGCGCAGCGCCCACAGAGTGAGCAGGACCAGACAGGGAAATCCCAGCAGCGCAGCCAGAGCCAGTTGCGATTCCAGCTTGGTGTACCCGTACACGGTATCGAGCTGCTCCAGTTGGATGCGGTTCTCCCGCTCCAGCATCTCGCTCAGCAGACTCAATGCGGGAGGCAGAGCCGTGGCCGGCTGCGTCTCGGCTTGCGTAAGCAGGTGGTTCAGCCGGTCGAGCCGTTCCAGCGTATAGGAGCCGACAGGGCCGCCTTTGACAGGGATCTGAGCGAGATCGGCGCGTACCGTCTGCAACCTCTCGCGATCGGGTGCTGATCCATTCGCAGCGACCTGCAGTTGCAGGTCCTTCAGAATGACCAGGCTCTCCTGCAGCAGAGACGTGCGGTTTACGTGCGCCCGGATGGACTCGATGCGCTTGAAGTCCAGCCAGGTGAACAAAGACAGAGCCCCTAGCGCGAGCGTGAGCACAAGCGCAAACACCACCGCGACCGACCGCGTCGGGCGCAGGAGTACGGACTTCATCGGGGTCGCACCAGGGTCTTCGTTTCGCGACATTCTAGGCCAAGTTCCCGAGGGTCACAGGAGCGCGCTTGCGTGGTGAAGGCATTCCTGTCGCCGATCTGACGCTGCCAGTAGCAGCCAAAGGGCCGCGTCGGATCATCAAGATTTCGAGCGGCGCGCGTGAGGCTCGCATCAGCAGACTCTGTGCCACGCCGCTAACCGGTGCGCGAAGCTTCCTTCACGCTGCGATGCTCAACACCCTGTGCCATCGCGGACACACGGCGATGCTCAGATCTCGCAAGCCGATGAAGGACACGTTCATGCCACCGCGGAAGACACGGGCCAGAACCCAAATGTCGGGTCAAATGCCCCGTACCTCGAACCGGAGTGGTTGAAATGAACCACTCAGTGCGTTCGTTGTGGCGGTGGTCCGCCTTGTTCCAATGTGGTTTCAATTACTTAATGCGTGGGGCATGGCTCGTGCTATTAAGGACGCGGCCCGCCAGAGTGGGAAGCGATGAGCGGACGCCACGAGCAGCCGGAGCCTTGCGGAGAAGCCCGACGCGCGAAGACAAGATAGAGCGGGTTGCGCACAGCGCACGCAAGGTTCAGCCAGACCAGCCGCATTCCCCCTTCATCGATCATGACTGTCGCGGTCGTGAGGTAGGAGCAGGTCCATGTCCGTCGTCGACTCCGTTCTCAAACGCCCGTACACGGTAGTCGCCGTTTTGATCCTCATCTGCCTGTTGGGTGCGGGCGCCGCTTTGCGCATGCCGGTGGACATCTTTCCGGAGATCGACATTCCGGTCGTCAGCGTCGTCTGGACCTACAACGGGATGAGCGCGCAGGACATCCAGAACCGGATCTTGACGTTGCACGAGCGGCAGCTCGCGTCGCTGGTGGACGATATCTCCCGGATCGAGGCGACCAGCTACGTCGGCGTCGGTGTCGAGAAGGTCTATCTGCACGAGGGCGCGGATGTGACGCGCGCCATTTCCCAGCTGGCCAGCAGCGCGCTGGTGGTGCTGAAGTACATGCCGCGCAACATCACGCCGCCGCTCGTTCTGCGCTACAGCGCGACCGACGTTCCGATCATTCAGCTGAGCCTGTCCAGCAACACGCTTCCGGACACCAAGCTCAACGATCTGGGGCAGAACATCATCCGGCCCGCTCTCGCTGTCGTGCACGGCGCCGAGGTTCCCTACCCCTATGGCGGGAAGCCGCGGGTCATCATGGCGGATCTCGATCAGCGCGCGTTGCAGTCGCGCGGCCTGTCGGCTTCCGATGTGAGCCAGGCGCTGGAGCGCCAGAACGTCATCCTGCCAGCGGGCGACGTGAAGATCGGCAACAAGGACTACACGCTGTCGATGAACAACAGCCCAGACCTCCTCGAGACGATCAACGGGTTCCCGATCAAGACGGTCGACGGCAGGACCGTCTTCATGCGCGATGTGGCGAACGTGCACGACGGGTTTCAGGTGCAGACCAACTCGGTTGCCGTGGACGGGACCCCCGGCGCCCTCATGTCGATCCGCAAGACCGGCGGCGTGTCGACTCTGGCGGTGATCGACGGCGTCCGAGCGGCGTTGCCCGACATCGAGCGCGTGCTGCCGCACGGCGTGACCGTCAAGCCGATCTTCGACCAGTCGATCTTCGTCAAAGCCGCGCTGAACAGCGTGCTGATGGGCGGCTTGATGGCGGCCGGCCTGACCGCGTTGATGATCCTTCTGTTTCTGGGCAACTGGCGGCTGACGCTTATCATCCTCGCGGCCATCCCGCTGTCGATCGTCACCGCGGTGCTGGTGATGTACATCGGGGGGCAGACGCTGAACACGATGACGCTGGGCGGGTTCGCGCTGGCCGTCGGCATCCTGGTGGACAATGGCACGGTCGTGATCGAGAACATCGAGCGGCATCTGCGCCTGGACGAGGCGCTGGAAACGGCGATCGTGAACGGGGCCGGCGAGGTCGGCGTGCCGACCTTCCTGTCGACGCTGTGTATCTGCATCGTGTTCGTTCCGGTGTTCCTGCTGCAGGGCACGGCCAAGTACCTGTTCTCGCCGCTGTCGGTATCGGTCTGCGTCTCTCTGGTCGCCAGCCTGGCGCTGTCGTTCACGCTCGTGCCGGTGCTGTTCAAATACTTGATGCGCCCCTCCACGGTCCGCCAAGTAGCATGGCACGTCGTCGTGAGAGGAGGCCGGTGGAAGGCCCCGTTCATCGCGATCCACCATGGCTTCGAGCGCGGGTTCAACCTGTTCCGCGAGATCTATCGCAACGCCTGGCGTGGGCCCTGTCGCAAGCGGTCCTGACTATCGCGTTCTTCGTCGTTCTGATGCTGGGTTCGCTGCTGCTGTTTCCGCAGCTGGGCAGGGACTTCTTTCCGCAGGTCGACGCGGGGCAGATGCGGCTTCACGTCCGCGCTCCGCCGGGAACCCGAATCGAGCAGACACAGGAGTACTTTGCCGAGGTGGAAGCCGCAATCCGGCAGATCGTCGGCAACGATCAGATCGACGTCATTCTGGACAATATCGGGCTGCCCTACAGCGGGATCAACATCGCGCTGAGCGATTCGGCGACCGTCGGACCGATGGACGGCGAGATTCTCATCTCTCTCGGTGAAAAGCACACGCCGACGGCCGAGCTCATCGCGGAGTTGCGCCGCGAGCTGCCACGCCGCTTCGCTGATCTGCAGTTCTTCTTCCAGCCGGCCGACATCGTCGACCAGGTGCTGAACTTCGGTCAGCCCGCGCCGATCGACATTCGCGTTTCGGGGCCGAACAACGACGAAGCCTATGCGCTCGCCGAAAAACTCGCGCGCGATCTGCAGCAGGTGCCCGGGATCGTGGACTCGCATGTGTTCCAGGTCCCGAACGCGCCGGCTCTGACCGTCGATGTCGACCGCACGCTTGCGACCGGAGTAGGCGCGACGCAGCAAGGGACGGCCAACAACGTGCTGGTGGCAACCAACTCCAGCGCGCAGACTGCGCCCAACTTCTGGGTCGATCCGCGCAACGGCGTCAGCTATCCGCTGGTGGTGCAGCTGCCGACCTACCGCATCGATTCGGCCGAGGACTTGTGGACCATGCCGGTGACGGCGGGAGGGGGCCGCGATCAGCGCCAGCTTCTGATGAATATTTCCACGTTCGGCCGCACCAAGGTGCCGATCGTCACCTCACAGCTCAATATCAGACCGGTCTTCGACGTGCACGCCGACGTGCAGGGGCGTGATCTGCATTCCGCCGCTGCCGCCATCGACAAGGTGATCGAGGCGGATCGCCCCGATCCGGCGAAGGCGATCAAGGTTACGTTGAGCGGCCAGGTCGAGACGATGCGCGAGAGCTATACGGGCCTGTTTACCGGCATTGCGCTGGCGGTCGTGCTGGTCTATCTGTTTCTGGTGATCAACTTCCAGAGCTGGATCGATCCGCTGATCGTCCTGATGGCCGTGCCGTTCGCGCTGGCCGGCGTCATGTGGATGCTGTTCCTCACGCAGACGCACTTGAGCGTGCCGGCCCTGATGGGTACGCTGATGTGCATCGGACTCACGACCGCGAACAGCATTCTGGTGGTCACCTTCGCCAACCAGCGCATGGAAGCCGGAGACGACTCCTTCGTGGCTGCCGTGACGGCAGGATACACGCGGCTGCGCCCGGTTCTCATGACCGCCGGCGCCATGATCCTGGGCATGATCCCGATGGCACTCGGCGTCGGCGAAGGCGGCGAGCAGAACGCACCGCTGGCGCGTGCCGTGATAGGCGGCCTGCTGTTCGCTACTTTCGCGACGCTGGTCTTCGTGCCAACCATGTACCGGCTGCTGCGCCGCCGGAGCGCTCTGTCCGCTTCTTCTTCGACGAGGGAATCCCGTGCGACCGGATGATCAATTCAAACAGGACCGCGGCTCAGGGGGCGAGCGGCAGGCTCCGGGTCCGGGGCATGGTGGGCACGCTGGTGCGAGCGAAGCACCGCAGGTGTCGACCGGTGTCGCGCCGGGAACGGGGCGGAAAATCAAGATCTCCGCTGGGGTCATCGTGGTCGCTCTGGTGTGCGGCTTCCTGGTGGTGCATTTCTTCAAAGCGTCCGGCGAAAGCCAGCTGCGGGATGTCTCGAAGGCTGAGTCCTCGCGCCTGCCGCCCGTGAACGTGATCACCGTACGCAGCTCCGCGGCGACGCGGCCTCTCACGTTACCAGGCGAGACCGCGGCATGGTACGAAAGCACGCTGTACGCGCGCGTCAACGGCTACGTTGCCAAATGGTTTGTCGACATCGGAGAGCACGTGCGGCGGGGCCAAATTCTGGCGACGATCGATACGCCCGAGTTGGACGCCGATCTGACCGCTGCCCGTGCCGAGCTCACGGCATCGGAAGCGCAGGTAAAGGTCAGGGCGGCGGAGGCCGAGTTTGCCAAGAGCACCAATGAGCGCTGGCGCGACTCGCCTAAAGGTGTGGTCTCCGACCAGGAACGCGAAGCGAAGCGGGCCGACTACGACAGCGCGGTCGCCAAGCTGAACGCCGCCCGCGCGCAGGTCGCTCTCGATCAGGCACGCGTTGACCGCTTCATGGCTTTGGCGCAGTTCAAGCAGGTCACGGCACCGTTCGACGGAACGGTCACGGAGCGTCGCGTCGATATCGGCAATCTAGTCACCGCGGGCAGCACCAGCGGCAACACGCTTCTATACCGCCTGAGCCAGGAGACGCCGATGCGCGTATTCGTCGATGTGCCGCAGAGCGCCGCAGGTGAGCTGATGAAGGCCGGCGTTCAGGTGCAGATCACGGCGAGCAACATTCCCGGCCGCACTTTCACCGGTGAGGTTGCGCGGACGGCGAAGGCGATCAATCCTCAGGCGCGGACCATGCGGGTCGAGGTGGATATTCCCAACACGGACCAGGCTCTGGTGCCGGGAATGTATGTCGATGTGAGCTTTGCGCTCCAGAGCAGCAACCTGGTCCAGGTTCCCGCGGCCGCGCTGATGTTCCGGTCGAGCGGGCCGCAGGTTGCCGTGGTCGATGGCGCCGGTCGAGTGAGCTTCCGCAAGGTTTCGATCGCCCGCGACGATGGCAACATGGTGGAGCTTGGAGCGGGCGTTGCGCCTGGCGAAAAGGTTGCTCTGAACATCAGCAGCCAGATCAGCGATGGGCAGACCGTTGCTGTGAGCGAGGCCGGTGAAGGTCCGTCGGCCACTGCGCTGAAGACCCATTGAGGCGACTGCGGCATGCGCACATTGCACGTTGTCTCCGTGATCGTGATCGGCGCTGGCCTGGCTGGATGCGCAGTCGGGCCGGACTACCGCACGCCGCAGATGAAGGTGCCGGACGGATTTATCGCCGCGCCCGGCGCGCAAAGTGCGGCAGGCCCAGGTCATGCAGCCGTCGATCCGGTCAAGTGGTGGCACGCGCTGAACGATGCCGAGCTGGATTCGCTTGTCGATCGGGCGATTCAAGCGAACCCCAGCCTGGAGATCGCTCTGACGCGCTTACAGGAAGCGAGGACGTTCGAAACGGTCATCGCCGGCCGAGCGCTGCCCGATCTGGAGGCGAGCGCGGGTGCTGGACGCGGAACGGGGAGCAACCTGGCGCGCGGACGCATCGCGCCGCCACTTAACGCAGCTTCGAACACCGCTGGACTGGAGCACATCACGTCCATCGTCGGTTTCGATGCCGCCTGGGAGATCGATCTGTTCGGCAGGTACAGGCGCGAGCTCGAGGCGGCTCGATACGACACGCAGGCTTTTGCCGCCGCCCGCAGCGCGGTGCTGGTCACGGTGGTGGCAGATGTCGTGCGTGCCTATCTCGACATGCGCGGACTGCAGAGCAACGACGGGCTGGGGTGCGTCCGCTGTGCAACGCGCATTGCACCAGACTCATCCGCGCCGGAGCGGAGCACTTCGTATTCGGTCACCGCCAAACGGCCGCGCGTTGAACGCGCGATGCCACTTCTCTGCCGATGAAGTCGATGCCGGCGATCGCCGCATCGATGTCCCGCTCTTCTTCTTTAATCGACCCGCGACGAGCACGAGATAAGTCTTCTTCATCGTGCGCGCGGCAAATTGGCGCAAAAGCTCGCGGTGTGTCTGGTCGTTTTTCGCGACCACCAGGCAACCGCTCGTCTCTTTATCCAAACGATGGACAATGCCGGGACGCTCTTTGCCACCGATGCCGGAAACGTCGGCCATGATTGAGGAGAGCATTCACCAGCGTGTGTTCCTGATTGCCCGCGCCGGGATGCACGACCATTCCGGCGCCCTTGTTCAGCACGAGGAGGTCGTCATCTTCGAAAAGGATCTGCAATGGAATGGATTCGGCCGTGGCCTCTATCTTCTCCAGAGGAGGAACGGTCACCTGAACGACATCGCCAGTTCGCACCAGCTCGCGTGTACGCGGCTCCTGCGCGTTTAGCCTAACGAATCCCTTTTCGATCAACCTCTGCAGGCGCGAGCGGGAGAGATCGCTCAGCTCGAGCGCCAGGTAGCGGTCGAGGCGCTCCGGCCCGTTCGCGGGTGACTTGGAGCTCAATCATTGCCGATTGATTCCGATGCGCTGGCATTTTCGCAAGAAACCGCCAATGCTACCGCGACGCGAATGGCCGTAGCCCCCGAAATCCTTCAACAAAAGTGTCCCAGGTGCGGTGCGATCGTGAATGTGCCGGACGCGGAACCGCTGGCGCGGGTTCCCTGCCCGAGCTGCGGTGAAATGCTCCGGATCGAGCGCGCATTCGATCACTTCATTCTCGTCGAGACGCTCGGCGTAGGTGGGATGGGCTCGGTTTACAAAGCGCGCGACACCCGCCTCGATCGCCTCGTCGCGCTCAAGCTTCTGCGCAAAGAGTTGAGCGCGGATCCGGCTGAAGCGGCGCGCCTGGAACAGGAAGCGCGCCTCACTGCCGCGATCAATCATCCGAACGTAGTCCAGGTTTATTCCTCCGGCAGCGCCCACGGCCAAATCTATCTCGTCATCGAACTGGTCGATCACGGCAGTCTCGATGATCTCATGGCCGAACTGAAGCGGGTGCCGGAGCGCGCGTCCTGGAGGCGGGAATTCAGGTCGCGAAAGGTCTCCAAGCCGCGCACGAAAAAGGGCTGATTCATCGGGACGTAAAACCGGCCAACATCCTTTTCGCCGACGAGCAGACGGCCAAGATCGGCGACTTTGGTTGGCGATGGTCGGGAGCAAGACGCGGAATCGCAACACGCGAAATCTGGGGCACGCCCTACTATGTCGCGCCGGAGCGATCAAACAACGAGCCGGAGGATTTTCGCAGCGACATTTACAGCCTCGGCGCCACGCTCTTTCACGCGGTCGCCGGCCGGCCACCGTTCGAGGGCGAAACCACTTCCGCGAGCGAACTCCGCCGGCTCAAGAGCAACCCGCCAGATCTTCGCGCCGTCGCGCCGGATGTTTCGCGCGAAGCGGCCCGCATCATCAACCAGATGCTCGCTCCCAATCCAGCGGATCGATTCACTTCGTATGCGGAGTTGATCGATCAACTCCAGCAGTCGACGGGCTCGGGTGACAGCAGAAGCGCGAAGTCACGCCCGCTCGTGGCCATCATCGCGGCCGCCGTCGCAATCGCAGCAATCATCGGCGGCGGTTTTTATTTTGTGCAAAAGAAGAAATCAGCTCCTGCCGCCGTTTCCACTTCAACCCCTTCAGCACCATCGTCGCCTTCTTCCACGCCCGACAATAGCGCAGCACTCCGGCGTGAGGAGCAGGCGCGCCGCGAAGCGGAGGAACGCGAGAAGAAGCTTGCCGCTGAAGCCGCCGAACGCGAGAACGCGGAGAAGAAAGCCCGCGAAGCCGAGCGACAAAAACTGCTCACGGAAGAATCGCCAGCTTGGGAAAAAGCGCTGGCCGATGCCCGCGCCAGGATTGCCGTTTACGATTTTCCCGCCGCCCTCGCCGCGGTCGATACGGTGAAGGTGAGTGAACCCTCGTTGCTGGAAGCGCAGGCCGCGGAGCGCAAAAAGATCGGCTGGCTGGTGGATTGGAAAAACAAGTTGATCGCCGACGTGACGAGCGGCCGGTTCAAGGCCGCGGTGCAAATCGGACCTGCAGGCTACCAGGGCGCAACGAAAGCGGATAATTCCCGGATCACTTTCCGCCTGCCACTTTACGGCACCGCCGATGTCGACTGGGTGAAAATTTCTCCCAAGGCCCTTCTCTCGATCTCGACCTCGCTGATTCCACCGAATGCTCCGGACACTGCGGATCGCCAATGGCTCTCCGCTGTCTTCGCGTCCGAAACCGGACAAGCCGAAGCCGCGCACGCGCTGGCCGAAGCCGCGGCCAAAGCGAAGCCGGAATATCAGGAAAATCTCAAGCTGCTTCGGTCGCCGTAGGGCCGCGGGGCTCGCATATTGGAGCGCCGCTCCGTCAGCGCAAGGATCGTCGCGACGACAGAGCGTCGCGCTCCACCGGTGAAGTGGGACTCGGATCGCGGGAGTTTACGCCGCCGGGTCACCTTGTTATCTTCCTCAATGAGGTATGGGGGACCGCGCTCGCGTTAAAATGAAGGATCATCGCCATATCGACGAGCGCAGTCGTGCGTTTGATCGGCTGGTTGCCGAAAAATTGCGACGCGATCCGGCTTTGACGGACAAGGCGCGCGCCAATCTTTCGCGCTGGTTGCAAAATTGTGACCCGCATTCCGCCGCCGACCTTCTCGCGTGGCAGCGCTTGGTTGACGGAGCTCCCCGAACTCCTAGCGGTCCTCGGATGAACCGGCGAGCGCGCCGACCGCTTGCGCCAATCCAGCCCGTTCTGCGGAATCCTCACCGCCGCTGAACGGCTCGCGATCGTCCGAGAGTTCTACACGTGTGAACAGGTCACAGCTTGAACACATCATTGGTTCGCAAGTTGCCGCGAAAAAAAGTGATCGCCCTCGCTTGAAGACGCCATTCCCCCTGCCGCAAATCGCGCTCGTCACAGGAGCGATTGTCGTTGGCATTTTGCTCGACCGGTTGCTTCTCACAAAAGGCAACGCGCCATCGCACCAGGCCGCGCCGCAGGCCGCGGTCGCTCAAGGCATCGCGCCCTCTGGATCGGCCGCTTCGTCAGAGTCGAACGAAGCCGCGGTTGCCGAGAGACGACCGCACTGACTGCGGCCAGCGTTGCCGCATCGCGAAAATCCCTCGATGCGATCCTCGCTTTGCCGGAGCCCCGGCAGCGCACCCGCGACCTCCAGGCTTTTGTCAACGCGCTCAGCCCTAACGAATTTGCCGATGCCCTGAAGCGCATCCGTCAGATGAGTGGGAGCAACGAACGCGAGCTCGCCTCGCGCCTGCTCATCGCCCGATGGGTCCAGACCGACCCGGATGGCGCGTTGCAGTTCGCAGCCGCGAACCGCGGTTTCGAATATCTCGCAGAGGATGTCTTCCAGCAGCTCGCGGCCACCGACTTCCAGTCCGCGCTCACCAAGGCGCAGGAGATTCCGGGCAGCGACTTGCGCTATCGGGCATTGCGCGGCGTCCTCAGTTTCAAGGCCGACACCGATCCCGCTGGCGCGATCCAACTCGCGCAGACGCTCGGCGAGTTTCGTGGATTCGAGCCGCTCAGCAACGTCATCTACCGGCAGTGGGCAGCGAACGACGCGCAGGCGGCGGCGGCATACGCGGCGCAACAAGGACAATCCGGCGAATGGTGGCGTGTTCCCGTCCTCCAGGTCGTGAACACGTGGGCGCAGCAGGATCCTGTCGCGGCCGCTAACTGGTCTCTCTCGCTCTCTGATGCCGAAGCCCAGTCGCGTTCCCTTTCCATGGTTATGCGCGATTGGGGTCGTCAGGATCCGACCGCGACCGCGAATTGGATCGACAGCCTGCCGGTCGGCACGCAACGCGACACCGCCGTCGCCGGACTCGCACAATCGCTGGTCTTTGCCGATCCGCAGACCGCCCTGGGTTGGATTGGAACGATGACCGACGAAGCTGCGCGACAGCGCGCGCTGCAACGGGTGAGTCGTGAAGTCATGGCGCGCGATCCGCAGAACGGCGCCGCGCTGTTGCAAGCCGCCGGCCTTCCCGCGAATCAGATCAACCAACCGCGACAGGATCGGGGACCGGGACGGCAATAATTGTGAGCGCGAAGCGCATGGACGAAAAAGCGGAGGAGTTCGTGGAAAAAGGCGTGAACGTTACGCGAAGGCATAAACCATGAGTACTCCGAGTAAATGTCAGCGGTCGCCTTGAGACAAAGACAGCATTCATCAAAGACCTGATCGGTGAGATTCAAAAAGGCGAAATCAAGATTCCTCAGTTCCAGCGAAAATTCGTTTGGAAAGAGGAGCAAGCACTCAAGCTCCTCGATAGTGTCTCAAATAACTATCCCGTAGGCAGCGTTCTCCTATGGCGCACTCACACCAAGCTCGCAGTCGAGCGGAACATTGGTGATTTCAAATTGCCTAAGACCGACGACCACTCTCCAACTGATTACGTCCTCGACGGACAACAACGAATTACAGTGATCTACTCTTGTTTGGGAGCACCTCCCGAAGAGAGTGGTTTCGCCGCCGGGTACGATCTCGCGAGCGAAGAATTCGTTTAGTTGCCAGCTAACGGTAAAGCGATCTTGCCGATGCGGTGGCTCTTCAACACCACGAAACTTCTGAACTTCCGCACGGGTCTCCAAACCCACCCTGATTCTGCACCTTATCAGCAAAGACTGGATGCTTTGGTCGAAGCGTTCACCTAGCTATCGGTTGCCAGGCGTTGTTCTGAAAGAACTAAGTGTGGAAGAAGTTTGTCCGATTTTCGAACGCATCAATAGCTCGGGAACAAAGCTTTCAATGTTCGATCTCATGGTTGCGGCCACGTGGTCTCCCCGATTCGATCTGAACGAACTGTCAAACACAGTCGCATCATCGCTAGAAGCAAAGGGGTTTGAAGCCATTGAACCCACAACAATTCTGAAATGCCTTGGTGCCGTCCACTTCGGTGGACTGAAACGGGATCAACTGCTTGCGCTCAGAGATGTAAGCGAGACTGATATGCAGAAGCTTGTTGAGCGCACTACAGGCGCGTTGTTGCGCGCCGTCGATTTGCTCTCGACAGAATTCAAGGTGCACAGCTGGGACTTCCTGCCCTATGAGGCGATCTTGATTGTCCTCTGCTACATCTTCTCGCAGATCGAGCAGATTGCCGCGACCCACGTCCGCCGCATTCGCCAATGGTTCTGGCGTTCGGCGTTTAGCGAACGGTATCGCGTCGGAGGCGAGAACTTTGTAACCAAAGACTTGGAGGCTGTGATGAAGTTTGTTCGCGACAATGGCGAGCCAAACGCGTATGGCTCGTCACTTTCCGCGGATCAGCTCGTAAAGAACGCATTCCGGAGCAATAACTCTCGGAGTCGTGCTTACATCTTGGCGCTTGCGGCAAGAAAGCCTCGGAATCTAACCAATGGCGCTACGATCGACACGGCCGAAGCGCTGTCTCAGTTTAACAAAAAGCAGTTTCATCACATCTATCCGCGGGCGTTTCTCCGTCGAATCGGTTGCCGCGAGGACGACAACGTTCTCGCGAACATCTGCATGTTGGCCGCTGCCGAAAATAACGCCGTAAGCGATTCTGATCCGAACATACTATCTGCCTGCGCTGAGTCGTGCACACGATGCGCACGCGGACGCAATACTCGAATCGAACCTTATGCCATCAAGGGGCGTGATCGATTACACGACAGCTTCTTATGCTGTGTTTGCTGCTGCCCGCTCACACGTGCTGTCGGAATTCATCATGAAGCTATGTCACGGGGACTAACACCGGATTCGGATGATCGCCAGGGGTCGCGGAAGGAAGGAGGGCGGTCTATGATTATTGTTGTGTGAAACGCGGCCCGGGGACTAACGCGTTTGAACTCCGCGACAAAAGCGAGGAAGTGTGCAAACGATGAAAGTGGCTCCGTCTTCTTCCGCGCCAAGCCGATGGATTTGTTTTATCCGGTTGGCGACCTTCTGTGCATTGCCGTGGTCCGCGTTTACTGCGGCCGACGCAGCCGATGACGCCGCGGCTGCGGCTCGGGCGAGTCTCGAGCGTATTCAGGCTATGAGGAAAGAGCGGCCGGACGATGGCGCGCTGGTATTCTATGAGTCGGTAGTCCGCGTCAGCCTGGCTGGCGAGCGCGAAACCGCATTCGCGCTTTTGCGCAGTTTGAAAGGTCGTAAGCTCGGGCTGATTCCAGTGCGTGGATAGCGGTTCGATGCAGGTCTGGGACGAGCCGGAGTTTGCGGCCATTCGTAAGGAGCTCGCCGACGAGGAACCGGAAACATCCGACGCGCCGGTCGCCTTTCGGCTTAAGGATCCGAAGCTTATTCCGGAGGGCATCGCCTGCGACCCAAAGGGCAAGCGCGTTTTTTCTCGGTAGCGTCGCCCGACGCAAGATCGTCGTTACGGATGCGAAAGGAGAGACGCGTGATTTTTCCGGCCCTGACGACAAGCTCGACGAGGTTCTCGGACTCACAATTGATGCGACCCGCGGACAGTTGTACGCGGTTAGCACGATCGGCTTCGAAGAGAGCGCGAAGACGGAGCGTCGCAACGCCGTCGTCCGCTACGATCTGAAGAAGGGTCGTCTTCTGGATCGCTTTGCGGCGCCGGAGGCGGTGACAACTCAACGACCTGGCAGTCGCGCCCGACGGGACGCTTTACGTGACCGATTCCATGAGTGGGACGTTGTTTCGCAAGAAGCCCAGTGAAGCAGTGCTGAGCCGATTCGGGGAGAAGGGTGCGTTGCGCGGCGCGAACTGGGATCACGGTCGCACCCGACGGCAAGTTGTATGTGACGCTCTCGACCGGGATCGCACGGATCGACACGGCCAACGGCGAGCCCAACGCGATTGCCGCAGCCGGATACGGTGGTCACGGGAGGCTGTGATGGATTGTACTGGCACGATGGCGACTTGTTAGGCATCCAGAATTCCCCCAACCCGGGACGCGTCATCCGGATCGCGCTCGCGGATAAAGGCCAGCGGGTCGCGGGTCTGACAGTGTTGCAGTCGCATCATCACCCAGAGTTCGACGAGCCGACGACCGGCGCGATCGCGCACGGCTCGCTCAATGTGATTGGCAATTCGTATGACGCACTATCAGCCGGATGGGACGATCAAGTACGCCGACGATCTCAAGGGTACGGCCATCGTCGCCGTGCCGCTGAAGCGTTGACGAGGTTCACCTCCCGCGATTCGATCAGCCTGCCGCGCCTGCACCGAGGACCAGGATGGCCTTAGTGTCGCTGAAGCTCGAAGAGTTCGCGGCTTCCGAAAATGCCTATGCCGGGGCCGGCTCGGACTCTTGGCTGCCAGCCGAAATGAACTTTTCGACCGATCCCCTCCGCCGCAGTTTACTCCGAAGCCTGACGTCGCTAAGCTGATACCCGTGAACCGCGACGAACTCCTTCAGCGAATCTGGATCGACCCGCAGCGATGCTTCGGCAAACCGTGTATTCGAGGCCACCGCATTTGGGTCTCACTCATCCTGGACCTGCTCGCCTCCGGTTCCACGATGGCCGAGGTCCGCGAGAATTATCCCGGCCTAACTGATGCAGACATCCAGGCGTGCATCGCCTATGGCGCGGAGATGTCGCGTGAACGATATGTTGATGTCCCGCTGGAGCCAGTGGCGGCGTGAAACTCAAGCTCGATGAGAACCTCGGGCGCCGCGGTCAGGAAATTCTCAAAGCCGCAGGGCACGATGTCTCCACGGTCACGAAACAACATCTGCAAGGCAGCCGATCGCGACCTAATCGAGCGATGTCGGATTGAAGAGCGGTGCCTCGTCACGCTCGATCTGGATTTCGCAAATCCGCTGATCTTCTTCAAGCAGCTACTCCGGGATCGCGGTTCTGCGCCTCTCGGCGAAGCCATCCGCCGCTGATTTGGCCGCGCTTGTCCAGACTCTCGCCGACGCCATGAAAGCCGAATTCCTTATCGGCAAGCTTTGGATCGTCGAGACTGGTCGCATTCGCGTCTATCAAGAAAAGCCCAGCGACTGAAGACGCCACACGCCCTGTGCGATTTGACTCAGCCGAGGTCAGACGCCGGTCCGGCTCGGACTCTTGGCTCCCGGCTAATAGCGCATCGTCATCGCCCCGCAGCTTTTTCGCAACGCTCGAGCAGCCGCGGCGCTTTCATCCGATCCGCCCAGGCCGCGAATGCCGGGGTCGCACAGCGCCACCGCAACGTCTCGACCTTCTTGAAGAGCGGCGCATCGGTGCGCAGGGTCGCGAGATTCTTGAAGAGCAGCGCGAGATCGCGCTGTTCGCCGAGAACGTTTGACGGAAACTTTTCGATCGGACCGTAGCGGTTCAAAAGCTGGGCAGCGGTTCTGGCGCCGATCCCAGGGGTGCCGGGGTAGCCGTCGGCCGCATCGCCCACGAGCGCGAGCAGGTCCGGAATGAGCTGTGGGCTGACGCCGAACTTTTCGCGTATCCCAGCCGCATCGCGAATCGTTTTGCGCCGGCCGTCGATCTGCACCACGCGCGCATCCCGCACGCATTGCGCCAGATCCTTATCCGGCGTCCAAATGGCGACTTTCTCGACCTTTTTGTCCTTCGACGCGAGATGCGCGGCCGAAGCGAGCGCATCATCGGCTTCGAGCTCGATCATCGGCCAAACCACAACGCCCATCGCCGCGAGCGCCTCCTCCAGCGGATGGAATTGCGCGAGCAGCGCGGGCTCGATACCGGCGCCGGTCTTGTAGTCCGCCCAAAGCCGATTGCGAAAAGACTCGATCACGTGGTCGGTGGCGACGCCGAGGTAGGTGTCGCCGTTTTCGATCATTTGGAGCACGGTCTGGAGCACGCCGACGACGGCGCCGTAGGGGCGATCCACGCCTTTGGTGAACCGGCGCAAGCCGTAGAAGTGACGGAAGAGCTCGTAGGTGCCGTCGACCAGGTGAACGATCATTTGGAGTGAATGTTAGATCCCGTGGCTGCGCTCTCAAAGGCCATTGCACAGCCAATTCCACCGCGCCGGCAAAACAGAGGTGCGGATACGCGTGGACGAACCGTTGATCCGTCGATTTTGGACCGACTCCGAGGTTTACACCAAGGCCTAATGTTGAGACACTCGTTATACCGATGAGGTATTGGCGAGCAGTGTTGATCATTACTATCGTGATGTTCGCGGTTGCCGCGCACGCGGCCCCGGAACGGGTGCGCGTGCGTGCCGGAAGGGACGTGGCCGCGATCCGCATGGCTAACGAGGCCGCCGACCAGGTGACCGCGGGCCGGGACCTCGCCGACGCGCGTCACAAACTGGATGCCGCGATAACGGCCGACCCATCTTTCTGGCCCGCATACTTCAGCCGGGGCCAGTTAAACATGAAGGAAGGAAAGTATGCGGCCGCAGTGGCGGACGCGACCTCGGCGTTGCAGGGAGGAAGTTGGTTCCCGGCGTCGGCGCTGCTCCGCGCCAGAGCGAATTGGAAACTCGGCAAACTAGCCGAAAGCATCGCCGAAACGGAGCACGTTATCAGTCTGCAGCCGAAAGGGACCACTTATCCTGCGGCGCTCAATCATCTCGCATGGATTCGCGCTACTTGTCCAAATCCGGCTTTCCGCAATGCGCAGCAGGCAATCGACTATGCGAAACGAGCCTGCACGCTCCGGCTTTGGAAAGACGCCGGAGACATCGACACGTTGGCCGCAGCGTACGCGGAAGCGGGCGACTTCGAATCGGCAATTCGCTTTCAGGAGCAAGCCATAGATCTTGGAGGTTTGCCGCCGCAGCTGATGGCCGATCTCCGGCAGCATCTGGCCGCCTTCAAACAACAACGTCCCGTCCGGTCATAATATGTTAATGTCCTCGCCAAAGCCATGACGCCGGGACAGACCCGGTTGCTGCCAGCATCAGGCAACGGTAGAAAATTCGAGCCGCGATGAGCGACGGCCAGTGAGGTTCGAAATGGGATCCTGCGTCTTCGAGCTGTGGCTTCAGCGGCAATTCAGTGACCTTACTGAGTTCCCAATCGCACACCCACGCGGGAAGATTAGGAATCGATGATTAGCCTTGTGATTTTTTCGTTCGCGAGGGCGAAGTGATAATCGAGCGTGATCGGGCTGCCGGGAAAAGTTCCGGAGATTTGCATCACCACGATCGTTCCGTTGTCGCGCTCTTCGGCGGTGAGTGCTTTGAATTGGAATTTGTAGTTCTCGATCGTGTTCGTGATCCAGCGTTCGATATCGATCTTACCGCGCATGGTCGAGTTTTCGTCGCGCACGACGGCGTCGTCGGCGAAACAGCCAAGAATTGATTCCACGTCGTGCGCGTTGCTGGCGTCAATGTAGCTCTGAATTATTGGAGGCAACGTAACCGACACGTTAAAGAAAAGGCTCGGCTATCTAGCGAACGACGCAAATACTGACGTCCATGCGTTCCTTCTATTTTTCGGCGGCAGTGATCATGTCGCTCGGTTCGATTCAAGCCGCCGAACAAATCTCCACTCGCGACGCAAAGATCGACAATGTGCAGCTGCATTATCTGACTGCGGGACACGGACCATCGACGGTGATTTTGTTGCACGGATTTGCGGAAACTTCGCGGATGTGGCGGCCCATTATCCCGAAGCTCGCGGAAAGGTTCACCGTCATCGCACCGGACTTGCCGGGGGATCGGCGACTCCTCGATCCCGGACAAGATCGACACGGTGGATGCAGCGAAGAAAATTCATGCGCTCGCGCATTCACTGAAGATCGACAAGGCGCGCGTGGTCGGTCACGACATCGGATTGATGGTGGCGTATGCCTACGCCGCGCAATTTCCTAACGAGACCGAGAAGCTCGCGGTGATGGATGCGTTTCTGCCCGGCGTTTCCGGTTGGGAACCGATCTACAACGCGCCAAATATCTGGCATTTTCGATTTAACGGCGAGTATCCGGAAAAACTAGTGCAGGGACGCGAGCGCACATACTTCGAATATTTCTGGAACGTGCTCGCCGCCGACAAAACGAAGTCGATACCGGAAGCTGACCGCCAAGCCTACACGGAAGCGTACGCGAAACCGGGTCGAATGCATGCGGCCTGGGCTTATTTCGCGTCGTGGCCGCAGCTGGCCAAAGATTTTGCTCAGCTTTCGCAAACAAAATTGACCATGCCGTATGTCGATTGGCGGCGAGAAATCGTTGGGCAACGAACTTGCCGCGCAAATGAAACTCGTCGCGGACAACGTCACCGTGATCGTATTGCCGAACACCGGCCACTGGATCCTGGAGGAACGACCGAAGGAAACGACTGACGCGCTGCTTAAATTTCTTTGAACCAAGTTTCATGGCCCAAACAGATTCAAATTGCTGTGACGCCGATCAGGAGTCGGTGCACACGCGCGTGCTGAACGCATCACGGGAGCAGGTCGTCCATGCGTTTCGCGAGGCGGAACATTTCGCGCAATGGTGGGGGCCGAAGGGTTTTCGGAGCACCATTGATTCATTCGACTTCAGACAGGGCGGACGTTTGCGGCTGACATTGCACGGGCCGGACGGCGCTGATTACGAAAACGAATATCTGGTGGAGGAGATCGTGGAGCCGGAGCGGATCGTAATCAGTCATCCTGATCCCGCGCATTACTTTCAACTCTTCATCACGTTGGCAGAGGAAGGGGAAAACAAAACGCGGCTACGCTGGCGTCAGCGATTCGATACTCGCGAACATTTCGAGCGAGTGAAGTCGATCGTGGCGGAGGCGAACGAACAAAATCTGGATCGGCTTGAGGTAGCGCTGAAGAAGATGCAGCAGA
>CAVUHQ010000030.1:0-159144 GCA_963741215.1 uncultured beta proteobacterium
GTGTATGTGGCGTCTCTTGGTTCCGTTGCGTGTTGTTGTCCGTGCGTTGTCGTTGTGGTGGGTAAATGTCCCGGCATAGCCGCTGACGTACACCGTTGCGCTGACGGACTGATCCGACGTGGTGGCCGTCACGGTGTGCGTACCGACGCTGTTCGGCGGGGTATAGAGCCCGCTGGCCGTGATCGTTCCCGTCGTGGCGGTTCCACCGACCACCCCGTCGACCGACCAGACGACACCGCTGGCGCTGGCCGTGAACTGCTGCGTCTGGCTTCGTGTCAGCACGGCCACAGTGGGGCTGATCGAGAACCCTGCGCTGCCTGTGCCGGCCAAAGGAACCGTGTGCGGGCTGCCAGGGGCATTGTCCGAGATGCGTCAGCGTCGCTGCCCGAGCCCCGGCCGCATGCGGCGTGAAAGTGACGCTGATGACGCAGCTGGTGCCTGGCGCAAGCGTGGATCCGCACGAATTGCCTTGGTTGAAGTCGGAACTCTGCGCGCCCAGAATGGCGATGCTGCTGAGCGTGAGACTGACACCGCCGGTGTTGGTCAGCGTCACGATCTGCGGGTTACTGGTGGTGTTCTTCTGCTGAGTGCCAAAGCTGATGCTGCTCGGTGTGAGGCTCACCACCGGCGACCCCGCGATCCGATGGGCGTGTTCGCGTCGGCCTGGATCTGCGTCGGCGTCCGCGCCACGTTGTAGACGCGCACCTCGTCGATGCTGCCCTGGAAGTACTGCCCGTAGATGCTGTCTCCTCCGATCTGCAGAGGATTGCGTGGAGGTGGCAATGCTCCCCGTGCGCGCCACGCTCGATACCTGTACCCCGTTGACGTACAGGCGCAGCGTCGCCTGGTCGTAGGTCACCGCCAGGTGGGTCCAGGTGTTCGCCGCCAGCGGCGCCGTTCCGTCAGCCTCACCGAAGGTTCCACCCGCCCGCTGGCGCTCCACCGTTGGTCGAGGTCACCTCGAGGAAGTAGTTGTCGTTGCCCTTGTAGATCACGTCGCGCCAGGCGCTGGACACCGTCGAGGGGTTGACCCACGCCTCCAGAGTCATCCCGGTGGTGAGACGCAAGCTGGCCGAGTCGGGAATGGTGACCAGGGCGTTGGAGCCGTTGAACACCAGTGCTTTGCCGTACTTGCCCGCCGTCGTCCACGTCGCGTTCTGGATCGTCCCCGTGTTTCCGTGACCGGAGGCGTCGGTCACCGTCGAGCCCGCTCCCTCCTCGAAGGAGTAGGCTGCCACGAGCTCGGGTCCGTTGCCAGCGTCGTCACGCTCGCAACGTTCGAATACGGGCCGAGATTGCCTGCCGCGTCTGTCGCCCGCACGAAGTAGCTGTAGCTCGTGTTCGGCGTCAGCCCGGTGTCGCTGTACGTCGTCGGCGTCGCCGCCGTGACGGTGACCTTCACGAAGTCGGTGCATCCGGCGCCCTGGCAGCGCTCGACGCTATAGCCGGTTACCCCGACGTTGTCCTGCGCCGGTCCCCAGCTTAGATTGACCTGGGTCCCGCTTGCGGCAGTTGCCGTCAGCGTACCCGGCGCCGTTGGTGGTTGGGCGTCACAACCGGCGTGGTCGCCGCCACGACGGTCGAATAGGGGCTGAAGTTTCCTGCGGCATCAGTCGCCCGCACCCGATACCGGTAGGTCGTATTCGGGAGCAAGCCCGTGTCGCTGTACGTCGTGCCCGCGGGGCTTGCAATCTGCGCGAAGGCGGTGCAGCGCGCACCCTGGCAGCGCTCGACCGCGTAACCGGTGACGCCCACGTTGTCGGTGGACGCAGTCCAGGTCAGATTGATCTGGCTCACGCTCGCTGTCGTCGCGCTCAGTCCTGCCGGCGCGCTCGGCGCCGTCGTGTCCGGCGCCGGCGCGCCGCCGACCGGCGTGTTCATGTCGGTCTGGATCTCGGCCTGCGCTCAGCGCGCGGTTGTAGATGCGCACCTCGTCGATGCGCCCGGAAAGTACTCGCCCGTAGATAGCTGTCCCCGCCGATCTGCAGCGGATTCCGGTCGAGGTGGCGAGCGCCGTGGCGCGCCTGGCTCGCCACCTGCACCCCGTTGACGTACAGGCGCACCGTCGCCCCGTCGTAGGTCACCGCCAGGTGCGTCCAGGTGTTCACCGCCAGCACGACGGTCCGAAGGTGTCCTGATTGCCTCCGACCCAGGTGCCCCCGACTGCGGGCCGGTTGCCACTGGTTGGTGGAGGCCATCAGGTAGTAGTCGTCGTTGTCCTTGTAGATCACGTCGCGCCAGCCGGCTGGACGCCGTGGTCGGGTATGACCCACGCCTCCAGCGTCATGCCCGTGGTGAGCCGCAGGACTGGCCGAGTCGGCAACCGTGACCTGCGCACTGGTGCCGTTGAACACCAGCGCGTTGCCGAACTTGCCCTGGGTGGTCCAGGTCGCCCCGCGCCCATCGTGCCGTTGTTGCCGTTGCCCGAGACATCGGTCACCGCGGTGCCGGTCGCCTTCGTTGAAGCCGTAGGCGGCCACCAGGCCGCCAGTGGCTGGGTGTTGGCCACCGTCACCGTCACGTTGGTCGCCGTCTTCGTGTTCCCGGCCGCGTCCCGCGCGCGCGCCGAAAGCGTGTGCGATCCGTTGCCCACCGAAGTCGTATTCCAGGCAAGCGAAAACGGTCCGGTCTGCTCCGCGCCCAGTGACACCCCATCGAGCAGGAACTGCACCCCGACCACGCCGATGTTGTCCGACGCGGTGGCGGTGAGGGTTGTGGTTCCCGAGACCGTGGCACCACTGGACGGCGCGGTCATACTTACGTCGGTGCGGTGGTGTCATAGGTGACCGTCAGGGTGGCGGTGCCGGCGTTGTTGGCCGCATCGCGCGCGGTGACGGTCAGCACGTTGGTTCCAGACTGCAGCACGATGCCGCTGACCGACCAGGCTCGTCGTGCCGCTGGCCGTGCCGCTGCCGCCCCGATCGTTGCTCCAGGACACCTGCGTGACCCCGACGTTGTCGGCGGCAGTACCCGCGAGCGTCAGCGGACTGCTGGCGTTGGTGAAGAAGTGGCCGCCGAGGTGGCGCGGTGATCGCAACGGTCGGCGCCGTGGTATCGGCGGCGTGTAGGTGACCGTCAGGGTGGCGGTGGCGGTGTTGTTGGCCGCATCGCGCGCGGTGACGGTCAGGACATTGGTTCCCGACTGCAGCACGATGCCGCTGACCGACCAGCTGGTGGTGCCGCTGGCCGTGCCGCTGCCGCCCCGATCGTTGCTCCAGGACACCTGCGTTACCCCGACGTTGTCGGCGGCAGTGCCCCCGAGCGTGAGCGGACTGCTGCCGGTGGTGAAGGTGGCCGCCGAGGTGGGCGTGGTGATCGCCACCGTCGGCGCGATGGTGTCGCTGGGCCCGGCCCCGCCCACCGCGGTGTTCATGTCGGTTTGGATCTCGGCCTGGGTCAGCGCGCGGTTGTAGATGCGCACCTCGTCGATGCAGACCCTGGAAGTACTGCCCGTAGATGCTGTCCCCGCCGATCTGCAGCGGATTGGTCGAGGTGGCGATGTCGCCCGTGCGCGCCACGCTGGACACCTGCACCCCGTTGACGTACAGGCGCAGCGTGACCTGGTCGTAGGTCACCGCCAGGTGGGTCCAGGTGTTGGCGGCCAGCGGCGCCGTCCCATAGGCCTCACCGAAGGTTCCGCCCACCGCCGGCGCTCCACCGTTGGTCGAGGTCGCCTCGAGGAAGTAGTTGTCGTTGCCCTTGTAGACCACGTCGCGCCAGGCACTGGACACCGTCGATGGGTTGACCCACGCCTCCAGGGTCATCGCCGGTGGTCAGGTGCAGGCTGGCCGAGTCGGCGATGGTGACCAGGCCATTGGTGCCGTTGAACACCAAGGCGTTGCCGAACTTGCCCTGCGTGCTCCAGCTCACCCCGCTGCCCAGCGTGCCGTTGTTGTTGTTGCCCGAGACATCGGCAATCGTGGTGCCGCTGCCTTCGTTGAAGCCGTAGGCAGCCACCAGGCCAGGGGTTTGCGACGCCGCGACCAAGGGACATGACAGTAAAGCTAAGGCTGCTAAGCCCCGGGCACCGACGTGGAGTGCGATGTTTCTGACATCCCACCCTCTAGGTGAGAGGGTTCTTCTGCCTATCGTGGCTTGGCTATCACACGTGACCCCTTCTTGCGCCAATCTTCTTCTCCCTGTTCCTAGACTCCATTGACCTCTAGGCCTACCCCTAACAACACTTACATATCGCTTTCATACTAGATCTTCATAAGAACATTTTCATATAACATTTTCATAGTCGGGCCGTACGACAGATATATATTCGAACGGTATCACGCCGCCCACACGGGCTCAAGACGGATTGACACCGGTTCACGTTTGTATCGTGATTGTTGTGTCGAACCACGGCTGCTTCTACGGTTGGCGACAGGAGGTGACCGATGTCCGGACGATGCAAATCAGGCGTCACGCCGAAAGTTTGTCAAGAAGCCCCTATGCGTAGCGCCAGTCATCCTTACACTGGAGATGGCGCCGTCCTATGCCAAAGCAGGTTCTGTGAAGCCGGTGCCCCGGCCTAGATCCCCTAATCCCCAGAATCCTTCGGATTCCGGCGCGGTAGAAATTCGGATGGGATCGCACGGCAATTGATCGCCCCTCCGTTCACGGTCCAACAATCGTCAAATCGATCCGCGCTTCCTTGTTTGCAGGCCCGTTGCTTGCGTTGCAAATGGATGACCAGCGGGCCAGGTGACTCGGAGCTTCCTGACAGGGCATCATATGGACGCACTCACACGTAACGCTGAGCAAGCGGTTTGCAGAATTTTGCAACGTCTCGGGCCAACAAGTCCATGACGTGGAGGTCGATTGCGAAATGCTCAGTGTCATGAATAGCTTCGCTCTCAAGGCTCCGGCACTCGGTTCGCAGTTTAGTTTGCTCAGCAGACGCGACCCCGAAAACAGAAAGCTGGCTCTGGCGCTGCTCATGGAACATCCCGCCCTTGAGTCCTGCCGCAGGCTTTCGCCCCCGCCATTTGGTGGGGTCGTGCGTTTTCCACCAATACCGAACGCCCGAACATGAACGAGTTCGACTATGGGGTGTTGTTGCTGCTGAACCAGTTAGCAGACAGTTCTCCTGTTCTGACGAAAGTCATAATCGGAATTAATGGAGAAGGACTCAAAAAGGTCTTCCTAATGGCATTGCTTTGGTGGGCATGGTTCGACAATGAGGGAAGCATTCGACAGCGCGAAGCGCGCGAGCGGATTGCTGCGTTTCTTCTGGGAAGCGTAGCCTGCGTCGGGGGAGTGCGCCTGCTTGCCGCTCTCCTTCCTTTCAGACTTAGGCCGCTCGCCAACCCAGATCTAGGCCTCCACTTTCCCATGGAGGTCGGAGATCTGGGAGACTGGAGTGCTTTCCCGAGCGACCACGCGGTGCTGTTCTCGATGCTTGCCATGTGTCTTTTCACTATTTCCCGTCCTTTAGGACTAATCGCAGCCCTGGACGTGGCGCTTCTCATCTGTTTTCCCAGGGTGTTTTTAGGAATCCACCATCCCTCGGACGTGATCGTCGGCGCGCTCATCGGTGTCTGGGTGGGGTGGTTCATAAGCGGTGAAAAGGTCCGTAGGCACCTGTCGATGCCCGCATTTGCCATCATGCGTTGGAAGCCTTCCGCGTTCTATGCAAGCGCGTTTGTGATTAGCTACCTTTTCACGGCGGTCTTCTGGCCAGTGACCAGCCTCGCAATTGACATTGCAAAGCTGGCACGGACACTGCTGGCAAGTCTTTGACGCAGACGCTGCTCCGCAAACTACCTTGTCTGATCCGCCTCAAGACCTGCTCAGCTTCGCTTACTGGCACCGTAGCTCGACGCAACAATCACAAGTCCCGGAATGCGTGAAGGCTTCGCGCAACCAGTGATAAACCAGATCACGTCGCTTCGGCACCACTACCTCACCCGGGTATTTCCCGGATGGACCGATCCATGGGAGCAGGCCCTGTTGCGATGATTGTACCTGCGCCAGAGTCCAGCGAAGTTTTGGTGAGCCGACACCCACTGCGGGGACCCCAGATCATCTCGGGTGAGAGGACCCCGAAAAACCCGCCAGCACTGCGATCGCAGGGAGCATGCGCTGGCCCAACCTGTCTATGAAAGCTCCCTTGCCGATTCGATCTCGAATACTCAGGCTACAATAGGATCATGGCACTCCAGGACCTTGGGGCTCCAGGGCCTTAGGCGACGACGAGGGGCTTCCCGTTCGTTTTGTCGGCATACGCATTCGAACCTCCCAGAAGATCTCGAACCATGCAAAAGATCGCCGTTGTAGGCCTCGGTTACGTTGGGCTTCCTGTTGCCGTTGAGTTCGGCAAGCGGTACCCGACCCTTGGCTTCGACTTGTCCGAAGAAAAAGTCAGCGCCTATAGACAGTACGTGGACTCGACCCGTGAGGTGAGTGGCGACGAGCTGCGCTCCGCTCAATACTTATCGGTCACTAGCGACCCAACCGCCCTGCGCGAGGCGAACTTCATCATCGTGGCCGTACCCACGCCGGTGGACGATGCGCATCGGCCCGACTTCCGCCCTCTTGTGGCCGCCAGCGCTACGGTGGGTGAGCATCTTGCACGTGGGGCAACCGTCGTGTTCGAGTCGACGGTCTATCCCGGCGCAACCGAGGAAGTCTGTATTCCCGTTATCGAACAGCGTTCGGGCATGGTCTGGAAGCGTGACTTCTTCGTCGGCTATTCGCCCGAACGGATAAACCCGGGCGACAAGGAGCGCACCCTGACCAAGATCGTCAAGGTAGTCGCTGGAGATACGCCGGAGACACTCGAGCGGGTAGCGCAGGTGTACGGCAGCATCGTCAAGGCCGGCGTCCATCGAGCCAGCAGCATCCGGGTGGCGGAGGCAGCCAAGGTCATCGAGAACACGCAACGGGATCTCAATATCGCTCTGATGAACGAACTGGCGATCATCTTCCACCGCCTCGGCATCGACACACTCGAGGTGCTCCAGGCGGCCGGTACCAAGTGGAACTTCCTGCCCTTCCGACCTGGGCTTGTCGGCGGGCATTGCATCGGCGTCGACCCGTACTACCTCACGCACAGGGCTGAAAAGGTCGGCTATCACCCTCAGGTCATTCTGGCAGGACGCCGCATCAACGATGGAATGGGCAAGTATGTTGCAGAGCAGACGGTGAAGCATCTCATTCAGAAGGGCTTCGCGGTACGTGGTGACAACATCATCGTCCTGGGGTTGACCTTCAAGGAGAACTGCCCGGACATCCGTAACACTCGGGTAATCGATGTGATTCGGGAGTTCGAGTCCTACGGGGCGGTGGTACATGTGCACGACCCGATTGCGAGTGCGGAGGAGGCTGAGCATGAATACGGGGTCCACCTCACTCCGTGGGAGCAACTTCCGCAGGCCGTCGCATTGGTGCTGGCAGTGGCACACCGTGAGTTCATCTCGAGACCGGTCGAAGACTACTCGAACAAGATCGTGCCCGACGGCATGCTGATCGACGTCAAGTGCCAGACAGACGTGAGCCAGCCTGCGCGAGAGGGGCATCAACGTTTGGCGGCTATAGGCAGGTTTGCGCCGATTCCAGACCTCTCATTCGACGCAAGAAATTCCTTCAATATCCTGCGTTTAATAAAATCTCTAAAGTTCCAATGCCGAACACCGTTAAATAAGTCACAACGACTGATGTCCGCGCAAAGCGCGCGGACACCGACCGAAAGGGTAAACCCGAGCGAAAGCCGGGGGCACAAAGTTACCGGTCTAAGGGCGAGAGCCTAGGACAGCGGGATTGCCGAAACGACAGGTGCGCAGGCTGGCGCACCCTCCGGTAGTCGCTCGCACTCTCCTCTCCCCCAGATCACCGCGACGTCATCGCGCTCGACTCTCCGGCCCTGTGTTCAACGGTCCGCTAGAGATGGGTGCGCTTGATCGCGTTCACACCAAATCATCTAACAAGGAAGCGGGGAAAGATCATGAAGCTACGAGTGTGGACCCGTTGGTTGACGATCATGCTCTGCGCATCTTTGTTCTCGGAGGGCGCAATCGCTGCGAGTTTCAATGGCGATTTCAATGGCGATGGCAAAGCCGATATCTTGTGGCGCCAGAACGGTACTGGCAGCACGGCGATCTGGTTGATGAATGGCGGGACGATTCAGTCTACCGCGGGAGGATGGAACGTAGCCACGGATTGGGTGGTGCAGGCCGTGGGCGACTTCAACGGCGACGGCAGAGCGGACATTCTGTGGCGCCAGAACGGCACTGGCAACACCGTGATCTGGTTGATGGGCAGCGGGCTCGTCCCGACTACGGTGGGAGGATGGAACGTCACCACTGATTGGGTGGTGCAGGCCGTGGGCGACTTCAACGGCGACGGCAAAGCCGACATTCTGTGGCGCCAGAACGGCACGGGCAACACGGCGATCTGGTTGATGAACGGCGGAACCATCCAGTCCACGGCGGGCGGATGGAGCGTGCCAACGGATTGGGTGGTACAGGCCGTGGGCGACTTCAACGGCGACGGCAAAGCAGACATTCTGTGGCGCCAGAACGGCACTGGCAGCACCGTGATCTGGTTGATCGGTAACGGGGTCGTCCCGACTACGGTGGGAGGCTGGAACGTTACCACCGACTGGGTTGTACAGGGGGTGGGTGATTTCAACGGTGACGGCAAGACAGACATTCTGTGGCGCCAGAGCGGTACCGGAAGCACGGTGACGTGGTTGATGAACGGCGGGACCGTCCAGACCACGGTGGGCGGATGGATCGTGCCCACGGACTGGGTGGTGCAGTCGGTGGGCGACTTCAACGGCGACGGCAAAGCAGACATTCTGTGGCGCCAGAACGGCACGGGCAGCACCGTCATGTGGTTGATGAACGCCGGGGCGCCGACTACGGTGGGAGGCTGGAACGTGACCACGGACTGGGGGGTCCAAGTGCCCGCGCCGCCAAGCGTCACGCTCGCCTGGCAGGATAACTCCACGAACGAGAATGGGTTCAGGATCGAGCGCTCCCTCGACGGATCGACGAACTGGACGGAGATTGGCACTACCGGGCCCAATATCACGACCTATCAGGATGCGGGACTCGCTTCCTGGACCACCTACTACTATCGGGTCAGGGCTTACAACGCCACCGGCACTTCCGCCTACTCGAACGTGATCGGTGGGACCACTCCGTAGCGGAGGGATCGAAGTGGTGAGCTTGCATCCCGAATTCAACGTGACGGCGAGCGGCCTAACGCGCGTGGTGGTTGGCATCGCTGTGGCGGTTGCATCGATGACGGCCGCGCCCGCTCCGACGGCAGCCGCTAAACGGGCCGGTGACGCAGCAGTCTGTAAGGCGCAAGGTAGCTCCGCGAGACTGGACGTGCGCTGCCCGACCGCCACCGTGGCCGAACTGCTGGCCGCGCTGCAGCAGGCCACGGGATTGCGCAGCGAGTATCCCCCGGAGCTCGCGCGTGCTCGTGTGTCGATCACGCTTCGGCGCGCGTCCTTGGTCGAGGTGCTTGAACACGCGCTGTCCGCGTTCAATTTTGCGGTCTGGACCGATCATCAAGGAGCGCCGTCGGTGACCTGGGTGAAGATCGTGGACGCGCGACGCACGGTCGACACACTGTGGAGCAGCCCGACCAGGGAGCGGCGATGCTTTCTGCAGACGTGGTCTCTACCTCGGCCGGAGCGCCCGCTCCTTCAGAGGTGACTCCCTCTTCGGCAGCGGCCCCGCCTCCTTCGGAGATGGCTCCCACTTCGGCGGCCCCGCGTTCTTCAGAGGCGGCTCCCACATCGACGGCGGCGCCCCGTTCTACGGTCAATCTCACTCCACCGCGCAACAAGGCGCAGATGGCGCTGGTGCTGGAGACGCTTCGCCCGCAGCGTCACGCCAGCAACTCCGCTTGAGGTGCCTCCCGTCGACATGGGAGCTCGCATGCCGCCTGTCAGCACCTCGCCTGTCACCATGCCCGGCCTGGAAATGCCGCGTTAGACCGTGCTAAGAAGTCCTGCTTGTTGCGAGAACGCGGAATCACATCAGAACGGAAACCCGATACCAAGCGCCCATCCCCTCAGACTAGGTCCAACGAGATACGCTGCCTGGAGCCGCAGATAGCGCCGCTGCTGATCCTTTGGCCCGACAATCACGCTCAGCGCTCAACGCAGCTCGCCCGACGAGCTAGGGAATGAGTACGGTCGCCCCTGACGTGTGCCGCGCCTCCAGTTCCCGCTGGGCCTGCTCGGCTTGTGTCAGAGGGTGGCGCTGGTTGACCGAGGGTCTCAACACCCCCTGCTCCAAGAGTTCGAACACCCGTTGAGCACTGGCCCGCAGCTCTCCGGGATCGGCAACGTAATGGAACAGGACCGGGCGCGATAGCTTGGCGGATTTCGGCGTCAGCAGTCCGATATCGACGGGCTCGGGAGAGCCCGAAGACTGGCCGAAGCTCACCAGGTGGCCGCGCACGGCCAGGACTTCCAGTGACTTCATCAGCGTATCGCGGCCCACACCGTCGAACACCACATCCGCGCCCCGCCCCTCGGTGATATCCCTCACCTGAGCGACGAAATCGTCCCGCGTATAGACGATCGGATAGTCGCAGCCGTTGTCGCGCGCGATCCTGGCCTTCTCCTCGCTGCCGACAGTCCCGATGACGGTCGCGCCGAGGTGTCTCGCCCACTGGCACAGGAGCAGCCCGGTAGCCCCGGCGGCGGAATGGACCAGTACCACGTCTCCATGCCGAACGCGATGCGCCCGGCGCAGCAGGTACTCGGCAGTCATACCCTTGAGCATGAGAGCGGCGGCGGCTTCGTTGCTCACAGCGGGCGGGAGCAACACCAGGCGGTCGGCCGGCAGATTGCGGATTTGACAGTAGGCTCCCGGAGGAAGGCAGGCGTAGGCCACGCGATCGCCGGGCACAATTCCGACCACGCCGCCCCCTACGTCGATCACTTCGCCGGCAGCTTCGACACCGGGCGTGAGCGGCGGCTGGAACTGCGTGTAGCGTCCCGCGCGGATGTTGACGTTGATGTAGTTAACGCCGATCGCGGCGTGACGAACCTGCGCCTCACCCGGCGCCGGCGGCGAGACATCGATCTCGCGCACCTTCAGCACCTCGGGCCCACCGTATGCGTCGACGACGATGGCCTCGCAGCGAAGAGCCCCAGGGGATACCTGCCGTCGCGCGCGAACCGGCCGGGGAACACCTCCGGCTGGAGCCGACTGGCTGGACACGAGCACGCGGATGGCGTCGAACCCACGTTCGTAGATCTCTTCACCCACCAGGCGCTCCAGCGCGGAATCCAGGCCAGGTGGACTGGTGAAGGTCGACCGCCAATCCCAGAAGGTGCGGTTGCCGTCAGTGACCCGCCGCAGCGTAACCGTCGCCACGTAGCCGATCAGCGGGATGGGCGAATCGAGGATGCAATAGGAATAGGTGTAATCGTGGTCGGACAGCTTGAGCAACTGCTCGCGCAGCTGTGCGCCGGTAGCCAGCCTGAAGTTGCGTACGGCACCGATCTGGTCGCCTGCACGCACGCCTTCGATGTGACTCTCTTCCACCGCCGGATGCCAGCGGTCGTGGCCGTTGAAGTCGCGCAGAAGGCCCCAGACCGCCTCGATCGGCGCGTCGATTATTGTGCTGCGGAAAACAGTCGGCATTGCTTGCGGGTGAAGAGCGAAGGGTAGAGGGTGAGCAATCTTGACTGCATTGAGCGTAGTGTAGCGCCTGGAGAAAAACTACAGGAACAACTGGAGACTAGCTCGCGATCAGGATCAGTACGGCGGTGATAGCGCACGTCACCGGATAGGCGCATCATGTCGAGCGCATCATGTCTGAAATGAGGGAGCGAATCATGTCGCGTCGGCTGGTCACGCTGTTCGTGCTCGCGGTCTTCGTCATTGCGCCAGTGGCGGCTTCCGAGCAAGCCACGCCGGGCGCGGACCTCCTCAACCGGACCGTGCAGGAGGCCTATGCGAAGTTCAAGGACGTGAAGGACGGTGCCAACGCCGACTACATCCCGGAGCTCACGAAGGTGCCGTCCGAGCTGTTCGGCGTGGTTATCGTCACTGCTCACGGCGATGTCTATGCGGCGGGCGACGTGGACTACGCCTTTACCATTCAGTCGGTGTCCAAGCCTTTCACCGCGGCGCTGGTGATGCAGGAGCAGGGCAACGCCAACGCGATCGCCGAAAAGATCGGCGTAGAGCCCACCGGCCTGCCCTTCAACTCCATTCTCGCCACCCAGATCTTGAAGCCGGTGTCGGTCAACCCGCTGGTCAACTCCGGGGCTATCGCGTCGGTCAGCCTGATCAAGGCCAAGAGCGCGGACGAACGCTTCGGCAAGATCCTCGGCTTCTTCGAGCGACTGGCTGCCGACAAGCTCACCGTCATCGAGGATGTGTACAAATCCGAGGCGGCCACGAACCAGCGCAACCGCGCCCACGCCTACATCCTGTTTGCAAGCGATCGCATCTACTCCGAGCCGATGGAGGCAGTGGACGTCTACACGCGGCAGTGCTCGATCGGCGTGACCGCCAAGCAGCTCGCCGTGATGGGCGCGACGCTGGCCAACTCGGGCGTCAACCCGGTCACCAGCTCGCGCGTAATCGATGCCCGTTATGTGCCCAAGGTGCTGGCGATCATGATGATGGCCGGCTTCTACAACGAGTCGGGCACGTGGGCGTACACGGCGGGCTTGCCCGCCAAGACCGGCGTCGGCGGCGGGATCGTCGCGGTGGTGCCGGGCAAGATGGCCATCGTCGGCTTCTCCCCGCGGCTGAATGAGGCCGGCAACAGTGTGCGCGCCATGAAGGCGATCGAGTACATCAGCGATCAGCTGGGTGTGAATGTGTTCGGCAGCGGGCGCTGAAAAACTACCGCCCCCCGAGCTGTCGCTTCAGATTGTCGAATGCAGCCTGGAACACGCCGTTGCCGATCTCGTCCGTGAGTTCCTGCTCGCGGCCCGGTTCGCAGTCGAACTCGGCAGTCCACTCGGCGAAGGTGCGGTCGCCGTCGGTAATGGGTATCAGCTTCACCGTCGCGATGTAGTTCTGCACGCCCATCGGCGACACCAGGATGTTGTAGGTGAAGCTGTAGTCGTAGTCTGACAGAGCCAGCAATTGCTCGCGCAAGTTGCCGCCGTCCTTCAGGTTGAAGTTACGGATGCAGCCCACCTTGTCTGCGGGGACGCCGCCTTCGATGCGGCTGTCAGCCACCGCCGGCACCCAGTTGGGCAGCGCATTGAAGTCGCGGACATGCGCCCAGACCCGGCCGGCCGGCGCGTCGATGACGCTGGAGATGTAGACCTTGACCATGGCGCTTACTCCCGTTTCTTGCCGCCGCCGGACGCGAGCGGTGTCACCGCGGTCTCTTCGGCAAGCTCACTGGTGAGCTTGCCGATGTCGCCGCCCGAGATGCCGATCTCCTTGAGCAGGGCATCGATCAGAGGAGCCTGGGCACGATAGCGCAGCGCCTGGTTCACCAGGTTCTCCGTGACGCCACCCTTCCCGTCTCCTTCGGCGCGCGGTCCGCCTCCCGTGAGGCCATCTACTTGCAGGATCTTGATCGTCTCGATCTTTTCCATCGGCTTGACGCTCTCGCGGATGATGGCATCGAGCTTGTCGACCAGCTTCATCCGGATAGCTGCGGCGCGTGAGTCGGGCGTGAGAATATTCTGGGCTTCGTTCATCTGGCGTGCTGCCCGCCGCCTCGATCTCGTAGCGAATCTTGGCCGCCAGCGCCCGGATCTTGTCGGCGTCGGCCTCGCCCTCGGCTGCCGTCCGCCGTGCGGAGGATCGATCCACGGCCGCCTGCTTTTCGGCTGAGGCGAGTCTTCTGCAGACGCAGGGTCTCGCGCTCGATTTCCTGCGCCGCTCCGATCAGGTCGATCTCCTTGCGCCGCTGCGCGATCTCGATCTCGCGCGCGGAGAACACCTTCTCTTCCGCCGCCACCGCCTGGGCCCGGGCCAGGTCGGCCTCGGCCTGTGCCTCGGACTGCTCACGGGATTTCCCCGCTATGGCGATGGCACGATCCTGCTCCGCCAGCTCCATCGTCTTGCGCCGCTCGATCTCGAGCTGCTGGATCTGGCGCTCGCGTGCGATGCGTTCCTCATCGAGCGTCCGCTCTTGCAGGATCTTGGACACCTCGATCCGCTGCTGCGACTCGATGCGCGCCTGCTCCGACTCCTGTTCGCGGAGCGACCGTTCCTTGGACAGCTCGGCCCGCTGCACGGCGCGCCGCACTTCGAGCTCCCGCTCCTGCTGCAGTCTGGCGTATTCGGAGTCCCGGTCGATCTCCAGCGCCATCTTCTCCGCTTCCAGATTCTTGTTGCGGATCTGGATCATGGTGTCCTGCTCGATGTCGTTGCGGATCTTCTTGCGCCGCTCGATCTGCTCGGTGAGCTGGGTCAGGCCTTCGGCATCGAACGCATTGGACGGGTTGAAGAACTCCATGTTGGTCTGGTCCAGACCGGTGAGCGACACCGCCTCCAGCTCCAGGCCGTTCTTGAGCAGGTCCTCGGCCACCGCCGCCTTTACCCGCTTGACGTAGTCGCCGCGCTTCTCGTGCATCTCCTCCATCGTGACTTCGGCCGCCACCGAGCGCAGGGCATCGACAAACTTGCCTTCCAGCAGCTCGCGCAGCTGGTCCGGTTGCATGGTCCGGCTGCCCAGCGTCTGCGCCGCGTCGGCCACCGCTTCGGGGCTGGGCTTCACGCGTACGTAGAACTCGGCCACCACGTCCACTCGCATACGGTTCTTGGTGATCAGCGCCGACTCACGGCCGCGTCGCACCTCCAGGCGCAGCGTGTTCATGTTGACCTGGATCACTTCGTGGATGATCGGCAGCACCAGCGCACCACCGTTGATCACGACCTTCTGGCCGCCGAAGCCGGTGCGTACGAAGGACGTCTCCTTGGACGACCGCCGATACAGCCACGACAGCAGCCAGAACACGAGTACGACGACGACAACGAGAACGATCAGACCGAGAATGATCCAACCGATGGTTGCTCCGCTCATGGCGTTCCTCCTCTTTCTTCTACCCCGCAGCTTTCGCGCCCTTCTGCCTTCATGCCGCCGCCAAGCCGCGCGAGACTTCCCGGAAGCTCTCGACCAGCGCCTCGGCGAACGGCGGGTCGTTGATGTTGTACGGCAGCCGGATCAGTCTCCGGTTGCCGGTGATGCGAAGCGTCTCCACGATCGCCTTGAACAAAGCGGCATCGGCTTCCGGGTCGTAGAACGGCCGTCCCGGCTGATCGTACAAAGACACGCCGGCGTCGGGAATGCAGAACCCGCACCGGCGCCCTCGCACTGGTTGAGCTTGTCCGCGATCCATTTGCCCATGCGCGCATTCTCCTCGGGCGTGGTCCGCATCAGCGTGACGCTCGGATTGTGTTGATACAGATTGCGGTCCTTGTAGCGAGCCGGCACCGTATCGATGGGACCGAAGTTGACCATGTCCAACGCTCCGACGGAGACCACGTAGGGGATGCGCGTGCGGATGATGGAACCGAAGCGGTCCTCCCCTGCGCTGAATACACCGCCCAATAGCAGGTCGGCAACCTCGGTGGTCGACACGTCGATGACGCCGGCCAGCAATCCAGAATCCACCAGCTTCTCCATCGACTGTCCGCCGGTGCCGGTGGCATGAAACACCAGGCAATCGTAAGTGTCTTCGAGCAGCCGGGTGACGGCCTGCACGCACGGGGTGGTCACGCCGAACATGGTCAGGCCCAGCGCGGGCTTGGTCTCGCGCCGGCTGCCTTTGCGCCCGGCCGCAAGCGACCAGGCGATCATGCCGGCCAGTGCGTGCGCGGCATTGGACAGCACCTGCTCGGAGATGCGGTTGATGCCCGATACGTCGGTCACCGAGTACATCATGCAGATGTCCGACGGGCCGACGAAGCGCTTCACATCGCCCGATGCTACGGTCGAGACCATGACCTTGGGAATGCCGATGGGCAGCCGCTGCATGGCAGGTGTCGCCAGCGAGGTGCCGCCCGAGCCGCCCGCCGAAATCAACCCGGCCAGGTCGCGGCGCGTGACGATGAAGCGCTCGAAGGCCTCGGCCATGGCACGGACAGCACTGCCGCGATCGCCGGTGAACACCGCGCGTGCGCCCTTGGGATGAAAGCGCGCGACCTCGCTCGGGCCGACATCCGCTGGCGAAGGCCGCTGTGTGGTGGAGAGATCCACGGTGACCGCACGCATGCCCAGCTTCTCCAGGCAGGTCTTGATGAACGTGAGCTCCCGGCCTTTGGTGTCAAACGTGCCCGCCACGTAGGCGTTGCGACCGACTACGGAACCCACTGAGATCTGCGCAGCCGGGTTCCCCAGGTCCACAGGGCTACCTTCCCCGCGCGCCTGCCGCGGGACCGTCTCCTCGCGCACAATCTCAGGCGCACCCGGCGCCGGCTGCGCTGCCGGATTGCCGGTCGACCACAAGGTCGGCGCTCGCGTGGCCGAGTAGGCGGGTGCGTTGGCAAGCAGGTTGCCGTCCATCGGCTCCTGGCTCGAGCGCCTTACGTGGAAGACGCGCACGGGCTCCTCGGGCGGCGCTGCAACGGAAGTCTCCTCCGGTGCCTCCTCCTCGACTTCCACCGCACGTACCCCGAGGAAGCGCTGCTGCAACTCCCGGTCGGAGGCGAGTTGCCCTGCACTGGTCTCGTGCGCCACGCGCCCGTTGACCATCACCACGATGCGCTCCGCGACGCTCGTCGCCACACCGAGGTTCTGCTCGATCAACAGCACCGAGATGTCGCCCTCGGCTGCCAGGCGCTTGAGCATCGCGATCACCTGGCTCACGATCACGGGCGCCAGGCCCTCGGTGGGCTCATCCATCACCAGCAGGCGCGGATTTGCCAGCAACGCGCGACCGATCGCCAGCATCTGCTGCTCACCGCCGGAGAGCTCGGCTCCGCCGTTGTTCTTGCGCTCCGCAAGGCGCGGGAACACCTGATAGATCCGCTCGATCGTCCACGCTCCCTTGGCGTCGCGCAGCGCCAGCCGCAGGTGCTCGTCCACCGACAACGACGGCCAGACACGCCGCCCCTGCGGCACGTAGCTCACGCCCGCATCGACGATGCGGTAGGACGGCAGGCCCAGGATCTCCGTACCGCTGATCTTGACGCTGCCGCGCGCGGCCGGCACCAGCCCCATGATGGCGTTGCACAGTGTCGTCTTGCCCATGCCGTTGCGCCCGACCACGCCCAGCACTCCGCGCTCCAGGTTGAGAGTCACACCCTGCAACGCGTGTGCGTGCTCGTAGTACACGTGCAGATCCTGCACCTGCAGCACCGGCGATTTGGGAGCGTCAGCCATGCCGGTTCCCCAGGTAGATGGCCTGCACCTCCGGATCCACCTCGATCTGCTTGGGCGTGCCGTGCTTCAGAATGCGTGCGTTGTCCATGACAGTGACGTAGTCCACGACCGCCAATGCGATATCGAGGTCGTGCTCGATCAGGATGAACCCGGTGTGCGAGGGCAACGAGCGCAGCAGCGACATCAGCTCGCGCCGCTCGACCGGCGACAAGCCCGCCGCCGGCTCGTCGAACAGGATCAGGCGTGGCGCACCGGCCAGGGCCATGCCGATCTCCAGTTGCCGCTGCTGTCCATGGGACAGTTCCGCGACGAGCTGATTAGCTACGTGTTCCAGGCGTGCATAATGAGCCAGCTCCCTCGCACTCTCGTACGCAGGATCATTCGCCGCCGGCCGCCGAAGGGACAGCCGGCCGCGGCTGATGCCGCGTGCCGCCAGGTACAAATTGTCGATCACCGCCAGATTCCGAAACAGCAGCGAGTTCTGGTACGTGCGCCGAAGTCCACGCCGGATGCGTTCCCAGGTGGGAAGCTGTGTGATGTCTTCGCCGAAAAAGACGATGCGTCCCGACGTGGGAGGGAAGTCGCCGGTGATGCAGTTGAACAACGTGGTCTTGCCCGCCCCATTGGCGCCGATGATGGCACGGCGCTCGCCCGGCTGGATTTCGAGAGACGCCTGTTCCAGCGCGACCAGCGCACCGAAACGGCGCCCCACGCCCTCGAGCCTGAGGGCGTAGGATGCCATGCGTGTGAGTGCTTCGGCCATATGCTTCGCGTGAAGAGTGAAGAGCGTGGCGGCGCGTTTTCGGCGGGCCGCTTCGGCTGCTCGGCTATCGCCCTCCCCCAAGTCTCATTTGCATTCCGGGTTGGTACGGCTCACCGGGCCCAGCGCCAGGAACTTGGCCTTGTCCATGTTCATGCTCTGGTTCACCTGCGGGATCACCCTCACCACTTTGTTGAACAGCACTCCGCCCTCACCCACCGAAACTTCGGTAAGGAAGATGTCGGCGATGGCGTTGCGGTTCTCGTCCAGCGAGACCATGCCGGTGGGCGTGTCCAGCTTCAGGCTGGCGAGCGCCTTGCGGAACTTGGCCTGGTTGCCGGACAGATCGCCTTTCACCTGCTCGAGCGCAGTGATGACGGCCTTGGTCTCAACGTAATAAGCGTGGGCAAACAGCGACGGCGAAGGCAGCCCGTCCGGGAACTTCTTCTTGTAGGCCGCGACGAAAGCCTTCCACTTGGGGTTGTCCCAGGAATCGGCGATGGGGCCGGCGGCCGGTGTGCCTATCAGCGCATCGCGGGTGCGGCCCTTGGCCGCCAGCACGGTCTGGTCAGTCGTGATGGAGCCACCGATCAGCGGTTTGTTGCCGCCCCCTTGCTGGTACTGAGTGAGGAAGTTCACCGCGTCCGCACCGCCCAGTGCCACGTAGATCGCGTCGACGTCCTGCGGCAGCTTGGCGATCACGGAGCTATAGTCCTTGGTTCCCAGCGGTACCCAGAACTTTTCCGGGACCTTGCCGCCAGCGGCGCAAAACGGAACCATGAATCCCATCACCTGCGTGTAGGGGAAAGAGTAGTCCTCTGCTACCACCGCGACCTTCTTGTAGCCCTTGGTCTTGTACGCGTATTCGCCCAGCCCCGCCATCCACTGCGCGCCGTCGGTCGAGAAGCGATAGAAGTTGGGCGCCGGGTCCCGCAAAGTGGTGTCCTGGGCGGCCGACGAGCCGTTGACGAAGGTCGTGTTCGGCTGCGTCTTGGCATAGTCCTTCACCGCCAGCCCCTCGCTGCCGGACAGGGGCCCGATGAGAATTTCCACCTTGTCCTGCTCCACCAGCTTGCGCGCAGCGTTCACCGCCACGTCCGGATTGGCGTTCGACGAACCTTTGATGAGAATCACCTTCTTGCCGGCGATGGTGTAGTTCACCTCGGACAGCGCCAGCTCGACCCCGCGCATGCTGTCTTGCCCCGGCACGGCGAAGGGGCCTTCGAGCGTGGCCAGCGCCCCGATCTTGATCTCCTGCGCACCGGCCCCCGCCGCGGCTGCGACCCCGATGCCCATCGCCGCCGCCAGCAGGGCTCTCCTGAATGTATGCTGCATGATGGAATCCTCCGTTAGTGTTCGGTGGGTCGTTTTGGCTGCACACGCGGGGCGCCCACCCCTTGCTCCCGCACGCCTGAAGTTGTAGTTCATCGCCGCTCTACGGTGCCGTTGTCGCTACCAGCTCGGGTCCGCGGCGCCGTCAAACGCACGCGCAATCGATCCCACAGCCCGAGCAGCCCGTCGGTGGAGAACAGCACGATCAGAAAAAACACGGTCCCGATGAGCGTATTGAAGCGCTCGCGGTCGATGAAGTCGATGGCGAAGGTCTGCAGCAGCACGAACACGATCGCGCCGATGAACGGGCCCACGGGTCGGCGCAACCCCCCCATGACGGCGATGATCAAGATATTGATCACCGGTGTGATGCCGATCGAGCCCGGCGATACGCGCCCGTTGTACCAGACCGAGAGGATGCCGCCGAGTGCCGCGATGAGCCCGGCGAAAGCATAAGCGAGCACGCGGTGCAACGTGACGTTGAAACCCAGGGCGCGCATGCGCCGTGCGTTGTCGCGGCTCGCCTGCAGCGACAATCCGAAGGTTGATCGCGAAACGTACAGGACGACGAAGTAGCACGCCGCGGCGACCGCTAGACTCAAGAAGTAAAACGGCAAGGGTGCGCGCCAGTTCACATCGAACAGCGCCGGCGGCTCCAGCCCCTTGAAGCCGTCGAAGCCGTTGAACAGCGTGTAGTTCTGCTGCGCGAGGTAGAACGTCGCCATGCCGATGGCGAGCGTGATCATGATGGTGTAGATGCCCTCTGTGCGCACGGAAATGGCCCCGACGAACGTAGCGAACAGCGTCGCAATCCCGATCGCGACGGGGATCACTGCCCACCAGGGCCAGCCCAGGCCTGCACCGGTGGTCGAAACGCCGAACAATGCCACCATGTATGCGGCCACGCCGCCGATTGTCATTTGCGCGAGCGACACCATGCCGCCGTACCCGGCGAGGAACATGAGCGACAAGCCGATCACGCCGAGAATCAAGGCCTGTGCACCGATCTGTACGGTCCAGAAATCGCTTGCGACCAGCGGGAACACCAGCAGCAAGAGGACGACGAGCACGTGGTGCGGACGCACCACCGAGCGGCGCACGGCCGGCCTCGGAGTAGCCAGCATTTCGTTCGCAGCCCGCGCGGGGATCACCGCACTCATGCGCGCCGCCCGAGTATCCCCTGCGGCCGCACGGCCAGCACCGCTACCATGATCAGGAAGGTGAACATGATGCCGTAGGTGGGCGTGTAGGCCAGCCCGAACTGCTCCGCCAGACCGACCAGCACCGCACCGATGGCTGCTCCCGGCACGCTGCCCATCCCGCCCACTATTACCACCACCAGTGAGGCCAGCAGGTACCGGCTATCTTCGCCTGGAGCGATGGACAAGGCCGTGCCGCCTACCACACCGGCGAAACCAGCCAACCCGGCACCGATGGCAAAGGTGATGGCGAACACCCGTTGCACGTTGACACCGGAGGCTGAGAGAATGGCACGGTCATCGACTCCGGCGCGAATCATCATCCCCACGCGCGTCTTGGTCAGAAAGAACCACAGCAATAGACCGATCACGATCGCGACGCCAAGCAGAAACAGCCGATAGGTCGGATAGGCGTTGATGATCGGCATAGGGGTGGCGCCGAACAGCCATTCCGGCGGATCGAACTGGTAGGTCAGCCCACCCCACTTGGCGAGCATCAGATCCGCCGCGATGATGGACAGGCCGATCGTCACCAGCGTCTGGCGCAGTTCCTGGCCCTCCATGTGCCGGAACAGCAGCACCTGCAGCAGCAGGCCGGCGAGCGCCATGGCTACGAAGCCGGCACCTACGCCGAGAAACCAGGACCCAGCCGCTTGCGCTACCTCGTAGCCGACATAGCCCCCGAGCAGATAGAGCGACCCGTGCGCGAGGTTGACCTGACGCATGAGTCCGAAGACCAGCGTGAAGCCGCTTGCCACCATGAAATACAGCGCGGCGAGCGTCAGGCCGTTGAGGAATGTGAGGATGAACAGGCGCACTGTTGTCTTTCAGATCCGCGGCAGCCCTGGAACGCTCAACAAGCAGGGGCAGTTTCCGGATCTCGAACCGAACAGATCACTGAGCACAAGATCCGGGCCGCGCCGCGCCCTCACCCCGCCATCCGCATGCGATTGGGCTGCGTGTCGGGCCACTTGTGAAACTCACCGTCCTTCATGATCGCCAGCAGCCGGCTCTTCTCCTGCAGCACCTTGATGTTCGCCAGCGGATCGCCATCGACCAGCAGCAGATCGGCCAGGTATCCCTCCTTCACCTGTCCGATCTCGCTTGGCCGGCCCATGATTTCCCCGCCGAGCCTGGTGCAGGAGATCAGCGCCTCCATCGGCGTGAAACCCAGCAGATTCACGAAGTACTCCAGATCCTTGGCGTTGGTCCCGTGGGGGATCCAGGCGAAGCCGTAGTCGCCGCCGGGCAGGACGCGGATGCCCCGCTTGTGCATCTTCTTCATCGTCTCGCAGGCGGCCACCAGTTCGCGCTCATACTGGATCGTCATCGGCGAACCGGGCTTGATGCCCCACTCCGCGGCGTCGCGTGCGGTGTGGATCAGCCAGGCCAGACCCGGGGCCACGAAGTGCTTGTCCTTGTGCTTCTCCAGCAGGTCCAGCGCCTCCTCATCGGCGAAACTGGCGTGATAGATGATCTCGATCCCGTGCTTCACACACAGCTTCACCGACTCGGCGCTGCGCGCGTGAGCGCAGACGCGCTTGCCGCGCTTTTTCGCCTCGCGCACCGCCGCTACGATCTCGTCTTCGTCCATCGGCGTTTCTTCCGCGCCGACGCCGGCAATCTCTTCACCCGACAGATTCAGCTTGATCAGGTCCACGCCGTACTTGATGAATCGGCGCACCGCCCGGCGCATTTCCTCCGGTCCGCTGACGATGCAGGCGAAAGACAGCCCCTCGTGCTCCACATGCGGCGGAGCCGTGTCGCCGAGCCCGCCCACGGTCCCGATTTCCTGGCTGTTCGCCAGGTAGCGCGGGCCGGGGATCTGACCGCTGTTGATGGCGTTGCGGATGACGACGTCCAGGCGCGGTTTGGCGGCGGCCGCACCGACGCACGAAGTGAATCCCGAGTCGAGGTAGATCTTGGCCGCAGCAGCCGCAAACAGCGTGTGCTCTTCGGGGGGCATGCGGAAGATGGCATCCAGGCTGGGTTGATCGTTCCAGCTGAAATGCGTGTGCGCCTCGGTCATGCCCGGCATGAGCGTAGCGCCAGCGCCATCGATCACCGTTACCCCGCTCATCGGCAGGTTACGGCTCCCGCGCGCCACGCGTCGTACACGGTTGCCTTGCACCAGGACTTCACCGGTGTACGGATACTCTCCCGAGCCGTCCATCACCCGCACGTTGGTGAACAAAACGTTCGCCATGGTTGCCTCCTTCAGTGGATGGCGGGATCCCTGCAGAGCCCATGGCTGCGGGGCTCGCCGCCAGGATAGTCACCGCCTGCTGAAATAGAACTCCTTCAACTCGGCCGTCACTTCGACCGCGCGCTCGATGCTCAGCCAGTGGCCGCTGCGATTGAGCACGACCACGCGCGCGTCCGGGATCTGCTGTGCCATGGCGCGCACGCTCGAAGGCGGCGCGATCGCGTCCTCGTCGCCCGCCACCAGCAGCGTGCGGCACCGGATCTGTGCGACGTCGGCAGCCGTTGCCCCCGCCAGGGCTTCGCAGTTGCGCGCGTAGCCTTCGGCGTCCTGACGCATGATCAGTTCGCGGATAAAGCCGACGCCGACCGGATTGCTATTCTTGGTATCGCCGGAACGTCGCACCCTTGACGATTGCGTCCGCGATGTCTGCCATGCCCTCGGCTCGGACCTTCGCAGCACGCTCTCGCATAGCCTGCCGCGCAGCGTCGGGCGGCGCGAGCAACGGGCCGAGCAGCACGAGGCTCTGGATCAAGGAGGGTTGCTGCACCGCGATGTGCTGGCACACGATCGAGCCCATCGAATGGCCGACGAAGTGGCCTCGCTCAACGCCCAGCACGCGTAGCGCGCGCAACACCGTCTCGACCAGCCCCTGGATGGTCAGCACGGGGCTGGCGGGGGAGCGCCCAGAACCCGGAAGGTCGGGGCGAATGACACGAAAGCGCGGCGCGAGCAGGCTCATCTGCGGCGTGTACACGTTGGATGTACCGCCCAGGCCGTGGAGCATGACCAGCGCGTCGCCGGCGCCCTCCACCTCCACGACCATGCGCTCGATGATCTGCGTGCTCAAGAACCCGTTCCCTTCCTGTTGTCCTCAGCGTCTCGCGCCGGCGTGAGGTGCCGATTCGCTGCGTTGCATCAGCGGCAGGTGCAGACTCGTATCCGCGCGCGGAAACTCATTACAAGGGCCTCATCGCTCGCGCGTGTCTCCAGCGGACTCTAATGAGACGCCCGTCTCAGGTCAAGAAGCTCCACGAAACGGCGCACCGATTGGGCCTCGCGGCGCATAACCTACACATCGACGAAACGCACTGACTCCGCCAATGCCGCACGCTCGGTGCGATAGGAATGAATCGGGTGAGGGCCATCGGCATAGCCGAACGAAATACCGCACACCACCTTGCGGTCTGCGGGCACCTCGAAGAAACTGGCGGATGAAGTCCGGATACGACGCGAGCGCAGCCTGCGCAATGGAGTCCACGCCGAGGCTCCGCGCCGCGAGCATGAAGGTCTGCACGTACAGGCCGCAGTCGAGCATACCGTAGCTCCCGAGCAGCTCGTCAGTGGTGACGATGGCGACGTGCGGCGCGCCGAAGAGCCGGAAGTTCTCCAGCGACTGCTCGGCCGCAGCCGCCTTGTCTTCGCGGCCGATCGAAAGCGCCTGATACAGCTGGACCCCGCACACCTTGCGCCGTTCGCGATACACGCCGACATACGCGGCCGGAAACGGGAAATCGGGTTGGGGCAGCGCACCCGACCGTGCATGAGCATATAGCGCCTGCCGGAACCGCTCGGTGCCTTCACCACGGGTGACCACGAGCTGCCACGGCTGGGTGTTGCACCAGGAGGGCGTCTGCTGCGCCAGCTCCAGCAACCGATCGAGGATCGGGCCCGGCACCGGCACCGGCTGGAAGCGGCGCGCGCTGTAACGCGATCGCAAGACCTCTTCGAAATCCATGGGCTTTTACTCTTCACCCTTCACTGTTCACCCTTCACTCCCCACTCAAGCCTGCGGCTTGAAGCGCTCATCCACCTCGACCTGTAAACCCTGCGTCAGCCGATTGCCGGCATTCGCAAGCGCCACGATCTCCACCAGCTCGGCCAGTATCTCGTCGTCCATGCCCTTCTTGCGCGCGGCCGCGATGTGGGAGTTGATGCAGTACTCGCAATTGTTGGTGATGCTCACGGCCAGGTAGATGAACTCCTTGGTCAGCGCATCGATGCGCGATTCCTTGACCATCACCGCCTTCATCTGGCCCCAGAAGCGCTGGAGCAGCGGCGGGTGCACCGCCAGTGCGCGCCAGATGTTGTTGACGTAGTCGGTGTCACGGGTCTTGCGAATGTCGTCGAACACCGCCTTGACTTCCGCTGACGCGTCCTTGTCCTGCACCAGCTTGACTTGCGCCATCGCTGCTCTCCTGTTCCAAAGCTGCTCATCTTAACAGGCGCCCCTCCGCCACGCCCCCGGAAGGCGCCATATTCGAGGCGGCCGAGGCATTGGACAGCGGCGCGCCCAGGCCTCATAATTCGCCGCTTCGTCAAGCGCCTGGCGTTGCCCGGGGGTTGGCAACCAGCGCGCGAGGCCTCGCGGGCTGGTTGGGAGCGCACCCCCAGCGGGCCCGACTGGGCTACCGCGTGCATCCGCGGACGTCGGCGCACACTCCATTTCGGATCATGCTGCAACACGCTGTCCTATGAAGGTCCTGTTCGACCTGTTCCCGGTCATCCTGTTCTTCGTCGCCTACACCGGGGCGAAGCGCGCGCCCGAGACCGCTTCCGCCATCGTCTCGGGCCTGCTGGGCGCGCTCGGAGCCGGGGCCAGCGTAGCCGTCGACCAGGCGCCGATCCTGCTCGCCACTGCGGTGGCCATCGTCGCCACGATATGTCAGGTGGGCTGGCTGCTGATGCGCGGGCGCAAGGTGGACACCATGCTCTGGATCAGCCTTGCCATTATCGTCGTGATGGGCGGGCTGACCTTGGCACTGAGGAATCCCAACTTCATCAAGTGGAAGCCCACGGTGCTCTACTGGGCCTTCGCGGTGGTGCTGCTCGGCGCCGACCGGCTCCTGAGGAAGAACCTCATCCGCTCCATGATGCAGGCGCAGATGAGCTTGCCGGACCCCGTCTGGACCCGCCTCAACCTGAGCTGGGTCGGGTTCTTTGTCCTGATGGGCGCGGTCAATCTGTACGTTGCCTACAATTACTCCGAGAGTACCTGGGTCAACTTCAAGCTGTTCGGCGGCATCGGGCTGATGGTCGTATTTGTCGTTCTCCAAGGTCTGATGCTGTCGCGCTTCATCGAGCACGAAGAAAGGAAATAGCCATGCTCTACGTGATCTACGGCGAGGACATCCCGAACAGCATGGAAAGGCGCTCGGCGGCCCGCCCTGCGCACCTCAAGCGCGTGCAGGAGATCATCGATGCCGGCCGCCTGGTGTTGGCCGGGCCGCTGCCGAACATAGACAGCCCCGACCCCGGCCCGGCTGGCATGGGCGGCAGCCTGATCGTGGCCGAATTCGAGTCGCTGGAAGCGGCCAGAGCCTGGATCGATGCGGACCCGTATGTCACGCAGGGCGTGTTCGCACGGGTGATCGGTGAAGCCCTTCAAGCAGGTTTTCCCGGCGTGAGCGGCGTGCAGGAAAAAGCCGCCGGCATCGTGCAATCGATGGAGCTGCGTCTAGCCGCGCTCGAACCTGATCTGGTCGAGATTTATGACGAGAGCGCAGAGCACATCGGTCATGCTGGCGCGCAGAGCGGCGGGGGCCATTACCAGCTCACGATCGTTGCTCGTCGGTTCGACGGACAGTCGCTTGTCGCCCGCCATAGACTGGTCTACGAAGCGTTGGGAGACATGCTGCAGAAGGAGATCCACGCCCTGGCGATCACCGCGTTGACTCCGGAAGAACTGCGGGAGGTGTGGCCCACGGACCAACCGCGAGCCGGACGGTAGCCGATGCAAAAGATCACACCGAGCCATTCCTGCCGAACCCTTGGCCGCGGCGCGCGTCCAAGGCAGTGTTGTAAACCTCACCCATAAGGAAACCCAAATGCAATTTCTGAAAACCGCGACAATGGTCGCGTTAGGCCTGGCCGGCGCGCTGGTCTTGGCCGCCATCCATGCCGAGGACAGCCAACATCGCCGTTGTGAACGGCGTTCCCATCTCCCAGGCGCGGATGGACTACGTCGTCAAGGCGCAACTTCAGCAGGGCCAGCAAAAGGACTCGCCGGAATTTCGCCAGCAGGTCAAGGACGTGCTCATCACCCGCGAGGTGCTGGCGCAGGAGGCGATCAAGAAGGGCCTGGACAAGAGCCCCGAGGTGCAGACCCAGCTCGACATGGCCAAGCAGGAGTTCCTGATCCGCGCCTACTTCGACGACTTCATCAAGGCCAATACCCCGACCGACGAGCAGACGCGGGCCGAGTACGAGAAGATCAAGGCCGCCCAGGGCGCGACCGGCAGCAGAACCGAGTACAAAGCGCGCCACATCCTGGTGAAGACCGAGAAGGAAGCCAAAGCGATCATCGCCAGCCTCGACAAGACCAAGGGCAAGAATTTCGCCGAGCTCGCCAAGCAGAAGTCCCTGGACACCGGCTCCAAGAAAGATGGGGGTGCCCTGGATTGGAGCGATGGCAGCAACTACGTGCCGGAGTTCACCGCCGCCCTGGCCAAGCTGCAGAAGGGCAGCTATACGGAAGTGGCGGTGAAGACCCGCTTCGGCTACCACATCATCTTGCTCGAGGACACGCGCCCGGTCGAGTTCCCGCCCTACGACCAGGTCAAGGATCGCGTGCAGCAGGAGATGATGAAGCAGGCCCGCGACAAGAAGATCGAAGAGCTGCGGGCTGCGGCGAAGGTCGAGTAGTTGTTATTGCGTCAGTCAAGCTGACGCAATAACTCGCCGAATTGAAGCGTCAGGCGCGTCGCGCCTGACGCTTAATTCGGCGGGGACAGGTGGTGCTTGCGAAGGCCTGGAGCTAGAGCTCCGGGCCTTTGTGTTTCCGCAGCAGGTGGACGGTGACCCCAAAAGTCCGTTCGCACTAAGCGTCGCAGCGCTACCTGCAGAGTCGAAGTTGTCGCTAGAACCCGTTCGCACTGAGCGTCGCGCGTTAGCTGCAGAGTCGAAGTGCCGGGTCAAGCCCACCTACCCAATCCACCACCGCGCATTGCGGAACATCCGCATCCAGGGCCCGTCTTCGCCCCACTCCTCCGGGTGCCAGGAGTTCTGGACCGTGCGGAACACGCGCTCGGGATGCGGCATCAGGATGGTAAAGCGTCCGTCCGCCGTGGTGAGGCCGGTGATGCCTTGTGGCGAGCCGTTCGGGTTGAGCGGATACAGCTCGGTCGGGCTGCCGCGGTTGTCGACGAAGCGCAGCGCTACAAACGGCTGAGCCGCTTTGAGCTGCGCTTTGTCTGCGAACTCGGCGTAGCCTTCGCCGTGGGCGACGGCCACCGGCATGCGGCTGCCTTCCATCCCGGCAAGAAACAGCGACGGCGTTTTCTCCACCCGGATCATGGCGACGCGGGCCTCGAACTGCTCCGAGCGATTGCGCACGAAGCGCGGCCAGTGCTCGGTGCCCGCGATCAATCCGCGCAGGTTGCTCATCATCTGGCAGCCGTTGCACACGCCCAGCGCAAACGAGTCCCTGCGCCGGAAGAAAGCTTCGAACTCATCGCGCGCGCGCGCGTTAAACAGGATCGACTTGGCCCACCCTTCCCCGGCGCCGAGCACATCGCCGTAGGAAAACCCTCCCGGTGCCACGAGGCCCGTGAAACCGCCCAGCGACTCGCGGCCGGAGATGAGGTCAGTCATGTGTACGTCTACGGCGTCGAAGCCGGCGCGGTCGAACGCGGCGGCCATCTCGATCTGGCCGTTGACTCCCTGCTCCCGGACGATGGCCAAGCGCGGACGCGCGCCCTTGGTGATGAACGGTGCGGCGATGTCATCCGTGGCATCGTAGGTCAGCTGCGCGTGCAAGCCCGGATCTGCCGCGTCGAGAATGCGGTCGAACTCCTCCTGCGCGCATTGCGGGTTGTCGCGCAGGCGCTGCAGCTGCCACGTCATCTCGGACCACGCGCGCTGGAGCGCGACCCCCGACTCCGAGTAGATCTCCTTGCCCTGGGCCTTGAGCACGAGCCGGCCGACGCGGTTGAGCGCGCCGAAAGGGTGGCACTCTTCGCTCAGCCCCGCTGCCTCGAACGCCTCCTCCACTTCGATCAGGTCGCGCCGCCTGATCTGCACTACCGCGCCCAGTTCCTCGTTGAACAGCGCGGGAAGCGGGTCGTGCCCGTTCATCAGGCTACCCAGCTCTATCGTGACGCCCACGTGAGAGGCGAACATCATCTCGCACAGCGTGGCGAACAGTCCGCCGTCGGAACGGTCGTGATAGGCGAGCAGCTTGCCCGCGTCGTTCAGGTCCTGGATCACACCGAAGAAAGCCTTCAATTTCTCCGGCTCGTCCACGTCCGGCGCTTGGTTGCCGAGCTGCGCGTAAGCCTGCGCCAGCACCGAGCCGCCCAGACGGTTGCGCCCTGAACCGAGGTCGATCAGCAGCAGCACCGTGTCCTCGTCCAGCGCGCGCAACTGGGGCGTGAGCGTCCAGCGTGCATCCAGACTGGGGGCGAAAGCGGTGACGATCAGCGACAACGGCGCTGTCACTGCTTTTTTTTCTTGCCCCTGCTCCCACCCGACTGTCATCGACATGGAGTCTTTGCCGACCGGGATACTGATCCCCAGCGCTGGGCACAACTCCATCGCGACGGCATGGACGGTGTCGTAGAGCGCAGCATCCTCGCCGGGGTGGCCGGCCGCGCACATCCAGTTGGCCGACAGCTTCACGTCGCCAATTTGCGCGATACGCGCCGCAGCGATGTTGGTCAGCGCTTCACCCACCGCCATGCGGCCCGAGGCGGCTGGGTCGATCAAGGCCAGCGGCGTACGCTCACCCATGGCCATAGCCTCGCCGCGATCGGTGGTGAAGCCCATCAGAGTGACCGCGACGTCCGCCACCGGCACCTGCCATGGGCCGACGAACGGATCGCGGCTGCACAGTCCCGCCGACCGTGCGGTCGCCGATGCTGATCAGGAAGGTCTTGCTGGCTACCGCCGGGAAGCGCAGGACGCGCAGCGCCGCGTCTGCCAGCTTCGACGCGCGACAGGTTCAGTGCAGGCAGCACCCGTTCCCGATGGGACACATGCCGCGTCATCTTCGGCGGCTTGCCGAGCAGCACCGACAGCTCCATATCGACCGGCCGAGTCTGAAACAACGGGTCTTCCACGACAAGCTGATGATCCGTGCTCGCCTCACCGATCACCGCGCATGGACAGCGCTCGCGCTCGCACAGCGCCTGGAACGCGGCCAACCGCGCCGGGTGGATGGCGAGCACGTAGCGCTCCTGCGCCTCGTTGCACCAGATCTGCATCGGCGTCATGCCCGGCTCTTCGCTCGGGATGGAGCGCAAATCGAAGCGCCCGCCTGCGCCGCCGCCGTCGACCAGCTCGGGGAGCGCGTTGGACAGGCCACCGGCTCCCACGTCGTGGACCGACAGGATGGGATTGGCTGCACCCAGCGCCCAGCAGCGGTCGATCACCTCCTGCACGCGGCGCTGCGATCTCCGCGTTGCCGCGCTGGACCGAGTCGAAATCCAGATCCTCGGTGTTCTCGCCGGTCCCCATGCTCGAGGCGGAGCCGCCGCCGAGCCCGATCAGCATGCCCGGCCCGCCGAGCTGCACCAGCACACTGCCTGGCTCCAGCGGCAGCTTTTCGATCTGCCCGGCCGCGATGTTGCCGACGCCACCGGCGATCATGATCGGCTTGTGATAGCCACGGCGTTCGCCGTCCACACTCTGTTCGAAGGTGCGGAAGTAGCCGAGCAGGTTAGGCCGCCCGAACTCGTTGTTGAATGAGGCGCCCCCGATCGGGCCTTCGAGCATGATCTGCAGCGGCGATGCGATCCGTCCCGGCTTGCCGTAGTCGTCTTTCTCCCAGGGCTGCTCGAACCCGGGGATGCGCAGATGCGAAGTGGTGAATCCCGTCAATCCCGCTTTGGGCTTGGCGCCGCGACCGGTGGCGCCTTCGTCCCGGATCTCCCCGCCCGAGCCGGTGGCGGCGCCGGCGTAAGGCGAGATAGCGGTCGGATGGTTGTGCGTCTCGACTTTCATCAGGATGTGGGCAGGCTCAGCCGAGAAGCGATAGGTGCTGTCTGCACGCGGATAAAATCGCTCCACCGGCGCTCCGGTCATCACTGCTGCATTGTCCGAATAGGCCACCAGCGTGCCATCGGGGTGCGTAGCGTGGGTGTGCTTGATCATGCGGAACAGGGACAGGTCGCGCGCAGTCCCGTCGATCACCCAATCCGCGTTGAAGATCTTGTGCCGGCAGTGCTCGGAGTTGGCCTGCGCGAACATCATCAGCTCGACGTCGGTCGGGTCGCGGCGTATGCGGCTGAAATAGTCGAACAGGTAGTCGATCTCGTCGTCCGACAGAGCAAGTCCCAGGCGGCGGTCGGCGCGCTCCAACGCGGCTCGCCCTTGGCCCAGGACGTCCATCGTAGTCAGCGGCGCTGGTGTGGCCTCGTGGAACAGAGCGTCGGCGGCGCCCAGCGACTCCAGCACAGTCTCCGTCATGCGGTCGTGAATCAGTGGCAGGAGCGCGTGACGCTGGGCGGACGTGAGCTTGCGGGCCGCGACGCCTTCGAGGTGATAGGCGGTCCCGCGTTCGATGCGCTCCACGGCCTCGAGCCCGCACTGGTGCGCGATGTCGGTCGCCTTGGACGCCCAAGGAGACAGCGTCCCAAGGCGCGGGACGACGAGCAGCACGTCGTCCTCGACGCGCGCGGCCAGCCCCGTTCCTGGTTCGATGGAGGGTCCGTAGACGAGCAACTCTCGCAGCGTAGCGGTCTGCGCATCGGACAACGCACGCTTGAGCCGGATGAAGTGCCAGTACTGGGCACGGACCGCGGTCAGAGCGGGAAGCTGTTGCTGGGCTTGGTAAAGAAGCTTGTTGAGGCGAAATTCGGAGAGGGCGCGTCGGCCGGGGAGCTTCAGGGTCAGCGACATGGGGACCGGAGATCGACCGCAAAGCCGAATTATACCCGCAAGGCTCAGTACGGCCGACACCGACCGCGTCCGGCGGGATTAGCGGCGTGATGAAAAGCCCAAGAACCGTTCGTGGTCATTGCGTCAGTAGCTTAAGAGCAGAACGTCGACTCCGATTCCGAGCTAAACTCGGGACACTTTCCCAGCTACAGCAAGCCGTCATGGCTCCGGACGTCGCTGTTCCTCCCCTGCCTGTCTATCGGACCGACGAGATCCGCCGCATCGAAGCGCTGGCGCAGACTAGTCCTGCAGTGCCGCCACTGATGGAGCGCGCAGGATCAGCAGCCGCCGAGCTGGCGCGCGACCTGGTCGCCGACAGCCGCCGACCGGTCCTGGTGCTGGCCGGTCCCGGCAACAACGGCGGGGATGCTTTCGTCGTGGCTCGCCATTTGAAGCAATGGTGGCATCGCGTAAGCGTGGTCTTCACCGGCGAGCGCAGCAAGTTATCGAGCGATGCGCGCGACAGCATTGGACGCATGGCTCGCGGCAGGCGGCGAGACGCTCACGGAGCTCGCGGACGCTGGTGAGAAGAGCTTCGGCCTGATCGTAGACGGTCTGTTTGGGATCGGGCTCGAGCGCGAGCTGGCGGGCCGTTACGCGGATCTGATCGATGCGATCAATGCCAGCGGCGCACCGGTGCTTGCACTCGATATCCCCAGCGGACTGCACGCGGACAGCGGCCGCGTGCTCGGATGTGCCGTCCGCGCGCAACACACGGTGACCTTCATCGCGCTCAAGCCAGGACTGCTCACGCTCGATGGCCCGGACCACTGCGGCGAGTTGCACGTGCGCGACCTCGGGCTCGACGTGAGCGCCCTGCTCCCGTCGCGCGGCATGGTCCTCGACAGCGGGGCGCTAGCAGCGGTCTTGCCGCGACGCCCGCTCAACAGCCACAAGGGCACGTTCGGCAGCATCGGCGTCATCGGCGGTGCATCCGGCATGACTGGCGCAGCGCTGCTGTCCGGGCGCGCCGCACTCAAGCTCGGCGCAGGGCGAGTGTATGTAGGGTTGCTTGATCCGGACGCACAGAGCCTCGATCCAATACAGCCCGAGCTGATGCTGCGCCGCGCGGAGGCGGTGCTGGCGATGGACTCGTTGAGCTGCCTGGTGCTCGGCCCGGGGCTGTCGCAGTCCGCCGAAGCGCACCGTTGCACCGAGCGGGCGCTCGCCCTGGACGTGCCGCTGGTGATCGATGCGGATGCGCTGAACCTGATTGGCGCGGACGAAGGGCTGCGGCAAGCGTGTCGCGCACGACGTGGCCCGACCGTGATCACACCTCACCCGGCCGAAGCAGCGCGATTGTCGGGCCAGTCCACCAGCGCGATCCAGAACGACCGTATCGCGGCAGCTCTCGCACTGGCGCAACGCTATCAGGCCATCACGGTCTTGAAAGGCGTCGGAAGCATCGTAGCAACACCGGAGGGCCGCTTCGAAATCAACACTTCCGGCAATCCCGGGCTCGCCAGCGCCGGGATGGGCGACGTGCTGAGCGGCATTCTGGGCGCCCTGATCGGCCAGGGCGCGCAGCCTGTGCTGGCGACTCACGCCGCCGTCCATCTGCACGGCTTGGCCGCGGATCGCCTTGCCCAGCGCCTTGGCGGACCGGTCGGAATGACAGCCTCCGAAATCGTGGAAGCAGCGCGCGAAATCCTCAACCAGGCCATCTACCACGGCTGACGCGCGCGGCGGCGCTCGCGCTGGAACGATCAGGCCGACGCCCCCGCAGTGAATCCGAACTGCACTACGCTCAAGGTATAGGGCAGGCTCAGCTTCTCCGCACGCAGAAGATTGAGAAGCTGTTGCGCCTGCTCCTCACCGACGATGAATTCGACCTGAACCGGCAGGTTGGCCGCTATCTCGAAGAACCCTTCCGCGCGCAGCGAGCCGTGGCGGCCAAACCCGGCGATGGCGCGAAACGCGGAGCCACCGTGAATGCCCAGTGCCTTGGCCCGCTCCAGGATCCACTCGTACGCCAGATCGCCGTGATGGCGCTCGTTCTCGCCCACGAAAATGCGCAGCGATACGGTCTGAGTCATGTGTCATATCTCCAGCGCACGCACGGTATAGATGCCGAGCACGGTGAGAAGCAGGGACCCACCGAAGTGGCCAACCATGTGCACGAGAAACCAGCCGAGCTGTCCCCGCGACAACAGGGCCACCGCCTCGGCCGAGTAGGTGGAAAAGGTGGTGAGCCCGCCCAGGAAGCCGGTGATGACGAATAGACGGATCTCCGGCGGCAGACCGGCGTGCCGCCCCAGGTACTCGACTGACACACCGATGATGTAACCGCCCACCAGATTGGCGGTCAGCGTGCCCAGCGGTAGCGCAGGCACGACGGGGTTGAGGAAAATTCCGAGAATCCAGCGCGCCCAGGCACCCAGCGCCGCTCCCAGACCCACTGCCAGGAAGCCATAAGCCGTCACATGCCCCTCCCTTCGAACCGCGAGGATTATAGGCGAACACCCTGAAGGCAAGTCAGCATCCTCGACCCGCAACTACCCACCCGCGCCGGCTGGATACAGGTCCGCCAGCACTCGATCGAGGCGTACGGGCCGTGCCTGGTCGGACGCACCGCGGTCCTACAGATTCCAGGCCGGTTCGGCTCGGTCACCTGGCGAACGTGAGCACGACGGAACCGTCGTCGCTTTGCAGGATCAGCCCGGGCGAGCTCAAACGCAGCCTGGTCGTCCGGGCCAGCTCGTCGAGCACGTCCTCATCGGGGTCGCTCACGTCGAACCGCCCTGAGGTTCGCTCGATCAGAAAACCTCCCTGCCACCAGTCGAGGCGGCCACCATCGTGCAAGGTGTAGCGCCCACTATAGACGCTGACCGAGGTACGCCCTACTACGGTTCCACTTTCGCTCAGGACGAGGCTCACTCGCGAATTCTCCGCCAGCGGCTGCTCTCGACCATTGGTCATGCGCCGGACGAGGCGCCACTCGACGCCGAATGGAGTTTGTACCGGTTTCTCAGTGGTAGAGACCGCTGGCTGCTGTTCGGAAGCGCCCGCACCGGCGGGAAGAACCGTTGCGAGTTCTTCGGCACGCTCTCGCGTCAGCCGTATCAGGCAATCCAGGCGCAGTCGCTCGCCATCCTCCTGCGTATCGGCGAGGGTGGCGCACCGATCACATTCGGCTCTCCGGAACGCGCGGAACCGGTTCTGCGCATCGATAAAAGTCTGAGCCGCCCGCGGTGAACCGGTCCGCTTTTGAAGCTTTCGCATCAGCGCCAGAACCGCTTTGCCGCGCGCGCGCAACTCGCCGTCGGCCTCGAGGAACATGTCATCCAGGCAACTACCGATACCTGCCATCGTCGGCGACCGGTCGGTGCACTCATCGAGCGGACTGGTCGCGTGGACCATCACGGCCGCAGCGCCAAGCAGGAACCCCACGACGAGCTTCGCAGCCTTCATGCCCGGCGCTCTGGCCCGGAGTTAGACCTGACCGATCTGGGCCAGGCGATCAATGTTCTGGTGCCGCCCCACTATTCGAGCCTGAACACCACTGGCACGGTAATGGCGAACTCTCGGCCGCGCAACGCCTCCGGCATCTCGGGTAACGGTACTGTTTCTTTGACCATCGTGACCGCCTGCTCATCCAGCACGGGGAATCCGCTGCTGCGCGCGACGGTCAACCCCTTGAGGGCGCCGTCTGTGCCGATTTGAAGGCGGAGCTCGGCAGTTCCCTGCCAATTGCGGATGCGCGCCAGGCGCGGATAGTTTTTGCGCCGGCCTATAGCCTGCGCCAGCACGCTGCCGTAAGCCTTGAGCAAGGCCGGGTCGGGCGCGGACGGAGGCGGCGGCGGAGCAGCCTCGACCTTCGCCGGAGGTTGTGGCTCGAGTCGTGCCTGCGGCACAGGGGGCGGCGGAGCTTCGACGCGCGGCTCAGGGGCTGCCTTGGGCTCTACTCGCGGTTCCGGTTGCGGCGCCACCCGCAGCTCCGGAGGCGCTTCCGGTTGCGGCACCACACGAGTGATTACCGGCGCAGGCTCTGGTGGCTTCTCCGGAACCGGCGGAGGTGGGCGCAGCACAGGCGCAGGTGGTTGCAGCACGGGTTTAGGCACAGGCTTCGGCTCTGAGACCGGGGGAGGCGGCGGTAGAGCGGGTTGGACTATGGGCGCCAACTCGACGACCATCGGTGCCGGCTCGCTCGGAGTCGGGACGCGCATGCCAGGCAACAACGTTATCGCTGCCGCATGCAGCAGCAGCGACAGGAGAAAGGCCACCTTGACCGAAGGCTGACGGTACCAGTCGGTCGAGGCTTCCACGGGCGAAAAGGGGGCTACTGCGTTCACGCGGGCATTTCGGGGAAGGTCATGGGCAGCGCAACTGTCTGGCGAGTCTACATCAGGAGCGCTGGCGCAGACTCTGGGGGAGGCCGACCCTCTATGCTGCAGTCGCTACCTGTCCTTTCCCACCATCACGTCCGATGCCTTGATGACTGCGTAAGCTTCCTCGCCCACTCGCAGGGCCAACTCCTCAAGTGCATCGTTTGTGATGGACGCCGAGATCACGGCAGGGTTGCGTACTTCGATCTTCACGACCGACGTGGTCATGCCCTTCTTGATCTCGCAGATCACGCCTTTCAGCTGGTTGCGCGCACTGAGCTTCATCCGCTTTCCCCTCGTTGCCAATGATGTTCCTGTGGAGATGATACCGGCCCTGCGCGGCTGAGTGGTACGGCGCGCGAGTCCTGGGGCAGGCCGGGCCCCGAAGGCGGCGGAGGCCGCAGCGAAGCCGAAAAAAAAGCGGCATCGGAAGTCTATCCAATGCCGCTCTGAACTCGAAGGGGGTGATTCGAAAACCGCGCGGATGGTGAAGTGTCCCGAACCGTTTTCAAAGCACCTTACGTTGTATTCTACTAGATATAGCGAGGCCGTCAAGCAGATTCAGCGTCGAGGTGATGTTGCGAGGGATTTGCGCTTTGCCCACGGCGCTCGAACGCGCTTCGCTGAAGCCGGACACCGGCCGACGGGCGCAGGGCCGCGTGCTTTAGCGCGTGGCCATCAGCCGCATGAACTCGGCCAGATCCTTCTTGACGCTGGCGGCGGCCTTGGCTTCCATCTCGAGATAGCGCTGCAGGACTTCGTGGCCGGTTTCGGTAACTCTCGCGCCGCCGCCTTTCTGGCCGCCGGTAAGAGTCTCTACCACGGGAGATTTGAACGACTGGTTCATGGTATCGACCAGCAGCCAGGCGCGACGATAGGACATGCCGAGCGCGCGCGCTCCCGCTGAGATCGAGCCGGTCTGGTCGATCGCCTTGAGCAGGTCGGCCTTGCCCGGACCCATGGCGATGGCCTTGCGGAACATGATGCGGATCTGCGGCTTTGCCGCCCCGCTCTTCCGTGCCTCCTTGCCGGACGCTGATTTCGCCGTTGCCATTGCTGCCCCCTTCGAGTCTTGCGTGTTGTTGTGACTTCCCTATCGCTCCCAGCGCTGGGCCGCCGCATCATCGCTGCTGCGCGCCTCCACCCAACGGTTGCCAGCAGGCGTCTGTTCCTTCTTCCAGAAGGGTGCCTGCGTCTTGAGGTAATCCATTACGAACTCGCACGCGGCGAAGGCCTCGCCCCGATGTGCGCCGGCAACGATCACCAGTACGATCTGGTCGCACGGCTGCAGCGTGCCGACGCGGTGTATGACCAGCACGTCGATGATGTCCCAGCGGGATTTTGCGTCATCAATGATCTTCTCCAGCGCCTTCTCGGTCATCCCGGGATAGTGCTCGAGGGTCATCTGCGATATCTGCGCGCCCTCGTTGGCATTGCGCACCAGCCCGATGAAGCTCGCGATTGCGCCAATCGCCGGATTGCCCCGCCGCAAAGCGGCCATCTCGGCGCCGGCGTCGAAGTCCGCGGTCTGGATCCGGACTGGCACCTCAGCCTCCGGTGACGGGTGGAAAGAACGCGATTTCGTCTCCGGGGTTGATGCGCGCGTCTGGCGGCGCCATCTGCTGGTTCAACGCGACGCGCACGGGCTTGGCCGCGGCCAGTTCCACTTCCCAGGCACCTCCACGGGTCCGCAGGAACTCGCGTAGCGTGCCGATTGTCGCAACAGCGGGCGGTAGAGGGAGACGCTCGGAACCCAGCCCCAGAGCCTCCTTCAGCCGCGCGAAGTACAGAATGGTGATGGCGCCGGCCTGTATCGGCCCTGAAGTGAGACCCTGAACCAGATCCGAATTGTCCATGCTGTAGTCTGTCCGCTGCAACACTAAGTGCCTCATTATAAGGCCCACAGTCCCACGCTGCCGGCCCAGGCGAATGTCCGCGGGGCGTCCCTTACCCAGGCGTCGCGCCTACAGGTAGGATTTCGCCTGACCGGCATCCCCCAACAACGAGGTCGACCCATGGACAAGATAGACCGATCCGATCCGCAGTGGAAATCACTGCTGACTCCCGAGCAGTATGAGGTCCTACGCCAGGAAGGAACCGAGCGCCCGAATAGCAGTTCGTTGAATCAGGAGAAGAGAAGGGGAACCTTCGTCTGCGCCGGTTGTGGCCAGCCGCTGTTCAAGTCGGACACGAAGTTCGACAGCCGCACGGGCTGGCCCAGTTTCTATGCAAGCATCCCCGGAGCGGTGGAAACCAAGACGGACCGCAAGCTCCTGGTCGCCAGAACCGAATACCATTGCGCTCGCTGCGGCGGCCACCAGGGTCATGTATTCGATGATGGACCTGCGCCCACGCACCGGCGTTTTTGCAACAACGGCGTAGCACTGCGCTTCGAGCCCGAATGATGGCCGCGATCTCGGCGACGGAGACAGCGCCATGGATGTGACCTATCGCTCAATCGGCATCGTGCGCAGCCCTTTCACCGCGGTCGAGGGGATGCCGATCCAGCCATCGCGTGCGCAGGATGTCGAGGGCACGCTAGAAATCGACCCGGAATTTCAAGCCGGGCTGAAGGACCTGGATGGATTCTCCCATGTTTTGCTGATCTGCCATCTGCATCGGGTTTCCGGCTCCGAGTTGACTGTGGTGCCGTTCCTCGATACCGAACCGCGCGGTATCTTCGCCACGCGGGCACCGAAGCGGCCGAATGCCATCGCGGTGTCGGTACTGCGGGTCAAGAGCGTGACTGGCGGACAGGTGCAAGTGCTCGACGTGGATTTGCTGGACGGCACACCGATCCTGGATGTGAAGCCCTATGTCCCGGAGTTCGACGCGCGGGTGGATGCGCGCATCGGCTGGTACGCTCGTGCGGCCCGCAAGAACGAGCAGGTCAAATCCGACAACCGGTTCAGCTGAACCGGATGGGAGGCGCGGCCAGAGAAATCCCCGAGGCCAGCAGGAATACGTGGCTGAGTCGAGCCCAACCGGCCCCGCGCTATGTCCTTGGGCATATAATGCGTTCAACAGCTACAAAAACCATACGCTCGAAGGGTTTATGAACCAAGACACCGCACAGGAAAGGCGCCCGGAACGGCCGGGGACGCTTCCGGCACCCAAGGGTCAGGTGCTCTCCGATACACGCGGACGGCCGCTGCGCGACTTGCGCATCTCGGTGACCGACCGCTGCAACTTCCGCTGTACCTACTGCATGCCGAAGGAAGTGTTCGGCAAGGACTTCCAGTTCCTCGAGCGCGACCAGCTGTTGAGCTTCGGAGAAATCCATCGACTGGTACGCATCTTCCGCGATCATGGCGTGGAGAAGATTCGCATCACCGGAGGTGAACCACTCGTGCGGCGCAAGCTGGAGCGCCTGATCGAGATGCTGGCCTACTGGAGCGATCTGGATTTGACATTGACGACCAATGGCTCGCTGCTCCAGCAGAAGGCCCGCGATTTGAAGGATGCCGGCCTTCAACGCGTCACCGTCAGCCTCGATTCACTGGACGATACCGTGTTCCGAGCCATGAACGACGTCGACTTCCCGGTGGCGAAAGTGCTCGACGGCATCGAGGCGGCGGCGGCAGCCGGGCTGCACCCCATCAAAGTCAACATGGTGGTCCAGCGTGGCGTCAACGAGGACAGCGTGCTGCCCATGGCGCGCTTCTTCAAGCACAAGGGACACATCCTGCGCTTTATCGAATTCATGGACGTGGGCGCCACCAACGGGTGGAAGATGGAGCACGTAGTGCCCTCTCGCGAGTTGGCGCAGCTGATCAATCGGGAGATGCCGATCGAGCCGGTCGACCCTGGGTACCGAGGCGAGGTGGCCGAGCGCTGGCGTTACCTGGACGGTGGCGGCGAGGTCGGGTTCATATCCTCGGTGACTCAAGCTTTCTGCCGCGATTGCACGCGGGCCAGGCTATCGGCCGAAGGTCAGCTCTACACCTGCCTCTTCGCGACCAAGGGAACCGACTTTCGCTCCCTGCTGCGCGGCGGCGCGACGGACGAAGAGATCTCGCACCTCATCGGCGAGGTCTGGAACGCGCGCGCCGATCGCTATTCCGAAATCCGCACCGCCGAGACTGTCAAGCTGCGCAAGGTGGAGATGTCGTATATCGGCGGTTGAGTGGCGTCTGCCTAGCCTCGACACGACGGGCGATAGGCCGACCAACCTCCCCGTTTTTTGCTCTTGCCTATCGTCCAGCGCTCATAGCCTATCGGTCATATGGATTCGGCCAAACCCATCTCCGCCGTCGCCGGCGACAGCGACTACGACCCGAACTCGATGAGCGTGGCCAGGGCGCGCGAGTATATCCGCGCTTTCCTGGAGCCGGTCACGGCCGTCGAGCGACTGCATATCCGCGCCGCGCTCGGGCGTGTGCTGGCGGAGGATCTCCAGTCCACGCTGGACGTCCCGGCCCACGACAACTCGGCCATGGACGGGTACGCAGTGCGTTTCGGCGATCTTCGACCGGCCGACGAGGTCGCCCTGAAACTGATCGGTACCGCGTTCGCCGGCCGGCCGTTCGAGGGTGCGGCGGGCCCCGGCCAGGCGGTGCGGATCATGACCGGTGGCGTTATGCCATCGGGGTGCGACACCGTAATCATGCAGGAGCGCACCCGGACCGCTGACGGCCAAGTGATCGTTCCCGGGGGACAGCAGAAAGGGCAGAACGTACGCTATGCAGGCGACGACATCAAACAGGGCGCGGTGGTCTTCAAACGCGGCCAGGTCGTACGTCCCGCGGAGATGGGGATGATTGCGTCGCTCGGTATCGGCGAGGTCTCTGTCTATCGCAAGCTGCGCGTGGCATTCTTCTCGACCGGCGACGAGCTGATACCCATTGGCAGCGCCCTCGCCCCGGGCCAGATTTACGACAGCAACCGCTATACGCTGTACGGCATGCTCAAGCGCCTGGGTGCCGATGTCATCGACATGGGCGTGATCCGGGACGATCCGGCCGCCATCGAGAACGCTTTCATGGAGGCAGCTCAGGCGGCCGATGTGGTGATCACAAGCGGGGGTGTGTCCGTGGGAGAGGCGGACTTCGTCAAACAGTTGCTCGCCAAGCTGGGCGACGTGCTGTTCTGGAAGATCGCCATGAAGCCGGGCCGCCCGCTCGCCTACGGCAAGATCGGCGCAGCCCATTTCTTCGGACTGCCCGGGAACCCGGTGTCGGCGATGGTGACGTTCTATCAGTTCGTGCGCGAGGCACTGCTGGTGCTCATGGGCGTGCCCAAGCCCCAGCCGCTGCCGGTTCTAAAGGCCACCTGCACGAGTGCGATCAAGAAAGCGCCCGGCCGCACAGAGTTCCAGCGCGGCATTCTGAGCCAGGAAGCAGACGGGCAGTGGACGGTGCGCGTGACCGGCGACCAAAGCTCGGGGATCCTGTCTTCCATGAGCCAGGCAAACTGCTTCATCGTCCTGCCCGACGCTCAGGGCAACATGCAGCCGGGCGCCACGGTCGATGTGCAGCTTCTGGAAGGCTTGATCTAGCGCCGCCGCTGCTCTCTTTCCCGCGCCGGAGCTGCTCGAACCTAGCGGAACAGCCTGGCCGCCTTCTCCACCGTATTCCACACACCCCAGGCCAACGGAATCCCGACCAGAATCCAGGCCGCGGCGACCAGCGCCGGGCTGCTGCTTTTGACGGGCGCTGTACCGTCTGCAGAATAGCCGGGGACCATCGGCACCTCGGATACGCGGGTGCGCTCGGCTTCCAACTGGCTCTCCGTCATGAAGTGCTTCTCCGCGACCGGCCGTACCAGGAGGTTGCAGATGAGGCCAACCAGCAGCAAGCCCGCCAGTACGTACATGGTGGTGTTGTAGGCCTGGTAGGGGGGAATCCCGTGGTCGATCTGGTACTCGCGAATGTAGTTCACCAGCACCGGCCCCAGGATGCCGGCAGTGGACCAGGCCGTCAGCAGACGGCCGTGAATGGCCCCCACGAACCGCGTGCCGAACATGTCCGCCAGGTAGGCGGGAATCGTAGCGAACCCGCCGCCGTACATGGTGAGGATCACGCAGAAGATGCCCACGAAGACGGCCACGTTCCCGAGCGCGCCCGCCGATGGAGCAGAGGCGTACAAGGCAATGCCGAGACCGAAGAAAATGAAGTAGGTCACTTTGCGCCCGATGTAATCGGACAGCGATGCCCAGAAAAAACGTCCGGCGATGTTGAACAAGCTGAGCAGACCGGCGAACGCAGCGGCGATCGTGGCGACCTGCGCCTTCTGCTCCGCGCTGAGCGCCGACAGGCGCAGGTCGACGCCGATCAACTGTCCGCCGAACACTTCCTGGAGCATGGGCGAGGCCATGCCGATCACACCGATGCCGGCGCTGACGTTCAGGCATAGCACGCCCCACAGCAGCCAGAACTGCGGCGTTTTCCAGGCCTGGCTCACATCCACGTTCTTGGTGGTGATCATGCCGTTGCGCAGCGTGGTTCTTTTCCACCCAGCCTTCGGGCTTCCAATCCGCGCGCGGAATCCTGTATCCAAAAGCGCCCAGCAGCATGGCTATGAAATAGATCACGCCCATCGTGACGAACGTCTCCCACACGCCGACCGACGTCGGAGGTGGCGTAGAACCTCATCAGGCGATCGGCCAGAGGCGCGCCGATCATCGCCCCGCCGCCGAAGCCCATGATGGCCATGCCGGTGGCCATGCCGCGATGGTCCGGGAACCATTTGATCAGTGTTGACACCGGAGAGATGTAGCCCAGCCCAAGACCGACGCCGCCGATGACCCCGGAGCCCAGCCACATGAGCCAGATCTGGTGCAGGTACACGCCCAGCGGCCGAGATCAGCAGTCCGCCACCCCAGCAGAAGGCCGCCACGACACCTGCTTTCCGCGGACCGACTCGCTCGAGCCACTTCCCCCACAATGCGGCCGAGCAGCCCAGAAACACGAAGAACAGGGTGTACATCCACCCCAGCATGCTGCTGATCTTCCAGTCACAGGTGGCGTGAACACCTGAGCCAGGTAGCTCATATCCGCCGGGCAGGGGACGGGCTTGGTAATGCCGATGGCGCGGGACAGCGGCAGCCAGAACACGCTGAAGCCGTAGGCCATGCCGATGGACAGGTGGATCGCGAGCGCAGCCGGCGGCACCAGCCAGCGATTGAAACCCGGGGGCGCAACGATGCGCTCCTTCGACAGGAAATCCATCATGGGCCCAGCTCCCCCCTCAATATTTAGTTGTTGGTCTTGATTCGCCCGGAGCACCCCGGCGCGCCGAAATCATACCGGACTCGACGGTGGATGATACCGGGCAGCGGGAATAGAATCATCATATGAGGCCGACTGCATAAGTTGCGCTCGCAGAAGGTGAAATCCTCCATACATAAGAGGAGATTGATGTGATAGAGGACGCAGTCACCGGTCTCGTGCTGTCCGGGGGCCGTGGCAGCCGCATGGGCGGGATCGACAAGGGCTTGCAACCGTTCCGCGGCCGCCCCTTGGTCGAATGGGTGATCGAGCGCATCGAGCCGCAGGTGGCAGATCTCCTGGTCAACGCCAACCGGAACCTCGATCGCTATCTCGCGTTTGGACATCCGGTGCTCACCGATCGGATCGGCGACTTCGCCGGACCGTTGGCCGGCCTCCATGCCGCCCTGAGCCAGGCTCGCTCCGGGCTGGTGGTGACGGTACCCTGCGACTGCCCCTTCCTGCCCACCGAGCTCGTAAGCCGCCTGTCCGCGGCGCTCGCGGGCAAGGACGCCGAGGTCGCCGTTGCCAGGACAACCGCCCGCGCACATCCAGTCTTCTGCCTATGCCGTGTGTCGTTGCTGGATCACCTCGCGGAGTTTCTGGCCGGAGGCGGACGCAAGGTCGACAGCTGGTACTCGTCGTTGCGGGTCGTGGAGGTGAGCTTTGACGATCAGCCCGAGGCGTTCCGCAATTTCAACACGCTGGAGGACCTGGAGGCGTCGGACCAGCGCCGCGTCGGTTGAGCCAAGCGCAATCCCGGCAGGGCCTCTGCGTCTAACGGGAGGGCGGCTCCAGGACCTGGAAGAACACCTCGTCCTGCTTGATCATGCCCAGCTCGCTGCGGGCGCGCTCCTCGATCGCGTCGTAGCCGGTCTTGAGATCGCGCACCTCGGCCTCCAGCGCCGCGTTGCGCGCGCGCAGCCGGTCATTGGTCTCGCGTTGGGCCTTGAGCTGCTGGTCCAGTTCCCACACCCGCATCCAGCCGCCCTTCCCTGCCCACAGCGGCCATTGCAAGGCCGCGATCAATACCACCAGGAGCAGTGCCAGCAGCCGCATTACCAGAGTTGATAGAAAGCATCGCGCCCGGGGTAGCTGGCGGTGTCCCCCAGGTCCTCTTCGATGCGCAGCAGCTGGTTGTACTTGGCCATGCGGTCGGAGCGCGACAGCGACCCGGTCTTGATCTGCAGGGCGTTGGTGGCCACCGCGATGTCGGCGATGATGGTGTCTTCGGTCTCGCCCGAGCGGTGCGAGATCACGGCGGTGTAGTTGGCGCGCTTGGCCATCTCGATGGCGGCGAAGGTTTCGGACAGCGTCCCGATCTGGTTGATCTTGATCAGCACCGAGTTGGCGACGCCCTCGAGAATGCCTTCGCGCAGGATCTTGGTGTTGGTCACGAACACGTCGTCTCCCACGAGTTGCACGCTGTCGCCCAGGCGATCGGTGAGGATCTTCCAGCCGTCCCAGTCGTTCTCGGCCATCGCCGTCCTCGATGCTGATGATCGGATATTTCTCCACCCAGGCGGACAGGTAGTCGGTGAACTGTGCCGCGCTCAAGCGCAGCCCGTCGGAGCCCAGCACATAGACGCCTTCGTCGAAGAACTCCGAACTGGCGCAATCCAGCCCGATGGCGACCTGAGTCCCGGGCGCATAGCCCGCCTTGTCGATCGCCTCCATGATGAGTTGCAATGCCGCCTCGTTGTTGGCCAGGCTCGGGGCGAATCCGCCTTCGTCGCCCACCGTGGTGGGCATGCCCTTGGCGTCGATCAGCTTCTTGAGGGCATGAAATATCTCGGCGCCCCAGCGCAGCGCCTCGCGGAAGCTCGGTGCGCCCACCGGAATGATCATGAACTCCTGCAGATCGAGGTTGTTGTTGGCGTGCGCGCCGCCGTTGATCACGTTCATCATCGGCACCGGCAGCTGCATGCGGCCGGCTCCGCCCAGATAGCGATACAGGGGCAGGCCGGACTCCTCCGCCGCCGCCTTGGCCACCGCCACCGACACCGCCAGGATGGCGTTGGCGCCGAGCCGCGATTTGTTCTCGGTCCCGTCCAGCTCGATCAGGGTCTGGTCGATGAAGCGGCTGCTCCACCGCGTCCAGCCCGATGATCGCTTCGCAGATCTCGGTGTTGACGTTCTCTACTGCACGCAGCACACCCTTGCCGTTGTAGCGCTGGGCGTCGCCATCGCGCAGCTCGATCGCCTCCCTGCTGCCAGTGGAAGCGCCGGAGGGCACCGCCGCACGGCCCATGACGCCCGATTCCAGGAGTACATCCGCTTCTACGGTCGGATTGCCGCGGGAATCGAGAATCTCGCGGGCCACTACGTCGACGATCGTGCTCATGCCTTTGCCTCTTCCTTGCCTCGTTTGTCATCCTGTGGGACAGCTAGTGGTTTGACCCTGTCTTCCGCGAAACCCTTCTGTTTGACCAGGACGTCGATCTCTTTGAGCGTCTCCAGCAACTCCCGCATCAGTTGCAGCGGCCAGGCGTTGGGCCCGTCCGAGAGCGCTTTCGCCGGATTAGGATGGGTCTCCATGAAGATGCCTGCGATACCCGACGCTACCGCCGCGCGCGCCAGCACCGGGACGAACTCGCGCTGGCCGCCGCTGGCCGTGCCCTGCCCGCCCGGGAGTTGCACCGAATGAGTGGCGTCGAACACCACCGGGCATCCAGTCTCGCGCATCACCATCAGAGAGCGCATGTCGGACACCAGGTTGTTGTAGCCGAAGGACGCGCCGCGCTCGCACACCATGATGTTGTCCGCCCCGCTCGCTTCCTTGGCCTTGTCCACCACGTTCTTCATTTCCCAGGGCGAGAGGAACTGGCCCTTCTTGATGTTGACCGGCTTTCCGGCGGCGGCAGCAGCATGGATGAAGTCGGTCTGACGACACAAGAAGGCGGGTGTCTGCAACACGTCGACGACCTTGGCGGCAACCGGTATGTCCTGCTCGGTATGCACATCGGTCAGCACCGGCACCCCGAGCTGCTTGCGCACCTCGGCCAGGATGGCCAATCCCGCATCCATGCCCGGCCCACGGAAAGACTTGCCCGAGCTGCGGTTCGCCTTGTCATAGGAGGACTTGTAGATGAACGGCACGCCGAGCGCGGCGCATAACTGCTGCAGCTGACCGGCGGTGTCGAAGGCGAGCTGGCGAGACTCGACCACGCAAGGCCCTGCGATCAAGAACAACGGGCGGTCCAGCCCCGCTTCGAAGTGGCACAGTTTCATGGGTCAGAGTCCCGCAAAAGGTACCGCGAAGCCCATACGTGCTTCGCGTGGGGCGCACGTCCAGACCGGTGTGAACTCACGTGAGATGGCATGACCGCACTGTTCGCAAACTGCCAGTCCGGGGCGCTCAACCGTCATCGTGTGAGTTCCTGCGCCGGGCGCCGGCACAGACGCCGGGTCAGACGATGTTGGCGAGCCGAGCTTGCGCCAAGGACTCATCAGCCCTGGACTCACCGGCCCGGACAGCCTCTGCCGGTCTGTGGCACGGCTGGCGCCAGCGTCTGCTCGCGCCGAGCAGCCTGATTGATCGCCGCGCGGATGAAGGCCGAGAACAACGGGTGTCCGGCCCGGGGCGTAGACGTGAACTCCGGATGGAACTGGCAACCGATGAACCACGGATGATCGGTGAGCTCGATCATCTCGCACAGGTCCTCGTTGGCGGAGATTCCGGATACGCGCATGCCGGCGTCCATCAGGTGCGGGATGTAGCGGTTGTTGACCTCGTAGCGGTGGCGATGGCGCTCGATGATCGTTTCCTTGCCGTAGATCTGGCGCGCCAGGCTGCCCGGGAGCAGCGCACATTCCTGCCCGCCAAGGCGCATGGTGCCGCCGAAGTCGGACTGGCCGTCGCGCAACTCCAGCTTGCCGTCGCGCCCATGCCACTCGTGGATCAGCGCGATCACCGGGTGCGGGGTAGTCGGGTCGAATTCGGTGCTGTGAGCGCCGGTCAGTCCGGCTTTGTTCCGCGCATATTCGATCACTGCAAGCTGCAGACCGAGACAGATCCCCAGGTAGGGGACCTTGTTCTCGCGCGCATACCGGATCGCCTTGATCTTGCCCTCTACACCGCGCTTGCCGAATCCACCGGGTACCAGTACGGCGTCCATATCGTCCAGAGAGCCCGTGCCCTCGCGCTCGATCAATTCGGAGTCGATGTAGTGGATGTTGACGCGCGCGGTGTTGTGTACCCCGGCGTGGGTCAGCGCCTCGGTGAGCGATTTGTAGGACTCGGTCAGGTCCACGTACTTGCCCACCAGCGCGATGTCGACCGAAGTCGCCGGGTGCTCCAGCGGTGTACACCAGCTTGTCCCAGGCCTCGAGGTTGGCGGGCGGGGCCTGGATCTCGAGCTTGCGGCAGACGAGCTCGTCCAGTCCCTGCGCATGCAGCAGTCCCGGGATCTTGTAGATGCAGTCCACGTCCACCGCGGAGATAACCGACTTCTCCTCCAGGTTGGTGAACAGCGCGATCTTGCGGCGTTCGTCATCGGGCAGCGGCCGGTCGGCGCGGCACAGCACGACGTCGGGCTGGATCCCGATCTCACGCAACTCCTTGACCGAGTGCTGCGTCGGCTTGGTCTTGATCTCGCCCGCCGACGGAATATAGGGCACCAGGGTGAGGTGCATGAAACAGGTGTTGTTGCGGCCGAGCTGCAAGCTCATCTGCCGGATGGCTTCCAGGAACGGCAAGGACTCGATATCGCCCACCGTGCCGCCGATCTCGACGATGGCCACGTCCGCATCGCCGGCTCCGGTGCGAATGAAATGCTTGATCTCGTCGGTGATGTGCGGGATGACCTGCACTGTGCCACCCAGGTAGTCGCCCCTGCGCTCCTTGCGAATGACACTCTCGTAGATCTGGCCGGTGGTGAAGTTGTTGCGCTTCAGCATCCGGGTGTTGACGAAGCGCTCGTAGTGGCCGAGGTCGAGATCGGTCTCGGCGCCGTCCTCGGTGACGAAGACTTCGCCGTGCTGGAACGGGCTCATGGTGCCCGGATCGACGTTGATGTAGGGGTCGAGCTTGAGGAGGGTGAGCTTGATGCCGCGGGATTCGAGAATTGCCGCCAGGGAGGCGGCAGCGATACCTTTGCCAAGGGAGGAGACTACGCCGCCGGTGACAAAGATGAATTTAGTCATGCCCGCGCTTCGACCATATGCTGGCGCGGATCATAGCACAGGGGGCCTGCGGCCGGGAAAAATTTACCCGGCAACGGACTGTCCGCCCGCGTCGTCAGTGAACTACGCATGGCCGGCAAACCTCGCTTCGCGCGCCAGAAAAAGCCAGGTCTCGACCACCGTATCCGGGTTGAGCGAGATGGTGTCGATGCCCTCCTCCACCAGCCATTTGGCCAGGTCGGGATGATCGGATGGCCCCTGGCCGCAGATGCCGACGTACTTGCCGGCTTTGCGGCAGGCCTGGATCGCCATGTGCAGCATCGCTTTGACCGCGGGATCGCGCTCGTCGAACGAGCCGGCGACGATGCCGGAATCCCGGTCGACGCCCAGAGTGAGCTGGGTCATGTCGTTGGAGCCGATGGAGAAGCCGTCGAAGTGTTCCAGGAACTGTTCGGCCAGCAGCGCATTGGACGGGATCTCGCACATCATGATGACGCGCAGGCCGTTGCGCCCGCGCTTCGAGACCGTTGGCCGCCAGCAGCTCGATGACCTGCCTGGCCTCGCTCACGGTGCGCACGAACGGCACCATGATCTCTACGTTGACGAGCCCCATCTCGTCGCGCACGCGCTTGAGCGCCCGACACTCGAGCTCGAAGCAATCGCGAAAGCTGGGATCGATGAAGCGCGAGGCACCTCTGAACCCCAGCATGGGATTCTCCTCGTGCGGCTCGTAGCGCTGCCCGCCGAGCAGCGTCGAGTATTCGTTCGACTTGAAGTCGGACAGCCGCACGATCACCGGCTTCGGTGCGAACGCGGCGCCGAGCGTGGCGATGCCTTCGGTCAGCTTCTCCATGTAGAAGGTCCGCGGATCCGGGTAACCGGCGATGCGTGTCTCGATCTCGCGCCGCAAGTCGGGCGGCACGCCGGGATAGGCCAGCACCGCCTGTGGGTGGATGCCGATCATGCGTGCGATGATGAACTCGAGGCGAGCCAGTCCGATGCCCGCGTTGGGCAACCGCTGGAAGTCGAAGGCCAGTTCCGGATTACCCACGTTCATGCTGATTTTGACCGGCGACTTGGGCATTGCCTCCAGCGAGAGGTCCACCACCTCGACGTCCAGCAGACCGCGATAGACGTAGCCAGTGTCACCCTCCGCGCAGGACACGGTCACCTGCTCACCTTCAGGGAGCTGGCGCGTTGCGTCGCCGCAACCGACTACGGCGGGGATGCCGAGCTCGCGCGCGATGATCGCGGCATGACAGGTGCGCCCGCCGCGATTGGTGACGATGGCTGCGGCCTTCTTCATCACCGGCTCCCAATCCGGGTCGGTCATGTCAGTGACCAGCACGTCGCCCGGCTGCACCAGTGACATTTCGCTGGCATCCATCACCAGCCGCACCGGGCCCATGCCCACGCGATTGCCGATGGACCGCCCGTGCACCATGATCTCGGAGCGCTCCTTGAGACGGTAGCGTTTCTGGCTGTTGAGCTTGTCGTTGGCCTTCACCGTCTCCGGCCGCGCCTGCAGGATATAGAGCTTGCCGTCGGCCCCGTCGCGCCCCCACTCGATATCCATCGGGCGCCCATAGTGACGCTCGATGATTACGGCATAGCCGGCCAGCTCCTCCATCTCGGCATCGGTAATGGAGAAGCGGCGCCGCTCGGCCTCGGACACGTCCAGGGTGCGCACAGAACGGCCCGCTTCGCGCGCGTCCGAAAACACCATCTTGATGGCCTTGGAGCCCAGCGTACGCCGCAGGATCGCCGGGCGCCCGGCGCTCAGCGCCGGTTTGTAGACATAGAACTCGTCCGGGTTTACCGCACCCTGCACCACCGTCTCGCCCAGGCCGTAGCTCGCGGTGATGAACACCACCTGGTCGAAACCGGACTCGGTATCCAGCGAGAACATGACGCCCGCGGCGCCAAGGTCGCTGCGCACCATGCGCTGAATGCCGGCGGAGAGCGCAACGTCGGCGTGGCTGAAACCCTTGTGGACCCGGTAGGAGATCGCGCGGTCGTTGTACAGCGAGGCGAATACGCGCTTGATCGCTGCCAGCAGGTTGTCGATGCCGTGGATGTTGAGAAACGTTTCCTGCTGCCCGGCAAAGGACGCATCGGGCAGATCCTCGGCCGTAGCCGACGAGCGTACCGCGAACGACAGATCGGAACGTCCCGCCATTGCACAGGTCGGCGTAAGCCTTGCGGACCTCGGCATCCAGGTGCGCTGGAAAGGGCGCATCGACCACCCACCGGCGGATCGTGGCGCCGGCCTGGGTCAGCGCTTTGACGTCGTCCACGTCCAGATTCTTGAGCAGCCCGTCGATTTTCGCGGCCAGCTGGTTGGCACCCAGGAAGTCGCGAAAGGCTGCAGCGGTGGTGGCGAACCCGCCGGGCACGCGCACCCCGAGTGGAGACAGCTGGCTGATCATCTCTCCGAGGGAGGCATTCTTGCCTCCCACACGGGCCACATCCTGCATGCGCAGATGGTCGAACGGCAGGACGTAGGCTTCGCTGGTCATCGGGGGCCTTGTAGGACAGTCAGTGGAACAGGGAGGATGGGTCTGGTAGGGTATCGTGTTATTTTACCGGCGCCCTTATTGCTTTGCACCACAACTTCTCCGCAAGTCGCAAATACTGCCGATGACACCTAAGCGCAGCGCATTCTTCGTCTCCGATCGCACGGGTATTACCGCCGAGGTGGTGGGGCACAGCCTGCTCACCCAGTTCGACGAGCTGGAGTTCAACGAGACCACCCTGCCGTTCATCGACACGCCGGAGAAGGTCGCAGAAGCGGTCGAGGAAATCAACCAGGCCGCGCGGCGCGACGGAGTGCGTCCGATCGTCATCAGCACGCTGGTGGGTGAAGCGATGAGCGCGCTGCTCACGCAGGCCGAAGCGCTGGTGCTGGACTGTTTTCAGATCTTCATCGCACCGCTGGAACAGGAGTTGGGGCTGAAGTCATCCCACGCGGTGGGCCGCTCCCACAGCGCGGTGAACTCGAGCTACTTCCGGCGCATCGAGGCGGTGAACTTCGCTTTGAGCTACGACGACGGGCAGGCGACCCGCGAGCTGATCAATGCAGACGTGGTGCTGGTCGGCGTCTCCCGTTGCGGCAAGACGCCCACCTGCCTGTATCTCGCCCTGCAGTACGGCATCCGCGCCGCCAACTATCCGCTCATCCCCGAGGACTTCGGCACCATGCGCCTGCCGGGACAGCTGCAGCCCTGTCGCAACAAGCTGTTCGGGCTGACCATCCTGCCCGACCGGCTGCACCAGATCCGCAGCGAGCGCCGCCCGGGCAGCAAGTACGCGAGCCTGCAAAACTGCGTGTCGGAGGTGCGCGAAGCCGAGGCGCTCCTGCGCAACGAGGCTATTCCCTACCTCGACACTACCCATCGCTCCATCGAAGAGCTGGCCAGTACCATTCTGCATCACGCCAATCTCGCGCGGCACATCTACTGAGGAGCAACCTTCCGCGGTTAACCCGGCGTCCCTCCGTCAGGCAAACAGCCGGCCGAGGATCGCGACCGCGACCGTCAGCAAGCCCAGGATGAGGTTCAGGCCGACCAGCTTGCGGATCTGCCCTAGCGCCGCGCCGCCCGGCTTCCAATCCTGTGCCTGCACCAAACGCGTCAGACGGCGAAAGGGAGCGAAGAACACGTGCGCGAAGATCAGCATCATGACGACGCCCAATGCGAACATCAGATGCACGTAGAGCCCGATCGCCTTGAACCCGCCCAGCATATGGATCATCCACAGCCCGCTCGCCAGAATAAGCGCCACCGCAACCCACACCCACACAAAAAACTTCCTCAGCGTCGCCTGCCAGAGCGGCAAGCGCTGCGGTGGCTCCAGCAGGGCGGCGGCAGCCGGCCGCAGCGCGATGTAGGCGAAGAACATCCCGCCCACCCACACCACCACTCCCAATACGTGCAGCAGCCGCGCGATTTCCATTTCTACACCTCTTTGAACCGCATTCAGGATCAGGTCAAAACAGAGGGGCCTGGATCACGTCGCGGACCGGAGCGAAGCTGCGGCGGTGAAACTCGCACGCTCCGAAGCGCCGCAGCGCGTCGAGGTGTTCCGGAGTGCCGTACCCCTTGTGCTGATGAAACCCGTACTCGGGGCGCAGCGCATGCAGCTCGACCATGTAGGCGTCGCGCGCGGTCTTGGCCAGAATCGAGGCGGCGGAGATCACGCGGACCGTGGCATCGCCCCGGATCACTGCTCGGGTTGGAAATCCCAGGGTCGGACAGCAGTTGCCGTCCACTATCACTTCTCCCGGAGCTAGGCTGAGAGCTTCCACTGCCCGGCGCATCGCGAGCATTGTCGCCTGCAGGATATTCAGGCGATCGATCTCTGCGACAGAAGCGCTGGCTACGCCAAACGCCAATGCACGCTGCCGGATACGCAGCGCCAGGACCTCGCGGCGCTCCGGCGCCAGCTGCTTGGAATCGGCGAGACCTCGGATCGGCCGCCCGGGATCCAGAATAACGCAGGCGGCGAACACGGGTCCTGCCAAAGGGCCGCGACCCGCTTCGTCAACCCCGCAGATCAGCACTGATGGCGCCTCGCTCACGCGCTCGCTTCCGGCACGCGCGCCATCCGTCCGCTGCGCTGGGCGCCGGGTGCGGTCTCCACGAGCAACGGGAGCACCGCTTCTACCACGCGTTCCGCGGTGTTCTGTCGCAGTCGATCGTGGATGATCTGAAACTCCCGCTCCTGGCGCAATCTCACCTGCTTGTCGCCGATCTGGTTCACCAGCGCCTGCGCCAGCACTTCAGGCGTCGCCTCGTCCTGAAAGATCTCCGGCACGATGAAGCGGCCGGCCAGGATGTTGGGCAGAGAGACGTAGGGTACCGTGACCTTGCCACGACCGATGACATAGCTGAGCCAGGGCATCTTGTAAGTCACCACCATCGGGCGTTTGATCAGGGCCGCTTCCAGAGCCGCGGTGCCGGACGCCAGCAGCACACAGTCCGCCGCAGTCATGGCCAGGTGCGCATGGCCGAACAGAATCGTAAGCGGAAGGTCCTCGCCCTGGTTGCGGTAGAGCGCATCCTCGAATTGGCGACGCGTCTCGCGGCTGAGCAGAGGGACGAGGAATTGCGCGTTCTTGAGCTGACGGTGCACGAGCTTGGCCGTTTGCACGAACAGGTCAGCCATATGCCTCAGCTCGCTCTGGCGGCTTCCGGGCAGCAGCGCAATCACGCTGCGGCTCGCCGCCAGACGGAATTGCTCGCGTGCGGCTGCGCGATCCGACTCGTCGGGCAGCATGTCCGCCAGTGGGTGGCCCACGTAGCTCGCGGGGATGCCGGCCTGGGCGTAGATCTCGGGCTCGAACGGGAACAAGCACAGCACCTTGGCCGCAGCGCGCTTCATCTTATGGATGCGCTCTCCGCGCCAGGCCCACAGCGAGGGACTGACGTAGTGCACCGTGGTGATCCCGCGGGCCTTCAGCGCTTCCTCCAGGCCGAGATTGAAATCGGGCGCATCCACACCGATGAACAGGTCGGGCGGATCGGCGAGGAGGCGGCGACGCAGTTCGCTACGGATGCGGAGAATCGACGGCAGCTGCCGCAGGACTTCCACGTATCCGCGCACCGCCAGCGCCTCCGCCGGGTACCAGGGCTCGAACCCCGCCGCCTGCATCCTGGGGCCGCCGATACCAAAGAAGCTCGCGGCCGGCAGCCGCTCCTTCAACGCCTTGACCAGGTGCCCTCCGAGGAGGTCGCCCGATGCCTCGCCTGCCACCAGGGCGATGCGCCAGGCTCGCGCCGCGCTGCCGCCCCCCTCCATGGCCCTTACCGGATGACCCCGCGGGTGCTCGACGCGAGGAAATCCACCATGACCTGCAACTCCGGGGTCTCGCGCGCCTGCTCTGCGATGGCCTGTTTGGCCTCCTCGAATCCCAGGCCCGAGCGGTACAGGGTCTTGTAGGCCCGGCGAATGCTCTCGATGGCCGCAGCGCTGAACCCGCGCCGCTTGAGCCCCTCGGAGTTGATGCCGTGCGGCTCGGCCGAGGTGCTGCCGCCGCCCATCACATAGGGCGGCACGTCGCGCAGGACGATCGATCCGCCGGCCACGAAGGCATGCACTCCGACACGGCAGAACTGGTGCACCATAGCGCCGCCCCCGAGAATGACGTGATCATGAAGGGTGACGTGGCCTGCAAGCGTCACCATGTTGGCCAGGACCGTGTGGCTGCCTACCTGCGAGTCGTGGGCAAGGTGCACATAGGCCATGATCCAGTTGTGGTCCCCTACACGCGTAACCCCTACATCCTGGGCGGTGCCGGTATTGAAGGTACAGAACTCGCGGATCGTGTTGTGATCTCCGATCTCGAGCCGGGTCGGCTCACCACCGTACTTCTTGTCTTGCGGCACCTCGCCCAGGGACACGAACTGGAACACGTGGTTGGCCTGACCGATGCGGGTGTGACCGGTAATCACCGCGTGCGGCCCGATGATCGTTCCCGCCCCGATCTCGACATGCTCCCCGATGATCGTGTAGGCGCCGACCTCGACATCGGTGGCGAGCCTGGCACCTGGATGGACGATGGCGGCGGGGTGAATCATATGGCGTGAATCATACGGGTGAATCATACGGCGTGGATCATGCGATGTGAATTGCGCGGGGGTGGACCGCCTGGCGTGGGTCATGCACCGTGCCTTACTCTTCCTTGATGGTGCACAACAGCTCGGCTTCGGCAACCACCTCCTGTCCCACGCTCGCAACAGTCAAGAACTTGGCGATCCCTCGCACCTTTCGTGTCATGGTCACATCCAGCGTGAGCTGGTCGCCTGGGATAACGACCTTCTTGAAGCGGGCGTTGTCGATGCCGACGAAGTAGTAGAGCAGGTTCTCGGTGCTGGCCCGGTTCAGGCTCAGGAACGAGAGGATGGCGGCCGCCTGCGCCAGGGCCTCCAGGATCATCACACCCGGCATCACCGGGTTGCCCGGGAAGTGCCCTTGGAAATAGGGCTCGTTGATAGAGACGTTTTTGATCGCGACGATTTTCTTGCCCGGCTCGCAGGACAGGACGCGGTCGATCAGCAGGAAGGGAAACCTGTGCGGCAGGTAATTGAGGATCTCCCGGATCTCCATCTTAGTCATTCTTCTTTCCTTCCAATTCGGCTAGACGCGCCTCTAACACGCGCAGCCGCCCCACCAGCGAATCGAGGTGTCGGATGTGGGAAGCGTTGCGAAGCCAGTCCTGATGCAGCGAGAGCGGGAACAACGAGGTATAGGTGCCCGGCTTGAGGAGGGACTTGGCCACCGAGGCAGCAGCGGAGATGACCACCTGGTCCACGATCTCCAGATGCCCGCCGATCATGGCGCCGCCACCGATGCGGCAGTAGCGTCCGATGCGCGTGCTGCCGGCAATTCCCACGCACCCCGCGATGGCTGTATGCGCTCCGATCCTGCAGTTGTGACCGATCTGAATCTGGTTGTCCAGCTTCACCCCGTCTTCGATCACCGTGTCATCCAATGCGCCGCGGTCGATGGCGGTATTTGCGCCGACCTCGACATCGTTGCCGACGATCACCCGTCCGATTTGCGGGATCTTGCTCCAGCGTCCCCCTTCCCAGGCCAGGCCGAACCCATCCGCCCCGATGACCGCGCCCGAGTGAAGAATAACACGGTCGCCGATGACGCAATCATGGTAGACGCTGACTCCGGCGTAGATGCGGCAGTCGCGGCCGACGCGTACGTTTTCACCCAGTACACAACTGGCCTCGACCAGACTGCCTTCTCCTACCTCGGCGTCGGCGCCGATGGATACGAAAGGCCCGATTGCTGCGCCGGCGGCTACGCGGGCGGACGGATGGATGGCGGCCGATGAATGGATCCCCGGCACTACCGCTGCCGGCGGGTTGAGCAACGCCGAGACGCGAGCGAAGTAGGCGTAGGGATCCTTGACTACGATGCGTGAGCACGCAGTCGCGTCAGCGAACTCCGCAGCCAGGATTACCGCATCGGCACGGGTGCGTTCCAGTTGCTGGCGGTAGCGCGGATTGGCAAAAAAGGAGATCTGGCCCGCGCCCGCCGTTTCCAGCGTGGCGATCTGACGGATCACGATATCGGGATCGCCCAGCAGTTCACCGCCGCAACGCTCCACGATCTCGGTGAGCCGGAACACCTGCCGGCCGGGGCTGTTCAATCGGGCAAACCTCCCTGCAGGTTCCAGACACATACCATCTCGCCCTGTCCCGCAGGGCGGGAGTCGCCGGAGCGAGGGACCAGCGGCCCGATGCCCAACGATGCTGGCCCTACTTGTCCGACAGGGCCTTCAGGACCTTCTCGGTGATGTCGATGCGCGGACTACGGTAGACGGCCTCTTGCAGGATGAGATCGTACTTCTCCTTTTCGGCGATCTCCGCGATGACCTTGTTCGCGCGCTCCAAGACCTGCGCCAACTCCTCGTTCTTGCGCAGGTTCAAATCTTCCCGGAACTCACGCTGGAGGCGCTGCAAATCACGGTTGATCCGCGCCAGGTCCGCCTCTTTGGTCCGGCGCTCGCTCTCGGCCATTGTCACGCCATCCTTTTCCAACTGGGTCTGTAGATCCTTGGCCTGCTTGGCCATCTTCTGCAATTCCTGGTCGCGCGGCTGGAACTCCTTCTCCAGCTTCTTGAGCGCCCGCAGGGCGGGGGCGGCTTCGCGAAACAGTCGCTCCGTGCTGACAAAGCCGATCTTGAAATCGTTGCTTTGTGCGTTCGCGGCCGCCGACAGGAGCAGCCCTGCGAGCAAAAAATGAAGTCGCTTCAATGTCTTGTCTCCTTGCGCCATTATAACCCGCTCGGCCCTCCCGGGGGGACTCGGAGAGGATCGTTGTCCGTGCGCTAGAACGTGGTCCCCAGGGAGAACTGGAAGAACTGCGTCCGGTCTTCGGGCCTCGGATGGATCGCTTTCGCGACACTGATCTTGATTGGGCCCACAGGCGAGAACCAGCTCAGTGCTACCCCAGTGGCGAAGCGCGTCTCGGCGAGGTCGAAATTATCGCTCACTTGCCCGCTGTCGACAAAAACCGACATCCGCACCGACTTGTCCTTCTCCAATCCAGGGAAAGGGAAATAATACTCGGCGTCCACAAGGGTCTGGGTAGGCCCGCCGAGAGCATTCCCGAACGCATCCTTCGGTCCGATCGAGCTCTGTCTCGTAACCGCGCACCGTACCGATGCCGCCCAGATAGAAGTTCTTGTAGAACGGCAGCGGCAAGTTGGCATAGCCGTCGGCGTATCCGATCTGGCCGGTGAGTTGCAGCGTGTTCTCTCGCCGGATCGGAATCCACCAGTCAACCCGATAAGTGGTGCGATAGTAGCGCAGCTCGGCCGGCGGCATCGCCACCTCGAAGTTGACTCGCTGGAGCACGCCGCTGGTCGTATAGATCGTGCTGTCGCGGCCGTCGCGCGCCCAACCGGCAGTGCCGATCAGCGCCGTGTTGGTGTTCCCGAAGATCGTTGACGAACTCGACGTACTGCGGCGGACTGCCTGAAGAATGTTTCGACGTCGGTCCGCTCCACTGCCAGGCCGTAGTTGATCGTGTCGTACTCGGTGATCGGCACGCCCGCGCGCAGGCCCGTGCCCAGGGTCGAGGTCTTGTAGGGAGTGACGGAGTTCAGCGCCGCTGCATCGACGTTGCGCTTGTACGACGTCCGCGCCCAGGCTCACGCCGTCGTCGGTGAAGTACGGATTGGTGTAACGACAGCGCGTAGACCTTGTTGACGCTGCCGCTGTTGACCTGCAGCGACAGCGCGTTGCCGGTACCGAACAGGTTGGACTGCGAGATCGAGCCGGACAGGATGATCTTCTCCGCGGTGGAGTAGCCGACACCGAACAGCAGATTGCCGGTCGGGCGCTCGACCACTTTGACATCGATGTCGACTTGGTCCGGGCGCGCCGGGCACGTTCACCGTGTCGACGTTGACCTCGGAGAAGTAGCCGAGCTTGTCGATGCGAATCTTGGAGCGCTTGAGCTTGTCCGCCGCGTACCATCCGCCTTCGAGCTGACGCATCTCGCGTCGAATCACTTCGTCACGCGTGGTGGTGTTGCCCGAAATGTTGATGCGCCGCACATACACTCGGCGGCCCGGGTCCACGTACAAGCGTAAAAGCCACCTGTTTCTTCTCGCGGTCGATCTCGGGAACCGGGTTGACATTGGCAAACGCGTAGCCTTCGTTCCCCAGGCGGTCTACGATCAGCTTGGTCGACTCGGTCAGCTTCTCGCGCGAGAACACGTCGCCCTTCTTCAGCTTGATCAGCTTGCGCAGCTCCGCCTCGGGCAGCAGCAGCTCGCCCGCGAGCTTGACATCCGTGACCGTGAACTTCTCGCCCTCGGTGAGGTTCACGTTGATGTAGATGTCCTTCTTGTCCGGCGCGATGGCAACCTGGGTCGAGTCGATGGTGAACTCGAGATAGCCCTGATTGAGGTAGTTGGAGCGCAGGCTCTCCAGGTCGCCCTCGAGCTTCTGCTTGGAGTACTGGTCGTTCTTGCTGTACCAGGTGAGCAAGTCCGGGCGTGCGCAGCACGAACAGGTCGAGCAGATCGTCGTCGGAAAACACCTTGTTGCCGACCAGGTTGATCTGGCGGATCTTGGCCACTTCGCCTTCGGCGATGGTGAAGTTGATGGCCACGCGGTTGCGCTCGAGCGGAGTGACGGTGGTGGTGATCTCCACCGCGTACTTGCCGCGCGACAGGTATTGCGTCTTCAATTCCTGCTCGGCTTTCTCCAGCAGGCTGCGGTCGAAGATGCGCCCTTGCGCCAGCCCGATCTGCTTGAGCGCGTCGCGCAGCTTGTCCTTGTCGAATTCCTTCTCGCCGACGAATTCGATCTGGGAAATGGCAGGACGCTCGACCACGGAAACCACCAGGACGTTGCCGTCGGCCTCGAGGCGCACGTCCTTGAAGAAGCCGGTGGCGTAGAGCGACTTGACGGCTTCGGCGGCCCTGCTCCTCGGTGAGGGTGTCACCGACTTTCACCGGGAGGTAGCTGAACACGGTTCCAGGCTCGGTGCGCTGGATACCGTCGACGCGGATGTCCTTTACCTGGAAGGGCTCAAAGGCTGTGGCGGAGAGTGAGGTGAGACCCGATAGGAAGAGAAGCCAGCGCGATAGCTTCATCCGCTACCCGCTGACGAGGCGATAGATATCGTTATAGATTGCGAATGCCATCAGTGAAAACAGAACCACCATCCCGATGCGCTGCCCGATCTCCAGCGCGCGGTCCGATATCGGCTTCCCCCGAATAATCTCGGCGATATAATACATCAAGTGTCCCCCATCCAATACCGGGACCGGCAGCAGGTTCAGCACGCCCAGACTGATGCTGATCAGCGCGATGAAACTGACATAAGCCATCCAGCCCATCTGCGCGCTCTGGCCGGCGTAGTCGGCGATCGTGATCGGCCCGCTCAGGTTCTTGAGCGACACTTCGCCGATCACCATGCGGCCCAGCATCTCCAGCGTGAACACCGACATGTCCCAGGTCTTCTTCCCGCCTTGCCAGAGGGCGGGGCCGGCCGGGTACTGCACGTTGATGAACGGCCCCACGCCGATCTTGCCGACCGCTGCGCCGTTCTCCTGTGCCGTGTCAGGCGTCACGCGCAGCGTGAGCTGCTCGACCCGATGCACGTCTGATGGTCAGCTCTATCGGTACGCCGGGCTTGGCGCGGATCGCCTTCACCAACTGTTCCCAGCCTGCGATCGGAGCGCCGTTCGACCGCCAGGATGCGGTCGCCCGCCTGCACGCCGGCGCGCTCGGCAGCACCGCCTGGCGACGACCGTCTCGATCACCGGCCTGGGCCCGCTCTTGAGCGGCTGCAGCCCGACGGCGTCGAGAAAATCGCTGTTGACCTGGTCCGGCCCCATGGCGGACAGATCGAGCGTGTGGAATTGGAGCGTGCCATCGTCGCTGCGCACTTCAACTTCGACGCTGTCCCTGGCAACCGCGTGCTTGAGCAGCGCGAGCCTGACCTCCTCCCACGTGCGCACCGGGCGCCCGGCAATCGCCGACGATGGTTTCGCCAGCGTGGAATGCTGCCGCGCGGGCGTCCCGGGCAGCGGAGCGTCGACGACCGGACGCGAGCCTGGCACGCCGTGCATGAACAGCAGCCAGTACACGAAGACGGCGAGCAGGAAATTGGCGAGCGGGCCAGCGAGCACGATGGCGAAGCGCTTGTGCACCGGCTGTCGGTTGAACGCGCGCGGAAGTTCGGCGGGGGCAACTTCGCCCTCACGCTCGTCCAGCATCTTCACGTAGCCGCCCAGCGGAAACGCCGCCAGCACCCACTCGGTCTGGTCCTGGCCCAGCCGGCGCGTGATGCAGCGGGCGGCCAAAGCCAACGGAGAAGCGCAGCACCTTCACGCCGCACAGCCGCGCCACCAGGTAGTGGCCGAACTCGTGCGCGACGATCAGCGTGCCGAGCGCGACCACGAATGCGACCAAGGTGTTGATCAAGTGCATGGAGTAAACCTCCGCCGTGTCAGCCGCGGCATGTCAGACAAGCGCCGCGCAAGCTCGTGCATCGGTCGTGCCAACGCGCTTGCCGTCGCGAGTATACGTTCTATCGAAACCGCCCACTCGCGTCCGGTCAAGATAGTCTTTCGAGCTCAGCCAGGCACGAGCGGGCCACCGATCGCGCTTCGCGGTCCACCTCCAGCACATGCGCCAGATCGCGCAAGTCGGCCATCGGCGCTCGCGACAATACTTCCTCGATCACGCCCGGGATGCGATCGAAGGACAATTCGCGGCGCAAGAAGCGCTCCACCGCCACTTCGTTGGCGGCGTTGAGCGTGACCGGACCGCTCTCGCCGGCCTCCAGCGCAGCGTAAGCCAGCCGCAGGCAGGGAAAGCGCGCCAGGTCGGGCGCCTCGAAATTGAGCGCTCCGACCTCGAAAAAGTTCAGCGGGCGCACGCCCGATTCGATGCGCTCGGGAAACCCCAGCGCATGCGCGATCGGCGTGCGCATGTCGGGGTTGCCGAGCTGCGCCAGCACCGAACCGTCCACGTACTCGACCATGGAATGGATCACGCTCTGCGGATGGATCACCACTTCGATCTGCGCCGGCCGCGCGTTGAACAGAAAGCACGCCTCGATCACCTCGAGACCCTTGTTCATCATGGTGGCCGAGTCCACCGAGATCTTGCGCCCCATGACCCAGTTGGGATGCGCACATGCTTCCTCCGGCGTTACCCGTGGCAGGCGCTCCGGCGGCGTGCGCAGAAACGGCCCGCCCGAAGCGGTGAGCAGAATGCGCCGCACGCCCGCGCGCTCCAGGTCTCCGTCGAAACCGGGCGGGCAGCGACTGCAGAATGGCGTTGTGCTCGCTGTCGATCGGCAGCAGCTGCGCGCCGCTGCTGCGCAGCGCGTCGCGGAACAGGCGGCCGGCCATGACCAGCGCTTCCTTGTTGGCCAGCAGCACGCGCTTGCCGGCGCGCGCCGCGGCAAGCGTCGCCGGCAGCCCGGCCGCCCCGACGATCGCTGCCATCACGGTATCGACCTCGGGGCGCGTGGCGACTTCCACCAGCGCATCGGTCCCGGCCAGAACTTCTGTCGGCAAGCTCTCAGCCCGCAACTGCTGCTGCAGAGCGCGCGCCGCCGTCGGTATCCCCCAGCACTGCATAGCGCGGGCGCGAACCGCCGGCACTCCGCCAGCAGCCGGTCGTCCTGCGCGTGGGCGGTCAGCGCGATCACCTCGAAGCGTGCCGGATGTCGCGCAACGACATCGAGCGTATTGGCGCCGACCGAGCCGGTAGCACCGAGTATGGCCAGGCGCTGCCGAGGACGGTCGAAGCTGTGCGCCGGGCGCGAAGTCCCGGGGTCGAAGTCATGGCTTCCGGGCTCTTATCAGATCCCTGTGAGCGGATAGGCGAAGTATAGGGCGGCCAGCGGCAGCGTGGCGGTCAGACCGTCCACCCGGTCCAGCAGCCCTCCATGGCCGGGAAGCAGCGCGCCACTGTCTTTCACTCCGGCTACTCGCTTCATCCAGGACTCGAACAGGTCGCCCACGATGCTGAGCAGCAGCATCAACAGCATCCACACCAGTCCGGAGACGAGATGCATGCTGGTGGTCGGGCAGCAGCGCCGAGACCGCAAACCAGTAAAGCACCACGGCAGCCAGAGCGCCCCATACCCCTTCCCAGGTCTTGCCCGGACTGATCTCCGGCGCGAGCTTGCGACGCCCGAACTGCCGGCCGACAAAGTAGGCGGCAGTATCGGCTACCCAGACGACCCCCATGCGCCACTAGCAGGCGCCCTGGTGTAGGCTGCAGCGACACCAAGGCGTGCCAGAATGGCATCAGCACGATCCATCCGACCACGCCCAGCGTTATCGCCCCACGCACAGGCCAGCGGTACCGTAGCCAAGCTGGTGCAATGCCGAGCCAGAAGACGATCGCCGCGCCGTAGAACAGCTTTCCGGCCGGGGAATAGATGAAAGCGCGCGTCTCTCCCATCCCGTGCTCCCACCACAGAATCGCGCCGCAACTCGCCGTCAGGAGCACGCAGAAAGGTTACGCGGCCCGCGCGGGAATAGTCTGCGAGCCTGCCCCACTCCCGTCCCGCGACGACGGCCACGCCGGAGAGCAGCAGGCCCCAGACCAAGTTGGGGAGCAGGAACAGCGCGGCCAGAAACAGCGGCAGCACCACTGCCACCGTGAGTACGCGCTGAAGCAGCATGCAATGGGATCGGTCTTGAAAGCAGCCTAGCCGGGTTCTGCCGGCTGCGACTGCGGCACCGCCTCCTCTTGGGGTGGCGCCAGCTGCTCGCTGGTGCGACCGAAGCGCCGCTCCCGCTGCTGATAGGAGGACAAGGCCGCCTGGAACGCCTGCTCGTCGAAGTCGGGCCACAGCGCGTCGGTGAAGTACAGCTCGGTATAGGCGAGCTGCCACAGGCAAAAGTTGCTGACGCGCTGCTCGCCGCCGGTGCGGATGAACAGGTCGGGCTCGGGCGCGAAGCTCAACGCCAGATAGGGAACCAGATGCGCTTCATTGAAGCCGCCGGCACGGCCAGGATGGTCCTTCAGCATGCGATTGACCGCCTGCATGATGTCCCAGCGTCCACCATAGTTGGCCGCGATAGTCAGCGTCAGCCGCGTGTTCGCGGCGGTCAGCTCCTCGGCCTCGTGGATGAGTGCAATCAGCCGCGGCTCGAAGCTCGACAGATCACCCACTACCCGCAACCGGATGTCATTGTCGTGCAGCTTGCTCACCTCGTTCTCGAGCGCGCGCACGAACAACTGCATCAGGAACGACACCTCGTCTGGCGGGCGTCGCCAGTTCTCACTGCTGAAGGCGAATAAGGTGAGGTAATCGACGCCGGCGTCGACGCAGCAGCGGATCGTGCTGCGCACCGTCTCGACCCCGCGCCGGTGGCCGGCCACCCGTGGCAAGCGCCGGCGCCGCGCCCAGCGGCCATTGCCATCCATGATGATGGCGATGTGACGGGGCACCTCCCGCGCGGCGGGAATGTCGATGGTGGAACTGACGAAGAACGACACGAGAGTTTTCGCCTAGACAGCCATCAGCTCGGCTTCCTTGGCGTGCAGGAGCTTGTCGATCTCGGCGATGGTGCGGTCGGTGAGCTTCTGCACCTCGTCCTCGCCCCGGCGCTCGTCGTCCTCGGAGATCTTCTTGTCCTTGACCAGTTCCTTCAGGTGCGCGTTGGCATCGCGCCGAACGTTGCGCACCGCCACTCGTGCGGCTTCCGCCTCGTGCTTGACCACTTTGATCAGCTCCTTGCGCCGCTCTTCGGTCAACGCCGGCATAGGCACGCGCACGATGTCACCGACATTGGTCGGATTGAGGCCGAGGTCGGAATCGCGGATGGCCTTTTCGATGACCGCCGCCATGCGTTTCTCGTAAGGCGTCACGGCGATCGTCCGGGCGTCGGGCAGGCTCAGGCTGGCGACCTGCTTGAGCGGGGTCGGCGTGCCGTAGTAGTCCACGTTGATGTGGTCGAGCAGCCCGGTGTGAGCCCTGCCGGTGCGCACCTTGCCGAGGTCCGTCTTGAGCGCCTCGACCGTCTTCTGCATCTTCTGGTCAGCGGATTTCTTGACGTCTGCAATCATCGTCCGGCTCCTCGAACATCGCTCCTGGAACATCAATTGTGTACCAGCGTGCCCTCGTCCTCGCCCAGAATCACGCGCTTGAGCGCACCGGTCTTGAAGATGCTGAACACGCAGATGGGCAGCTTCTGGTCCCGGCACAGGGTCAGCGCGGTGGCGTCCATGACCTTCAAATTCTTGACGATCGCCTCGTCGAAGGTCAGCCGCTTGTAGCGCATCGCGTCGGGATGGGTCTTGGGGTCGTCGGTGTATACGCCGTCCACCTTGGTGGCCTTGAGCACCAGTTCCACGTTCATCTCCATCCCGCGCAAAGCCGCCGCGGTGTCGGTGGTGAAGAACGGATTGCCGGTCCCGGCGCCGAAGATGACCACCTTGCCCTCCTCGAGATAGCGCATGGCCTTACCGCGGATATAGGGCTCGGCCACCTGCTCGATATTGATGGCCGATTGCACCCGGCTGGCGAGCCCGATCCGGCGCATGGCATCCTGCAGCGCGAGCGCATTCATCACCGTGGCGAGCATCCCCATGTAATCGGCCGTGGCGCGGTCCATTCCCGCCGCACCCAGGGCCACCCCGCGAAAGATGTTACCACCGCCGATCACGATGCCCATCTCGACACCCATGCGCACGACCTCGGCCACCTCGGACACGATGCGCTCCAGGGTCGCGCGATTGATTCCATAGGCGTCCTCGCCCATCAACGCCTCTCCCGAGAGCTTGAGCAACACGCGCTTGTGGGCGAGCTTCGCTTCCATCATGGTCGGCTCAGCAAGCAATCAACACGCTGCGGCGCACCTGCCGCCATTCGTCGAGCTGGCGCATGAGTCGGCGGAACACTGGTCAGGACCCGCAATCAGATGGGCCGGCGTCATGTCCGTTTCTCAACGATGCGGTCCTTTCTCAACGGGCTTGCGCGGCCTGCGCCATCACCTCCGCGGCAAAGTCGCTCTGCTTCTTCTCGATACCTTCCCCGACTACGTAGAGTACGAAGCTCGCCACCTGTGCCGCCCTCGCCTTGAGCAGTTGCTCTACCGTCTGCTTGTCGTCCTTCACGAAGGGCTGGCCGAGCAGGGTGACCTCCTTGAGGAATTTCTGCACGCTGCCTTCGACCATCTTCTCCACGATGTTGGCCGGCTTGCCCGACTCGGCCGCCTTCTGGGTGGCGATCTCGCGCTCCTTCTGGATCAACTCGGCCGGCACTTGTTCCCGCGACAGCGACACCGGCTTGCTGGCAGCGATGTGCATGGCGAGATCCTTCGCCAGCGTATCGTCGCCGCCTACCACGTCCACCAGCACGCCGATTTTGGAGCCGCCGTGCACGTAGCTCGACAACTTGCCCTTGGCCTGGATGCGGACGAAACGGCGGATCGAAACGTTCTCGCCGATCTTGCCGACCAGCGCGGTGCGGGCCTGCTCCACGCTCGCGCCTCCTAGCGGGAGCGCAGACAACGCACCGACATCGGCCGGATTGCTCTTGGCGACCAGCTCGGCCAGGTTGCGCACGAAGGCGAGGAAATCGTCGTTCTTGGCCACGAAGTCGGTCTCGCAGTTGACCTCTATGATGGCACCCAGCTTGCTGTCCGGCGCGATGAAGATCCCCACCACACCTTCGGCAGTCACACGGCTCGCCGCCTTGCTGGCCTTGTTGCCCAGCCGCACGCGCAGTATCTCTTCGGCCTTGGTCAGATCGCCGCTGGCCTCGGTCAGCGCCTTCTTGCATTCCATCATGGGCGCGTCGGTCTTCTCGCGCAGTTCCTTTACCATGCCCGCGGTGATCTCCGCCATGCTCAACTCCTGACTGATTGCAAGCACATGCGCCGTAGCTAGCGCGCATGCGCCCAAGATGATCAAAAAAAGGGGGCTGCAAGCCCCCCTTGAATCGGTGCCAGGCCCGCCTCAGTGCGCGGCGACTTCCTCACCGCCTTCGACCTCGACGAACTCGTCGGTCACGATTTCCTGGATGATCTGAGAGCGGCCTTCCAGGATGGCGTCGGCCATGCCGCGCACATACAGCCGGATGGCGCGGTTGGAATCGTCATTGCCCGGGATCACGTAGGCCACGCCGTCGGGCGAATTATTACTGTCCACCACGGCCACCACCGGAATGCCCAGCTTGTTGGCTTCCTGCACGGCGCCCTTTTGGTAGCCTACGTCGATCACGAACAGGGCATCGGGCAGGCCGTTCATGTCCTTGATGCCGCCCAGGCTGCGCTCCAGCTTGGACAGCTCGCGTTGGAAGCGGAGCTGCTCTTTCTTGGGCAGGCGCTCCAGCGTGCCGTCCTGCACCATCTGATCCATATCCTTGAGGCGCTTGATCGACGCCTTGACCGTCTTGTAGTTGGTCAGCATGCCGCCCAGCCAGCGATAGTCGACGAACGGCGTGCCGCAACGCGTAGCCTCTTCGCGGACGATCTCGCGCGCCTGCCGCTTGGTGCCGACGAACAGAATGGTGCCCTTGTTGGAGGCCAGCTGTCTGACGTACTTGACGGCCTCGTTGTACATCTCGAGCGTTTTCTCGAGATTGACGATGTGGATCTTGTTGCGATGGCCGAAGATGTAGGGTGCCATCCTCGGATTCCAATAGCGGGTCTGGTGTCCGAAATGAACACCCGCTTCCAGCATTTCACGCATGGTTACTGCCATCAATACGTTCTCCGGTTAAGGTTGAGCCTCCATCAGCGCGTGAGACCCGGGCAGAACCTTCTGCTCCAGGCACCTTAACGAGCGCCGATGTGCGAATTTGACTTGGGCGATTTAGCTTGGATGGCGGACTGGCTCCACCCAAGCTAATTTGCCATTGTATCAGTCGGATGCTGCGCTGCTCAACTGGCTTCCGCAGACCTGTTCCCGGCCCGCTGCCGGCGGGTCTCGTACAGGCACAGGGCCGCGGCCACCGAGACATTGAGGCTTTCGACCTTCCCCAGCATCGGGATCCGGACCAATCGGTCGCAGCGCTCCCGGGTCAGCCGCCGCATACCTTCCCCTTCCGCACCCAGTACCCAGGCCAGCGGCCCCGTCAGTCGGGCGTCCAGAAGGCTCTCCTGGCCCGCATCGTCCGCACCCACTACCTGCAGGCCTTCCTCCTTGAGTTCCACCAGGGTGCGGGCCAGGTTGGTGACGGGGATGAACGGAATTGTCTCCGCCGCTCCGCTCGCGACCTTGGCCACGGTCGGTGTCAGGCCCGCCGACCGGTCCTTGGGGGCTACCACTGCATGCACGCCAAGCGCGTCCGCCACTCGCAGGCAGGCACCCAGATTGTGGGGATCGGTCACCCCGTCCAGGATCAGCAGCAACGCCTCCCGCCCACACGATGCGACCACGTCCTCCAGGGTTGCCGCGAGGCGCACCGGCTCTACCCGTGCTACCACACCCTGATGCTTGCCATGGCCGACCAGCCCCTGCAGCCGCTGCGCGTCGACCGGAACTGCGCGCACACCGCGCCCCTGCGCTGTAGCCAAAAGGTCGCGCAACCGCGGATCATGGCGGCCCGCGTGGACGAAGATCTCCACCACGCTGTCCGGGTGGTGCCGCAGGCGCGCATTGACCGCGTGGAAGCCGAAGATCAGCTGGGTCTCGCGCGTCATCAGCCTGGCTTGTCGGCCAGCACGAAATCCAGCCGCGTGGTTTCCAGGTCGGCCCGCACCAGCTTGACCTGAATACGGTCTCCAAGCCGGAAGCGCTTGCGCGTGCGCTCCCCCACCATCTGGTGGCGCGCCGCGTCGTATTGGAAGTAGTCGTTGCCCAGCTCGGACACGTGCACCATGCCTTCCACGTATACCTGGTCCAGTGCGACGAACACGCCAAAAGCGGCAACGCCGCTGATGGTGCCGGTGAAACGCTCGCCGACACGGTCGCGCATGTAGTAGGCCTTGAGCCAGGCCTCCACATCCCGGGTGGCATCGTCTGCCCGGCGCTCGGTTTCCGAACAATGCTGACCCAGTGCCGCCCAGTCGCCGGGATTGTAGGCCTCCCCCAGCAGCACAGCCTTGATCGCCCGATGCACCAGCAGATCAGGGTAGCGCCGGATGGGAGACGTAAAGTGCGTGTAGGCCTCGTAGGCCAGTCCGAAATGGCCGACGTTCTCGGGACTGTACACCGCTTGCCGCAGCGAGCGCAGGAGCACGGTCTGCAGCAACTCGTAGTCAGGCCGGCCGCGGATCTCGTTCAGGAGTTTGGCGTAGTCCTTGGCGTGCGGGTCGTCGCCACCGCCCAGTTGCAGGCCGAACTCGCGCAGGAACTGCCGCAGGGCCTCCAGCTTCTCCGCTGTGGGGCCCTCGTGGATGCGATACAGGCCCGGGTGCTCGTGACTCTGCAGAAAGTCCGACGCGCACACGTTGGCCGCCAGCATGCACTCCTCGATCAGCCGATGCGCGTCGTTGCGCCCCACCGGGTAGATCGCGGTGATCTTGCCCTGGTCGTCGAACTCCATGCGCGTCTCGCTCGACTCGAAGTCGATGGCGCCGCGCCGCTCACGTGCGCCGACCAGCACGCGGAACAATGCGTCCAGGTTCTGCAGGTGCGGCACCAGTTCTCGATGCTCGCGTGCTGGTTCGCTCTTGGCATCGGCGATAATCGCCGCCACCGTGGTGTAGGTCAGGCGCGCATGCGAGAACATGACGGCCGGATAGAAGCGGTAGTCCTTGATGTCCCCGCGCGGGCCGATGGCCATCTCGCAGGTGAGGCACAGACGCTCCACCTGCGGGTTGAGCGAACACAGCCCGTTGGACAATTCCTCCGGGAGCATGGGGATTACACGGCGGGGAAAGTAGACCGAGTTGCCGCGCAGCCGGGCCTCGACGTCGAGAGGGTCGCCATGCTTCACGTAGTGGCTTACATCGGCGATGCCCACCCACAAGCGAAACCCTTTACCCTCGCGCTGGCAGTAGACGGCGTCGTCGAAGTCCTTGGCCGTCTCGCCGTCGATGGTCACCAACGGCAGCCGGGTGAGGTCTTCGTGCCCCTTCCAGTCGCTCTTGCGCACCGCTTTCGAGAACTTCTTCGCCAGCGTCTCGACAGCGGGCGAAAACACGTGCGGCAGGTCGTGCTTGCGCAGCGCGATTTCCACCTCCATGCCCGGATCGGCGTAGTTGCCGAGCACTTCGATGACGCGTCCGACCGGCTTCACGTGGCGATCCGGCTGCTCGATGATCTCGGCTACGACGACCTGCCCGCCATGCGCGCCATTGCAGGCGTCGCGCGGAATCAGGATATCCTGCGTGAGACGCCGGTCCTCTGGCACCAGGTAGCACACGCCGTGCTCCTCGTGCAGGCGCCCGACTACCCGCGTATGCGCGCGTTCCAGAACCTCCACGATGACGCCCTCGCGCCGACCGCGCCGGTCCACGCCGGACGCGCGTGCCATCACGCGATCGCCGTGGAATACTTTGGTCATCTCCCACGGGTTCAGAAACAGGTCGCCGCTACCGTCGTCCGGAACCAGGAAGCCAAACCCGTCGGGATGGCCCGTGACGCGTCCGCGGATCAGCCCGAGCTTGTCCACCACGCACAGCGCGCCGCGCCGGTTCCGCAGGATCTGGCCATCGCGCTCCATCGCGTTCAGTCGGCGCGTGAACGTGTCTTCCTCGTCGGGTCGGATCTCGAGCAGTTGGGACAGCCGCTCCGTTTCGACCGGAACTCCCTCCTGCTCGAGCACGGAGAGGATCCACTCGCGGCTCGGAAGCGGATGCTCGTAGCGTTCCTGCTCGCGCGACAGGAATGGGTCGGCCTGACGCAGGCTGGCGTGCTTTACCGCGCGCGAATGGTCAGGATGGCGGGCGGCGCGGCGCCTCATGGCCGCAGGCCCATGGAGACGGCAAGGCCTTGGGGAGAAAAAATGCGGTGCTTTGACATGGAGGGGTTTTGCAATAAAATGGCGGCCCGCTGTGCCGAGATGGCGAAATTGGTAGACGCACCAGGTTCAGGTCCTGGCGGTCGCAAGACTGTGGAGGTTCGAGTCCTCTTCTCGGCACCAGCCTCAGCCATCCCGGCTGACGCTGGTCGCCGCGTACCTGCGCGGCGATTGCGCCGATGCGGACGGACGCGAACCCTTTGACGCAGTGGCGGTTGATAACGGTCTGCGCCGCGGACTTCAGGTCAAACCTCGAACGGATGGCGACGCACGATGGTGTCGTCGCGCTCGGCACCGGTCGAGATGAGATCGAGCGGCACACCGCATACGGCCTCGATGCGCTCCAGGTAGTGGCGCGCAGCCCGCGGCAGATCCTCCAGGCGCCGCACGCCCAGCGTACTCTGCGCCCACCCCGGCAGTTCCTCGTAGATCGGCTCGCACTCCGCCAGCTCCTCTGCCCCGACGGGAAGGATATCGAGGTATTCGCCGGCTACGCGATAACCCACCCCGATCTGCAGCGTCTCCATGCCGTCCAGAACGTCCAGCTTGGTGATGCACAAGCCGGAGACGCCGTTGATCTGGATCGAGCGCTTGAGCGCTGCAGCGTCGAACCAGCCGCACCTGCGCGGCCGACCCGGTGGTTGCGCCGACCTCGTTCCCGCGCACGGCGATCTGGCGCCCGATCTCGTCCTCCAGTTCCGTGGGAAACGGGCCCGAGCCCACGCGCGTGGTGTACGCCTTGGTGATACCGAGAATGTACTCGCAGCATCTGCGGCCCGACGCCGCTGCCGGCGGCCGCGGCACCTGCCACGCAGTTGCTGGAGGTTACAAAGGGATAGGTGCCGTGGTCCACGTCCAGCAGCGTGCCTTGCGCGCCCTCGAACAGTAGATTCTTGCCCGCCTTTTGCGCCTCGAACAGCCGGCGCGGGACATCCCCCACCATCGGCTTCACCTGGTCCGCCAAGGCCAGCAAGTCGTCCAACGTACTTTGAAAGTCCACCGTCTCGACACCGAAGTACTGCCGCAGCACGAAGTTGTGGAAGTCGAGCACCTCGCCGAGCTTCGCCGCCAGCCGCTCGCGATGAAACAGGTCCTGCATCCGAATCGCTCGCCGCGCGACCTTGTCTTCATAGGCCGGGCCGATGCCACGGCCAGTAGTGCCGATCTTGCCTGCTCCCTTGGCCGTCTCGCGGGCGCGATCGAGCGCGACGTGATGCGCCAGGATCAGAGGACAGGCTTCGCTGATCGTGAGCCGAGGGCGCACCTCGATGCCAGCCTCTTCCAGCGTGCGCAATTCGTCCATCAGCGCCTGCGGCGAGACCACCACGCCATTGCCGATAAAGCAGGCGACCTCGGACGCGCAGAATGCCCGACGGGATCAGATGCAGCACGGTCTTGCGCCCGTGGATCACCAGTGTGTGTCCAGCGTTGTGGCCCCCCTGGAAGCGCACCACCCCCTGGGCATGGTCCGTCAGCCAGTCCACCACCTTGCCCTTGCCTTCGTCACCCCACTGGGTGCCGACTACGACGACGTTTTTTGCCATGGCCGCTTTAGCTCACTGTCTCGATGTCCCAGTTCTCGCCGCGCTTGATGAGCCGCCTGTCACAACCCAGTTCACCGCGCGTGGTTTCGTGTCCGGGGAGATCCACGATCACGATTTCGCCGCGCGCGCGCAGCTCATCCACTTTCTGCCTGAGAGAGCCATCTTCAGGGGCATACGGCGCGAGTATGCGTGAAGACGCCTCCGCCGGCGGCGCCAGGCCGGCCAACTCGCGCAGGTCCAGGCTGAAGCCGGTGGCCGGACGCGCACGCCCGAAGGCCTGGCCCACCTCATCGTAGCGCCCGCCCAGTGCGATCGCGTTGGGGTGCCCCCTGGCATAGGCGGCGAAGACGACACCGCTGTGATAGTGATAGCCGCGCAGCTCGGCGAGATCGAAGCAGTGCACCGGCACCACGTGCGACAAGCGCGCGGCGATGGTCTCCATGTCGTTGAGGGCTTGCCGCACGTCCGGAAAGTCCGGCAGCCGCCGGCGGGCTTCCTGCAGGATCGGCAAGCCGCCATACAACTCCGGCAGCAGCAACAGCGCATCGCGCAGCTTCGCATCCAGCGGAGCGACCAGCTCGCGCAGAGTGGGGATGTCTTTCGACTGCAGCACGCGGAACAGCTCGGACTCGAGGTCGCGATCCACGCGGCCGTGGCGGATCAGGCTGCGGAACACCGCCACGTGGCCCAGGTCCAGGTACAAATCGTTCACGCCCGCCGCACGCAGGGCACTCACCATCAGCGCCTGGATCTCCACGTCGCTCTCGACCCCGGCGTGCCCGTAGATCTCGGCGCCGATCTGGAGCGGCTCGCGCGTGCGGTTCAATCCAGAAGGCTGAGCATGCGCCACTGTGCCCGCGTAGCACAGGCGCGTGACCCCTTCGCGATTGAGCAGGTGAGCGTCGATGCGCGCTACTTGCGGGGTGATGTCTGCGCGCAGCCCGAGCATCCGGCCGGACAGCTGATCCACCAGCTTGAAGGTACGCAGGTCGAGGTCGTGGCCGGTGCCGGTGAGCAACGATTCCACGTACTCGAGCATCGGTGGTATCACCAGCTCGTACCCATGCGCGCGGAACAGGTCGAGAATGCGCCGGCGCAGCCGCTCGGTGCGCAGGGCCTCGACCGGGAGGATGTCCTCGATGTACTCGGGCAGGAGCCAGCGTCTCATGGCAGCTCTCGCGGGCTAGTCCCGACCCAGCAGCAGCAGAAAGCCCAACCCGCTGAGCACTAGGATCAGGCCGAAGAATCGTAACTGACCGTCAGCCAAACCGGATACCTGACGTATCACGTTGCGCCACCTGGAGGGCACGAGCAGAAGCGGCAAGCCCTCGATGACCAGCACGAGAGCGAAAGCGGACCAAAGGGCGCCGAACATGGTGGATGCGCGGCGCGTTGCCGCTGCGTATTATTTCTGCGGCCTGCCGGACGGGCTCTTCAGGTACCTGAAGACATCCGAGCTCGGGTCCAGCACCAGCACATCGCTCTTGCTCTTCAGGCTCTGACGGTAGACTTCCAGGCTGCGGTAAAAGGCGTAGAACTCGGGGTTCTGCTGAAACGCCTGGGCATATATCGCGGCGGCGCGCGCGTCACCCTGCCCTTTGATGCGCTGAGCATCGCGGTAGGCCTCCGCGACGATGACCTCGCGCTGGCGGTCGGCATCCGCCCGGATCTTCTCGCTCTCGGCGAAGCCCAGCGAGCGCAGTTCGTTGGCGACGCGCTTGCGCTCCGCCTCCATCCGCCGGTACACCGCTTCGCTCACCTCCTGCGGAAGGTCTACACGCTTGATGCGCACATCGAGCACCTGCACGCCGATCTTGCGTGCATCCGCATCCACCTTCTCGCGCATCAAATCCATGACGCGATCGCGCTCGCCGGAAACCACTTCGTGGATCGTGCGCTTGCCGAACTCGGCGCGCAGATTGTCGTTGACCGTCTGCGCCAGCCGGATCCGCGTGCGGGCCTCGTCGCCGCCCACGCTGATGTAGTACTGCACCACGTCCACGATGCGCCACTTGACGAACGAGTCGACCAGGACGTTCTTCTTCTCCGAGGTGATGAAGCGCTCGGGCTCTTCCGAGTCCAGGGTCAGGATGCGCACGTCGAAGAAGCGCACGTTGTCCAGCAGCGGGATCTTGAAGTACAGCCCCGGCTTTGTGATCACGTGCACCGCCTCGCCCAGGCGGAATACGATGGCGTTCTGCCGCTGATCCACAGTGAACATCGCCAGGCTCGCCAGCACCAGGACGACGGCCACAGCGATGAGGATCGTGCTGATGCTGCGATTCATGGGCGCGGTTCCCGGTCGCGGCTGCGGAACGCGTCGCGCGAGCGCGGATCCACTGTGGGCGCCGCCTGCGACTGCATATCGGCAGCCGGGGCGCGGTCGACATTGTCCGTCGGCGCAACTGTGGCGGCCGCGGACAACTGCAGCAGCTTGTCCAGCGGCAGGAACAGCAGATTGTTGCCGGACTTCTGATCGACGATCACCTTGCTGGTGCTGCTCAGTACCTGCTGCAGGGTATCGAGGTACATGCGCTCACGGGTGACCGCGGGCGCGCGGCTGTACTCGGTCATGATCTGGCGGAAGCGCGACGCTTCCCCGTCGGCGGTGGCGATGATGCGCTGCTTGTAGCCTTCCGACTCCTGCATCAAGCGTGAAGCGGTACCGCGCGCTTTCGGCACCACGTCGTTGGCATAGGCCTGGCCTTCGTTGATCTGGCGCTCGCGATCCTGGTTGGCCTTCACCGCATCGTCGAACGACGCTTGCACCTGTTCCGGAGGCTGCGCCTGCTGCATGGTGACCTGGCTGATCGCCACGCCGGTCTGGTAGCGATCCAGGATCTGCTGCATCAGCTTCTGCGCCTGGGCGCGGATCGATTCGCGCCCCTCGTACAGCACGAAATCCATCTTGCTCTTGCCAACGATCTCACGCATGGAGGTTTCGGCCACCTGCATCACCGAATCGTCGGGGTTGCGGTTGTAGAACAGGAACTCCTTGGGATCCTTCAGCACGTACTGCACCGCGAACTGCAGGTCGACGATGTTCTCGTCGTCGGTGAGCATGAGCGATTCCTTGAGCACCTTGTTCTTGACGTTGGTGCGATAGCCGACCTCGAGCGTGCGCACTTGAGACAGATTGACGATCTCGACCGATTCGATCGGGTACGGCAGATGCCAGTTGGGCCCGGGTTCGGTGGTCTGAAGATACTTCCCGAAGCGCAGCACGACACCGCGCTGGCTGGCATCGACGATGTAGAATCCGCTCGCGAGCCAGATCACCGCCGACCAGGACGATGAGCAGCCAGGCGCCGCCGGGAAAGCGCCTGCCGCCCGCACGCCGGGCTCGCGCCCTGCGCCTTTGCCCCCGAACAGGCCGGGAAGCTTCTGGCGGAAGCGGTTCCAGATCTCGTCCAGGTCCGGTGGGCCGTCGCCGCGCCGGCCCCAGTTCGGGTCGTTCAGTGCCATAGCTGTCGGTAGTGTGTACCCAAGCGAACCGTCAATCGCGCCTCGAGGCGTGTCCCACATTACGACCGCAACGCCCTGGGAGCATTCCGCCGCAGCCGCTGTGCCGGGCTCGCATCACGCGACCGCGCGGCTGGACGAATCGGGCAAGGTCGAGCCGGACCGGAACTCGTCGATGGCCAGGCGCACGAAGTCCATTCCGGCGCCGGTCTTCGCACTGACGCGAAGGCGCGAGATTCTACCATACTCGTCGCGCTCGAAGCCCGCCGGAAGCACGGTCAGATCGGTCTTGTTGAGCACGATCACCTGCGGCAGCTCGCCCGCGCCGATCTCCCTCAGCACGAGATCCACTTCTGCGATCTGCGCGATCTGGACCGGGCTCGACGCGTCGACCACATGCAGCAGCAGGTCGGCCTGGATCGTCTCCTCGAGCGTAGCGCGAAAGGACGCGACCAGCGTATGCGGCAGGTCGCGGATGAACCCGACGGTGTCCGACAGCACGACTTCAGCCTCCGCCGAAGCTGCCGTCGAGCGTCGGCAAGTGTATTCGGCGCGTCGTGGTGTCGAGCGTAGCGAACAGCTGGTCGGCGGCGTACACGGTCTCACGCGTGAGGCGATTGAATAGCGTGGATTTGCCGGCGTTGGTGTAGCCCACGATCGCCACCGACAACATCTCGCGCCCGCTTGCGCGCACGCCGTTGCACCTCGCGCTGCCTGCCGACGCTGGCCAGCTTGTCCTTGAGCACTTTGACGCGCTTGCCGAGCAGTCGGCGATCGGTCTCCAGCTGGGTCTCGCCCGGGCCGCGCAGGCCGATACCGCCCTTCTGCCGCTCCAAGTGGGTCCATCCGCGCACCAGGCGCGTGGCCAGATGCTCGAGCTGGGCCAGCTCGACCTGCAGCTTGCCTTCGTGGCTGCGCGCGCGCTGAGCGAAGATATCCAGGATCAGGCTGACGCGATCGATGACACGACAGGAGAGTTGCCTCTCGAGGTTGCGCTCCTGCGCAGGAGAAAGTTGATGGTTGAACACCACGATCGATGGCCTGTTGAGCGGCAACCGCGGCAGCGAGTTCGCGTCACTTTGCCCTTGCCGGCAAAAGTGGCAGGATCGGGTCGGTCACGGCGGCCTTGCACCAGGCCCAGCACGCGCAGGCCACAGCTCACCGCGAGTTCTTTCAGTTCATCGATGCGGGCGGCCTGGTCCGGCTCGCCCAGGTCCAGATTGACCAGGAGCGCGCGATCGCCGCCCTGAGGGCGTTCAAACATGAAATCCTCAGATGAGGCCGAGTGGCGCCGAACAAAAGGGCCGGCACGCGTAAAGTGCAGGACACCCGGCCCGGCGAGTCGTTCCGCTACCGGGCGGGAACGGGCGAGCGGCCCGGTCAGTTGTCGGACGAGTGGTCGAGAGACAGATTGACGGCACGCGCGGGGACCACGGTCGAGATGGCGTGCTTGTACACCATCTGCGTCACCGTGTTCTTGAGCAGGACGACGTACTGGTCGAATGATTCGATCTGACCCTGGAGCTTGATGCCGTTGACCAGATAGATCGAGACGGGCACATGTTCCTTGCGCAAGGCATTCAAGAACGGGTCTTGTAGCAGTTGCCCTTTGGCGCTCATGTGGCCTCCTTCTTCTACTTTCGTTCCCGGACCAACTACTGTACTTGAAATTGTTAACCGTTGCCATACCCGCGGCGACGCAACATTTCACGCCAGGCGCAAATATGTCAGCGCCTCTCGGCATAAGGATTGGAGCTGACCTTGAACCGGATACGCACCGGCGTGCCCTGCAGCCGGAACGTGTCGATGAAGAAGCGTTCCAGGTAGCGGCGGTAGCTGTCCGGCAGGCTGTCGACTTGGTTGCCATGGATGACGATGACGGGCGGGTTCATGCCGCCTTGGTGGGCGTAGCGCAGCTTGGGCCGGAACATGCCATGGCGGGGCGGCGCCTGGCGTGCAATCGCGGCAATCAAGGCACGGGTAAGCTTGGGCGTGGGCAGCTTCGCCATGGCGGCGGCGTAAGCGGAATCTACCGATTTGATAAGTTCGGCGAGCCCTCGGCCCTCCTGTGCGGACACGAAGTGCACCCGGGCAAACGCGAGGAATTCGAGCTTGCGGGTGAACTCGCGCTTGATCTGGTCGCGCTTCGCCTCGCCCAGGCTATCCCACTTGTTGACCGCCACCACCAGAGCCCGCCCCGCCTCCAGAATGAAGCCCGCGATGTGCGCATCCTGCTCCGAGATCTCCTGCTGGGCGTCCAACACGAGGATCACGACATTGGCATCCTCGATCGACTGCAGCGTTTTGATCACCGAGAACTTCTCGGCCGTTTCGTCCACCTTGCCTCGCCGTCGGAGGCCGGCCGTGTCGATCAGGGTGTAGGGCTTGCCCGCGCGCTCGAAGTCGACGTAGATGCTGTCGCGTGTCGTCCCCGGCTGGTCGAAGGCGATGACCCGTTCCTCGCCGATGATGGCGTTGACCAGAGTGGATTTGCCCACATTCGGTCGGCCGACGATTGCAATCTTCGGTGCGCGTGGCGATCGGTCGCCCGGCCGGACGACCTCCGCTTCGACCGGGAACTTCTCCAGCACCAGATCGATCAGCTCGTGCACGCCGTCTCCGTGCGCGGCGGAGATCGCCAGCGGCGTCCCCAAGCCCAGCTCGTGGAACTCGGCGGCCGCGGTGTCGCGCGACAATCCCTCACTCTTGTTCACCACCAGGTACAGCGGGCGTCCAGCCTTGCGTAAACGGTTCGCGATTTCGCGGTCCTGGGAGGTGATGCCGGCACGACCATCAACCAGCAGCAGCACGGCATCGGCTTCGTCCACCGCCTGCAGCGTCTGCCGCGCCATCGCGTGATAGATGCCCTCCTTTGCCGTCGGCTCCAGCCCGCCGGTGTCGACCACCAGGTAGGGCTTCGAGCCCAGCCGCCCATGGCCGTAGTGCCGATCGCGCGTGAGTCCTGGAATGTCGGCCACCAGCGCATCGCGGCTGCGGGTGAGGCGGTTGAAGAGCGTCGACTTGCCCACGTTAGGGCGGCCAACCAGTGCGATGGTGGGTTTCATCGAGAGGCGAGCGGACGAGCGACTAGGGACGAGGGCCGATCCGGCGTGCGCGCCGTGGCGATTGCTAGGCGAGAGATGAAATTCAAGCCCGGCTTGGAACGGTACTGCGTCCGCTTCGGTCTATGCCCCTCGCCGCTCGTCCCTCGCCCCTCATCCGTTTCCTAGAGTGACTTGACCGCGACCGCGTACAGGCTGCCCTGCCGGGTCTGCACCAGTATGTTCTGGCCCAGTCGAATAGGACGCGCCTTGATCGCGCTGCCGTCGGTGGACAGCCGCACGGCGAAGCCGCCGTCGTCGCGGTCGAGGAAATGGATGTAGCCCTCGAAATCACCGACTGCCACGAACAACCCGGTCTGGACTGGTGCACTGACCTGGCGCGCGAACAGCTTGTCCTGCTTCCAGATGGTCGCCCCGGTATTCTTGTCCATGGCGAACACCGTGCTGCGCGCGTCGCTCATGTAGATGGTGATGGGGTCGACGGAGAGTGCGACAGAAGAAGAAGCGTCTCGGCTCCACAACAGCGAGCCGCGTGCAAGATCGTAGCAGCCAACGCGCCCCTGGAACGTCACCGCACAGGCCTGGTCCGACGCCACGCTGGGCGCCGCCGCGATGTCGGTGATGCGCTCCAGCTCGTTGGCACCCTTGGGCTGCGCCAGCGTCGCTTCCCACAGTACGCTGCCGTTGGTCAGGTTCAGCGCCACAACCTTGCCGGCTGCCAGCCCGGCCAGCACGACGCCGCGCTGGATCACTACGCCCGAGTCCGACCGCAGCAGCAGCGGTGGCAACGTGAAGCGATATTCCCACTGCGATTTGCCGTCTTTCGCGTCCAAGCGCGTAGATCTTGCCGTCGCCGCTGCGCACCACTACCACGCCCTGGCCCATGCGCGGCGCCATCAGCACCTCGCTGCTGACCTGGCTCTTCCACGCCAGCTTGCCCTTCAAGTCGTAGGCCAGCACCGCGCCCTTCTTGGTCGCCACCACCACCAGGTCGCCGTCGGCGCCGACACCGCCCGACAGCGGCTGCTTGGTGTCGACGCGCCACACTTGCTTGCCGTTGGCAGCGTCGAAGCGCGCCAGCGTTCCGCCCGCGCTTGCCGCATACACTGCGTCTTCGTAGACCGCCGGAGTAAAGATGTAGACATCGGCGTCGCCCACCGAGGCGTGCCACAGGACCTTCGCCTGGGCGTTGGGCTTGAATTTGACCAGCTCCGCCGGCTTGACGCTGTCCGGGGAGCCGCCGCAACCGGTCAGTGCCAGGGCCATCAGCACCAGCCCCGCGCAGACAAGATATCCGCTTCGGTGCATGCAGCGTTCCTCGTTCACTTGTCGCCGCCCAGTGCGTCGAGCTTGACCTGCACGATGGCGCGGTAGGTGCCTTCCCCGGCAGCTTTTCCAGCGCTTGCTTGTAGGCTGCCTTCGCCTCCGCCGTCTTGCCCTGAGCCACGTAAGTGTCGCCTTTCAGGTCTGCGAACAGACCGTTGAAGGCTTCAGGATGCTCGGTGTCCAGCAGTTTCAGCGCCTCATCGTATTTCTTCTCATCGAGCAGCACACCGGCCAGCCGCAGACGCGCCGTAGCGATGACGATCGTCGTCGCGCGCGTTGTCGACCGTCCACTTGCAGCTGCGCCGGCGCGCTCTTCGCATCGCCGGCATCGTAGTTGGCCTTGGCCGCGGCGAGCGCCGCCATCGGACCATATGCAGTGCCAGCCGAACTTGTCCATGAGCTGCCCCGAAAGCTCCCGAATCTGCTTCAGGTCGTTCGCGCGCACCGCCTTCTCGAGCGTGCCGTAGAGCTGCGACGCCTGTTCCGACTGGCTGCGTTTGTACCACTGCCAGCCGGCGGTACCGGCAGCGCCGACACAGGCCGCCACCACCAGCACGATCAACATCCGGCCGTATTGTTTCCACCAGGCCTTGAGCTCGTCTATCTGCTCCTGTTCTTCCAGGTCGTACATAGAGTTTCCGTGTTATGGGTTTGCGTTCTACGTTTCGATGTCTGCGGCAACGCGTCCGTCGCGGATGACGCCGATGGCATCCTTCATCTCGAGCGTGAGCTGCGCGGCCTGCTCGCGCAGTGGTTTGACGCCCACGCGCCGCGTCGCCGCCTCGTCCTCGCCGACGATGACGGCGAAGCGCGCGCGGCTGGCGTCGGCTTTCTTCATCTGCGACTTGAAGCTGCCGCCACCACAGTGGAACACGACGCTCAAGCCGGCATCGCGCAGTTGCTCGGCCGCCTGCCAGGCCAGGCGGGTCGCATCCGCCCCGCTGTGCACCAGGTACACGTCGGGCGCCGCCGGCGGCGCGGCGCGCCCTTCGCCCATGAGCGTCAACAAGCGCTCCACGCCCATGGCGAAACCGCAGGCCGGCGCTGGCTTGCCGCCGAGCTGTTCGAGCAGCCCGTCATAGCGACCACCGGCGCACACCGCCGCCTGTGCACCGAGGCGATCGGTCACCCATTCGAACACGGTGTAATTGTAATAGTCCAGCCCGCGCACCAGCCGCGGATTGATCCGGTAGTCGAGGTTCAGCATCGCGCAGGATGGTCTGCAGCTCTTCGAAGTGCTTGAGCGAGTCCTCGTCCAGGTCATCGATCAGGCGCGGGGCCCCTTCGATCACCGCCTGCATCGCCGGGTTCTTGCTGTCCAGCACGCGCAGCGGATTTGTGTCCAGGCGCCGGCGGCTGTCCTCGTCCAGCCGCTCCAGGTTCTGCTCGAGGTACTGGACCAGGCGCGTGCGGTAGCGCGCCCGCGCCTCGGGGCTGCCCAGGGTATTGATCTCGAGGGCAATGCCGTCCAGTCCGAGCTGCTTCCACAGGCGTGCGCACATGGCCATGTGCTCGGCGTCCACGTCCGGGCCGTGGAGGCCCAATGCTTCCACGCCTACCTGATGGAACTGGCGAAAGCGTCCCTTTGCGGCCGCTCGTGCCGGAACATCGGCCCGGTGTAGAACAGGCGGCGCGGACCGCTGTACAAGAGATGGTGCTCGATCGCAGCGCGCACGCAGGAAGCCGTGCCTTCCGGCCGCAGCGTCAGGTTCTCTCCGTTGAGCTGGTCGACGAAGGTGTACATCTCCTTCTCGACGATATCGGTGACCTCGCCGATCGAGCGCACGAACAGCTCGGTGCGTTCCAGGATCGGCATGCGGATGTTTTCGTAGCCGTAGCTGCGAGCCACGCCCGCACGGTATCTTCGAACAACTCCCACAGCGGAGCCTGGTCCGGCAGGATGTCGTGCATCCCGCGGATCCCCTGTATTGTTTCGCTCATGCTGTGGGTTGATGGAGGCGGCGCGCGTGCTCAGCCGATGCTCGAGGCAGGCTCGGGCCGAGCAGCGGTCTGACCCTGCGCATCTGCGTAGCGCGTGGCCACGTAATCGGCGACGATTTGTTGAAACTCCTCCGCGATGCGCTCGCCCTTCAGGGTCACGGTCTTGACGCCGTCCACGTACACCGGCGCCACCGGAATCTCGCCCGAGCCGGGCAGGCTGATACCGAGATTGGCCTGCTTGCTCTCGCCCGGGCCGTTGACCACGCAGCCCATGACCGCGACGGTCATCGACTTCCACCCCGGGATAGCGTCCACGCCACACCGGCATCTGTGCGCGCAGCCAGCTCTGGATTCTATCGGCCAGTTCCTGGAACGTAGTGCTGGTGGTACGCCCGCAGCCCGGGCAGGCCACCACCATGGGCGTGAAAGAGCGCAGCCCCATGGTCTGCAGGATCTCTTGCGCGACGATCACTTCGCGGGTGCGATCGCCACCGGGCTCGGGCGTGAGGGAGACGCGGATGGTGTCGCCGATGCCTTCCTGCAACAGCACCGCCATGGCGGCGGTGGACGCCACAATGCCCTTGCTGCCCATGCCCGCCTCGGTCAGGCCAAGGTGCAGGGGATAGTCACAACGCGCAGCGAGATCGCGGTATACCTCGATCAGATCCTGCACCCCACTCACCTTGCACGACAGCACGATGCGGCTGCCCGGCAGCCCCAGATCCTCGGCACGACGTGCGCTTTCGAGCGCCGAGACCACGAGCGCATCGCGCATCACCGCGCCCGCTGCATGCGGCTGCGTCCGCCTGGCGTTTTCATCCATCAGGCGCGCCAGCAGTTCCTGGTCCAGGCTGCCCCAGTTGACGCCGATGCGTACTGGCTTGCCGTAGCGGCAAGCAGCTTCGATCATCACCGCGAACTGCTCGTCACGCTTCGCGCCGCGACCCACGTTGCCCGGGTTGATGCGGTACTTGTCCAGCGCTTGTGCACAGTCGGGGAACTGGGACAGAAGACGATGGCCGTTGAAGTGGAAATCGCCCACCAGAGGCACTCCGACGCCCATCGCCAGCAACCGCTCCTTGATGCGCGCCACCTGCGCAGCGGCCTCGGGGCTGTTGACCGTGATGCGCACCAACTCGGAACCGGCGCGGGCCAAGGCGGCCACCTGCTGGACCGTCGCCTGGGCATCCGCTGTGTCCGTGTTGGTCATCGACTGCACCACCACGGGCGCACCCCCGCCTACCGCGACCTCGCCAATCATCACCTGACGCGTTCGCCGTCGCACTGTTCTGGATGAAGAAGACATCGTCGCGGCCTACTCGAGCGTGATGCGCGCTACGTCCACGCGCGTGTGCGGCTCGAGGTCGACGACCCTGTCCTGGTACATCAGCTTGACGCCATGCGCGTTGCCCACCACTACCGTCAGCGGCGGCGTGCCTCTCACCACCCGCTCGGTTCCGGGCGTATTGAGCCGGGAGTAAATCGTCGTCCCGCTGCCATCCTTGACCTCGACCCAGGATTCGCCTTCGAAGATCATGTGGATCTGGCTCACCCCGCTGCCGCTGATGGGCGACTGAGGCCTTGGAGTAACGGCCGCGTTGGCTGCTACGGGGTCTGGCACTGTCGGCTGGGCAGCCCCGAGTGCCGTGGCAATCGAAGTTGTCGCTGCTGGAGTCGTTGACGGCGCAGGAGAGGCGGCAATCGATTTCGGTTCCGGCGGTTCCGCAGCGGTAACGGGAGCGGGCGGCAGATCTTGGCGGTTGGCTCGGCCGCCGCCGAGGGAGCGGGGCTTTTCGACGCTGCCGGCGGCGAGTCGGCGTGCTGTGGCGTGGCGGCCAGAGTAGACGGCGTCTCCGCTGGCGTCGGCTGAGCCGTCTCTGGCGCCTGGGTATTCGGCCGGTTCTTGGATACATTGGCCGCCAGCAGGAACACGACCAGGACCACCAGCACGACGAAGGCGCCCCAGGCGATGAACTTGCGCCGGCGCTCCGGGCTGGCCGCCGATACCGGCACGTAGGCCTCGGCGGTGGCGTGTACAGCCGCCGGGGCGACCGACAGGCTGGCCGCAGCAAGCAAGGGCTCGGGATCGAGGTGCAGAAGCTTGGCGTAGTTGCGCAGGAAGCCGCGCACGAACACCGGGCCAGAAAAGCTTGCGTAGTCGTCCCGCTCCAGGGCTTCGATCTGCCGCACCGACAGCTTCAATTGGCGCGCGATATCGCCCAGGCTCAAGCCTTGGTTGCGCCGCTCGTCCAGCAATTGCGCACCTGGGCTGTCCGCCTGCGGCGCAGCCTCGGCCGGTGCCGGCACTTCCGGATCGAACAAGGGCTCCTCGGCGGGCTCGGTCATTCGAAGCGACCTTCCGGTAAACGCTTTTGTTTCGGGCGCAGAAGGATACCGCCGGCGCAACTGCAAGCCGTAGTTGGCCAGCGCGGTGCGGTCGCCGATCTTGCGCTCGATGCGCGCTGCCAGCCACAGCGCCTCGGGTCCGGCATTCTCGGTGACCGTGAAGTAACGGCTCATGTATTGCTTGGCCGCGGCGTAGTCGTCGCGCTGATAGTTGATCTCGGCCAGGTTGTACAGCGCCTGCGGCTGGTTCGGATTGAGCTTCAGCGCCTTGAGAAAATATTCCTCCGCGCTCTTCGTGTCACCGGCCTTGCGCGCGCATAGGCCGGCATTCTTGTAGGCCACGTCTGGCGTCGCGTACAGGGGGTTCTTGAGCGCATCCAGGAGTTGGCGGATGCCCTCTTTCTGGCGCCCGCGCTGACACAGGAACATACCGTAGTTGTTCTTCGTCTCCGAGTTGGACGGGTCGATCTTGATCGCCTGGCGGAAGTATTTCTCCGCCTGATCGTCCTCCTTCAGATCCATGTGGACCAGGCCTAGCGCATTGAAGGCCGGCGCGTAAGTTTTGTCCGCGGCGACCGCGATGTTGAGCTCTTCCAGCGCCACGCCGAGTTGGCCGTTCTCGTAGTAGCTGACGCCAAGTTCGGTGTGGATCTTGGCGCGCTCCAGCGGTGAGCTGCTGCCTCCTTCGGTCCCGCGGGCGCCCGCTCCCGGGCTGGTTCGACTTCTGCGAAGTGCACGCCGCCAACAGCGCCAGCAGTACGATCAGCGCCGCTCGTTTCACGCCGATGCCTCGGTCGTGCGACGCAACTTGCGGCGAGTTCGATCCATCACCTGGCCCGCGAGCTGCCCGCAAGCGCCGTCGATGTCGTCGCCTCGCGTCTTGCGCACCGTCGCGATGGCACCTGCTCCCATCAGCACTTCCTGGAAGGCGCGGATCCGCTCCCGCCCGGAGCGCCGGTACCCAGAGTTCGGGAATGGGTTGAAGGGAATCAGGTTGAACTTGCACGGCACATCGCGGGTGAGCGCGATGAGCTGGCGCGCGTGCTCGATGCTGTCATTGACGCCATCGAGCATCACGTACTCGAATGTAATGAAGTCGCGCGGCGCGCCGTCGCGCTTCCACTTGTGCGCCACTTCATGCGGGATGCGACTACGCGCAGCGCTCGACGGCGGCTGGAGCGGCGTCGACATAGCGGCGGCAGGCCGCCATCAACTCCCGCAGCGGATACTTGCGGTTAATCGGTACCAGCACGTCGCGCAACTCGTCGGTCGGCGCATGCAGCGACACGGCCAATGCGACCGGGCACTCGGCCCGCAGGCGATCTATGTTGGGGACGATGCCGGACGTGCTCACCGTGACGCGTCGGCGCGACAGCCCGTAGGCGTGGTCGTCGAGCATGATGTACAACGCCGACACGACGTTGTCGAAGTTGGTCAGCGGCTCTCCCATGCCCATCATGACCACATTGCTGATGATCCGTTCCCCGCCGGCTTTCTCTGTGGCCGGATCGGGTCTGAGCGCCTGATTCGCCAGCCACAACTGGCCGATAATCTCGCCGGTGCTCAGATTGCGGTTGAACCCCTGCCGCCCGGTCGAGCAAAAGGAGCATTCGAGCGCACAACCGACCTGACTGGAAATGCACAGCGTACCGCGGCTTACTTCCGGAATGAACACGGTCTCGATACCGTTGCCCGCGCCAACCGCAAGGAGCCACTTGCGCGTGCCGTCGGCGGCTACCGATTCGCTCATCACCTCGGGCGGCTCGATCACCGCCACCTGGGCGAGCTTTTCGCGCAGCGGCTTGGCGATGTCCGTCATACGACCGAAGTCCGACTCGCCGCACTGGTGAATCCAGCGCAGGAGTTGCCGGGCGCGGAACGGCTTCTCGCCGACCTCGGCGCAGAAGCCGGTGAGGCCGCGCAGGTCGTGGTTTAGCAGGTTAACCGGCATCAGCGCGAATGGACGTCCACCGCGGGAAAAAAGTATGCGATCTCCGTCGCGGCGGTGGCGGGGCCGTCGGACCCGTGTACCGCGTTGGCATCGATGCTATCGGCGAAGTCGGCGCGTATGGTGCCCGGCCCCGCCTTCTTGCGGGTCCGTCGCACCCATCAGGTCGCGGTTCTTCTGAATCGCGCCCTCACCCTCCAGCACTTGCACGATCACCGGGCCGGAGATCATGAACTTGACCAAGTCGCCGAAAAAGGGCCGCTCGCGGTGAACGGCATAGAAGCCCTCGGCCTGCGCCTTGGACAAATGCATCATACGCGCCGCCACGACCTTGAGGCCGGCGGCCTCGAACCGCGTGTAAATCTGCCCGATGACATTCTTGGCCACGGCATCTGGCTTGATGATCGATAGGGTTCTTTCCAGCGCCACGCTAGATTCTCCAGTGAGTTTCTTTTTTGAAGCAATTCATAAGGATAGCACGAAATGTCGGCCCGCACCAAGCGTTGCGCCTGAGCCGCCGGGCAGGACCATAGCGCGGCCGCGCCGGAACTGCAATTCGGGCCGCGAAAGACGGCCTTGGGCCAGGCATGCAACGGCTGGGAAAATGATGCTAGTGTTGCGCCGGCCGACGCCTGCGCTCGTCCGCCGCGGCGCAATCGACTCGCGGCGCCGCCGCCTGACAACGCAAAGAGGAGATCATGAAGAACCGCCGTTGCACTCTCGCCTGCCTCGTCGTGCTGGGCCTTGCCGCACCCGCACTGGCGCAGCAGCCGATCGTCATCAAGTTCAGCCACGTGGTCACGCCGGACACACCGAAGGGCAAGGCGGCCGAACAGTTCAAGAAGCTCGCCGAGGAGCGCACCAAGGGCAAGGTCAAGGTGGAGCTGTATCCGAACAGCCAGCTCTACAAGGACAAGGAAGAGCTCGAGATGCTGCAGCTCGGCTCGGTGCAGATGCTGGCGCCGTCCCTCGCGAAATTCGGGCCGCTCGGCGAGCGCGAGTTCGAGGCCTTCGACCTGCCTTACCTCTTCGCCAGCTATGAGGAGCTGCATAAAGTCACCGAAGGCCCGATCGGCGCGGGTCTGCTCAAGCGGCTGGAGAGCAAGGGCATCGTCGGACTGGCCTACTGGGATAACGGCTTCAAGGCAATGACCGCCAACAAGCTGCTGCGCAAGCCTGAAGACGTGAAGGGCCTCAAGCTGCGCATCCAATCTTCGAAGGTGCTCGATGCGCAGATGCGCGCGCTCGGCGGCATACCCCAGGTGATGGCGTTCTCGGAGGTGTATCAGGCGCTGCAGACCGGTGTCGTCGACGGCACCGAGAACACGGACTCGAACATCTACACGCAAAAGATGCACGAGGTGCAGAAGTTCCTGACGGTCACCGACCACGGCTACATCGGCTATGTCGTCGTCGTGAACAAGAAATTCTGGGATGGGCTGCCGCCGGATATCCGGACTACTCTGGAAGGCGCGATGCGGGACGCAACCAGCTACGGCAATCACATCGCCCGCCAGGAAAACGACGCCGCGCTGGAAGCGATCAAGAAGTCCGGCAAGACCCAGATCATCACGCTCACGCGCGAGGAGAAGCTGGCGTGGAAGAAGGCGCTGGTGCCGGTGCACGCGCAGATGGCGGACAAGATCGGCAAGGAGCTTGATCCAGAATATCTACCAGGCAACCGGGTTCGAGCCCAACAAGCTGTAACACGGACGCGGCCCTGCTCTCGTCCGTGAGCACAACCACGGGGAGCGCGAACCGGCCGCAACCACAGGGGAGATGAGTGCTGCGGATTCTCGACCGCCTCGAGGAGTGGCTGGTTGCGTCCCTCATGGGCGCCGCCACCGTAGTGATCTTCGTCGCGGTCGTGCACCGCTACGCATCGGCGCTGCCGATTCCCGGGCTGCAGGACTGGCTGCTCAGGATCAACCTGAGCTGGGCCCAGGAGCTCTGCATTTACCTGTTCATCTGGATGGCAAAGTTCGGCGCCGCATATGGCGTGCGCACCGGCATTCACATCGGCGTCGATGTGCTGATCAACCGGCTGCCGGACCGGCTACGCGCCAAGTTCATCGTCTTCGGACTGCTCGCGGGCGCGTTCTTTACCGGGATCATCGGCACGCTGGGCGCGGACTTCGTCTGGAAGATCGCCCACACCGATCAGGTCTCCGCGGACCTGGAACTGCCGATGTGGATCGTGTACCTGGCGATCCCGTGCGGCTCGTACTTGATGTGCTTCCGCTTCCTGCAAGTGACCTGGTCCTTCGTCCGCACGGGTGCGCTGCCACACCACGACATTGCCCACGTCGAAGGGCTTGACGAGCGCGCTGACGACCTCCATCCGGCGGATTTGGCAAAGCCGTGACCGCGCTGCTGATCTTCGGCCTGCTGATCCTGTTGATGCTCACCGGCATGCCGATCTCGATTGCGCTCGGTCTGACGGTGCTTACGTTCCTGTTCACGATGACCGACGTGCCGATTCAGTCGGTCGCGCTGAAGCTGTTCACCGGCATCGAGAAGTTCGAGATCATGGCGATTCCGTTCTTCATCCTCGCCGGCAGCTTCCTCACGCACGGCGGGGTGGCCAAGCGCATGATCGCGTTTGCCACCTCCATGATCGGCCACTGGCACGGCGGCCTCGGTCTGGCCGGCGTGCTGGCGTGTGCGCTGTTCGCTTCTGTATGCGGATCCAGCCCCGCGACCGTGGTCGCCATCGGCTCCATCGTGCTGCCCGCGATGGCGAAGCAGGGGTTCCCGAAGAGGTTCGGCGCCGGCGTGATCGCCACCTCCGGCGCCCTGGGCATCCTCATGTTGCCCTCGATCGTGAAAGTCATCTACGCCGTGTCGACCAACACTTCCATCGGCGCCTTGTTCGTGGCAGGTGTCGTCCCCGGTGTCGTGCTCACCACGATGCTAGGGGCTACGACCTGGCACATCGCGCGGAAGAACAACTACCCGCGCCTTCCCAAGGCGAGCTGGCGTGCGCGGGTGCGGGCGTTACGCGAATGCATCTGGGGGCTGTTCCTGGTGGTCGTGGTGATGGGCGGAATTTATGCCGGCATCTTCACAGCGACCGAGGCAGCAGCCATGAGCGCGGTCTATGCGTTCTTCGTCGCGGTGTTCGTCTACAAAGATATGTCGCTGCGGGATGTGCCGAGGTCTTTGCTCGAATCTGCCAACCTGAGCGCGATGATTCTATACATCATCACCAACGCCGTGCTGTTCTCCTTCCTGATGACCTCCGAGCATATTCCTCAGATGATGGCGGAGTGGATGCTCGACAAAGGGCTGGGCCCGATCACCTTCCTGCTGATGGTGAACGTCCTGCTCTTGCTCGCCGGCAACGTCATGGAGCCTTCGTCGATCGTGCTGATCATGGCGCCGATTCTGTTCCCGGTGGCGGTCAAGCTCGGGATCGATCCGATCCACTTCGGCATCATGATCGTGGTCAACATGGAGATCGGGTTGTGTCACCCGCCGGTCGGACTGAATCTGTACGTGGCGAGCGGAATCACCAAAATGGGCATCACCGAACTCACGGTGGCGGTGTGGCCATGGCTGCTGACGATGCTAGTCTTCCTCGTGCTGGTCACCTACTGGCCTACTCTGACCCTGTGGTTGCCACGGACAATGGGCATGCTGTGACAATCGTCTGAGATCATTGCGCTGGCGCGCTGCTGTTCCAGTGCAACATCACCGCGGCTTCTTCCGCCGCGGCGGCAAAACGGCAGTCCTGCCCGACGCCGGGAACCCATGCCAGTGCGTCGCCCACAAACAGCAACGGCAATCGGTTCCGCTCCCATTCGGGCACTCCTGCCTCCTGCAGCAGATTCTTGAGCGTGCGCGACGGCCGGTCGTGCGCGAGACGCAAGCGCTCCCCGCCGCTGCGCGGCCGCACTACCACATTCTCGGCACGCAGTCGCGCCAGCGAAAGCCCCGCGCCCAGGGCCGGCTCGAACCGCAGTGATCCCAGCTCGGAGGGCAGCCGCAACTCTCGCTCGCCGCTCCACGTGCAACTCCAGCCGCGCGCGCGTTGGCGGCCGACCGGCTCCAGATACAGGTGTCCGCGGTGTCGCCGCAGCCAGGCCGCACCGAGCTTCACCTGGATGCGAGCATCACCGCGTGCGGTCAACGCCTGCCGCAACGCCTCTTCGAGCTGATCCCGGCTGGGAGCCGGCAAACCCTGTCGTTCGAGAAACCACCGCAGGAGATTGCGCGCGCGCACCGGAGCCAGAGCGGCGAGAGCAGACACCTCCAGGCTGTCTCCTGCCGATGCGCGGCGCGCGTCGCTTGTCGCGAGATCGTCGACAAGCTGAGCCGCGTCGGCGAGATTGCTCGCCGCGCGTCCCAGCGTCTCGCGCAAGCCGGGATAGCGAGCCACGAGCTCGGGCAGGATGCGCATGCGCAGGAAGCTGCGGTCGACGGCCGGATCGGCGTTGCTCTCGTCTTCGATCCAGGCCAAACCCGCCTCCTGCGCATAGGCAACGATGTGGGCGCGCGTCACCTCCAACAGCGGACGAACCAGGCGCAGATCATGTACAGGCTCGAGCGTGCGCAGCGCCGGCATCCCACTCAGACCTCTCACGCCGGCTCCTCGCATGAGCTGCAGCAGTAGCGTCTCGCCTTGATCATCCAGATGATGCGCGAGTACGATGGCATCGGCCTGCTGCTGCCGGAACACGGCGTAGCGCGCTGCGCGGGCTGCGGCTTCGATGCCGAGCGGTGAGCCGCGGTCGATCGTTACGCGCACTTGCCGCAGCGGCGGTCCAAGATCGCGGCAGAGCCTGTCGCAGAAATCAGCCCATTCATCTGCGTGGGGGCTCAGACCATGATGCACGTGCAGGGCCGCAAGCGCGAGCTCAAAGCGAGGCGCCAGCTGCACGAGCGCATGCAGCAGGACAACCGAGTCCACGCCGCCGCTCAATCCCACGACGAGGCGTGCGCCCTCCAATGCCGCCGCGCGCAGCGCCCGCTCTACTGCATGGGCAATCTCGGTCGACGCTTTCCGCGGGCCAGCCACGTTCGCGTTCTCTCAAACAAAGCCGAGGGAGCGGCTATCTCCCCTGCCGGCTCACCGCAAGGGCACTTCCTTGAACTTGCCGAAGTCCATGAGCTTGGTGAAGCGCGCCTGCAGCAGATCCTCGAGCGGCTTTTCCTGCACCTGCTTGAGCGCGTCCTGCAGGGCTTTGCGGAACGTCTGCATCATGGTCTGGGGATCGCGATGCGCGCCGCCCAGCGGCTCGGTCACGATCTTGTCGATCAGCCCGAGCGTCTTCAGCCGGTTGGCCGTGATCCCCAGGCTTTCGGCAGCGTCCGGCGCCTTGTCCGCGCTCTTCCACAGGATCGAGGCGCAGCCTTCGGGCGAGATCACCGAGTAGGTGGCGTACTGCAGCATCAACACCACGTCGCCGACGGCAATTGCCAGTGCTCCGCCGGAACCGCCCTCCCCGATGATGGTGACCACGATCGGCACCCGCAGCTCGGCCATGACATAGAGATTGCGGCCGATCGCCTCGGACTGCCCGCGCTCCTCCGCGCCCACGCCCGGGTAGGCACCAGGCGTGTCGACGAAGGTCAGCACCGGAATACCGAACTTTTCCGCCAGGCGCATGAGCCGCAGCGCTTTGCGGTAACCCTCCGGCCGCGGCATGCCGAAATTGCGTAGCAGCTTCTCCTTGGTGTCGTGCCCCTTCTGGTGGCCGATCACCATCACGGTCTGATTGGAGAAGCGGGCGAGCCCGCCGACGATGGAGGCGTCATCGGCGAAGTGGCGATCGCCATGCAGCTCGTGGAAATCGCTGAAGATGTTGTGAATGTAATCCAGGGTGTACGGCCGCTGCGGGTGGCGCGCCACCTGGGAGATCTGCCACGGGTGGAGCTTGCCGTAGATTTCCTTGGTGAGCGTGTTGCTCTTCTTCTGCAGGCGGCTGATCTCCTCGGAGATGTCCAGCGCCGAGTCGTCCTGCACGTAGCGCAGCTCCTCGATCTTCGCCTCCAGCTCGGCGATCGGCTGCTCGAACTCGAGAAAGGTCTGCTTCATGGTTTGCCGTAATTGCGCACCAGATAGTCGACGATGACCGGCACATCTTCGCTGCGGATCGGTGCGCCCATCACCTTCATCATCTTGGTCACCGATGCTTCCCAGCCCTTTCGATCGAGAAACACCGAGTTCATCGGAATGTAGTCCAGACTGTGGCATGCGACGCAGTTCGCCTCCACCACCTGCTTTCCGTCCCCGTCCTTGAGCTTCACCGTCGATTCGTCCGCCAACGACGGCGCCGCGGCCAGCAGCGCAAGCAACAGAAATCTCTGCATACTCAGGACTCCCACGCGGTTCCTACGGCCTTGTCGCTTACTCATCGCGCGATAGCTATGCCACCCTCACATCGATCCGCTGCACCACATTGTTGTGATAGCCGGCAGGGTTGAACACGAGCTCGAAGGCTTGGCTCGCGCCGATGCGGTTGGTGGCCTTCGCCATCACCGTGTAGTTGCCTGGCTGGGGAGCAGAGATCGAATAGGTCCACTGTCTCCAGGAAAAACGGCCAAGGTCCGGGCCCAGCTCCGCGGGCCGCCAGCTCGCTCCGGCGTCGATCGAAACCTCGACTGCGCGTATCCCGTAGCCCCCGTCCCATGCGATGCCCCGCACTGCCGCGGCCTTCCCGGCCGCCAGCACCGAACCGTCGTGCAGGTTGGTGATGAGCGAGTTCACCACCATCTCGGTGATGGGCGTGTTGGCATCCGTCTCCTGACTGATAAAGCGGTCGACGATCGGGAACTTGCCCTTCGGAATGCGGTAGGCCTTTTCCATCCAGAATCCGGTGAATGGATGATTGACCGCCTGGATCGAAGTCACGTGCTTCATCCAATACGTGGCGGTCCAGCCCGGCACGACAACACGCAGCGGGTAGCCGTTCCAATGTGGCAGTGGCGCACCATTCATCTCGTACGCCAGGATCGTATTCTCGTCCACTGCTTTCCACACCGGCACGCTCTTCACGAAATCCGGTGTCTTGTCCATCACGGCGCCGTCGGCCCCGTCGAACACGATCTCCAGCGCCTCCTTCTTGAGGCCCGCGCGCGCCAGCACATCCTTGAGCCGCACGCCCTTCCATCTGGCATTGCCCATGGCGCCGTAGCCCCATTCCACTCCCGGCACGTGGGGATCGGACAGACCGCGCCGATTGCCTGAGCACTGGCACACGGCGGCCAACTCCACCGCCTCGAACTCGCGTCTGAGCTGCTCGAGCGTGAGCTCGAACGGCTTCTCCGCAGCCTCGCCTCCAACCGACAAGCGCCACGCCGCAGCGTCGACTTGCGGAATCGCAGCCAGGTGATAGCGCACGAAGAATGCATCGTTGGGAGTGTAAGGCTCGTTGAAATAGCGAACCGGGGTCTCGAAGTTGGGCGGGCGATAGCTCCTCTTGATCAGCGGCACCTTCCCCGGAAGGGCATCCAGCACAGCCGACTCCAGTGCGCCGCTCGGCAACGCCGCCGGCCCCACGAGGCTATCTGCCGCTTGCGCAGCGGACAGCACCGAACCGGCGCCTGCGACCGCCAGGCCGGAAGCGGATGCTTTCAGGAACCCACGTCTGTCGAACAAGATACCGCCCTCCCGATCACTTCGACCCATGGCCGCGCCGGATCGCTCTGCACCCACCGATCGGCGTCGGCTGGCTGCACCGTAAACCAATCGCGCTGCCGAAGCAACCGCCGGCGCGAGCGTGCCTAGAACAAGGCCCCGCCCTTGCCCCGTGGGTCATTGTAAGCGGTGGCCTCTCCCGTTGCGCGATCCACGTACACGGCTTGCATGTTGCCCCAGCGCCGCCGCCCCTCCTGGACCGTATATCCCATAGCTTGCAGCGCTTCCACCCACTCCCGCGAGAACGCGCCAGGCTCGTACTCGATCCTGTCGGGCAGGTACTGGTGATGGTAGCGCGGCGCGCTCACCAGTCGTTGGATATCCCGCGGCGCGCCGTCCACATAGTCCACGATGCCGAGCAGCACCATGCTGATGATGCGCGAACCGCCCGGCGTCCCGAACACCAGCAGGCCGCGATCATCCTCGACAAAGGTGGGCGTCATGCTCGACAGCGGGCGTTTTCCGCCGTCGACCTGGTTGGCGATGCCACCCGAGAGATTGAAGGCATTGGGCGTGTCAGGTGCGATGGCGAAGTCGTTCATCTGGTCGTTGAGCAGAACGCCGGTATCGCCGGCGACTACACCGGCGCCGAACGGTAGATTGACGGACAGCGTCGCCGCCACACGGTTGCCGTTCGCGTCCACCACCGAGAAATGCGTGGTGTTGTCGCCCTCGCGCTGCAAACTGGCAAGCTGCTCGCTCGGCGTGGCCTTGGCCGGGTCGATGGAGGCGGCGCGCCGGTCGGCGTAGGCTCGTGTGCCCAGCCATTCGGGTACCGCTACGAAATCGGGATCGCCCAGGTAACGCGCGCGATCCTGGAAGCCGCGGCGCAGCGCTTCGACTACGAAGTGGGTGCGCCCCACCGGATCGAGTGAGCCGAGGGGAAAGCGCTCGAGGATCTGCAGGCTCTGCGCCAACGTCAGTCCGCCGGAGGATGGCAGCGAGGCCGCCGTGATGCGCACGCCGCGATAGGTGAAACGGTTCGGCGCGCGCTCCACCACCTGGTAGCGCTGTAGATCTTCCAGTTCCCAGATGCCGCCTCCCGCCTGTACGGCCGCAACCATGCGTCGTGCCAGATCGCCCCGATAAAACGCGTCGCGTCCGCCGTTGGCAATAGCCTCCAGCGTTCGGGCCAACTCCGGCTGGCGCACGATGAAGCCGGGCGCGGGTGCGGCGCCGTGGTCCAGAAACACACCCGCGATCTTCGGGTTGGCCTTCAGCACCCCTTCTTTCATTCCCACTACGAAGGCGTAGCGCGCATCGGTCGGAAAACCGTCTTGCGCCAGGCGGATTGCGGGTGCGAGAGATAGCTTGAGCGGCACCCGTCCATAGCGTTGCGCGAGCCACGCCAGGCCGGCGGGCGTGCCGGGAATGGCGGCCGCTTTCATGCCGTCGATCGACGCCCTGTCATCGGGCTTGCCGTTGGCATCGATGTACAGGTCCGGCCGGGCCCGGCCCGGTGCGGTGTCGCGCGCATCGATCATCACCTCGAATCCATCGGACGCGCGATGCAGTAGAAAGAAGCCGCCGCCGCCCAGGCCGGACGAATAGGGTTCGACCACTGCCAGTGCGGCAGCGACCGCTACCGCCGCGTCGAACGCGTTGCCGCCCTGCGCCAGGACCTGCAGGCCGGACTCGGTGGCGAGTGGATGGCTCGACGCGATCGCCTCCTTGGCCGCGTGCGCCGGCGCCTGGAGGAGGACGACGAAGACAAGGGACAGGACCGCGCCAACGCGACGAAGGGACAGGAAGGCGCGCGCAGGCGCGCTGAGCAGCGTAACGTTCATTCGGTTCGAGACTGGGAGGTGTTGCGGACGGGTGCTAATTTAACACGGCAGCAGGTGCGATCTCGCATTGGTGGGCGAGCAGTGTAGATGGTTCGCGCACGACGCGCGATGGCAGAAGCGCTCAAAACAACAGCCGGAAATTACCATTCAGGCCGGCCGCTTGACGCGGAACCACGCCGCGTACAGCGCTGGCAAAAACAACAGCGTAAGCAAGGTGGCGACGAGCAGCCCACCCATGATGGCCACCGCCATCGGACCCCAGAAGTTGCTGCGGGTGAGCGGGATCATGGCGAGGATGGCCGCCGCGGCGGTGAGCATGATGGGGCGGAAGCGGCGCACGGTCGACTCGATGATCGCGGTCCACAGCGGGTGCCCGCCGGCCACGTCCTGATCGATCTGATCCACGAGAATGACCGCGTTGCGCATGATCATGCCGAACAGCGCGATGAAGCCGAGCATGGCGACGAAGCCGAACGGCACGTTGAACACCAGCAGAAAGAGCACGACCCCGATCAGCCCCAGAGGCGCGGTCAGGAGCACCAGGATGGTCTTGGAGATGCTCTGCAGGTGAATCATCAGCAGTGTGATCACAGTGAGCAATGCGATCGGCACGACCGCATTCACCGAATCCTGGCCGCGCGCGGCTTCTTCGGTGGCGCCGCCTACTTCGATGACGTAGCCGGGCGGCAGCTTGGCGCGTACTGAGTTGAGAGCGGGGATGATTTGATTGGTTACCACCGGCGCCTGGACGTTGCCGAACAGGTCGCCTTGGACGGTGATGGTCGGGACCCGGTTGCGTCGCCAGATGACCCCGTCCTCGAAGGCATAGCCGATGGTGGCTACTTGCGACAGCGGGATCCATCTGCCGCTTTGAGTGGGGACGTTGATGTCGCGGATGTCATCCAGGCTCAGGCGCTCCTTGGGCTCGGCCCGGGCCAGCACTTCGATCAGCTTGTCGCGCTCGCGGAACTGGGTGATGGAATACCCGGACAGGATCGAGTTGAGCACCTGGGACAGCCCTTCGGAAGTCACGCCGATCATGCGTGCCTTGTTCTGGTCGATTTCCAGTCTCACCACCTTGGACAGCTCGTTCCAGTCCAGATGAACGTGCAGCATGTTGCGGTTGGCACGCATGATCTCGGCGACCTGTTGCGCAATCTGGCGGATCTTCACGTAGTCCGGCCCGCTCACCCGGAACTGCACCGGATAGGCCACGGGCGGGCCGTTCTGCAGCGGGTTGACCCGCCCCCGCAGCAGCGTGAACTGACTGTCCAGCGTATCCAGCAGGCGCTTGGCCACCTTGTCGCGCACGCTGTTGCTCTTGGTCGTGACGATGAACTCGGCCAGGTTGGCGTTGTTGAGCTGCTGATCGAGCGGGAGGTAGAAGCGGGGGCTGCCGCCGCCCACGTAGACGACGAAGCTCTCGACGTCGGGATCGGCCTTCAGCAACTTCTCGAAGCGCTTGGCCTCCTCGTCGGTCGCGTAGATGGAAGCGCCGTTGGGCAACCACAGATCTACCACCAGTTCAGGCCGGTTCGCGGACGGGAAAAACTGCTGCTGCACGAAACCGAAACCGACGATCGCCAGCGCGAATATCGCGAGCGTGATGCCGATCACCGTCTTGCGCCAGGTGACGCACCAGGTCACCGCTGCGCGGAAGCGCCGGTAGAAGCCCCGGTTGTAGACGTCCTGGTCGTGGGCGTGCTCGGGTGACGGCAGCGGTGGAATGAGCCGCGGGAAGACCCGACGCAGCGGCGACAACAGCAGCCTCTGCGTCAACGTCTTGCGCGGATCGAGCGTGGCGTAGTCCGGCAGCAGCTTGTAGCCCAGGTAGGGTGTGAACAGGACCGCCACTACCCAGGACACGAGCAACGCAATCGTAACCACGGCGAAAATGGAAAAGGTGTATTCGCCCGCCGCCGATTTGGCCAGCCCGACCGGGAGGAACCCGGCCGCGGTGACCAGAGTGCCGGTCAACATGGACGCCGCAGTCGAGGTGTAGGCGAAGCTCCCCGCACGCAGCCGGTCCCAGCCCTGCTCCATCTTGATCGCCATCATCTCCACCGCGATGATGGCGTCGTCCACCAGCAGCCCCAGCGAGATGATCAGCGCGCCGAGCGAGATCCGTTGCAGGTCGATGCCGAACACTTTCATCAGCAGAAAGGTAGTCGCGAGCACCAGCGGGATGCATAACGCAACCACCACACCGGTGCGCAGGCCGAGGCTCAGAAAGCTCACCGCGAGCACGATGATTACCGCCTCGCCGAGGGTGCGCATGAACTCGTTGATCGAGCGCGACACGACTTTCGGCTGGTCGGCGACCTGGTGCACCTCGATGCCGACCGGCAGGTTGGACTTGATGCGGGCCATCTCGGCCCCCAGCGCGTGGCCCAGGGCGATGATGTCGCCGCCCTTGCGCATCGACACGGCGAGCCCCAGGGCTTCCTGCCCTTGATAGCGGAACTTGACCACCGGTGGGTCGATGTAGCCGCGGTAGACGTTGGCGATGTCGCCCAGGCGGAACAGCCGCCCGCCCGCCTGAATGCCGATCTCGCGGATGCTTTCCACCGACTTGAAATCTCCGCTGATGCGCAGGTAAATGCGGTCGGCCTTGGTCTCGAAGCTTCCGGCCGGCACCATGTTGTTCTGGTTCTGCAGCACCTGAAACATCTGCAGCGGGTCCACGCCGAGAGTGGCCAGCTTCTTGTGCGACATCTCGATGTAGATCTTCTGGTCCTGGTCGCCCAGGATGTCCGCCTTGTTCACGTCCGGCACGCGCAGCAGGTCGCGTCGTACATCCTCGACGTAGTCGTGCAGCTCGGCGTAGGAGTAGCCGTCCGAGGTGAAGGCATAGATGATGCCGAAGGTGTCGCCGAACTCGTCGTTGAAGAACGGCCCCTGCACGCTGGACGGCAGCGTGTACTTGATGTCGGAAATCTTCTTGCGCGCCTGGTACCAGGCATCGGGCACGGCCTTGGGCGGCGTGTAATCCTTCAGCACCACGAAGATGAGCGATTCGCCCGGTTTCGAGTAGCTGCGCGCGTAGTCGAACCACGGGGTTTCCTGCAGCTTCTTCTCGAGGCGCTCGGTGACCTGCAGCTCGACTTCCTTGGCGGTCGCACCCGGCCACAGGGTGCGCACGACCATTATCTTGAAGGTGAACTCGGGATCTTCGCCCTGGCCGAGCTGCACGTAGGAGTAGGCGCCGGCGGCGAACAGCGCCAGGATGAAGTAGAGGATCAGGGCCTGATGCTCCAGCGCCCACTCCGACAGGTTGAATCGGGTGATCATTGCTGCCTCGGGGGTCGAATCGGCAGGGCGTTACTTTGCGGCATCCGTCAGGATCCGCACCTTCTCGCCCTGGTTCAGCTTATGCACACCGGCACGCACCACCAGCTCGCCGTTGGTGAGCCCGGAGGCGATGGTCACATAGTCTTGCGTGTAGCGGCCGACCTGCACTGGCCTGAGCGTGGCCTGGCCGGTCGTGGGATCGATGACCCACACCGCCGGCTCGTTGCCTTTCTGGAACAGCGCGGTGAGCGGCAGGCGCGCCGCTTCGGCCTTCGCGCCGCCTTTGACGTACACGTTGGCGGTCATGCCGAGTTGAACGCTGGAGTCAGGATCGAGGAGCGTGACTTTGACGGTGTACGTGCGAGTCACGTTGTCGGCACTGGGGGAGACCTCGCGGATACGCCCCTTGTAGTTCTTGCCCGGCACGGCCCAGAGGGTGATATCCACTTCTTTGGCTCCGCGCAACTCGGCCAGCCGGTTCTCCGGCACGTTGACCGCGACCTCCTTCTCGTCCAGGCGCGCCACTTTGACCACCGTCTGCCCAGCTATCACGACCTGGCCGACCTCGGCCTGCACCGCCGTGACTACACCGTCCTGATCGGCATGCAGCGTCGTGTACGCCGTCTGGTTGCGATTGAGCTCGAGCTGGGCCGTGGCCTGCTCCAGGCGCGCGGCCGCGGTGGCGTAGGTGTTCCTGCGCTTGTCGTACTCTGCCGCGCTGATGAAGCCCTTGTCGAACAGCTCCTTGTAGCGCACGAGGTCGGCCTTGGCCTGCCCATAGTCGGAGCGGGCCGCGACCAGCTGCTGGTTGGCCGCCTCGGCGGAGAGCTTCTGGTCTTCCGGATCGAGGCGCGCCAGCACCTCACCCTTCTTGACCCGCTGCCCGATCTCCACCAGACGAGCCACGATCTTGCCCGGCACACGAAATCCCAGCGCACTCTCCCAGCGCGCTCGGACGTCGCCCGTATAGCTGGCCTCCTGGTCGTCGGCTGTCAGAGTGACCTCGACGACATGGACCGGACGCGTCTCGTCCGGGCGCGGGTCGCTCTTCTGGCAGCCGGCAACTAACAGGAGAAACGGCAGCGCGACCGCCACAAACGCGCGGCGCGCATCAGAATGGCTCCTGAACATGATGCTGCTCCCTTGATCTCGAAGATCGTGTCGGGTGAGGATGGTGCGGCCGCTCAACTTTGTCTCCTGCATGTCGGCTAGGTTCTGGCTGCGGGGCGGACCGCGCGCAGGCGTCCACGGGACGGAGCCAGCAGTCCCCGCAGCAGGATGTCAAGGTGCTGATCGATGTAGCTGCCCGGTTCGAGGTTGGTCGCGCTGCAGAAGTCGAAGGAATAGCGCCATACCACCATCAACACCAGCGGCGCGAAGATCAGGCGCGCCACGTACTCGGGGTCGAGATCGCGGAACTCCCCGCTGTCCAGCCCGCGCTGTACCGCTCTGCGCACCAGCTTGTGCCCGCGCGCCATGACTTCGTCGACGTAAAACTTGCCCAGCTCGGGAAAGTTGCGGCATTCGGAAATCATGAGCTTGGGCAGACCCGCAAAGGGAGTCATGCCGATGCTTTCCCACCAGCCATGCACCAGGTCGCGTATGAGCTCGGCCGCGCTGCCGTCGTGGTCGGCCACCATCTTCTCGCCGCGCTCGAGCAGCGGGACCAGCCCCTCCCGCACCACGGCCTTGAACAGCTCCTCTTTGCTCGGAAAATATAAATACACCGTGCCTTTGCTGACGCCGGCCTGCCTGGCCACGTCGTCGAGGCGCGTGGCGGCGTAGCCCCGCTCCACGAACAGTTCCAGCGCGGCGGCGAGAAGCTCGGCCGGGCGGGCGTCCTTACGGCGTTCCCAACGAGGCGGATGCATAGGAATGAATTACCGACTTAATGACTAACTGGTCAGTAATGTACTGGTTGCCACAGTGGCAAGTCAAGAGTAAGGGCTGTTTGTTGCCGTCAAGCCGCGAACCGCCGTTTACCACCCGCATCTGGCGATCCGAAGTCGTGCCGGATCCGCCTTTCTCGACTGCTACGAGGGAGGGTTGGCGTGTTCCCCTGCGGTCTACCTATATCTACCTATAATGGGATGGCTGGGTCGCGGCGGCCTGGTCGACAGCCATGGAGGTTCGCATCAATCCCCTGATGCGCCACAGCGTCTCAACCCTGGAAACATGGATAGGCCGATGACTGATATCCGCCAGCCTGCGGTGGCTGGAGCCTTCTATCCAGCGGTTCGCGAAGTTCTTTCCCGGGATCTGGCCACGTTGCTCGAAGGCGCCCCTGCCGTACCATCCGATGCTGTCGTCCCCAAGGCGCTGATCGCGCCCCACGCCGGCTACATCTATTCCGGCCCGATCGCGGCTAGCGCGTACGCCCGGCTGACACCTGCGCGCGGGCGAATCAAACGCGTCGTTCTGCTTGGCCCCGCCCACCGGGTCGCGGTCGACGGGTTGGTCCTGCCCGGGGCACTGGGCCTGCAAACGCCGCTAGGGATCGTACCGCTCGATCGCGAAGCCGTCCGCCTGATCGCGTCGCTCCCGCAAGTGAGCGAGAGCCGAGAGGCGCACGCGCGCGAGCATTGCCTGGAGGTGCACTTGCCCTTCCTGCAGGCTGTACTGGGCATGTTCGGTGTGGTCCCGCTGGTGGTCGGCCGCGCCAGTACCGAGGAGGTCGCCGAAGTTCTGGACTGCCTATGGGGCGGTGATGAAACGCTGATCGTCGTCAGCTCGGACCTCTCCCACTATCTGGGCTACGAGCAAGCGCAGGCCACGGACCGCGAGACCACCCGCACCATCCTGCTACGCCGCCCGCAGCTCACTCATCACCAGGCGTGCGGAGCGACTCCGGTGAACGGACTGCTGCAGGTAGCCCTGCGCCGCGGCCTCAAGCCTGAACTGTTCGATCTGCGCAACTCCGGAGACACGGCGGGCGATCACAGCCGGGTGGTCGGCTACGCGTCCATCGGCTTCTTCCCGCCAGAGGCGCGTGCCGATGCGCTGGGCGAGGATGGAACAGCGCTCGACACGCGCGGGGAGGTTCTCATCCCGCTCGCGCGCGCGGCCATCGGCGGCATATTCGCACCGACCCACCCGGTTGACGAGAGCCACGACTTCTTGCGGGAGATCGGTGCCAGCTTCGTGACGCTCACTCGCCACGGCAAACTGCGCGGCTGCATCGGTAGCCTGGAAGCGCACCGCTCGCTGCTGGAAGACGTGAAGGCCAACGCAAAGGCCGCGGCATTTCTCGATCCACGTTTTCAGCCGCTGACCCAGACCGAGTTCGCCACTACCCGCGTCGAGGTGTCGCTGCTCTCCCCTGCCGAGCCGCTCGCGTTCGCCAGCGAGGAGGAAGCGCTGAGTCTCATGCGCCCGGGCGTCGACGGGCTGATCCTGGAGCACAACAGCAGCCGCGGCACGTTCCTGCCTCAGGTGTGGGACAGCATCCCCGACCCGGCCGAGTTCCTGCGCCAGCTCAAGCGCAAGACCGGCCTGGTGCCAGACTTCTGGGCCGCCGACCTGCGCTTGCTGCGCTATACGGTAGTCAAGTTCGGCGAGGAGGAGTTGCCCCCTCCCCTGCAATGAACCACACCGCGACAGCCGACGCGGCCGGACTCTACCCGGCACGCTACTGGCACAAGATCGACGACGGCCGCATTCAGTGCGACCTGTGTCCGCGCGACTGCCGCCTGCATGAAGGCCAGCGCGGCGCCTGCTTCGTGCGCCAGCGTGTTGGCGACGAGATGGTGCTCACCACCTATGGTCGCTCTTCCGGGTTCTGCGTCGATCCGATCGAGAAGAAGCCGCTCAACCAGTTCTATCCCGGCTCGGCGGTGCTGTCCTTCGGCACGGCCGGCTGCAACCTGGCTTGCAAGTTCTGCCAGAACTGGGATATCAGCAAGTCGCGCGACATGGACCGGTTGATGGATAAGGCCAGTCCAGAGGCCATCGCCGAAGCAGCGCTCAGCACCGGAAGCAAGAGCGTGGCCTTCACCTATAACGACCCGGTGATATTCGCCGAGTACGCCATGGACGTGGCCGACGCCTGCCACGAGCGCGGCGTCCAAACCGTGGCCGTGACCGCCGGCTACATGCACGATCTGCCGCGGCGCGAGTTCTACGCCAAGATGGATGCGGCCAACGTGGATCTGAAGGCGTTCACCGAGGAGTTCTACTTCAAGATAACCGGCTCCCACCTGCAACCGGTGCTCGACACCTTGGTCTACTTGAAGCACGAAACCAGCGTCTGGTTCGAGATCACCACCTTGTTGATCCCGACCAAGAACGATTCGGACGCAGGAGATCGCGGCCATGTGCCAATGGATCCGCACGGAACTGGGCGTGGATGTCCCGTTGCACTTCACCGCCTTCCACCCCGACTGGAAGATGAACGACCTCCCAGCTACACCGGCGTCGACGCTCACCCGCGCCCGCCATATCGCTCTCCAGCAGGGCCTGCAGTACGTCTACACCGGGAACGTGCATGACACGCAGGGCGGCACCACCTTCTGTCGCGACTGCGGTGAGGAGCTGATCGTGCGCGACTGGCACCAGATCCTGAAGTACCACCTGACCGGCGACGGTCGCTGCCTGTCCTGTGGCGCAAGGGTCAACGGCCGCTTCGAGCCGTTCCAGGGGCAGTTCGGCCGGCGCCGGATTCCGGTGCGCTTGAGCGCTACGCGCTGACGCCGAAGCGCCATGCCCCTCGCGCCGGTTCGCTACGCGATCGAGATCCCGGCAGCGCAAGCGCAGTTGAACGGCGAACTCACACTGCCGGACGGCGCGCGCGGCGTGGTGGCGTTCGCCCACGGCAGCGGGAGCAGCAGCCTCAGCCCCCGCAACCGCTACGTGGCCGGCGTGTTGCAGGACCACGCCATCGCGACTCTGCTGCTCGACCTCCTCACTCCCACCGAAGATGCGCGCTACGAGAACCGCTTCGACATCGCGCTCCTATCGGAACGATTGCTGCATGCGGTGCATTGGCTGCAGCACGAGCCCAATACGCGGACTCTGACGCTAGGGCTGTTCGGTGGAAGCACGGGAGCGGCGGCGGCACTGCAGGTGGCTGCCCAACTCGGCAACATCATCACGGCGGTGGTTTCGCGTGGCGGCCGACCCGATCTCGCGGGTGGCAAGGCGCTGCGCGCCCTGCTCTGCCCCACCCTGCTGATCGTGGGCGGCGAGGACGACTTAGTCCTCGATCTCAATCGCGCGGCGCTGGAGTTGCTGACCTGCCCGCGCGAGATGAAGGTGATCCCGGGAGCGGGCCACTTGTTCGAGGAGGCCGGCGCCCTCGAACAGGTCGCCGCCGCAGCCGCGGACTGGTTCTCGCGCTATTTCTGAGGTCCAGCCCGACTCGTCAACCGATCGAATGGCGAACGCGGCGCGCCGGGGCAGAAGCGCTTCGTTCGCCAGCCCGGAAGCAGCGCGCACAATGCGCGACGCCCGAACGCGGTGGCCTGCCGCGAATCTCAGTTCTGCTCCGCCTGGTCCGCATCCCGAAACCGCAGGCCAAGCAGCCGATAGGTCTTGTTCCACTCCACGACGACGAATCCGGGATCGAGCTGCGACGGTTTGCCACCGCCTCCGTCCAGCGCCACCGCGTAGAAGGTCACAGGTATGGCGCTCCCCGTCAACAGCTCCTGGGTGGCCGAGGTTACGCGCACGGCGCGATCGAATTTTGCTTGCCGGAAGTCCAGTATCCCCGCACCGCCGCCCGCGGCCTTCTGAAACTGCTCCTTCTGCAGTTTCTGTTCTTCCGGCCGCACCATTCCGCCGGCATAGGTCTGTCCCTGCTTGAACTTGGATACCTTGTTCTCCTGGAGGATGAAATCCGCGGTGGTGATGGTGAGCGGCGCGAAAGCATTCCAGTCGTTCTTCTTGATCGATTCGAATGCGGCCTCCACCAGCGCTTCGGGAGACGAGGTAGGCTTGGTGCAAGCGAGGAGCGAGACCACCGCCATGAAAACCAACGCGAAGCCGAGGGTGCGGGACATGATGCGGACCTCCGAGACGTGGATTAGCCGATCTTGAGAGCGGCCGCGACTTCGTCGTCTTCGACCTGCGGAAAGTGCCGGTAGAACTGGCCGACGGCGTGAAAGCGCGCCGGCGTTTCGAGACAGACCAGCTCGTCGCAGCTTTCCGCTACGGCAGCCGCCGTGTCGGGCGGCGCGACCGGGACGGCACACACCAAGCGAGCAGGCTTGCGTTCCCGCAGGGCGTGCAACGCCGCGATCATGGTGGCGCCGGTAGCGAGACCGTCGTCGACCACGATCACGCTGCGACTCGCAGGGTCGATCGATGAACGATCGGCGGTGTACTGCGCACGGCGCTGGCGCAGCACATCGAGCTGGCGCTGCTTCTCCTCCTCGATGTACCGCTCGTCCGCCCCGGTCGAAGCCGCGTGGTTAGCCACGAAGACCCAACCCGACTCGTCGACCGATCCGATGGCGAACTCGGGATTCCCGGGCGCGCGCAGCTTACGCACCAGGACCACGTCCACCTCCCCGCCCAGTACGTCGGCGATCAGCCTGGCCATGGGTACCCCGCCGCGCGGTATGCCTAGGACCAGAGGGCGGCTACCTTTGTATGTGGCCAGCCTCTCGGCCAGCCTCAGCGCCGCTTCGCGGCGGTCGTGGAACATTGGTCTCAGTCACGCGCAGAGCAAGCTCCTGTTACGCACCGGCGAGCGCTCGCGCATGCCGCTCGGCATAGCGCTCGGCTGCCTGCACGGTGTTAGCCAGCAGCATGGTGATGGTCATCGGCCCTACGCCGCCCGGCACCGGTGTGATCCAGCCGGCGCGCTGCGCTGACCGAGTCGAAGTCCACATCGCCCGCGAGCTTGCCGTCGGGCAGCCGGTTGATGCCGACGTTGATCACCACGGCGCCTTCCTTGACCATTGCGCCGGTAATCAGCTTGGGCTTGCCCGTCGCCACGACCAGGATGTCGGCCAGCAGTGTGTACTGGGACAGATCGCGCGTCTTCGAGGTGCAGATGCTCACCGTTGCACTGCGGGCGAGCAGCATGAGCGCCATGGGCTTGCCGACGATGTTGCTGCGGCCAACAACTACCGCATTCTGACCTTCGATGGGGATCTGCAGGTAATCCAGCAGGCACATCACGCCGTAAGGCGTGCAGGGCGGGAACACGGTGTCGCCCACCACCAGCGAGCCAAGGTTGTAGAGATGGAAGCCGTCCGCGTCCTTCTCGACTGGAATCGCTTCCAGCAGCGTGCCGTTGTTGAAGTGGGCCGGGAGCGGCAACTGGACCAGTATGCCGTGGATCTTCGGATCCACCGCCAGCGCCTCGACGCGGGACAGAACTGTCTCCTGCGCGACGGTGGCGGGAAACTCGTGCAACTCCGAGTGCACGCCGTTCTCCGCACAGGCCTTGATCTTGTTCCGCACATAGACACGGCTGGCCGGGTTGTCACCCACCAGGACCACCGCCAGTCCCGGCGTCACACCGCGCTGCGACAGTGCCTCTGCACGCGCCTTCCACTGCACGCGGATTGCTCTGGCGATGGTCGTGCCATCGATGATCCTCGCCGTCATGCCGCCGGTTTGCGCGAGTGGATGGCGGGGTTGGCGGCGATGCCTGCGGCGTCGGCAACTCTCTCGATCTGCGCCAACGTAGAGAAGAACACCGGCCCGCCGCCCATGTCGGCCACTTCCTGGCTGGTCAAGGCATTCAGGTTGACGCCGTTAGGCAGCTTCGAGCCCTGCAGTTGCTTGGCCGCGCCCACCACCCCGGGCAGGAGGCCGCGGACGATCAGCGCATAGCCGTAGGTCTCGCCGCGGTCGTTGTACAGGCGGCACAGGTCACCGTCGGCGATCCCGCGCTCGGCAGCGTCTTGCGGGCTCAATTCGAAGGTCGGCCGCGCGGTCATCTCCTGCAAACGCCCTACGTGCTGGAAGCTTGCGCCGATGAAGTAGTGGGTCGCGGCGCTGATGATTTGCAGCGGGTGCCGCCGCCGCAGCTCCACGTCTTCGAAGCCTTCCTTCTCGGACAGGTGCGTCGGCAGCGGATCCAGCCCGAGCTTGGCCAATGTTTCCGAGTAGATCTCGATCTTGCCGCTGGGCGTGGGCCAGCGGCCGCTGTTGATGCCGGCGCGACGCGGAGAATCGACGGCCCCGCGGGCCCATCCCCGCTCCTGCAGCTTCTCATAGGTGATCCCCTCGAACAGCGGATTGAACGTGGGGTCGAGCAACTCGCGGATCATGTCCTCGTCGCTGTCGGAGAAGCAGGAGTCCTGATAGCCCATGGCCCGGGCCAGGCGCCGGAACAGCTCGGTGTTGTCGAGGCTCTCGCCTACTTTGTCGATGGCTTGCCGGCTCAAGCCCAGGTAATAGGTGCCGTAGGCGCCGTGCAGGTCAGCGTGCTCGAGTTGCGTGTCGGCGGGCAGAATGATGTCGGCGTAGTCGCAGCTGTCAGTCAAGAAGGTGTCGTGCACGACTACGAACAAATCGTCGCGCATCAGCCCGCGGCGCGTGTCGATGGTGTCCGGTACGCAATTCGCCGGATCGCTGTTCCAGCAGAACAGCGCTTTGATAGGCGGGTCCAGGTTCGGGTCGTTCAGCGCCCGGCCGAGCTGGATCATGTTGATGGTGCGCGGCGTTCTGCCGGCCAGCAAATCGGTGCGCTGCAGCTTGGCGAGGTTGACGCCGCGGGTTTCGGCGCCGGTGCTGACGCAAACGCCCGCTCCGCCGGTCATCGCCCCAGTGATCGCCGGCAGCAGCGAGATCGTCCGGGTCATCATGCCGCCGTTGCTGTGGCGCTGGATACCCCAGTTGAGCCGGATGAAGGATTTCCTGGTGCGGCCATAAAGCAGCGCCAGTTTCTCGATGTCGGCCGCCGCGATGCCCGTGATCTGCTCCACGCGCTCCAGTGGGTACTGGGGCAGCTTCTCGGCGATGAGCTGCTCCCAGCCGACGGTGTGGGCACGCAGGAACGCCTCGTCGTGTAACCCCCGCTCGACGATGACTTTCATCATCCCCAGCGCCAGCGCCGCATCGGTGCCGGGACGAGGCTGTAGATGCCAGTCGGCGAACGCGGTGGTGCGCGTGACGCGGGGGTCGATGGCCACGACGGTGGCGCCATTCTGCCGCGCCTGAGTGATGAAGGGCATCGCATGCACGCCGGTGCTGACCAGGTTCGTGCCCCACAAAAGCACGACATCCATGTTCGGGATGTCCTCGATATTCGCCTCCCCCACACGGCCGAAGTTGTAGGTCAGCGCAGCGGCGCCCGCGGCAGTGCAGATGGTCCGCTGCAAGCGCGCAGCGCCCATCTTGTTGAAGAAGCGCTCGCCCATGCCAGAAAAGCCGATGATGCCGAGCGTGCCAGAGTAGGAGAAAGGCTGGACGGCTTCGGGACCGTAATCGGATACGACGCGCTTGAGACGAGCGGCGATCTGAGCCAGCGCCTCGTCCCAGCTGATGCGCTCGAATCTGGCGTTCGGACCCTTGGGCCCCAGCCGGCGCCGCGGGTAGAGCACGCGATTCGGGTTGTAGACGTACTCGAGATAGTTGTTGACCTTGTTGCACAAGTAGCCGCGGGTGATTGGGTGAGTCGGATCACCTTCGACCTTGACAGCGCGACCGCTCGACTGATCCACCGTGACGCGCATGGAGCAGGCGTCAGGGCAATCGTGCGGGCAAGTGACGTGCACGACCTTCATCCCGGTTTCTTTTTGCTGCTCCGCTGTTGGCAGTTCGCCCTCGACACCCATCTTTCAGATCCCTCGACAAGACACGGAAGTGTAAGATATTTTGCGCCTTCTACACGAACGGCGCACGCGACCAGAATAACAACGGAGAATGCGATGACCCGGTTGTACCCCCTTCTAGCACTGTCTGTCGTCGCCTTGGCGCAGTCCCCTTGTGATGCACGCGTGACCCGCCTGGAGATTGACCAGCGGGAAGTGGTCGCCGACGGTCAGCCGTTCGGCGCCGCCGGCGCCTACGAGCGCCTCACGGGAACGGCCTACTTCGAAGTCGATCCCAAGGACCCGCACAACGCCGTGGTGTTCGACCTCGACAAGGCCGCCGCTCAACGCGCGCTGGCAAGGTCGAGTTCTCGGCGGACATGGTGATCCTCAAGCCGGTCGACCTCGCCAAGGGCAGCCGCACCCTGTTCTTCGAGGTCAACAACCGCGGGCGCAAGATCGCTTCGGGCGCATGCACGACACCGCGTCCGACGCCAACATGAACGCGCCGACCACGCCGCGCGATTTCGGCAACGGCTTCCTGATGAGGCGCGGCTACGTGCTGGCCTGGGTCGGCTGGGGCGCGGATATCGCCCCGGGCGACAATCGGCTCACGGTGAATTTTCCGATCGCCATGGCGAACGGCCAGCCGATCACCGAGCGTATCCTGACCGAATTCGGCGATCGCAACTTCAACGGCGGCAACCCGACCACGCTGCCGCTTGAGCGGTGGCACGGCCTTCAAGAGCTTTCCTGCGGTGTCCACCAACAAGCAGGCAGCCGAAGCGGAACTATGGGTGGTGGAAAGCGATTCCCCGCGGCCCAGCGGTCCGGAGATTCCGCGCGGGACGCGTGTGCCCGACGACCAGTGGGCTTTCGCTTCGTGCCCCGAGGGTTGGCCCGGCACGCCCAGCGCAACGGACATCTGCTTCAAGGGCGGTTTCCGCAACGATCGCAATTACCATCTCATCTATCGCGCCACCGATTCACCGGTGATGGGGCTGGGCTACGTGACCTCGCGCGACTTCGTGTCCTTCCTGCGCTATGCCGAGAGGGACGACGCCGGCAAGCCGAATCCGGTCGCCGGAATCCAGCACCACGTTGTGCCAGGGCATCTCCTCCAGCGGCATGTACTACCGCGATTACCTGTACTTCGGCTTCAACGAGGACGAAAAGGGCCGGCGCGTCTGCGACGGCATGCACATCCACGTTGCCGGGTGCGCAGCGCCTGTTCTTGAACTACCGCTTCGCGCAGCCCAATCCGTTCACTCAACAGCATCGCGAGCGCTACGTGCCGGACGTGAACTTCCCGGTGACCTATGCCATCCGCCGCGATCCAGCTTCGGGCGGGAAGACGGCATCCTCAAGCGGCCGAAGACCGACCCGAAGATCATCCACACCGATACGTCGCAACGAGTACTGGCAGTTCCGCGCCTCGCTGCTGGGCACCGATCCAGGCGGCACAGCCGACATCGCCGATCCGCCCAACGTGCGGCGCTATCTGCTCTCCAGCACCCAGCACGGCTGGTTCAAAGGCGACGCGCCGCACTACGGCATCGCCAACCGCCAATGCGAGCAACTCGACCAATGCGACTCACACCGGCGTGATCCTGCGCGCGCTGATCGTGGACCTGGAGGAGTGGGTGAAGAGCGGAACGCCGCCGCCCGACAGCCGCGTGCCGCGCGTGGCCGACGGCACGCTGGTCGCGCCCGATCGCCTCGCCTTCCCGGCGATCCCGGGAGTGACCTACGCCGGTCTGTACAACGGCTCGGGAGAGCGCGATTTCGGGCCGCGGGTCAAAGCACAACGCCGGCGTGATCGACAAGCTGTTCCCGGATATCCTGAGCACGCACAAGCTGCTGGTGCCGCAGGTGGATCGTATCGGCAACGACATCGCCGGCGTGCGCCACCCGCTGGTCGAAGCGCCGGTCGCCACGCTCACCGGCTGGAACACGCGCCGGCCCGAGTTCGGCGGTGACGATCTGTGCGACCTGCTGGGCTCCACCATTCCGCTCAAGCGCACCAAGGAAGAAGCCCAGGCCAGCAACGATCCGCGACCTGCGCTGACGGAGCTGTATCGCGACCACGAGGACTACGTCCGCAAGATCGAGCAGGCGGCGCGCGCGCTGCAGCAACAGCGCCTGATGCTGCCCGAGGATGTCGAGCTGACCGTGCGCGAAGCGCGCGACAGCACCGTGCTGAAGTAGGCGGAGCCATGCCTGCCAACCTCGACGACAAGCTCGTAGTGGCCCTGTCCTCCCGGGCGCTGTTCGATTTCGAGGAAGAGAACGCGGTGTTCGATGCAAAGGACCCGCGCTCGTACCAACGGCTGCAGCTCTCGCGCCTCGACCAGCCCGCCGGGCAAGGCGTCGCCTTCAAGCTGGTGAAAAAGCTGCTCGCCTTCAACACCCCGGCCGAGCAGAAGGTCGAGGTCGTGATCCTTTCGCGCAACGACCCGGTCACCGGCCTGCGCGTGTTCAAGTCGGCCGAGCATCACAGCCTGCCCATCACCCGCGGCGTGTTCCTGCGCGGGCGCTCGCCCTACGGCTATCTCGACCCCACTGAAGGCCGACTTGTTCCTGTCGGCCAACCAGGAAGACGTGCGCTACGCGCTGGAGGCGGGCTTCCCGGCCGCCCGAGTGTATGCAAAATCGCCCGAGCGCCAGCGAGTCGCACCCGGACGAGGTGCGCATTGCATTCGACGGCGACGCAGTGCTGTTCAGCGACGAGGCCGAGCGCGTCTATCAGGAGCGCGGGCTACCGGCCTTCGAGGAGCACGAACGCTCGCGCGCGGGCGAGCCCCTGCCGCCCGGGCCGATGCAGCCGTTCCTGCGCGCGCTGCACGTGCTGCAGAGAAGCTCGCCGCCCGGCTCGCCCATGCGCATCCGTACCGCGCTGGTGACCGCGCGCAGCGCGCCGGCGCACGATCGCGCGATCCGCACGCTGATGAGCTGGGACATCGAGGTGGACGAGGCCATGTTCCTCGGCGGCCTGGACAAGGGCCCGTTCCTGCAGGTGTTCGAGCCGGACTTCTACTTCGACGACCAGCTGAGCCACGTGCAGTCGGCGTCCCAAGCCGGTCCGAGCGGACACGTCGACGCCGGCATCGTCAATCTGATGCACCGCGTCGCAGCGACCCTGACCGGGTCGGCGGCAGCACGCGGGCACCGGTCCCGCACCTGACCGTAGAAGTGCGCCATGCGCTCGGCCATGCGCTCGGCCGCCCACTCGCGAGCGTACTCCCGCCCTTCCCGGCCCAGACGCTCACGCAGCGCGCGATTCTCGAGCAAGGCGAGGACCTTCCCAGCGAAGTCGTCCTCTCGCAACTCCGCCACCAACGCGCCTTTCTCCGCAGCCAGATATGTCTCTGGTGCCCAGGATGGCCGCCGCGACCACGGGTACGCCCAGCGCCATCGCTTCCAGCAGGACCAAGCCCTGCGTCTCGGTGCGAGAAGCGAAGACGAAGACGTCGCCCGCGCGATAGCAATCGAGCAGCGCCTGCGTGCGGTCCTGATAGCCGACGAAGAGCACGTTCGCGTCGAGCCCGAGCCGCGCGACGAGCCGGCGCAAATGCTTGACCGCCGGCCCTTCACCGGAGATCACCAGCAGCACGTCGGGGATCTGCTGCCGCACTCGCTGCAGCACGCGCAGCAGGAAGTCGATGTTTTTCTCGAACGCCACCCGCCCCACGTGGACAAGGGTCGGCCGCCCGGGCGCGATGCCGTGCCGGGCACGAAAGGCAGCGCCGTCCCCGCCGGCCAGCCTGTCCAACTCGATGCCGGTGGGGATGACCTCCATTGGGACCGTAACGCCGTAGGCACCCAGCACCTCGAGCATGACGTGCGACGGCACCACCAGCGCGTCCAGGTTGTTGCACTGGTTGCGCGAGAAGCGCCGCGCCGCAGCCCGCATCCAGGATTTCGGGACGAACGGCACGTAGTGGTACAGGTACTCTTCGAAGAAGGTGTGGTAGGTTTCCACGCGCGGCAATCCCAGGCGCTGCGACAGAAACACCCCGGCATAGTGAGCCACGAAGGGCGTCTGAATGTGAATCACGTCGAAGCGGCCGCGGCGCAGGTCGGGCAGATGTTGCAGGATGCGGCGCAGCTGCATCCGGCGGTCTTCCGGATCGAACAGCACTCGGTGCGACTGCACCCGAACAATGTCCGGTTCGCCGCTCGCCGCTGCATGGTCCGCGCCAGCGCCATAATCCGGCGCGATCAGCAGGCTCTCATGGCCGAGCCGCGCGAGCTGGCGCCGGAAAGTCTGGATCGAGGTGGACACCCCGTTGACGCGGGGAAAGTACACGTCCGAGATCATCAGGATTCGCACCCCAGCCGCTCCCGAAGTGGTTCAACCGGAACGCAGTCTAGCGGGCAAATGTGACACTCTGGCTCATGCCGATCTGGCTGGCAGGGGCGGCGCCCAACTGGTAACGGTGGCGGCGGCTCACGTCCGCCAAGCGGAAGACTACCTGGCCTTTCGGCGCTTATCGAGCACAGCGATGATGATCAGCCGGTCGGTACGCATTCTCGCGTAGAGCACGATCTTCACTCCGCTGATCTCGACTCGAAGGGGAAGCGAAGCATCCGGGTGGAGTGCGTCCCGGATCTTCTGGGCGACAGAGCGGACGTGCCGTTCGGACATGGCTGACACAAGGGCGCGCTCTGCATAGATCGGCGTTTGACCGCCGGTGGCCGTGAGGTAGATGTAATCCGGATAGAGCATGGTCACCACTTTGCCAACTCCCATTCGGCCAACTCTAGCGCAGGGCGGGTGCCAGTTGTCGCTTTTTACAGACATTCTACAAAGGCGCGGCGCGTCGCCTGGAACTGTAGTCCCCTCCGTCCTGGCCGGGCGCCAACTTCGGCGAGACGAAGCGGAACAGGCTCACGAGCGAGCAGTGCCGAGAGAGAGGCCGGCGAGCCCGCTGGTCACCCCTGTCCCGTGCCAGGGGTGTGCACAGCGGATGGCGCGGGACGAAGGAGATGGTATTGAATCGACCTTACGCGGGGCTCTGGGAACGACCGCTAGACACACAAGGCTAGGGGATTAGCGCTGTTGCGCTGGATCCAGCTGGAAAGGGTCGTGTTTTTGCTGCACGGATTCTGGCGATTGCTGGCCACCCATGAGCGCATCATCGTCCCGTGCCGGGGCAAGAAATGCGGACTGGACGCGCCGAGCGTGGTTCGGCGACAATCGCCCCCCATGCACGCACTGATCGCCTTCCTGGCTCACTGGGCCCTGATGACCCTTCTGCTGTGGGTTGCCAGCCACGTGTTCAAGGGCATTTCCTATACCAGCCCAGGAGCGCTGTGGGTCGCGGCGCTGCTGCTCGGACTGGCCAACGCCGTGGTCCGGCCCATTCTCGTCATCCTCACCCTGCCGTTGACGATCCTTACTTTGGGCCTCTTTCTACTTGTCATCAACGCGCTGATGATGATGCTGGTGTCGGCGGTGGTGAAAGGTTTCGAGGTGAAAGGTTTCTGGACGGCTTTCTTCGCCAGCATTTTCATCGCGATCCTGAGCTTCCTGCTGGATGCTGTCCTGTTCGGCGGCACCACGTTGACTCTCTCCGCACCGCTCGGAACGCAGGTCTAGTCGTTCGGAGAGCAGCGCGGTGGTTACTCCACCAGCCGTGTCTCGAGCGAGACCTTCTGGATGGTGATGGCGTTGACCGGGCACACGCTCTCGCATTGCCCGCAACGGACGCACTGGCTCTGGTCGATCCACAGGCGGTTGTAGTAGAGCGAGTCGGTCTTGCCCTGTTCCACGCGGCGGTAGCCCGTGACGCTGCCCTCCTCGTCCCGCAGCAGAGCGGCGACTTCGACGATGCACCCGGGCACCGGCTTGACTTTGAGGCACTCGTCGCACAGTACGCATTTCGCGTCGACGATCTCGAACTTGTAGTGGCAAAGATAGCAGCGCGACGCCTCCATCAGCGCCTGCGGCTCCTCGTATCCGGTCTCGACCTCCGCGGTCAAACCGCGCCGGTCGATCGGCAGGGTAGGCATCGGATGGATCGGAATGACATTCATGTCCACCGTGCGTCCGGTGCTCCTGCCCCCTTCCACCTTGGACTGGAAGCTCGCGCCGACGGCCGCGATCCGCCGCCAGCGCGAGTGGCCGGCGAGAAAAGCATCGACTTTGGCCGCGCACTCCTTGGCGTGGCCGATGGCCTGGATCAGGGTCGAAGCACCGAGCGCAAAATCGCCCGCCACGAAAATCTTGGCTTGCGCGGTCTGCTGCCCGCTGCCGCTGGACAGCCACTGGTCCGATCCCACCAGCTGGCGCGACAGCGAGTCGCCGATCCAGCCACAGTCGGGAAACTGGCCGGTCGCGAGTATGGCGCTGTCAGCCTCGATTTCGAACTCACTGCCCGCAACTTCGACTGGCAGACGCCGCCCATCACGCCCTGGTTCTCCAGGGCGCGTACGCACGAAGCGCACTGCCGTGAGCTTGCCGTTCGAGCCGGCGAACTCCACCGGCACACAGTCGTTGTGCAGCTCACCACCCTCCTCGAGAAACTCCTCCAGTTCGCCGGGCAGCACTACCATGTCCTGGCGGCTACGGCGGTAGAAGACGCCCACGCTGTCGGCTCCCAACCTCAACGCCGCGCGTGCACAATCCATGGCGGTGTAACCCCCACCGATCACAAGCGCCTTGCGCCCCACGTCACGGCGGCCCATCTCGTTGACCTGCAGCAGGAACCCGAGGCCATGCTCCACACCGGTCAGCGCGCGTCCGGGCAGTTCCGGAACATTCGGACGCAGCGTGCCCGCCGCCATCACCACTGCATCGAATTCGCCCGCCAGCTCGTCGAGCAGGATGTCCTGGCCGACGTCCACGCCACAGTGCAATTCGATACCGAGCGCGAGCACCTGGCCGATCTCGAACTCGATCAGGTCACGTGGCAGACGGAACGCCGGAATACCCTGATTCAGCATCCCTCCGGGAGCACGGTGCTTCTCATACAGACTGACGGCGTGCCCTAGTCGTGCCAGCTCCCGCGCCGCGGTTAGGCCGGCGACACCGCCGCCGACCACCGCCACGCGCTTGCCCGATGGACCGAACAGCGGCGGCAGCACGATGGGCCGCTGATGATAGAAGTCGGCGGCGGAGCGCTTGGAGAAGCAGATGGCCACCGGCTGGCCGTTGCCTTCCCAGCCATGGCGACAGGCCGCCTCGCACGGACGCGAGCAGACCCGCCCGAGAATGGCGGGGAAGACGTTGTCCCTGAGATTGATCTCGTAGGCGTCTCGAAAACGGCCGTGGTAGATCGCTTCGAGATAGCCGGGGATATCGGTGCCCGCCGGACAAGCCGCCTGACAAGGAATGTTCTCGCGCAGCCAGTGGAAGTCCTGCGCCGCTTCGGAGGTCCGCGGACCGCGCGATTCAGCGCCGAGACTCAGGGCGGTGATGTGCTTGAAGCTCGAGCTCACTGGGCAACAACTTGTCTCAGGAGCTCATCCACCGCAAATCCCCTGCGCTTTGCACTGTCCGTTTGACAAAAGAGGTTGGATCTCCCCGTGCTTCGTGCTCCCCCTTTGAAAACGGAGGCTGGGGGGATTTCGCAGCCCCGAGATGTGGCCAAACTCATCGTATCCCGTTTCCGGCTAAAACAGCCCTACCACTTTGCCGTCCGGCGTCAGATCGATCTTGGTTGCCGATGGCACCTTCGGCAAGCCGGGCATGGTCATGATGTCGCCGCACACCATCACGACGAATTCAGCGCCAGCCGACAGCCGGACCTCGCGGATATTCAGCGTGTGCCCGCTAGGCGCACCGCGCAGACTGGGGTCGGTGGAGAACGAGTACTGGGTCTTGGCGATGCATACCGGATACCTGCCGTAGCCATCCGCTTGGAGCCTGGCGATCTGCGCGCGCACTTTGGCATCGGCGGTTACGTCGGCCGCGCCGTACACCTTGGTGGCGACCGCCCTCACCTTATCCCACAGAGGCAGGTCATCCTCGTAGACGAAGTGGAACCGATTGTGCCCCTGCTCGATCACCCGCACCACTTCACGGGCGAGGTCTTCCGCGCCCTCGCCGCCCTCGGCCCAGTGCTTCGCCACCACCACAGGCGTGCTCTGCGCACCCATCTTGTTCCGGATCAAAGCCAGCTCGGCGTCGGTGTCGTGGGTAAAGTGGTTTATCGAGACCACGCACGGAAGACCATAGACATCGCGCACGTTGTGGACGTGACGCTCGAGGTTGGCCATCCCTTTCTCCAGCGCCTCCAGATTCTCTTGATTCAGCGTTTTGAGCTCGGCCCCGCCGTGGTATTTCAGTGCACGTACGGTCGCGACGATTACCGCCGCGTCGGGCCTCAAGCCCGACTTGCGGCACTTGATGTCCACGAACTTCTCGGCGCCGAGGTCGGCACCGAAACCCGCCTCGGTGACAACATAGTCCGCCAGCTTGAGCGCCGCGCGCGTGGCGATCACGGAGTTGCAGCCGTGGGCGATGTTGGCGAAAGGCCCCCCATGGATGAATGCCGGATTGTTCTCCAAGGTCTGCACCAGGTTGGGCTTGATCGCGTCGCGAAGCAGCACCGTCATGGCGCCGTCAGCCTGGAGATCGCGAGCACGCACGGGTTTCTGGTCCCGCGTGGAACCGACCACGATATTGCCGAGGCGCGCCTTGAGGTCCTGCAATGAGGTGGCCAGGCAAAAGATGGCCATCACCTCCGAGGCCACCACGATGTCGAAACCATCCTCGCGCGGAAAACCGTTGGCCGGACCGCCCAGCGATACGACCACGTCGCGCAGCGCACGGTCGTTCATGTCCAGCACCCGCCTCCAGGAAATGCGCCGGGCATCGAGCCCGAGCTCGTTGCCATGATGGATGTGGTTGTCCAGCATCGCCGCGAGCAGATTGTTGGCGAGCTGAATGGCATTGAAATCCCCGGTGAAGTGAAGGTTGATATCCTCCATCGGGACGACCTGCGCGTAGCCGCCGCCGGCGGCGCCGCCCTTCATGCCGAACACCGGGCCGAGGCTCGGTTCGCGCAGGCAGATCACTGTCCGCTTGCCGATCCGGTTGAGCGCGTCGCCCAGACCCACCGTCGTGGTGGTCTTGCCCTCGCCCGCAGGGGTCGGGCTGATGGCCGTCACCAGAACGAGCCTCCCATCCGGGCGTTCGTTCAGCGTCTCGAGATAGCCCAGTGAGACCTTCGCCTTGTAGTGGCCGAACGGTTCGAGCTGCTCCTCCGGGATGCCGAGGCGCTCGGCGGCGAGGGGCGTGATTCTCTTCAGCTGAGCTTGCTGGGCGATTTCTATGTCGGAGAGCACGGTGTCGAACTCAGGCAAACAAAAAAGCGGCAGTCTACAGCAGGACTGCCGCTTGGGAGGCGAGCCGCAGGCCTACTTCAGCGAGTGACCGACGTGGCCGTCCTCAGGGTGGATCAGGGTCGTTTTGGTCGGACCGTAACCCGTCAACTGAAGGATGACTTCTTCGTCCTTGGCCCCGTCGTAGTGGTGCCCGCCCGCAGGGTGCTTCATGAAGTCGCCGGGCTTGAGGGGTACGGCGCTGTCAGGGTCGAAGGTGTCGCCCGTCGCAGTCCACCAGGTGCCCTTCAGCACCACCGCGTAGCGGTCGTCGGGATGAAAGTGCGGGCGGCTCATAAGCCCGGGCGGAAAATTCACGCGGACCACGTACAGTCCCGGCTTGGAAGGATCGCCCGCCATCACCGCGACGCGCACGCCCTCATACCCCGGCAGGGGCTTCCATGGCGTGTCCTCGAGCGCGATGCGCTCGAATCCGGGTGCATCCTCTGCCGCACTGGTTGCGGGCGGCACCAGCGCCAGCCCGATCAAGGTCGCCAGCAAGACGCCGGAACGAAACGACTTCATCTATCGAATCTCCTTATTGGCATGCATCGAGAGGTAAGGCGCGCTGTAGCTCTACAACGCGTCATTCAAGTCTAGCATCCCATTCAGGGCTTGATGAACTTCAGCGTCATCCGGTCCGACTCGCCGATGGCCAGATATCTGTCGCGGTCCGTGTCGCCCAGGGTCAAAGTCGGAGGCAGTGTCCACACCCCCTTTGGATAATCCTTGGTGTCTTTGGGGTTGGCGTTGACCTCCGACTTCGCTGCCAGCTTGAAGCCGGCCTTCTCCGCCAGACCGATCACATACTCCTCCGTGAGATAGCCGGTGTCGATCTGCTGCTGGAATGGGGTGCCAGGTAGCGCGCGGTGGTCCTTCACGCCGAGGACCCCACCCGGCTTGAGCACGTCGTAGAAGGATTGGAACATGGCCTCTGCGTTCCCGGCCTTGGCCCAATTGTGCACGTTGCGAAAGGTCAGGACCATATCGGCGGAGCCTTTCGGCGCAAGGTTTACGTAGTCAGGCGCCAGAACCGCGGTCTTGATCGCCTTGCCATAGAGGTCGGGCCGGGCAGCCAATTTAGCATCGAACCCCTTCTCCCTCTCCTTCAAGTAATCGGGAGTACCTTTAGCCTGAGTTGGGTACCAGGCCGCGTAGTAGCGGCCATGGTCCTTCAGCGCCGGGGCCAGGATCTCCGTCCACCAACCGGCGCTGGGCCACACCTCCACCACGGTCATGTCGGGTCGCAGCCCGAAGAACAGCAGCGTCTCCTTGGGGTGGCGATACTGATCGCGCGCCGCGTTCTTGGGATCGCGATGCGCTCCAGCGAGAATCTGGTCCAGCATGCTGCCGGTATCTTCAGCGTGGGCATTGAGCAACGTGAGCGCGCTGGCCACTATCAGCCAGAGCGCGGCTCCGATCCTGCGCAGTGAACGGGGGTTAGTTCGCACGGCGGTCTCCTCTCTTTTGGTTTTGCATAACCGGTTGTGGGAATCGAGCGCGGCGGCAACCGGTCGCCCGCACCAGCGCAGCGGCATCGTCAATGCAGCCGTTGCATCATGCTGCTCGAATCGCGTTGGATCTGTTGCTGCAGCTGCTGCGCCTGGTTCTCGCGACCGAATTGCAGCTGCTGGATCTGGCTCTGCTGCTGGCGGGTCACGTCGTCCAGCAGCTTGTTCTGGGTCTGAAGCTCTAACTGGCGCCGCAGCTGGCTGTCGTCCAGCTGTCGCTGAGCGGCTCCGTCGGGCGCCACCTGCTTGGTTGCTGCATTGGGTGGCGGAGACGCCGGCGCTCTGTCATACGATTCCCGCTCCGTGAAAGAGCCCGGGATGGGAAGGGAAACCGCGACACCTGGGACGCCCACAACGGGGGCGTCGTAGAGCTTGACGTGAAATTCGCGCTCCCGCTGCTGTCGCTCCAGCAGATTACGGTCAATACCATCCAGCGGCACCGCCTGTGCCGCTGCGCTGGTGTAGCCAGCAGCCAGCAGGACGGTGGCGAGGATTCGCGACGCAAATTGTCCTATCGGGCCCATCAATGCTTCCGATTGCAAGTGCGCGGTACCGGTTCCCCTGAGTTGGGGCGAGTCTACCGGCCGTTGCGAGGCGCAGTCGATGCTATGCCTGTGCCGCTTCCCCAGCTGGTTTTCCCTTCCTGGACAGGGACTTGACCTAGTCTGGATGGGCTTGAAAGATACCGCTATAGCCCTCATGTTGCATTGCATGGTGACCAGAGTAAAATACACGTCATCCATCTGATTCCATGGCATAAACATTGCGGCATATGACTGGTGCAATACGGAATTCAGATGAACTTAACAGGAGCATCGCAATGAAGAAGTGGATTTCCTCAATCTTGAATTGGATCGACCAGGCGGAGACGCGGGAACTCGAGAACTACCTGGCGCAGAGTGCCAGTCCGGCGGATTTGGAGCGCCGCATGCGTGAGTGGGAGAACAAGCACCAGGGGTTCAACTATTTGCCCTGACACGAGGCGATGGCCGACAGGCTCTAAGAGGCAAAGCCCATAGAGTTGGTCGAACCGATCACCGGAGAGAAAAATAAGGCGCGGTTAGCGAAGCGGATCAGCTTCGATTAGCCGCGCTTTCTATTTTTGGAAGCGGTCCCCCGACCTCGATGATCATTGCACGCTCCGCGGACGCTAGATCCGCGGAACGCCGCTTACGACCGCACAAAAAAAGAGCCTGCGGGACGCTAGGTCACCGCAGGCCAACCCTGGCAGACATCGTAAAGCCGGCGACGGAGGCCGCAGCGGCGCTAACGGGAATTGGGCGAGAGGAGGAGAATCTGCCCGCGGTTCGCGATGCGCTTCCTTTGCACCGCTTTGCGCATCCTGGTTGCGCGCTGCTGCTTCCTTGACACAACTCGCTTTTGCAACCCGCGTGCCAGTGTGCTCGCAGATGCACACTAGTCCCCGATTTTCAGGGGGTTGAAGTGGGTTGGACGGTTAGGGCCGCACCCCGCCGAGCGCGCCAGCACGAGGTTTCTGCACCGCCTCTGTGCGAGAAAACCGTCCGGTGCACAAGGACCTCGCATCAGCGTACCGGCGATCTGATCGGGGTTCATACGATCAAGTAACTGCGCAGCTCGTCGGCATTCATGTCGGCGCTGACGCCGCGCTTGACGATCTCGCCGCGACGCAGGATTACGTACTGGTCGGCCAGTTCGCGGGCAAATTCGAAGTACTGCTCCACCAGCAGGATAGCCATGTCTCCGCGCTCCGAGAGCGCATGGATCACGCGCTCGATCTCCTTGATGATGGACGGCTGAATTCCTTCTGTCGGCTCGTCCAGGATCAATACTTTGGGCTTCATCACCAGCGCCCTGGCGATGGCGAGCTGCTGCTGCTGGCCGCCGGACAGATCTCCTCCGCGGCGACGGAGCATCTGCTTGAGCACCGGGAACATTTCGAATACGTCACTGGGAATGTCGGACGGCTTGCCCGCCCTTTTGCTGGCTAACCCCATCAGCAGGTTCTCCTCCACCGTGAGGCGCGGAAAAATCTCACGCCCCTGCGGCACGTAGCCCAACCCCAGGCGCACCCGCACGAACGGCGACAAGCCGGTGATCTCCTGCCCGTCGAAGCTGATGCTGCCACTGGTGACCGGTACCACGCCCATCAGGCATCTCAGCAGCGTAGTTTTGCCCACGCCGTTGCGCCCCAGCAGCGCTGTAACCTGGCCCTGGGGCACCTCGAAGCTCACATCGCGCAGCGTATGGCTGCTGCCGTAGTGCTGGTTGAGTTGTTCGATCGTCAGCATGCTCGTCTTAGTCATAGTTCGCCGCGACGCCAGTTGACCGCCATGCGGTGAAGCCTCGCGTGCGCCCCGGACGGTCTCTCGAGAGTGGTGCGGGCAGGGGCGTCAAGGCCGCATCGGATGTTGATCCGGGTCGAGACCGCTGGCCTTCGGCACGGGGAGCGGCGACTGCCGACCTTCGCGCCTGTGGCGGCACTGGGATTTCAGTCGCACCAATCGCTACCTCACGGCCAGGTAGACTCGATCACGCGCTCGTCGTTCATGATCGAGTCCATCGTCCCCTCCGCCAGAACGCTGCCCTCATGCAAGACCGTGATCTGGTTCGCGATGCGGCCGATGAATTCCATGTCGTGCTCGACCACGATTACCGAATGTTTGCCGGCAAGCGTCTTGAACAACTCCCCGGTGCGCTCGGTCTCTTCGTCCGTCATGCCCGCTACCGGCTCATCGAGCAGCAGCAGGCGCGGCTCCTGCATCAGGAGCATGCCGATCTCGAGCCACTGTTTCTGGCCGTGGGAAAGCACACCGGCGAGCCGGTCCGCCTCGGCGATCAGCTGGATCTGATCCAGCGTCTGCCCGATACGGTCCAGCTGATCCGGAGTGAGCCGCGCGTGCACGCTGGCCCACACCCGCTTGTCGGTCTTCATGGCCAGCTCGAGGTTCTCGAACACGGTGTGGTTTTCGAATACCGTGGGCTTCTGGAACTTGCGGCCGATGCCAGCCTGCGCGATCTCGGGCTCGGTCAGCCGCGTGAGGTCGATGGTCTGGCCAAAGAAGGCCGTGCCCGAGTCGGGCTGAGTCTTGCCGGTGATCACGTCCATCATGGTGGTCTTGCCCGCGCCGTTGGGGCCGATCACGCAACGCAATTCGCCCGCATCCACCGTGAGGGTCAGCTTGTTGAGCGCCTTGAAGCCATCGAAGCTGACGGTGATGTCGTCCAGGTACAGGATCGGGCCATGGCTCAGGTCCAGACCCTTGGGCATCACGCGCCCGAGCGAAGCGCTGCTCCCCTCCGACGGCTGTACGCTGGGCAGGCTCAATGCGTCCCCTCTTTCTCCAGCCCGGCGGGAACAGCCGCTGGCGGGACGGCTCGCCGCCGCAGCGCGGAGACAAATCCGACCACGCCCTTGGGCAAGAACAGCGTCACCAGGATGAACAGCAACCCGAGGAAAAACAGCCAGTACTCGGGAAACGATTGCGTGAAGAAGCTCTTCGCCCCGTTGACGATCGCCGCGCCGACCACGGGTCCCAGCAGCGTGCCCCGCCCTCCCACTGCTACCCAGATGGCGATCTCGATTCCGGTAGCCGGGGACATCTCGCTCGGATTGATGATCCCGACCTGTGGCACGTACAGGGCGCCCGCGATGCCGCACATCACGGCCGACAGCGTCCAGATGAACAGCTTGTACCACAGCGGGTTGTAGCCGGAGAACATCAAGCGGCTCTCGGAGTCGCGAATGGCAGTGAGCACGCGGCCCAGCTTCGATCGGATGATGGCGCGCGAGAGCACGATCGCGCCGGCAAGATACAGGCCAGTGATGGCGAACAATGTCGCCCGCGTTGCCGGCTCGGCGATCCGGAATCCGAGAATGCGCTTGAAGTCGGTGAAGCCGTTGTTGCCGCCGAAGCCGGTGTCGTTGCGGAAAAACAGCAGCATGAAGGCGAACGTCATCGCCTGCGTGATGATGGAGAAGTACACACCCTTGATGCGCGAGCGGAAGGCGAAGAAGCCGAACACGAAGGCAAGCAAGCCCGGCACCAGTACCACCAGCAGCGCCGCATACCAGAAGTGGTCCGTGAACGACCAGTACCAGGGGTAGGCCTTCCAGTCCAGGAACACCATGAAGTCCGGCAGGTCGCTCTGGTACTGGCCCTCGTGCCCGATCATGCGCATCAGATACATGCCGAAGGCGTAGCCGCCGAGTGCGAAGAACACGCCGTGGCCCAGGCTCAGGATCCCGGTGTAGCCCCAGATCAGGTTCATCGCCACCGCGACGATGCAGAAGCACATGATCTTCCCGACCAGTGTCACGAAATAGGCAGAGAGGTGGAACGGGCTGCCCGCCGGCACCAGGACAAACAGTATCGGAACCACGACCGTTACGACCAGGCCGAAGGCGATCAGCGCGGTCCAGGCCTTGCTGCCGAACAGCGGCTGACGCGTGGCGGAGGCAAACAGGGGCAGGTCGGGGCTGCGCACGTCACGCCTCCACGGCGCGTCCCTTGAGGGCGAACAACCCCTGCGGGCGCTTCTGGATGAAGGCGATGATCAGCACCAGGATCAGGATCTTGGTCAGTACCGCTCCGATATGCGGCTCGAGCAGCTTGCTCACCACGCCCAGTCCCAAGGCCGCATACACGGTGCCCGCGAGCTGTCCGACACCGCCCAGCACGACGACCATGAAGGAATCGATGATGTACGACTGGCCCAGCTCCGGTCCGACGTTGCCGATCTGGGACAACGCAACGCCGGCCAGCCCGGCGATGCCTGAGCCCAGGCCGAAGGCGAGCAGGTCCACGCGCCCGGTGTTCACGCCCACGCACGAAGCCATCGTGCGGTTCTGCGTCACGCCGCGCACGAACAACCCCAGCCGCGTGCGCGACAGCACCACCCACATCAGCAGCAGGACGACGAGCGCAAAGCCGATGATGACGATGCGATTGTAGGGCAGCGTCACGTTGGCGAACTCGATGCCGCCCGACATCCAGGACGGGTTGGCCACTTCCACGTTCTGCGCACCGAAGATCTGCCGCACGAGCTGAATCAGGAACAGGCTGATGCCCCAGGTCGCGAGCAGGGTTTCCAGCGGCCGCCCGTAGAGCCAGCGGATCACGCTGCGCTCGAGCGCCATGCCGACCAGCGCGGCGGCGCCGAAGGCGACCGGAATAGCGATCACCGGATACCAGTCGAGCAGCCCGGGCGCGTGACTCCTGATGACTTGCTGCGTGACATAGGTGGCATAGGCGCCGATCATGATCATCTCGCCGTGCGCCATGTTGATCACGCCCAGCAGGCCGTAGGTGATGGCCAGGCCGAGTGCCGCCAGCAGCAGGATGCTGCCGAGGCTCAAACCGGTGAACAGCCGCGCCGGCGTACTCGCCAACACGACGCGGCGATCGATCAGCTTGATCGCCGGACTCGGCCTCCTCGCGCACCTTCTCGTCGGGCTCGACGAACTGGCCACCGGCGTCCTTCTCCAGCAGCGGCAACAGCAGGCTCTTGGTGCGCTGCTGATTGCTCTGCGCGAGCACCTTCACCGCTGCCAGGCGCACCGTCGGGATCGCCGCTCTTCAGTCTGCATGCCGGCACGGGTCTGCTCCAGAATCGCCTTGATCTGCGGATCGGACTCCTTCTCCAGCGCCTTGTTGAGCATGGGAAGGAGCGACTCGGAGGTGGAGTTCTCCATGCCGCGCGCGGCCTTGAGGCGCGCCTCCCGATCGGGCGAGAACAAAGCGAACGCCGACATCGCGGAATCGAGCGCACCACGCACGCGATTGTTGACGACGACCTGCTCGAGCCCCTCCGGGACGGCAGCGAGCGCCTCGCCGGTGGTCGCGTCCTTGGCCACATCGCCTGCGAGTATGACGACGCGGCCATCCGGCGCGACGTTGAGGTTGCCGTCGCGCAAGGCTTCGAGCACCGGCAATGCGGCAGGATCGGCTGCGCTCGCCAGCGCACCGATGGCCTGAACCTTGACCGCCACGTCGTCGCTGGCGAGCTTCTTCACGACCGCAGTGTCCAACGCGGCCGCGTCGAGCGCCCAGATCGCAGTGCCGAGTGCGAGCACTCCCCCCAGCAGCACCCGCAGCGCTGATGTCACAGACAAGCTCACTAGACCGGTACCAGGGTTATTTGCAAGCCGGGAATGCGCATTTCCCGGGTCCCGAGGACAAACGGGGCTCAAGCCGCTGGCCAGCCCCGTTTGCTTGCGATGCGAGCGCCTCGGCTACGTATTTTGCTTCTTCTCGTTGCCGGGGATGTACGGACTCCACGGCTGGGCCCGGATCGGACCCTTGGTCTTCCACACCACGTTGAACTGGCCGTTGCTGGTAATCTCGCCGATGAACACCGGCTTGTGCAGGTGATGGTTGGTCTTGTCCATCTCCAGCGTAAAGCCGCAGGGCGCTTTGAAGGTCTGACCTTGCACCGCCTTGCGCACCTTGTCGACTTCGACCGACTTCGCCTTCTCGACCGCCTGCTTCCACATGTGGATGCCGACGTAAGTGGCTTCCATCGGATCGTTGGTCACCACCGTGTCCAGATTGGGCACGTTGTTCTTCTTGGCCCAGTCCTTGTACAGCTTGATGAAGGCGTCGTTTTGCGGGTTCTTGAGCGACATGAAGTAGTTCCACGCGGCCAGGTGACCGACCAGCGGCTTGGTGTCGATGCCGCGCAGCTCTTCTTCACCCACCGAGAACGCCACCACCGGAACATCGGTGGCCTTCAGGCCCTGATTGCCCAGCTCCTTGTAGAACGGCACGTTGGAATCGCCGTTGATGGTGGACACCACCGCAGTCTTGCCGCCGGCGGCGAACTTCTTGACGTTGCCGACGATGGTCTGATAGTCGCTGTGGCCGAACGGCGTGTAGATCTCCTCGATGTCCTTCTCGGCCACGCCCTTGGCCTTCAGGAAGGCGCGCAGGATCTTGTTGGTGGTACGCGGATACACGTAGTCGGTGCCGAGCAGGAACCAGCGCTTGGCAGCGCCGCCTTCTTCGCTCATCAGATATTCGACCGCGGGGATGGCCTGCTGATTGGGCGCAGCGCCGGTGTAGAACACGTTCTGAGACAGCTCTTCGGCTTCGTACTGCACCGGGTAGAACAGCAGGTTGTTGAGCTCTTCGAATACCGGCAGCACCGACTTGCGCGACACCGATGTCCAGCAACCGAACACGACCGTTACCTTGTCCTGCGTGATCAGCTGGCGTGCCTTCTCGGCGAACAGCGGCCAGTTGGAGGCCGGGTCGACCACCACGGCCTCGATCAGGACGGCCCATCACGCCGCCTTTGCCGTTGATTTCCTCGAAGGTCATGAGCGCCGTGTTCTTCAGGGCCGTCTCGCTGATGGCCATGGTGCCGGACAGCGAATGCAGGACACCGACCTTGATGGGCGTCTTGTCCTCGGCGAACACGTTGGACGACCAAGGCGCATAGCTTGCAGCGACGATGCCGGCCGAGGTTTTTAGAAACTGGCGTCTTTTCATTGAGTGATACCCCCTGTCAGGTTGACGAATACAGCGATGCGTCCTCGGCACGCTCCGTGGCACCGTTGGTGTGCAGAGAACATGCGAAGCTAACCTCCTCCTGTTACGAAGTAGCCATTTCGCAACAAGCGTGCCGAGCGTTTCAGGGGTATTCAGGCGCCATAGGTTTTTACGTTACTTCATGCGGTTGCCTCATGATCAAGCATGCAACTTCGAAGCATTCGGAGAAACCTGGAGGGTAGTGGCGCACCGAAACAGTGCTGGCGCACTAGATCGATGCACGAGCGGGGTGCGTGCAGGAATCAAGGCAGACGCGATCCTGCAGACCGGATCGTCTACTGCGCAGCACTCAGCGCTCGCACCGCATCGGCGATGTCTTGGCTCAGGCGCGCCACCGCGCGGCTGTGGGCGGCAGCGAGCGCATCGTAGCTGTTGTCTTGTCGGTTTCTCACGCACGGTGGTGCGCCGCGTCTCGCGATCTCGCCGTCCTTCGTCCGCCGCACGGTCCAGACCGCATCGAGCGTCGCCGACTTCCCCGGCGCCGATTCGAAGCTCTGCACTTCGATCGCGACGCGATACTCCGCATCCGCGCTCAACGTCTGCGGGAACAACGTCACGCGCGGCGTACCCAGCATCACCACGAGGTTCTCGGCGACGACGCGGGCAAGATTGTCCTGCAGCGGCGACGCCCAGCGGTTGAACTCGTCCAGCCGCACCTCGTTGGCGCCTGTGCTCACGACCATCTGCGGGCGATCGACCACGGCAGGCACCGACACCGGCCCGACGGCCACGGACACGCTCGACGACGGCCGTGGCGGGCGCAGCTGTGGCGCTGAGGGTGTAGAAGCGCGAGGACGGCGAGGATCCGCAGCCTGCCGTGAGGGCGGCCAGGGTGCACAGGAGCACGAGGACGACAAGGCGGCGTGTCATTTTCTTCCGCTCTTCTCTTCGGTCTTGCCGCGGATCAGCGACTCGGGATGACGCTCCAGATAGTCGGTCAGCGTGCGCAGGCTGCGTGCGGCCCGCGCGAGCTCCTGCAGCGTATCGCGCAAGTCCTGCTGCGCCGGCGCGTTCGGTCCAAGCAGCGTCGCGTCGGCGTTGTTCATCACGCGCTCGGCGGCGGCGAGCGTGCGGCGCAGTCCCTCGAGGTCGGTCTTCAGCTCGAGGCACGAGCTCGGCATCGATGTTGCCCGACCAGCCTGGTTCACGCTCTTCAGCGTCTGGTCCAGGGTTGCCAGGTCGTTCTTGAGACTCGTCGCCGATCGCCTCGAGCGGCAGCTTGTCGAGCTTCGCCAGGATGCTGGTGAGCTTCTGCCTCGACGTCCGGTAGCAGGCTCGGGACCACCGGCAGCTCCGGCTCCTTCCCGTTCCAGTCGACTCTCGCCTTCGGCGCCTTGGGGAAGTAGTCGAAGGCCACATACAGCTGCCCGGTGAGCAGGCTGCCGCTTCTGAGCTGCGCACGCAGACCCCGCTCCTCCACCAGCCGCCGCAGCAGGGCCTGGCGCTTCTCACGGCTCCGCTCCAGCGTCTGGCCGGCAGACTCCTGGCCTGCGAGGGCAAGCGCGCAATGAGACGCTCGGGGAAGAAGGTGATGTCCACGCGCGGGCGCATATCGCAGCGTCGCTGGGTCGAAGGTCAGACCGACGTCGGTCACCTCGCCCACCGGCAGGCCGAAGAAGGTCACCGGCGCGCCCACCGACAGCCCGCGCAGCGGACTCGTTGAAATACAGAACATAGGGCCTCGCGATGGAGTCCGGCTGCCTCATCGCGGTGGCTCGGTCGCCGTAAAGACGGTGAACACCGTGTTCGCTGCCGCCGGCTCGGTCGAGGCCGCTGAAGGGGGCGTGTCGAACGCGAGGCCGCCGGCGAGCAGCGACACCAGCGGACTCGGTGCGGACGTTGATGCCGTTCGCGCCGAACGAGACGTCCATGCCGCTCGCATTCCAGAAGCGCGTGCCGGGAGTGACGTACTTGTCGTAGGGTGCGTTGACGAACACCTCGATTTCGACCGCCTTGCCGTCGGGCGCGAGATCGTAGGCGATGACCTGGCCGACCGGCAGGCGGCGGTAGTAGATCGGCGAGCCGATCCCCAGCGATCCCAGATCGCTCGGCCTTCAGCACGAACTCGCCGGCCCGGCACTCCGCCGGTGACGATCGGCGGCACCTCGAGCCCGATGAAGGTGCGCTGACGCTCGCTCGACTTGCCCGCGCTCGAAGCCGATGTAGTTGCCCGAGAGCAGGGTGTCGAGCCCGGAGATTCCGCTCAGCGTGATGCGCGGCCGCACGACCCAGAACTGCGCGTCCTCGACCATCAGGCCCGCCGCGCTCTTGGCGATCTTCGCCGTGACTTCCACCTTGCCGTAGTCCTCCGACAGCTGCACCGCGGTCACCTGGCCGATGTTCACGTCCTTGTACTTGATGAAGGTCTTGCCGGCTTCGATGCCTTCGGCGGATTGGAAGATGATGGTGATCGTCGGGCCCTCGCTCAATATGCGCTGGATCGCGATGCCAACGGCCACCAACGCGGCGAGGATCGGGATGATCCAGACCGACGGAGATGCGCATGCGCCGCCCGGGAACGACCGTGGCGCGTGGCAGGCGGTCGAGGTCGGCGTCCTCAGCCATGGCGGGCCTTGCCAACGGCTCGCCTGGAGTCCCAGATCAGGCGCGGGTCGAAGGACTGCGCCGCGAGCATGGTCAGCACCACCACCGCCATGAAGAACGCTACGCCAGGACCGGCCTGCACCGACATGCAGCGGCTGCAGCTGCACCAGGGCGACGACGAACGTGTCGACGAACACGTCCAGCATCGACCAGCGGCCGATGAACTCGACCAGGCGATACAGGCGCGCGCGGTCGCGGTTGTTCTTGATGGAGCCGGCGCTGCACCTGAGCAGCAGGTAACGCAAGCGCGACCAGCTTCGCCGAGCGGGATCATTACGCTGGCGATCAGCACGATCAGCGCCAGCGGCCACGAGCCCGAACTGTACAGGTAGATGACGCCGCTCATGATGGTCTCGGGCTCGGATGACACCAGCGTGTTCGTGGTCATCACCGGCAGCAGGTTGGCTGGGACGTAGCAGATCGCCGCGGCGATAACCAGCGCCCAGGTCCGCTGGATCGACTCATGGCGACGCCACACCAGCTCCGCGCTGCAGCGCGGGCAGTGCCCCGGCTGCGCCGCATGGACGGGTCGCGACAGCAGGCCGCAAGTTTCGCAAGAGACGAGACCTGCCTGCGCAGCGCTCAGCGCAGGGGCGCTCACCGGGCAGGCCTCGCGCCCGACGCGGCGTTCGAAGACGCGATGTTCGAAGACGCGGCGTCCGCAGTAGCTGGCGGGGGACTGCCATCTGCCCACTCGACCCTTTTCCAGATCTCGCGTGGATCGAAGGTGACCGCAATCGCGGCCAGCAGCACGATGAGAGCGCCCACCGCATACATCCCGATGCCCGGAATCACCTGCGCGAGCTCCGCGATCTTGATCAGAGCGACCAGGATGCCGAGCATCATCACTTCATTCATCGACCACGGCTGCACGATGTCGGCCCAGCGCAGTAACACGCCAACCCAGTGCGGGGCAGGCGGCCGTCGCACCGCAAGCAGGACAGCGAGCAGAAACAGGAGATAAATCGCCGGCGCAATCACTACGCAGAACACGACTATCACGGCGGTAGGCTCGCGTCCCTCCAGCCACATTTGATGCGCACCGCCGATGATCGTCGTGCTCGCCACGCGCCCAACGGCAGACAGCCCCATCAGCGGCGTCACGTTGGCGATGATGAACACGATGGCCGCGGTCAGCGTGAGAGCGAGGGGACGGTCCAGCGGATCGGATGGCCGGGTGGCGAGAATTTCGCCGCACCGGGGACAGCGCGCTTTCCCACGCGGAGGCAACGGCGGGATGCGCTGGAGCAGATCGCAATCGGGGCAGGCAACAGTTTCCAGGGCCGGCGGCATGGGATCTCAAAGGGATCTGAAGGGCTCTGATCGGCTGCCGGAGAAGCTCACTTCTCCTCGCACTGCAGCCGTGGACCGCGACAAGTCAGTGACTCTCCTTTGAGCCCCAACGCAGGGCTGGATGAGGATATTTGCCTCAAGGCAGCAGCGCTTTTGTTTTCACTTTGAACGCATTAGAAGAGACTGTCAAATGTCGGCGCCGGTCCCGGCTGCGATTGGTCTCCCACCCGCGTCGGCTAAGTTTCTGTTTTTCCTGGCTGACGATTGTTTCCCTCCCGCCCCTCTTGCAATCAGCCGATGACTGTATATACTTACAGTACACAGGCAGGAGCCATCGAGGAGCTAGCGCTTATGGACGAATCGACATGGACGAATTGACCGCCCGCCAGGCCGAAGTACTGCAGCTGATCGCCGATTTCCTGCAGGCCACTGGCTTTCCGCCCACCCGCGCCGAAATCGCCGACCAGCTCGGCTTCCGCTCTCCCAATGCCGCCGAAGATCATCTGCGCGCGCTGGAGCGCAAAGGTTACATCGAGATGCTGCCGGGCGCCTCGCGCGGCATCCGCCTGCGGGAGAACCTCGGCATTCCGATAATAGGACGGGTGGCCGCGGGCAACCCTATCCTGGCCGAGCAGCACATCCAGGGCCGCTACCAGCTCGACCCGATGCTGTTCAGGCCACGCGCCGACTATCTGTTGAAAGTGCGCGGCCTGAGCATGCGTGACGCCGGCATCCTGGAGGGAGACTTGCTGGCGGTGCATCGCACGTCCGAAGCGCGCTCGGGTCAGATCATCGTGGCGCGGCTCGGCAACGAAGTCACGGTCAAGCGCTTCAAGCGCCAGGGCAACCAGGTGCAACTGCTGCCCGAGAACCCCGACTTCGAACCCATCCTGGTGGACCTCAAGCGCGACTTCTTCGCCATCGAGGGCCTGGGCGTGGGGATCATCCGCAACGGAAAGACGCTCTAGCGTCTGCTCATTTGTCACTGGTCAACAAAGGGAGATAGCCATGGAACGCGACAAAGCACTCGGAATTCTCAAGGCCTTGGCGGACGGGACCGACCCGGCTACTGGAGAGCAATTCCCCGTCGGCAGCCCCTATCAATATCCGGACACGGTACGCGCGCTTTATCACGCGGTCCAAGTCCTGGAGGGCCCGGCTCAGCCACGCGAGCGCAGCGCTCAGCAAAAGAATCAGCCTGAGAACGCGGGACGACCCTGGTCCGAGGAAGAGGATGGTCGTCTAGCTCAAGCCTTCGACTCCGGTAAAACCACTCTTCAATTGGCGGAGGAACACAAGCGCAGCCGGATCGCCATCGAAGCCAGACTGGTGAAGCTGGAGAAAATCCCCGCGCCCCCAAGCGGGACCATGCGCTATCCGGTCAAAGGGCGCAATGGAGCAAGCGGCGTATCCGACAGCGCGCGGATGTAAACAGCATTCATCCCCCCCTGAGTGGAGGGGGGTTTTTGGAGCCACTCCACCGACCGTGGCCTTGCTTCCAATATAGTGGAAGCACTCGTCCTTTCCCCTTGTGAGAGAGGGCGGGGTAAGGGGTGGCTTGTTTTCAATTCCATCTATTCGTCATGCCCCCTGCCCTCGATCTCGTCCTGCAAAACCCCGCCATCTGGCGTGGCGACCAGTACGCCAAGGTCGCGGTCGAGAGCATTGCCACCGGCTTTGCCGAGCTGGACGCCCAGCTTCCCGGTGGTGGTTGGCCCAGGGCAGCGCTCACCGAGATGCTCACCAATCGGCAGGGCATCGGCGAGCTGCGCCTGCTCTTGCCCGCGCTTGCCCGTCTGTCCCGAGATGAAAAATGGCTGGTGCTGGTGGCGCCGCCCCACCAACCCTTCGCGCCAGGATTCGAGTCGCTGGGAGTGAATGTCGCGCGCCTGGTGGTGGTCAAAACCAGATCGGACAGCGAGAGCCTGTGGGCGGCAGAGCGTTGCCTGCGCTCGGGCAGTTGCGCGGCCGTGCTGGCCTGGCCCGGTCCCAGCGCGCAACCGGCACTGCGCCGCCTGCAGCTCGCTGCCGAAGAGGGCAAGAGCTTCGGCGTGGTGTTCGGCCCCACGCGCCATGCCGCCAACGCTTCGCCCGCGCCGCTGCGCATTCAACTCAGCGCCGGGCGTAACCGGCTCGAGTTGCAGATCCTCAAGCGTCGAGGTGGCGGCTGGGCACCACCGCTGTCGCTGGATCTGGAGCGACCCGAGCGCGACATGGCCGGCGCGCCAGGCATTTCGACTCCACACACTGACCATCCACCCGGTTACCGACGGGTCGGATATGGCCTCGCGTGAAGCAACCCTTCTGTCTTTCGACAGTTGCCACACGCCATGCTCTGGGCTTGCCTGCACTTCACCGACTTCTCCCTGCAATTGCTCTTGCGGGGTGCGACGCTATCCAGCCCGACGATCATCACCACCGGCGGCAACCGGCCGGAAGTCCTTTCCTCTAACCCCACAGCACGCAGCCACGGTATCGCACCGGGGATGACGGTTTCCGCCGCCATCGCCCTGGCGCCCGACCTCATCGACCGCCCGCGGGATCCCGCGGGCGAGATGAAAGCCCTCGAAGGCATCGCAGCCTGGGCTGGCCAGTTCACATCGACCGTGCAGCCTGGCGCCGCCCGACGGCCTGCTGTTGGAGATCGAAGGCAGCCTGCGGCTGTGCGGCGGATTGCGGCCGCTGCTGCTGCGCTTGGGCCAGGACCTGGACGATCTCGGCTACACCGCGGCCATTGCCGTGGCTCCCACACCGGCTGCTGCGCGACTGCTGGCCCGCGCCGGAGTAGGTTCCACCATCACCGATATCGCTGCGCTGGAAACCGCGCTCGCAGGCCTTCCGCTCTGTCTGCTCGATCAGCCCGAGGACACCACACGCATGCTCGCCCTCATGGGCGTGCACACCCTCGGCGAGTGCCTGGCATTGCCGCGCGACGGGCTGGCACGCCGCTTCGGTCAACCTCTGCTGGACGAGTTGGACCGTGCATTGGGCAGACTGCCCGACCCGCGTCCGGCCTGGATTGCACCTTCCCGCTACCGGGCGCAGCTTGCCCTGCCCGCGCCGGTACAGGACACCGAGCCGCTGCTGTTCGCCGCCAACCGGCTGATCCAGGAGTTGACGGGTTGGCTGCGCATGAAGCAGGCGGGGATCACGCGGCTCAAGCTGGTCTTGCGCCACGAGGAACACCGGCCGACGCTGGTGATGCTGGGCTTCTCGGTGCCCAGCCGCGATCCGCGCCGCATCCTCGCATTGCTGCGCGAGCGGCTGTCCACGCTCACCCTGCCCGACCGCGTGGAGGCCATCACTCTGGACAGCATGGAAACCCGGCCGCTCGGTTCGCGCAATCTCTCGTTGTTTCCAGAGGATCGTCTGCCCGAGGAAGAACGCTGGTTGATCATCGAGCATCTGCGCGCCCGGCTCGGATCGGAAGCCGTGTACAGCATCGCCAGCCATTCCGATCATCGACCCGAGCTGGCCTGGCGCTGCTGCGAGCCCGGCACCGCCGCTGCCGGCGCTGAACACGCAAAGCGTCCGCTGTGGTTGCTGGATCCGCCGCAGCGGTTGCGCAACGCTGGCGATCTGCCGGCGCTGAAAGAGCCGCTCACGCTGCTCGCGGGACCGGAGCGAATCGAGAGCGGCTGGTGGGATGAACAGGATGTGCAGCGCGATTACTTCGTCGCCTGCGATGCGGCGGGCGTGGCGTTCTGGGTATTTCGGGAGCGCAATGCCAACAAAGCCTGGTTCCTGCAAGGCATGTTCGCCTGAGCCAGTTCCGAACATCTCCCCGCCGGACCACCCACGTGCCCGGAATGACGAATTCCCTAGGCCAACGAAGCCCCGCTCTGATGCACGCAGAGAATATTGCCCTCCGTGTCCTTGAACCACGCCGCCTTGTCGGAGCCCAGCACGCACACGTGCTCCACCGTCTTGAGTCCAGGCAGATCGTAGTCCTCGAACACGACGCCGCGCTTTACCAGCTCCTTCACTTCTGCTGCGACATCCTCCACCTCGAAGCTGACCGCGGTGTGTTCGGCTTTCGTGCCCTCCGGTTTCGTAATGAGCGCGATCGTGGCCTCACCCGCGCAGGCGAACACGAAGTTGCCGTCGGCAGCGAAGCCGACCGGCTTCAGGCCGAGTGCCTTCTCGTAGAACCCGCGTGCGCGGTTCATGTCCTTGACAGGCAGGATCGTGGTCACGGGAGCGCGCGACAGCATGGATGTTGTTCTCCTCCGAGAGCGTGGTTAAAGACGAGCCCAACGTGAAACGCATGCTTGGCGACCGGTCGCTACACTGGCGTCTCTAGTCCCAGTTCCCAGTCCCTCGTCTCCTAGTCCCTCGCTCCTGACCGTGTTCCCCTCTTACGCAGAATTGCACTGCCTGACCAACTTCACGTTCCTGCGCGGGGCTTCGCACCCGGAGGAGCTGGTGGAGCGCGCTGCGCAGTTGGGCTATTCGGCGCTGGCCATCACCGACGAGTGCTCGCTGGCCGGCGTGGTGCGTGCCCATGTGGCGGCGAAAGAGGCAGGGCTCAAGCTCATCGTAGGTGCGGAGCTGTCCTTGCGTGCCGAGACACAGCGCACAGCTCCGTTGCGCCTGGCGCTCCTGGCGATGGACCGCGAAGGCTACGGCAATCTCTCGGAGCTGATCACCCGCGGCCGGCGTCAGGCGAAGAAAGGCGAATACCGTCTCACTTGCGCAGATCTCGATCGGGGCCTGCCCGGCTGTCTCGCCCTGCTGCTCCCCGCAGACGCACCGAGTCTGGACGACGCGCGCTGGGTGGCCGCGCGCTTCCCCGGCAACGCCTGGATCGCCGTGGAGCTGCTGTGCGGGCCCGACGATCGCGCGCATCTGGAACAGCTCGAGCGGCTTTCCGAGCACAGCGGGCTGCCGCTGGTCGCCGCGGGCGACGTGCACATGCATGTTCGCACGCGCCGCGTGATGCAGGACACGCTCACTGCCATCCGCGTGAAACGCCCGGTCGCACTCGCCGGGCATGCGCTCTTTCCCAGCGGCGAGCGTCATCTGCGGCGGCGCGAGCGGCTGGCGCGGATCTATCCGCCCGAGTTGCTGATCGAGACAGTCAGCATCGCAGAGCGCTGCCGTTTCTCCCTGGATAGCCTGCGCTACGAATACCCGGAGGAGTTGGTGCCGGCGGGCGTCACCCCAGCGGTGTGGTTGCGCAAGCTTACAGAGGAAGGATTCAGCTGGAGGTTCGGGTGTGGGCTGGCTGTCGGAGAGACAGAGGACAGCGAGTCGAGAACTCAAATCCCCCCCAGCCCCCCTTTTTCAAAGGGGGGGGATCTTATCTCCTCTGCCTCAAAGGAGGGAGATCCTCTCTCGTGGCCGCAACGGCGGCCGCCGTCGCCAAAGCTCGCGCGCTGGTCGAACACGAATTGAGACTCATCGCCGAGCTGGGCTACGAACCCTACTTCCTCACCGTCTACGACATCGTCAGGTTCGCGCGCAGCCAGGGGATTCTCTGTCAAGGCCGCGGGTCGGCCGCCAACTCCGCCGTGTGCTATTGCCTCGGCATCACGGAGGTGGACCCGGCGCGCATGGAGATGCTGTTCGAGCGGTTTATCTCCAAAGAGCGCAACGAGCCGCCCGACATCGACGTGGACTTCGAGCACGAGCGGCGCGAGGAAGTGATCCAGTACATCTACGGCAAGTACGGCCGCGATCGCGCCGCGCTGGCGGCCACGGTCATCAGCTACCGCCCCAAGAGCGCGCTGCGCGACGTGGGCAAGGCACTGGGGCTCGATCTCGCGCAGGTGGACCGGCTGGCCAAGAGCCTCGCTTGGTGGGACGGCCGGCGGGTGCGGCCGGAAAGATTGCGCGAGGTCGGTTTCGACCCCGACAACCGCATCATCCAGCGGCTGATAGCGCTGGTGAACATCATCGTCGGTTTCCCGCGTCACCTGTCCCAGCACGTGGGCGGCTTCGTCATCTCACGCGGACCGCTCTCGCGCCTGGTCCCGATCGAGAACGCCGCCATGACTGAGCGCACCGTCATCCAGTGGGACAAGGACGACCTCGACGCGATCGGCCTGCTCAAGGTGGACGTGCTGGCGCTCGGCATGCTGACCGCCATCCGCCGTGCGCTGGATCTAGTGAGCGGTTGCCGCGGCAAGCCGTTTGCTCTGTCCGACGTGCCGGCGGAAGATCCTGGCGTATACGAGATGATGGGCCGCGCCGACACCATCGGCGTGTTCCAGATCGAGTCGCGCGCGCAGCAGGCCATGCTGCCGCGCATGCGGCCGAACTGCTTCTACGACATCGTGGTCGAAGTCGCGATCGTGCGCCCCGGTCCGATCCAGGGCGGCATGGTGCATCCATATCTGCGGCGGCGGCAGGGTATCGAGCCGGTCGTCCTATCCCTCGGAAGCAGTGAAGAAGGTGCTCGAGCGCACGCTGGGTGTGCCCATCTTCCAGGAACAAGTCATGCAGCTTGCCATCGTTGCGGCCGGCTTCACGCCCGGCGAAGCCGACCGACTCCGGCGCGCCATGGCCGCCTGGAGAAGAAGCGGCGGCCTGGAGCCGTTCGAGAAGCGGCTCAAGGACGGCATGTGCGAACGCGGCTACTGCGCCCGAGTTCGCCGACCAGATCTATCGCCAGATACTCGGCTTCGGCGAATACGGCTTTCCCGAGTCGCACTCGGCCAGCTTCGCACTGCTGGTGTACGCATCGTGCTGGCTCAAATGCTATGAGCCGGCTGCTTTCACCTGCGCGCTGCTCAACAGCCAGCCTATGGGTTTCTACGCGCCGTCGCAGCTGGTGCAGGATGCGCAGCACCACGGCGTCGAGGTGCGGCCAGTAGATGTGCTGGTCAGCCAGTGGGATTGCACGCTTGAGCGTGACGAGACACGAGGCGGAGAACTGAAGGCGAAGCAGCTCCACCGCAACCAGCCTGCTCCTCGCCAGGCGGCGCTCGCGCGTGTTGTCAAAGGCGTGACAGAGACAGGGAACAGCCGGCGCTCCGCCTCGGGCTGCGCATGGTGAAAGGCTTGTCCGAAGAGACCGGCCGGCGTCTGGTGGAAACGCGATGACGGCTGAATCCCCCATCGCCCCTCGATAAGGCGGCGTATCGCAGCTCTTCATTCTTCGTGCCTCGGATCTCACGCCTGACTTTCGAAGATCTCGCCCATGCCGCTCAACTCAACCGCCACGACATGAACGCACTGGCCGCCGCCGGCGCGCTCGCTTCCATTACCGGCCATCGCCGGCAAGCGGTGTGGACCGTGACCGGCGTCGAGCCGCGCCCGCCGCTGCTCGAGGGCACACCGATCCTCGACGTCACCCCGCCGCTGCCTCCGCCCAGCGAGGGCCAGGATCTGGTGGCCGACTACGCGAGCCTCGGTCTCACTCTCGGCCGGCATCCCGTGGCGCTGTTGCGCCCGCATCTCGATCGGCTGCGCATGATCACGGCGGCGCAGTTGAAGCAACTGCCTCACGGCAAGCTCACTCGCGCGGCCGGCATCGTGATCGGCCGCCAGCGTCCCGATACTGCCAGCGGCGTGATCTTCGTTACTCTCGAAGACGAAACCGGCATGATCAACGTAGTGGTGTGGCGCAACGTGGCCGAGAAGCAACGCCGGGCACTCCTCGGATCCCAGCTGCTCGCCGTGCACGGCGTGCTCGAGCGCGCGGGCGAACGTCGTGCACTTGATCGCCGGCAAGCTCGCTGACCATAGCCAGCTCCTCGGCCAGCTCATCGCCCGCTCGCGGGATTTTCACTGAAGCTTGTGAATAGCTGAGCACGCGGAGAACAACAAATTCCGTTCGCACTGGGCGTACTGACGCGAGTCACGGAGTCGAAGCGCACACGAGCTTGCTAACGCCTTGGCGGTTAAACTCGTGCTTTCTCTCGCGTCTTTGCGGTTCAAAAATGAGCTTCGCCTTCGACCAGATCATCGACCGCCGCGGCACCGCGGCCACCAAGTGGGACAAATACGCCGGCCGCGATGTAATCCCCATGTGGGTGGCCGATATGGACTTCCGCTCCGCGCCTGCGATCGTCGAGGCGCTGAGAGAGCGAGCCGAGCACGGCGTGTTCGGCTACACCGACCCGCCCGGCGTGCTCAACGACGCCATCGTAATGGCGCTGCAGCGGGACCACGGGTGGAGCATCCGGCACGAGTGGCTGATGTGGCTGCCAGGGCTGGTCACGGGCATCAACCTGGTGAGCCGCGCGATCGGCGAGGATGGTGACGACGTGATCACCGCCGTGCCGGTCTACCACCCGTTTCTCTCGGGCCCGGAAAACCAGCGTAGGACCGTCACCCGCGTGCCGATGCGCCTCGAAGATCGGCGCTGGGTGTGGGACTTCGAGCGGCTGGAGGCTTCGATCACCCCACGCACCCGGCTGCTCCTGCTGTGCAACCCGCACAACCCGGTCGGGCGCGTGTTCTCGCGTGCAGAGCTGACCGAGCTGGCGCGCATCGCCGAGAAGCACGATCTCATCATTTCCTCCGACGAGATCCACTGCGGGCTCGTACTCGATGCCGACAAGCCTCACGTTCCGATCGCCACGCTCGGTGAGAGCATTGCGGCGCGGACCATCACGCTGATGGCCGCGAGCAAGACCTTCAATCTTCCAGGCCTGGGCTGCGCGTTCGCCGTTGTGCCCAACCCCGCGCTGCGATCGAAGCTCGCCCGTGCGGCGGCCGGCATCGTGCCGCGCGTCAACGCCATGGGCTTCGCCGCAACGCTGGCGGCCTACCGGGACAGCGTCGACTGGCAGCGCGCGCTGATCGAATACCTGCGCGCCAACCGCGCCCTGGTCATGGAGCGGATCGGCCAGCTGCCAGGCCTATCCATAACGCCGATCGAGGCCACGTATCTAGCCTGGATCGGCTTCGATCCGCGTGCTATTCCTGACCCGACCACTTTCTTCGAGAACGCCGGCGTCGGGCTGTACGACGGCCGCGCATTTGGGACGGCCGGTTACGTCAGACTGAACTTCGGTTGTCCACGCTCGCTCGTCGCCAGCGGGCTGGAGCGCATCGCCTCTGCCTTTTGACGCCGCTGGAGGAAGTCAGGATCGCCTTGCGGCTCGCCCTGCCAAGGCCATGACTCCTGAGCACCTCTGCCGCGGGCTCATCCGATCATCGAGCCGGGCTGATGGATGCAATATGTTGATTTGTCGTGTTGTGCGACCTTACAATTCGGCAATTCCCGGAACACACGCACCCGGAACAGACGCACATCGTCCGCCTCAGCCATACCCGGGCTCGTAGACCTCCGCTCCGCGCATGTTGGCAAGAGCGCAGCATCGGACCCCGGTTGGCAGGCCATCGGGCGGGGCGGTCCTCGCCGCTTTGAGATAACATCTCCGGATGTGTACGTAAGAGAAGGCCATGGAGCGATTCACGATCTCACTCAGCGAAACCCTGGCGCAGCAGTTCGACGAGCTGATCCACCGCAAGGGCTACGAGAACCGCTCCGAGGCGGTCCGCGACCTCGTGCGCGCCGAGCTGGAAACCTTCCGACTGCAAAAGCAAGAGGCCCCTTACTGCGTGGCCGCCCTGAGCTACGTCTACAACCACCACGCGCGCGACCTGGCCGAGCGCCTGACCAATCTACAGCACGAGCATCACCACCTCGTGCTGTCGACCATGCACGTGCATTTGGACCACGACAACTGCATGGAGACGCTGATCCTGCGCGGTGCCACGCCGGAGGTCAGCACCCTAGCCAACCTGCTCATCGCCGAACCCGAAGTCCGGCATGGTCGCCTGAATCTGGTACCCGTCGACATGAACCAGTATCACGAGCGCAGCCATGCGCACGGACACGACCACGATCACGACCACGGTCACGGGCATATCCACAGCCGCCCGCGAACGTAGAGATCGCGCTAGGCATCGCGAACGAGTTTGTTTTCCTGACGGGCTGAGTACGACTGCGGCTGGACAAGTGGCACAACAATGCGATAGCGGCCCACGCAGGCCGGCCCGTGAGCGGCGATCCAAGCCCGGGCTGATCGCCGACTGCGGCAGGGAAAAAAGCAACAACAATCAATCGGAGGAGCAATGATGCTGAGAACTGCTAGTGCTTGCCTCGATGGCCTGGGCCTGTGGTCTGCCTTTCGCGGGCTGCCTTTATGCCGGTTCGCCAGAGCAGGTGCTGGAAGGCTACGCCGCCCAGGCACATGCCGATGATCCGACTTTCACCGCGTTCTCCGCGGAGCGTGGCGAGGCCATCTATAAGGAGCCGCACGTTATCAAGGGTGCGGGCGTGTGGAGCTGCGCGTCGTGCCACCTCAAAGATCCGACCTACTCGGTGCGCGCGCACCGCACCGATATCCCCTGCCGAGCCTGCCACGTCATCAACGACTGGGAGCATCCGGATCCCAAGCACGCCAAGAAGCGAGTGATCGACGCCTTCGCGCCCTCGGCGAACCCGAAGCGCCTGAGCGACCCGCAGCACGTGGAAACCTTCCTCAAGCTCAACTGTTTACTGTTGATGAAGCGCGAATGCACTGCCCGCGAGAAGGGTGACGTGCTTGCCTACCTGATCGGGATCGAAGGCGGCGCTAAAGGCGATCTGATCAATGTCGGCCGGCATCAGATCGGCGGGATCAATGACGAGTAGTGGCAGACTCTGGGCGATCGGCGCCAGGCGTGCCATCATCCAGGGTGCAGTCCATCGTGCGCAGCCTAACGCCTGCAGTCGACTGACACGGAGACGAGCATGCCCATCAGCGGAATGAATCACTTCACTGTCCTGGCCAAGGACCTGGAGGCCACCAAGGCGTTCTACACCGGGCTCCTGGGGCTAAGCGAAGGATTCCGACCCGACCTGGGTTTTCCCGGCGCATGGCTGTACGCCGGCAAGGAAGCAGTGCTGCACGTGATTGCGGGGCGGGCGCTTCCGCCCGATCCGCGCGGAGTGCTGGATCACATGGCATTCAGTGCCCACGATCTCCCCGCCACCGCAGCCAAACTCAAGAGCCACGGCATCGCCTACGATCTGCGCCGCCAGCCCGAGTCCGGGACCTGGCAACTGTTCTGCTTCGACCCGAACGGGGCGCGTGTGGAACTTGACTTCGAGGCAGGCGAAGCTGCGCCTCGGTGAGAGCCCTCCAACCTGATGAGTCGATGGTCGCCCGCGACCATGTGCGTTGCTGCACAGAAGCCGGAGATTGTTCGTTAGTATCTTTGATTGTGGGGTTGCCCGAATTGGTGCGGGCTCATAGAATCGGCTACACCTAACGCGGTGTGAGGTTTCCGGAAAAGAAGAAAGCGGGGGAGCGCAAGCGTCGCACGAAACAAGTCAATAATCGCTTACACCCGGCATTTGAAGGAGACCAGAAATCATGTTTCGTTACACCCTCTTTCTGGTGGGTGCGGCGTGTGCAGGTTTCACAGTCCAGTCCTCCAGGCGTTAAAATTTCAATTGGCTGGGGTGGACACACACCGACGTAAGCTTGCTGTCAAATCGGCGGTCGGGCTGATCAGAGCACATGCCGCTAGATTCCTCATCGACGTTGGCGGTGTGGATGGGAGGATTCTATTGGTGGCTGTCCATCGATAGATGGCAGATGCCGTGACTCGTCCCTCCACCCCAGCTGTCCTCATCCTAGTCCAGAGAACAGCTGCTAACACCATACAAGCCACGACTATTGGCAAGACGGGCATGCCGAAAATGGCCGGAAATCGGCCGCCAGCGCCCGAGTAGCCCGACGTAACAAACTGTACGAGGCTAAATCTGCCGCAAGCCCGCTGCCGCCACGGCATACGTAACATTCGGGGGCGTCTTCATGAAATATCCGGGCTAGTGTCGAGCGCGCAGGGCTTTGGGCGAGGTCACTGTGTCGCGAACGCGGGGATGGCCTTGAATTCCGTCTGCAGAAAATCAATGAAAGAGCGCACCTTGGCCGAGACGTGCCGGGCGGAGGGGTAGACCGCGTTGATCTCCAGCGGCGCGGTGGCGAACTCCGGCAGCAGGGCCACAACCTCGCCGCGCTCCAGCTTATCGTGGATTAGCCAGTCCGGCGTGATGGCGACACCCGCATCGGCCATCAGCGCTTCGCGGATCGCATGGCCGTTATTGGCCTTGAAGTTGCCGTGCACCCGCACGCGGATATCGCCGTCCGGACCCTTGAACGCCCATTCGTTGCCGGTCGAAAGATAGGCGTACAGAAGGCAGTTGTGATGCACGAGGTCCTCTGGCGTCTTGGGGGTCCCGTGCGAGGCCAGGTATGCCGGCGTAGCAACCAGCAGCCGGCGCGTGGTGCCGAGGCGGCGCGCCACGAGGCTGGAATCGGTAAGCCGGCCGATGCGCACCGCCACGTCCACACCCTCCTCTACCAGATCGATGTAGCGGTCGTTGAGCGACAGCTCAACCATCAGCTCCGCGTAGCGTTGCTGAAACTCGAGGATCAGCGGTGTAAGGTAGATCTGACCGAGCGTGATCGAGCTATTGACGTGCAATGTACCGGACAGTGAGGACTGCAGCCGGCCAAGCGCCCCTTCGGCTTCCCGCACTTCGTCGATAATCCGCTTGCAGCGCTCGTAGTAAGACGTTCCAGCCTCGGTCAGGCTGAGGCTGCGCGTGGAGCGGTTCAGCAGGCGCGTCTTGAGCTGCTTCTCCAACCCCGTGAGCTGTTTGCTGATCGTGGGCTGAGTCGTTCCCAACTCGCGCGCGACCGCGGAGAAGCTGCCCGTCTCCACGATCCGCACGAACATCTCCATTGCCAGCAGACGATCCATCGTTACACTCCGCGCTTGCGAAGCCCGGAATGATAAGACCCGGCGGCTGTCGACGCCACAAGCCGGGCGCGAATGTGCTTGGAGACTACTGATTGCGCGGCGGGCGGGGCGGGATACGGCGCGTTGGGCTGGTCTTGTGGCGAGTTTGGTTTCTGCGCGCCTTCGTTGGTCGGCTGTGTCCAGCCCTGACCACGCTCGCGGCGGTAGTAGTCGAGCCAGCGCGCGGTATTTCCTTCGCCCACCGCTTCGGCCGCATCCTTGCGCGGTAGTTCCGGCGGATCCTTTTCTGTGCCCGCGACCAGCCACAGCACAGCACTCAAGACGACAAAAATGCTTGCCGCCAAGCGATTGCACAGAGGCACTCGCATACCCCGACGGCCGCCCTTAAATGCGCTCGCCCGACATGCAGGCCTTGTAAGCGCGGTCGCCGAACACCTGCTCGGAGACATAGCGCTGCGGATGATCACGTTTGTCCGCCTCTGCGCTCGCGTAGGCTTCGTCGAGCGTGCGGCGCACGAAGTCGATCTCGTTCTGCGTCTCGTCGCCGTGCCAGTGGATCGTGACGTCGCCACGCGGCTTGCCCTGGAGGAAGTAGAAATACGCAGCCACCGACAGCTTCGCCTTGTAGGCGCACAGTTCAGTGCCATTCATTTCGGTAATGCGGTCGGCAGCGGCGAGGGCCGGACCGAGCAGGAGCAGTGCGGCGAGTCGGTACATGGCTGTCACGCGGAGGCAGATGTTGATTGCGGGCTAGTGTAGCAAACCACAGCTATACCTCTCACCTCGCCCCAGCAACAAGGGGAGGAAGTCAGCGGTGCTTGAAGCTACCCCGGCTCGACTGCCGTCTGCACGCCGCATGGCGCAAGCCTTGCGTAAGTTCGAGAAAATCCTCTGGCTCTATTGTTCAATGTGGTCGCTGGTTCACTGTTAGTATGTGGACGTCATGAAACCTGCTTGGCGCTATTACGGCAACTGTGTCCGGGTGCAACGACAGGGCTAACACCCTACAACGACAGGATTTCAGCCGAAAAGCTTTAGCGCACGTCTCGCTAGAGCGACGTTTCGAGCCCACTGAAAGTTCGTCCGAAAGGGGCCATGAGCGTGCAACCGGACCGATCGCGTTAGGACAAACGCGTAGTCTGGAACTGGTAGTTTCCCAGCGGAAGAGCAGACGATTGAGGCAGCCGGTGCGCGCGTCGGAAGCCTGCCAATCGACGCCGCCTTCCGGCTGGCGGCAGGCTTCTTGCTCACCAGCGCCCGGTGCGTCGTTACATACACAACGCTCCCCGTGCGTACTGCAGCGGATGCAAGATCATCCGATGCTGCAGCTCACGTATGCGACTTCACCAGCCCCAACCCCAAACACGGCTATATTATTATGTCCAATGTAACAAGTCATGTGTCCAGCGTAATAAGCCCAGTCCGTTTGACCAGAAATGCAGGACGGCTCAAATCGAGCCTGCGAACCACGGCGGCATGGTTAGCCGTCGCAATCCTCGCATCCGTTTTCTCACTGCGGTGTAACGCGGGGGATTTTAATGCGGATGGCAAGGACGACATCCTGTGGCGCCAGAGCAGCACTGGCGTGGTGTCCTTGTGGCTCATGAAAGGCGGCACCATCCAGACCAGTGTGGGGGGGTGGACTGTAGACAGTGACTGGACGATTCAAGGGGTCGGCGACTTCAACGGAGACGGCAAGAGCGACATCTTGTGGCGCAGCGAGAGCACGGGCCAGGTCGCGATTTGGTTCTTGAACGGCGGATCCATCCAGTCACAGAGCGGGCGCTGGAACGTATCCAGTGACTGGGTAATTCAAGGGATCGGTGACTTCGACGGAGACGGTAAGAGTGACATCTTGTGGCGCCAGAGCAGTACCGGCGCGGTTTCGTTGTGGCTCATGAACGGCGGCGCCGTCAAGTCCTATGCGGGGGGGTGGACTGTAGACAGTGACTGGACGATTCAAGGGGTCGGCGACTTCAATGGAGACGGCAAGAGCGACATCTTGTGGCGCAGCAAGAGCACGGGCCAGGTCGCGATTTGGTTCTTGAACGGCGGATCCATCCAGTCACAGAGCGGGCGCTGGAACGTCTCCAGTGACTGGGTAATTCAAGGGATCGGTGACTTCGACGGAGACGGTAAGAGTGACATCCTGTGGCGCCATAGCGGCACCGGCGCGGTTGCGGCGTGGCTCATGAACGGCGGGGCCGTCAAGTCCTATGCGGGAAATGGGGGCGGGTGGATTGTAACCAGTGACTGGGTGATTCAAGGGATCGGCGACTTCAACGGTGACGGCAAGAGCGACATCTTGTGGCGCAGCAAGAGCACGGCCCAGATCGCGATTTGGTACTTGAACGGTGGAGCTGTCCCGTCGCAGAGCGGACGCTGGACCGTTTCCAGCGACTGGGTGATTCAGGAATCCGCCCCGTCCAACCTCACACTGGCATGGCAGGACAATTCCTCGAACGAGACTGGGTTCAAGATTGAACGCTCCCTCAATGGATCGACGAACTGGAAAGAGATCGGCACGACAGGCGCCAATGTCACTACGTACGCCGACACAGGACTCGCTCCGTCAACAACCTACTACTATCGGGTCAGGGCTTACAACGCTGCTGGTACGTCGGCCTACTCGAACACGATCAGTGGTACGACTCGATAAGGGAGGGACAGACAGGATGAGGATGCAGCACGGATTCGATACTACTGCGAGCGCCAAGAGGCACCTACTGGTTGGCATCATTGTGTCGCTTGGATCGCTCACGGCAGCCGCCGCTCCAACGGCGGCTGCCCAGCGGGCCGTGGGGCCGGTAGTCTGCGCGGCGCAAAGTACTGCGGCAGGGCTAGACGTACACTGCCCTTCCGCCACCGTGGCCCAACTCCTGAGTGCGCTTCAGCAAGCCACTGGGCTGCGGAGCGAATATCCCCAGGAACTCGCGCCTGCCCGCGTGTCGGTCACCCTCCGGCGTTCATCCTTAGTCGAGGTGCTCGAGAACGCACTGTCCGCGTTCAATTTTGCAGTCTGGATGGATCAAAGCTCACCTTCCGTGACCTGGGTAAAGATCCTGGATATGCGACACTCGGTCGAGCACACGGACCAACCTCGAGCGCACCCACAGACGTCGAGCCCATCCGCTGCGGTGGCGCCCGGTTTGACCGCGTCAGAACCGGTTCCCAGTTTGACCACGTCAGAAGCGGCTCCTAGTTTCACCGCGTCAGAAGCGGCTCTCCCAGTTTCACCGCGCCAGACGCGGCTCCCAGTGCGGTTGCTTCGCCTCTTGCACCGGATAGCGAGGCGCAGATGGCGGAGGTTCGAGAGGGCTTCGCCCGCAGCGTCACGTCAACCAATGAGCTCGAGCCAATCCCTGTCGTCACGTCGCCTGTCATCATGCCTGGCGTGGGCACGCTACCTTAGACACTTTCTTAGGCACTTCGGTCGGTCGATCCTGCGCCGTGCCACGCTCGCAGGTAGGCCTCATGCACGTCCTCGCCGAAGCATACGAGATACACCTTGTCGATATGCGCGTCCTGCTCCAGGAACGTCGCCGTTTCGTGCACAGCGATTCTGGCGGCCTGGTCCAGGGGATAACCGTATGCGCCACAACTGATGGCCGGAAACGCCAGCGTTCTGATCTCCTGCGCGACCGCTAGAAGCAGCGAGTTGCGGTAGCACGACGCCAGCGTTTCTGCCTCACTATGGCCGCCGCCCGACCAGACCGGGCCGACGGTGTGAATGACATGGCGGGCCCGCAGACGATAGCCGCCCGTGAGCTTCGCTTGGCCCGGCGCGCAGCCGCTCAGCTTGCGGCATTCCGCCAGCAGCTCCGGTCCCGCGGCGCGATGAATCGCGCCGTCCACGCCACCGCCTCCGAGCAGGGAGGAATTGGCTGCATTGACGATCGCGTCGACGCCAAACGTGACGATGTTGCCTCGTGCGATCTCGAGCCGATCGGCGCCCGGCATTTGCTTTACCTCATCCTCCACCAATATCGATTTTCTCGATACCCATCCGTGGCTGAATTCGCACCCCCCTTCCGCTCCTCTCAACTCCACCGCATCGTGCCCCATCTCACATGAATTATAATTGCGCCTGCCGGCAGCGTGGTCCAGGGGCAGTTATGACAACCTCGGTTGGCTTCAACAGGGGAACATGAGCTCTTTCCGTATCCTTCTCGTCCTCGCAATCGGCACCGCCGTGATAGGTTGCGAGACCGCCCCGGTCACTGGCCGCAAACAGTTCATGCTGGTGCCTGAGTCGCAGGCCATCAGCGCCTCCACGGCGGCCTATGCGCAGACGCTCGATCCCATCCGCAAGCAAGGCAAGCTCAACGACGATCCCGCCCTCAAGGCACGCGTCGACAAGATTACCGCCCGGCTCGTCGCACAAGCGATCAAATACCGCCCAGAGACCGAGAGTTGGGACTGGCAGGTAGCGGTGATCGACGACCCCAACACCCTCAACGCCTGGTGCATGGCGGGCGGGAAGATGGCCATCTACACCGGCCTCATCCAGAAGCTCAACCTCACCGATGACGAGATCGCGCAAGTGATGGGCCACGAGATTGCACACGCGCTCGCCAAGCACACCGCCGAGCGCATGTCGACGGCCATGGCATCGCAAACCGCTCTTCAAGTCGGAGCGATACTGCTCGGCACCGGCAGTGCGACCAGCCAGGCCGCGTTGCAGGCCGCTGCAGTCGCCACCACCGTGGGGGTGCAACTGCCCAATAGTCGAACGCAGGAGGCAGAGGCAGACCGTATCGGTATCGAGCTGGCCGCGAAGGCAGGTTATGATCCGCACGCCGCACCGAGACTGTGGGCGAAGATGCTCGAAGCCACCGGCAGCAAGGGCCAGTCGGATTTTCTGAGCACGCATCCTGCAGGCGAGAAGCGGCAGGAAGCGCTGTCAGCACTCATTCCGGAGATGATGCCGTACTACGAAGACAAATCTCCGCGGCCTGTCTATCACTTCAAGAATGCATAACGCGCCGCGTCAGGCCGCGCCGCTCAATCCCATTCGGTGTCTTTCCGGCGCCCCTCGAGCACTTGTGGATAACTTTGTGGGTAAGCCGCCCTCGTCTGGCCGGAAAGCCTGCTGTGACGGGCCTCTATGGGAATCGGCACGTATCCGGACCATCCGCCTTTTCCCCCAGGAATCAGGTTATTAGCTAATACCAGGAAGAGGCGCGGCAATCACCGGCGTATTCTTCAAGCGTTACTTGAAGTCGTGTGCATAAGCCGCGCGCGATGACATCCCGCAAGCCCAGTAACGACGGGCCATTCCGGCGATCCAACAAGATTGCGAACGGCATTTTTGCGCGCTCGATTCATCGAACTTTCTGCCACCAGATTGGCGCACAGCACAGCTTCCAGCGAAAAAATCTGTTCCGCTGATTCGATGATTGAATCTCAGACTCGATGCGTGTCGAACGCGATACGCCACGCCGTTCCACTGCGCACCTTGTGTTGCGATACCGCGCGTCGCCCGATCGGCTTGCCATCTAGGCCGGCGAAGGCTGCTCCCAGCGTCCATAGCGCAGCGCAGTAACGTCCACTTCGACTGACATGTCGCTGGCCGCCTTGGCCAACGTGCCCCGCTCATAACAGTAACTGTCCAGCCGCCATTGCTGGAGGACAGTCATGGCCAGCGAGAAATCAGAATAGTTCAGTTGATACAGCCTGTTCAAGTCGAACGGCCCGCCCGAGTCGAGCGACTTGATCAGATCGGAAAGAGTGCGAGACGTTGCTTGCTCTGGTGCAGCGTGAATTTTTTTGATGGCCTCACGCAGCGCGTCCATAGGATCTCCCTTTAGTCTAGTTTTGGGACCCGCACTTTATCGGCGGAGGAAGAGGGACGTCAAACGACTTTGGAAGCCATTGAAAGTTAGCGCTCTAATTTGTGACAATGGATCGCATATACAGTGATGCGGCGGAGCGACACGTTTGGGCGCATCCGCCAAGCGATTCCCGCTCCGCGGTTGGGTGCACGCATCCGACGAGAATTCGCAACACAGCATGGTATCGATTCTCATTGGTTTTCGGCCGGGAACCAGGCTAGAGCAGGCCAGGACGCCAGGTCGAGAATCCCTCTCGCGTCGCGCGTGGGTGCTACTTGGCGCTTTGAAGCTTGGACAGCTCGAGCTGGTTTACCGTCTGCGGCGTGCGCCCGATCAAGCCTTCGACGTACGAGCGCTCGATCTCCTGCGCACGTCGCATGCGCAACTGGTTGACGATAGCCTCCTGCACCTCCGACAACGGGCGTATCCCCGCTGGCCTCTTGTCCACCAGCTTCACGATGTGCCAGCCGCTGGCGGAGCGGATCGGTCCGCTCACGTCGCCCTTCTCCATCTTCACCACCGCAACGCGGATCTCAGGGAAGATCTGGTTCTCTGGCAGCCAGCCCAGGTCGCCACCCTTCGGAGCGGTGTCCTTGTGCTCCGAGTTTTCCTTCGCCAGCTTGGCGAAGTCCGCGCCTTTAACCTGCGCCTTCGCTGCAACATCCGCCGCCTTCTTCTGGGCGCGGGTGGCGACCGCCTTGTCCGCGCCCTCCGGTGAGGACACGAAGATCTGCGCGAGCTCGAACTGGGCGGGGACCGCGAGCTGGGCCTTGTTCGCCTCGTAGGCCTGCTTCACGTCCTCCTCCGAGGGGAAGTTGGCCGGCGGCCTCGCTACGTCGTTCATGTACACCTGCAGCAGCGCCTGCTCCCTGGCGCGATCCATGATCAATACGACGTCGGGCTTCTTGTCCAAGCCCTTGGCCTTGGCCTCCGCCAGAAGGGCCTGGCGCACCAGTTCGTTGCGGACCAGGCGGTCCAGCTCGGGTATCCCCCCCGCGATCTGCTTGCGCACCTCCGGCGGCTGCGCGTCGATAATGCGGCGCACGTCCGACGTCTTCACTTCCACGTTCCCCATCTTTCCTATCACTGCATCCCCAGCGGCCGGCTGCTGCGCACTAGCAGCGCCGATCAAGCACGCCGCCAGGGCCAGCGACAATCCAGTCGTTCGAATATTCACGAGTTCCTTCTCCTTCCGCTTTGCATGGATTGATGACTGTTAGTCGCTACATTGTCCTTCATTGTCCATCCGTCGCCGACCGCCCTGCGCAGGTGCCTGCCCGGCGGCCGCTCGTCCGTCCGGCTGCTTGACTCTTGGCCTAGCGCTTGCCGCCCAATGCTCGCAATTGCTGCTCCCATCGCCAGGCATGTTCGACGATGGCCGCCATCTCGCCATACACCGGCAGCCAGCCCAGCCGCTTCCGCGCCCGCCCCGAATCCGCTACGAGGCGGGCCGGGTCGCCTTCACGCCGTGGCGCATCCACGACCTTCAGCTTGCGCGCCGGTCACCTCTTCCACCGCCGCGATCACCTCCAGCACCGAGAAGCCGTTGCCGTTGCCAAGGTTGAAAGCCATGCTCTCATCGGCGTTGTCGAGAAGCTCGAGCGCCAGTAGATGCGCTTCGCATAGATCCATGACGTGGATGTAGTCCCGGATGCAGGTTCCGTCCGGCGTGTCGTAGTCGCGACCGAACACCTGCACCGACTCGCGCCGCCCGGAGACCACCTGCAGCAGCAAAGGGATCAGGTGCGTCTCGGGTACGTGCCGCTCGCCGATGCGCGCCTCGGGATGCGCCCCGGCGGCATTGAAGTAGCGCAGGCACACCGACCGCAGGCCGTAAGCGCGGTCGTAGTCCTGCAGGGCGCGCTCCACCATTTGCTTCGATGCGCCGTAGGGGTTCATCGGCCGCTGCGGGTGCTGCTCATCGATGGGCACGTAGGTCGGTTCGCCGAAGATGGCCGCGGTGGAGGAGAAGATGAAGCGCCGCACCTCCGCAGCCACCATTGCATCCAGCAGGTTCAGCGTATTGCACAGGTTGTTGCGATAGTAGATCGAAGGATGGCGGACAGATTCGCTCACTTGAATGAAAGAGGCGAAGTGCATCACCGCATCAAAGCGATGTGCGGCAAACACCTGCTCCAGTGCCACCACGTCCGCCAAGGTCCCCTGAACGAACTCCCCCCCCAGCACCGCATCGCGAAAGCCGGAGGATAGGTCGTCGAAGGTGACCACCTGGTGACCGTCATCGAGAAGCTTCTTGACCATGTGCGAACCGATGTAGCCGGCCCCGCCGACGACGAGAACTTTCATCTGGTTTGAGTTGACCTAGCCCGGATATTTCATTAGCGAGGAGGCGAAACCTCCGAAGCGTGAAGCTTTCCAAAGAGTTGCGAGCAATTTGGAGGGAGGCTTCGCCATGCCAAAGTGTACCGAAGATAAGATCGAATTTGGGAAGCTGGGTCGGCGGCTGATCGAGGCCGATTTCAGTGGTGGGGATCTATCCAGCGACGGGGGCATGATGCTGCTCAAGCAGGTCGATGAGCGCATCGGTTTGACGCGAACCGCGGCAGCGGTGCTGAGCGATCCGCGCGATCCGGGCAGGATCGTGCACACGATGCGCGACCTGCTGGCGCAGCGCATCTATGGATTGTGCTGCGGCCATGAGGATCTGAACGATCACGATCGGCTGCGCGAGGATGTGCTGATGCAAACGGCGCTGGGACGAGTCGATGCACTGGCCAGCTCGCCCACGCTGTGCCGGATGGAAACGCGTGCCACGCGAGGGCAAATCTGGGCGCTACATGAGGTATTGGTGGCCCAGTTCATCGCCAGCCACGACAGCGCCCCTGCGGGGCTGGTGCTGGATATCGACGCCTCGGACATCCCGCTGCATGGCGAGCAGGAGTTGCGCGAGTTTCACGGCTACTACGATCACCACTGCTACTTGCCGCTGTACGTGTTCTGCGGCCAAGCCCTGCTCGCCTGCTATCTGCGCCGCAGCCGCATCGATGGGGCCAAGAACGCCAGCGCGCTCATCAAGCTGCTGATCGCGCGCCTGCGCCGAGCCTGGCCTGATGTGCCCATCATCGTGCGTGGGGATTCGGGCTTCTGCCGCCAGCGCCTGATGCGCTGGTGCGAGCGCCATGGCGTGGGCTACGTGCTGGGCATGGCGCGCAATGCACGCCTGGAGGCGATCGTGTCGCTGACTGAGCTGGCCTTGGCCGAGCAGTATGCCGCCAGCGGCATGAAACAACGCGAGGTCGGGGAATTCAGCTATGCGGCCGACAGCTGGGATCACGAGCGGCGCGTGATCACCCGACTCGAATACGGCTCCCAGGGCAACAACCCGCGCTTTGTGGTGACCAACGTGCAAGGTGAAGCCACGGCGCTCTACGACCGACTCTACTGCCAGCGCGGCGAGGCCGAGAATCGCATCAAGGAGACGCAGCTGGACTTGTTCGGCACCCGGGCCAGCTGCCACAAGTTCCTCGCCAACCAATTTCGCCTGCTGCTCGCCGCCCTGGCCTACACCCTGATGCAACGACTACGCACTCTGGCCTTGAGTGGCACCGAGCTCGCTCGCGCCTGCGCGGCGACCATCCGCACGCGGCTTCTGAAGATCGGTGTGGGCGTGCTGCGCAACACCCGTCGCGTTCGCCTGATGTTCGCCAGCCATCATCCACTGCGCGAACTGTTCGCGCTGGCTGCCGCAAGACTGGCTGCCAGCACACCGTAAACCGCTGTGTAGTGCTGTCCCCGGCACGCTATAAACAACGGGGGTAGGGGGTAGTGTCCCCAAAAATGCGCTCAGTGCCCACTTCGTGAGCACCATCTCATCAAAACCGAGTACCAGCGTGGCCCTTGCTCTCAACAAACCAAAAATCGGAATCCTGGTGAAATATCCGGGCTAGGCAAAAATCGAGACGTGAGTTTATACGGTGCCGGCCCCAAGGCTCGATTTTCCCCATGCCGGACATTGCATGAGGACCTGGGATGATCACCTGGCGATTTGCGAAGCAGGGTTCGGCTCGGCCGTGGCGATCCGGCACGTCAAAACGTCACATTGTCGGTGTAGATTTTTCTATATCACGTGTACTAAGTAGATCCATCTGCCTAATGCGGACCGGATTTGGACCCTACGCTGGCGGCGCAAGACAACGGCGCCGCTGTGCGAGAGTTGGCGGGCTGAGAATCCTTCTGGTACGTGCGGTAACGCACAGTCGTCGGATGTTTGTATCCGTATCTTGGCAGGCAGCGGGAGAGGGACTATTGGTACCAGAATTTGTTGCGCGAGCGTTGTCGATAGACGGCCCAGAACCTGGCAGGCCAAGAATTCCCTCGTAAAAAGTGTCGCCGTGAGCCGAAGTTAACAATTCTTCACTATTCTAACCTCTCAAATCGATAGGTTTTTCGGTCGCCATCTTAAGACATGGCATCGAACGAGATGGGTCCGATCACTATTAAGTCCCGAACAAAGCACAAGTTTAGGTGCAAAAATTAAAACAATGCCTCAAGGTGGCCACATGCTGTCGCAAAAATGTGACGGCCTAAACCCCAAAAAAACACTTGCGCTCCAACACGTTACGGATATACTTAAAAGTGTCTACGGAAGGTAAAAGCATGGCATCACAAATGCCAAATGGGTTCTGGATCAGCGAGTCTTAGCAACATCACCGGATGTAGTGGGTGCCTTTAGCCGAGACGCTGAGAGGTTGGTACAGAACGCGGCGGTGGGCGATTTGGGAAGCGCCGAAAAGAGCTTAGCAATAGAATTTTCAAACTGCGTGGTGAGGTCGGGGGACTGCATTACGCGCAACCGCGTGGAGGGATTGTATGAAGCTCAGAAACGTTCGTGCAGTACGGTTAGGGTTAATGTCCCTGATCTGCCTGGGGGCCTGGAGTGCGTTCGCTCAAGTTGCGTCCGCGGCGGTTCAATCGGTGAACTACGGTAACTTGGTCGCATCTGCAACCGTGGCGACGCCGCTGATGTCGGGGATACGCTCTTTCTGAACACCTTTACCACCGAAAGGGGCTCGGGCCCTGCACGAAGAGACTACGTTCACGGTAGGCCCAGGGGTCGGGAGCTTCATAGGTAGAGCAGCGTGGGAAGTTGGCGGCGCCAATGAACCAAATCTGGGCGGCGTCAACATTCGGATATTAGACGCCAGCAGTACGGTGGTCGCGGATGACACGTTCGCCGGAGTGCTGGCCGGTTTCGCGCATTCAACGTTTGGACCGGGTGCAACACCCCTCAGCCTTGGCCCAGGCACCTATACCTTGAAGCTACAGGGACCGGTGATCGAGCGTCGTCACTTGACGTCTCGCTTACCTTTGCTCAGGCAATCCCAGAGCCCACTACTATAGCCATGCTGATCACCGGCATGGGTCTACTTGGCTGGATGCGGTTGCGGAAGAGCGAGACTTTCGGTTAACCGAACTCCTCGAACAGTCCTACGCAGAGGGCGGCTTAGGCCGCCCTCCTTCATTTCTGGCGATCGAAAAGGCTCGAGCCCTCCAATAGCTTGACCGGGCTCAGACGTCCGGCACAGAACTGCGGCGACCGACGTACCACTCGTATGCCTGCTTCAGTCCTTGGGCAGCGGAGTCTTCGCGTGCCATCCGAGAGCGGTGAGCTGGCCTACGTTCATCACCTTTCTTGGCGTTCCGTCCGGCTTCGAGCGGTCGAACACGAATGTTCCGTGGTACTCCGCGACCCTCGCGATCAGTTCGGCCAGCTCGCGGATCGTGATGTCCTCGCCAGTCCCGACGTTGAGGTGGGGCTCGTCCGAGTAGTGGTTCATCATGAACACCAACGCGTCGGCCAGATCGTCCACGAACAGGAACTCGCGACGCGGTGTTCCGGTACCCCAGATCTCCACGCTTGCCGCCGCCGACCGCTTGGCTTGATGAATCTTCACCTGGAGGGCCGCCGCCACATGGCCCTGCTGCAGGTCGTAGTTGTCGCCAGGGCCGTAGAGGTTGGTGGGCATCGCCGAGATGAAGTCGCAGCCGTACTGACGGCGGTAGGCCTGGCAGAGCTTGATTCCAGCGATCTTGGCCACCGCATACCAGAGGTTGGTCGGCTCGAGCGGGCCCGTGAGCAGTGCGTCCTCCGTCAGCGGCTGCGGCGCCAGCTTGGGATACACGCAGGAAGAACCCAGGAAGAGCAGCTTCTCGACCCTTCCCTTCCACGCCGCGTGGATGATGTTGGTCTCGATCGCGAGATTGTCGTAGAGAAACTCTGCCGGGCGTGTGTCGTTTGCGACGATCCCGCCCACCGTCCCCGCCGCAACAAACACGGCGTGCGGCCGCGTTGCCGCCATCCACTCCTCGACCTCGCTTTGCCTGCGCAGGTCCACCTCAGCGCGGTCCACGGTCAGAAGCTCGCAGCCCTCGCTCGGCCAGCCGACGCACGATTGCCGAGCCGGCCATGCCCTTGTGGCCGGCTACCCAGCACTCGCTTTCCTTGCAACGAATACTTTTCCGTGGCAGGCATTGGATCGATTAGTCAGGAATCTGAGTGCGCCAGCGCGTAATCCAAACGATGGACAGATGTTAGCAGACGCCGCCGCAGGCTGTCGTAAAGCCGTGCACGGACGCCAGGCCATTGTCGAGTTCCTAAGCGGACCGGGTGCCGACAATGACGCAGGCATGGCTTGCGAGACTACACGATCCGATCTTCTCCGTTCGCTGACCACGACCACATTGTGGTCCGGGATTCACTAGGACTTCATCCGGCGGTCGTGCATCTATCGGGCTGGGGAGGGTGCAGTATCTATCTCGAAGACATCGACCGTCCAAGGGCCGACCTGGACTACGTGATCAGCATTGGGTGGCAACCTGATGCCATCACTGGCGAAGGCGCCTCGCGCATCCTCCTGGTTTGGCTCGGTTACGATGGCCGCTGGATGATGGCGCGCAAGAATATCGCGATCGTTGAAGTAACCCTTCCAGACCGGGCGCGTGATGGCGCCGCTACCCCAAAAAGCGAAGCCGCCCAGGCTCCGAGCACAACTTTTCCACGCCATTTGCCACTCGCTTGAAAAGCTGCTTGCGCATCATGGAGCGCGTAACGACGATCACGCAGCGAGTCGACGAAGAAAACGACATTGAGGCTAAGCGCCAACACACCCAAGGTAGCAACGACCGCCAAAACAGATCGGGGGGTTCTCTTGATAGCCGGCCACGTCATGAGAGACAGACCCGCAGCGCCAAGCATGCCGGCCGCAAGATATGCTGAAACCAGATATCGGCTTGGCAGATAGCTTAGCCCCAGCTTGTGGGACTCCAGAGCCAGCCACGCCATGATCGGCGCAGCGCTGGCGATCCACTCCTGGCGCGCCCCGCTCGGTCCCGGCGCCAGCCCGCCACTGCCGCCATAGGACAGTTGCGCCGACCCCCACAAGAGCACGAACAGCGGCCAGACGCGCACATCGCCGATCAGGCCGCGCAGATTGTGGAGCACCAGCAAGACCCTGCTGCTCGTGGCTGTCGGCGCGTTCGCCTACTTGGGTCGCGAGTACGTGAACAAACAACTCGCGGTTCGGGACAACCCATACCAAAAAGAAAAAGCCAGCAAACATGGCGGCGAACAGGACCGCGCTGCCGAAGTCGACCACTGCGTCCTGCCAGTTGGCAAAGCGGACAACCACCTGAATACGATTGCCAGGAAAAAAGCCGTTGGCGCAATGGCGGCGACATACAAGAATTGAATCTTGAGCGCGTATGTGACGGCGGCCGCCAGTGCCCCTAGCGCTACGGTCCAGCTTGCGCCGCCGCGCAGGCGCGCGCTGGTTGCGGCGACACAAGCCAAAATGGCGATACAGCAGGAAAATTCCGCCAGGTCCAAGTGCGCGTAGTGGAATGGGTAGTAGGACAGAAACGCGAACGGAATCGCGATCCACATCGTGCGCGCGAAGTTCGCCGACCCGCTCGCCAGGAAGGCGAGCGCGCAAACTGCGGCCAGCATGACGGTGGCGCGAGCCGTCGACATCGCATCCCCGAGGTAGCGGGCGATAAACCAGTTCGCCGCGGCGAACAGCGGCTCCTTGACGACGCCGTCCGATTCAGCCAAGTCAAGGTGCCCGGTGATAAGCGCATTCCGGACCTGAGCGCTGTATACCCCTTCATCCGTGTACGCACAGATGAACCTACCTTTGGTCCTGTCGGTATCGGTCTGGATCCTGCTGATCCTCCATGAGCTCACCTACCGACCGAGCAGATGATCCGCCACCTGGCCTCGATCTTTCGGACTACGGCGCAGGCTTGCCAACTTTCATAGCGGCTATGCACCGACTCAGTTGGTTGCTCCAGGGCGGTTGGCTCACCCTGGAACTGACCGTGGAGCTTCGCGTTGCTCAGGACCGAGTTCGCCGGCCGCTTTGCCGGCAGTGGATACTCAGCGGTGGGATCGGCACCAGCCGCGGCGCCGACCGGATCGCCGCATAACGCAATGCACGGATCGCAGAGGCAAAGCGGAACCAGCTCGTCTCACCATCGGCCGTCACGTGGTAGATCCCGCTCCATTCCCGCTCCAAGCGGGCCCGGCCGGCAGCGTCGTGAGCAGACCTTCAGGACGCGCGTCGTCGCTTCTGCGACCAGTGGCACCAGGTCGGCGCCCCGAACTGATCGTCGACGATCTTCAGCTCGTCCCGTTCCTCGAACAGCCGCAGCATGGTGAGCAGGAAGTTCTTGCCCCTCGCGCCATACACCCAACTCGTGCGCAAGATCAGGTGCGCGCCCCCAGCCGCCTGAACGGCCCGCTCTCCCGCGAGTTTGGTGGCTCCATAGACGCTCATCGGGTTGGGCACGTCCTCCTCCGTGTACGGGCCAGGCTTGGTGCCGTCGAAGACGTAGTCCGTGGAGTAGTGAACCAGCAAGCCACCTGTCGCGCGCAGTTCCTCGGCCATCACGCCGGGGGCCACCGCGTTCACCAGCCGCGCCAGCTCCGGCTCGCTCTCCGCCTTGTCCACCGCCGTGTAGGCCGCCGCATTGACCACCACATCGGGCCGCACCTCACGCAAGACGCGCCGGATATCCTCGGCGGGCGAGATCGATTCCTTCCAGGTCAATGGCCACGACGTCCCCAGGGTCGGCAGCAACCGCGCCAGTTCCCACCCGACCTGGCCCGCCGCCCCGGTGACCAGGATCTTCACTCGAACGCCGGCTTCACTCGAACACCTCGGCATGCCTGAGGCGGGTACCCCGCCTTGTCTTTCGCCGATAGCACCGGCGCCCCCTGGATCGGCCACTCGATGGCCAGGTCCGGATCGTCCCAGGCGATCGAGCGCTCGTACTCCGGCGCCCAGAAGTCCGTCGTCTTGTAGAGAAACTCCGCGTGCTCGGACAGCACCAGAAACCCATGCGCGAACCCTCTTGGGATCCACGCCATGCGCTTGTTCTCCGCCGAAAGCTCTACCCCCACCCAACGACCAAAGGTAGGCGACGAGCGCCGAATGTCCACGGCCACGTCGAACACGGTTCCGGCCACGACGCAAACCAGCTTCCCCTGAGGCTGCTGGATCTGGTAGTGCAATCCCACGCAGTACGTTCCTCGCAGAGCGCGAATGATTGTCCTGCACGAAGGCGTCGGTTATCCCCGTCAGGTCGGCAAGCTCGCGCTGGTTATAGCTCTCGAAAAAGAACCCGCGGCTATCGCCGAATACCCTCGGCTCGAGGATCAGGAGATCGGGGATGTCGGTCTTGATGACGTTCACGATGGCAGCGAGACGCGCTAGTTGTGGGTGGTAAATCCCGACGGAAAAGCGCAGGAACCGACCACCAGCAACTCGACACACTCACCTAGTGCGGGCGTGAGCGCCAAAACTGGATGGCCTCGTGCGAACTTCGATTTTACGCTCGAGCATCACCTCTTGGATGCCGCGAAAGCTCAGGCTGAACCGAAAACGGAGCCAAATGCAATGGGCGATGACTTCGCAGGAAAGCGATGGCCGCCATGGTTGGGCCATTGAGGTAGCCGTGACTCCATCGCAGCATCGCCAACTCAGGTTGACAGCGCCTACTGCGCAGTTTCTATGGTTAAGCTGGGAGCACTGCTGC
>CAVUHQ010000031.1:0-132463 GCA_963741215.1 uncultured beta proteobacterium
GGGCCGATCGTGTTCGACGACGGGCATCACAAGTTCGCCCTCGCCTGGCACTTCATGGGGATGGCGCAGGAGGTGCATGCCTGGATCCACCGCACCGAGATCGCACCGGGCCAGGTGGTCGACAGCCCGGCCATCGTCACGTGGAAGTTCGCCGGCGGCCGCTATGGCAATCTCGAAGCGGTTTACTCCCGCGAGCTGGAGATCGACACCGTGCACTACGCTCAGGACGATCGTCTGGAGATCACCGGCACCCGCGGGGTGCTGTGGATCACGCGTGGCCACGGCAAGATCTCCGACCAGCCGCCGGTCATGCTCGACGCCGACGGCGAGATGCGCGGGTTCTCCAGCATGGCGAGCGGCTGGGAGGCGAGCTTCGTCGAGTCCACGCGGCACCACATCGACGCGTTGCTCGCAGGTGGCGCGCCGGTACTGACCGGGGAGCACGGGCGCGCGATCCTGCGCTTCGCGCTCGCGGCCCAGGAGTCGGCACGGCTGGGGCGTGCTGTGTACCTGGGTTGACCATGCCCAGAGCGAGAGCAGTGGACGGGACGGCCGGTGCGAACGGCCCGCGCGAAGCGGGCCGCGCGCCCTACGCGACCTCCAGCCAGTCGCGCCGCACCTCGGGTGCGTTGCGCAGGTCCGCCGGCGTGCCCTCGAACACAATCTGGCCGTGGCCCATCACGTAGACGCGCGCGGCGATCCTGAGGGCGATGGTGAGCTTCTGCTCGACGAGCAACACGGCCACGCCCCGGCGGCAGATGTCGCGGATCACTTCGGTCACCACCTCCACGATCATCGGCGCCAGGCCCTCGGTTGGCTCGTCGATCAGGATCACGCGCGGGTTGCCGAGCAGCGAGCGGCAAATGGTGAGCATCTGCTGCTCGCCGCCCGAGAGCATCCCGGCCTTGGTATCGCGCCGCTCCTCGATCTGCGGGAAGTAGCTGTACATCTGCTTCGGCGTCCACACCGGTGCGCCGCGGTGCGCCGCCTGCATACCGATGCGCATGTTCTCGTCCACCGTCAGGTTGGCGAAGATCTCGCGCTCCTCGGGCACATAGGCGAGCCCGGCGCGCACGATCCGGTAGGCGCGCACGCCGGCGAGGTTGGCGCCGTCCAGCCGCACCGCGCCCGCGCTCGGCGGGACCAGTCCCATGATCGTCTTCAGCGTCGTCGAGCGCCCCGAGCCGTTGCGCCCGAGCAGGCTCACGATCTCGCCGGCCCCGATGGCGAGGTGCACGCCGTGCAAGATGTGGCTCTTGTCGTAGTGGGCGTGCAGGCCTTCGACCTCGAGCAACCTCATGCGGCCGCCTCTTCAGGAGACGTCGAGATGCGAATGACTGCGCGTCGGCGTCTGGCCGCATTCGCCTTGCTCGCATCCCCGGCCGGAAGGGCCGGGGCCCCTGCTCGGTAGCTCATGCGGCCTCCTCGCCGAGGTAGGCTCGCTGCACCTGGCGATTGGCGCGCACCGCCTCGGGCTCGCCGCTGGCGATGATCTCACCGTAGACCAGCACCGAGATCTGGTCGCACAAAGTGAACACGACGGCCATGTCGTGCTCGACGATCAGCAGCGTCTTCCCCTCGGTCACCGAGCGGATCAGGGCCACGGTGTAGGCTGACTCCTCGCGCGACATGCCGCCCGTGGGCTCGTCCAGCAGCAGGATCTCGGGGTTGGTGGCGAGCGCCATGCCGATCTCGAGCGTGCGCTGCTCGGAGTACGCGAGCGCGCCGGCCGGATCGCCGCGCCGGCGGGTGAGGCGCAGCTTCTCCAGGTACTCGTCCACCTCTGCGTTCACCCGGGCGAGTCGCCGCACCGGCCGGAACAGGGTGAAGCGATGGCCGTAGCGCCCCATCACCGAGATGCGCAGGTTCTCCGCCACGCTCATGCGCGGGAACAGGTTGGTGATCTGGAACGAGCGCGACAGGCCGCGGCGATTGATCGCGTACGGGGTGAGCCCGGCAATCGGTTGCTGGTTGAGCAGGATCTGGCCCGTGCTCGGCACGTAGTGCCCGGAGATCAGATTGAACAGCGTGGACTTGCCCGCGCCATTCGGGCCGATCAGGGCATGGCGCTGGCCGCGCATCACCTCGAGGTTGACCCCGCGGATGATGACGGTGTCGCCGAACGCCTTGCGCACGTCGCGCAGCACCAGGACCGGCGCGGCCGGACTCATGCCGCGCGCTCCTGGAGCGCCTGGCTCCATCCCTGGCGCGTCAGGCGCCGGGCGAGCGGCAACAGCGCGGCACCGGCCAGGATCGACACCACGGGAATGCCCCAGGTCCACGCAGACAGGGGATCGAACGTGCGCCCGAACAACGGGTACGGCACCAGGGCGCCGCCGTTGGTGCGGCGCAGGACCGAGTACGCGTCCGACATCACGACGTGCACACTCTCGACGGTGAAGACCACGCCGGCGCCGAGCAACGCCCCGACGACGAGGCACAGGAGATACGGCAGCGTCAGGTGCCTGATGGCGGTCGTCCCCAGCCGGCGCGCGTGCGCCGAGATCAGCCCGCCGATGCCCTCCGGCACGAACAGCATGACGAGCACGAAGATGAGGCCCTGGTACAGGAGCCAGGAGCGCGTCAAGTCGGATGTCATGCGCGCGAAGAACGTCATGAGGGCCGCGCCCAGCGCCGGCCCGAAGAAGGTGCCCGCCCCGCCGATGAAGGTCTGCAGGACCACGTTGGCCGACGCCTGGGCGCTGAAGATCGTGTAGTTGGTCGCCTCGTTGGCGATGGCGAGCAATGCCCCGGCCACGCCGGTGAACATGGTGGAGGTGGCGAAGATCAGTGTCTTGGCCCGGTGGGTGTTGAAGCCGAGGAAGCGGACGCGCTGCTCGTTGTCGCGAATGGCGAGGGCGAGCCGACCCATCGGCGTGCGGGTGAACGCCCACAGGCACCACGTCGACACGGCGACCCACGCGAACGTCAGGTAGTAGACCCCGGTGTCGCTCGCGAAGTTGATCGACCACGAATTCATCCGCATCGTGGAGATGCCGGCCTCGCCCCCGAAGACGGAGTTCCAGGTCGGCGCGAGCGTGTAGAGCAGCTCGGCCAGCGCCAGCGTCACCATGGCGAAGTAGACGCCCGGTGCGCTGGGTGGCGAGCCAGCCGAACGCGACGCCGCACAGGAATCCGGCAGCGGCTCCGGCCAGCGGCAGGAGCGGGGTTGGCCAGGTCACGAGGTTTCCCTCCACTGCCTTCATCAGGTGCAGCGTGGCGAAGGCGCCGAGGCCGTAGTAGGCGGAGTGGCCGAAAGACAGCATGCCGGCCTGCCCCATCGCGAGGCTGAACGACAGCGCAAACAGCGCGGCGATCATCATTTTGATGGCGGCGTTCATCAGATTGGGCGTGAGCACCAGCGGCAGCACCAGCAGGAGGGCGACCAGGGCGCCGACGCCGATCCAGCCGGACCGTATCGTCACTGGCGGTCACCGAAGAGCCCGGCCGGGCGGATCAGCAGCACCAGCAGCATCAGCAGGAACGGCATGCTGGCCGCTACCGTCGAGAGCTGAAGGGTCAGCAGGCCGCCCACCTCGCGCGCCCAGCCGCCGAGGCCGACGAGGGCCAGGAGGTCGGCGAGCGACCGGTTTAGGCCGGCCGAGAAGGAGATGAACAGGCCGATCAGGAGCGAGGCGACCAGCGCGCCTTCCAGCGAGCCGAGCCCGCCGACAACGACCACGACGAACACCAGCGTGCCGAAGTCCACAGCCATGTTGGGGCCGGTCGGGAAAAAGGCACCGGCGACAGCGCCAGCCAGGCCGGCGAGGGCGGCGCCGGTGGCGAACACGCTCATGAATATCACCGGCAGGTTATGGCCGAGTGCCTCGACCATGACCGGCCGATAAGTGGCGGCCCGCACGATGATGCCGACCCGGGTGCGCGTCAGCAGCACGTAGAGCACGGCGAACATGACGAGGGCAACCCCGCCGATGAACAGCCGGTAGAACGGATAGTTCGTCTCGTATATGGTGAACGCCGCGAACTTCATGTAGGACGGCATGGCGTAGTTCACCGGAAAATCGCCGTAGAAGAGCTTGATCACCTCTTCGATGATGAAGGCCAGGCCGAAGGTCAAGAGCAGCTCGTGGGTGTGGCCGTACCGATGCACGCGGCGCAGCATGTAGCGCTCGACCAGCACGCCGCAGAGTCCAACGATGAAGGGGGCGGCGATCAGCCCGGCCCAGAACCCCACCGTGCGCGTGAGCGTGAAGCCAATGTAGGCGCCCAGCATATAGAACCAGGCGTGGGCGAAGTTGAGCACGCCCATCATGCCGAAGATGAGCGTCAGGCCGGCCGACACCATGAACAGCAGGAGCCCGTGAATGACGCCGTTCAGCACCGAGACGACGAGGAATTCCACGCCAGGCGCTCCGAGAAGAGTGATAGGAGAGTTCTGGAGCGCCCGCCGCTGCAGGCCAAGCGCTCCGGTCTGTCACCGGGACGGTGACGGTCAGGCGCCCGGGCGCTCCATCTTGCAGCTCGACTGCACCGGGCTCGCGGCGTCCTTTCCCGAAATCAGGCGGATCGGCTTGAAGCCCATATCGGTGCCGTCCACTTTGTACTTGGCATCCTTGGAGACGGTGGCGACCACCAGCGGCAGCAGGGCCTGGTGATCCTCCTTGCGCATCGCGACCTCGCCCATGCTGGTGTTGACGGTCACGGTCTCCATGGCAAAGGCAAGCTGCTTGACGTTGAGCTTGCCGTCGGGCCCCGGCTTCACCTTCTTCAGCGCCTCGCCGAGACCCCAGATGCCGTGGACGGTGTGTCCCTGAATGAACACCGGATACTGGCCCGTCTTGGCCTTGAAGTCGTCGGCGAACTTCTGCGTCGCCTGGCCGTTGGCCTCGGGGTAAAAGCTCGAGACGTTGAAGTGGCCGATGGCCGTCGCGCCAGCGTTGGCCACGTTGCCCGGCTGGTCCATCCAGTACGTGGCGAAGCGCACCTTGAGGCCGGAATCGCCGGCCGCCTTCATCAGCAGGAGCAGATCGCTGCTCCAGTTGCCGGTGATGACGGTGTCCGGGTTGGCCTCCTTGATCTGGACGACGTAAGGCGAGAAATCCTGGATCTTGTTGACATCGTGGATGACGTCGCCTACCACGGTGTAGTTGCCGAACTTGGCGTACTCCTTGACCAGCCGCTCGACGTCGTGGCCCCAGCTGTAGTTCTGGCCGATCACGTACACCCTGGTGCCCAGCGTCTTGGTGTCCTTCATCGCCGTCAGCATTGCCCGCAGCCGGATCTCGGCGTTGCCGTTCCAGCGGAAGTGATAGAAGTGGCACTTGGAGCCGGTGAACTCCATCGCCTCGGCACCGACGTTGAGGTAGATGATTTCCTTGCCGGGATTGCGCAGGTTGTGCTTGCGCACGTCGTCGGTGATCTGGCCGCCGATGGCGGAGGACGCGCCCTGGACGATGATCTGAGCGCCGTCGTTGATGGCGGCCTTGACCTTGTCGGCGGCCTCCGAGGGGCCGCCCTGGTTGTCGTACTCGAGGAGCACGATGCCGTCGGGCCAGGCCTTCTCGCCGTTCACCTTGATGAGGCCGTAGTTGATCGCGGTGAGGAACATCTTACCGACAGCGGCCTGGCCCCCAGACAGCGTCTCGATGACGGCGATCTTGACCGGCTCAGCCTGCGCCGTCCCGCATGGCAGGGAGCCCGCTCCCGCCAGCGCCAGTGCCGCCCAGAACTTGTTCATCGCTCCCCCTCCTCTGTGATCGCGTAAGCAGGACGTCAGCATGTTCTAGGCGCTTTTTAGTTCCCCATCGCGTAATTCCCATCGCGCCGACATTTATCATGGGCGCCGGGTGGCGCGCAGTCAAGGCATGAGCGTGACCGTCCGCGTGTGAGCTTCGGTGAGTGTCAATCCTGCTTGCTTTGGCAGGAACGTGGCCATGACGCGGTGCAACCGCAGGCATCCCGCTTGCATTTTCCCAGTCTCGAAGGGAAATGCCGCAGTCTTCGGTTGGCTGGATGCGGAGGCGCTTCAGATCCGCACGCTCACGCCGCGCTGCCTACTGCCCGCTGGATGCGCGACTCCTCCACGCCGACGGAACGCGCCGTTTCGAGAAGGAAGCCCCAGGTCTCGTCCGTCAGCGGCACGCCATCGGCTAGACGCTGGGCGCGGGTTCGCTCTTCCGGTTCCCCTGGCACCAGAGTTTCCTCGCCCGGCGGGGCGGTTCTGGCCGCCTTGACGTAGGCGATATAGCGCATGGCTTCCTGCGGGAACAGGCCGTCCGGATCGATGCGTGCGGGATCGACATACAGCGAGAACATGCCATTCGAGAAGCGCCGATCCGGCGCGGTGCACCCGTTGCCGGTGAGCGCGCCGCCGAGGACTTCGCACATCAGCGCCAGGCCCGAGCCCTTGTGTCCGCCGAACGTGCCCAGCGCGCCGAGTCCCTTGCGGATATCGCGCCGTTCGCCCGGCTTGTATTCGCCGTACAGCAGGCGCGGGTCGTCGCTGAGAACTCCGTCCGGTCCGATCAATGCGTCGGCGGGGATGGGTTTGCCGCCTTGGCTGGCGACGAGAACCTTGCCCTCGGCGACCATCGAGGTCGCGAAATCGAGCACCAGCGGCGCGCGGTCCGGCAAGGGCACGCCCACGCAGTACGGCGCGGTCGAGAAGCGTCGCTCGACGCTGCCGAACGGCGCGACCAGAACGCTGCCGGCGGCATTCACGAAGTGGATCGACACCAGCCCCTCCGCGGCAGCCATCTCGGCCCAGTCCGCCACTCGTCCGATGTGACCGGCATGGCGTAGCGCCACCGCAGCCAGACCCATCTGCTTGCATTTCTCGATCCCGAGCGCGACCGCCTGCGGTGCGACGGTCTGGCCAAATCCATACTTCCCGTCGACTACGGCCAGCGCCGGCGTATCGACCACCACGTCGACCTCTTGATCGGCCACGATCAGTCCCTCGTGCTTCATCTGGATATAGCGCGGGACGCGGACCACGCCGTGGCTGTCGTGCCCGGCCAGGTTGGCGCGCACCAGATAGAGCGCGATGCGCTCCGCTTCGCTCCGCGAGCAACCGGCGGTGTCGAAGATATCGGCCACCAGCTGCTGGAGTGCGTTGGCGGGGATGGCTAGCGTTGCAGCACGCATGTTTAGAGCACCTTTCCGGTTTCGTCGTCGATCAGGTGCATGTGGTCGAGATCGGCGACCAGGCTTCATGCGGCTGCCGGCCTGCGGTGCGGCGTTCGGGTTGACCCGGCCGCACACCTCCGTTCCGCTCACCAGGAAGTGCACCAGTGTATCCATTCCCATCGGCTCGGTGACGTCGAGCGGGACCTCGAAGGGATGCTGATTCGGCTCCAAGGTCGGGCGCTGCTCCATGATGTGCTCCGGCCTCAAGCCGAACAGCAGACCACCGCGGCCGAGATGCGGCCGGTAACGCTCGGTGCGGTTCTCCGGCACCGGGAATGCGATGTCGTCGCCCAGCCGGACGCGCAGCGCGCCGGCCGACTCCTCCAGTCCGCAGGGCACGAAGTTCATGGCCGGCGAGCCGATGAAGCCGGCGACGAAACGTGGTGGCCGGCGCATGGTACAGATCGTTCGGCGCGCCGACCTGCTCGATCAGGCCCGCGTTCATGACCACCACGCGATCGGCGAGCGTCATCGCTTCGACCTGGTCGTGGGTGACGTAGATCGTGGTCGTGCGCACTTTCTGGTGCACTCTCTTGATCTCGGTGCGCATCTGGACGCGCAGCTTGGCGTCGAGGTTGGACAGCGGCTCGTCGAACAGGAACACCTTCGGATCGCGCACGATGGCGCGGCCCATCGCCACGCGCTGGCGCTGCCCGCCGGAGAGCTGCTTGGGCTTGCGCTCCAGCAGCTCGCTGATGTCGAGGATGCGCGCGGCGTTCTCGACCCGCGCCTTGATCTCGTCCTTCGCGACTTTCTTCAGGCGCAGGCCGAAGGACATGTTCTCGAACACCGTCATGTGCGGATACAGCGCGTAGTTCTGGAACACCATGGCGATGTCGCGATCCTTCGGCGGCACGTCGTTGACCACCTCGCCGCCGATCAGAACCTCGCCGTCGGTGATGTCCTCGAGACCGGCGATCATGCGCAGCGTGGTGCTCTTGCCGCAGCCCGAGGGTCCGACCAGGACGACGAACTCCTTGTCCGCGATGTCCAGGTCGATGCCGCGCACGGCGGGGGTCTCGTCGTAGTTCTTGGTGACGTTGCGCAGCGTCACCTGAGCCATGGCCGGTCCTGAGAATCCGTTATCCCTTGGTGGCACCGGCCGTGAGGCCGGCGATGTAGTAGTCCATCAGGAAGGCGTAGATGATCAGCGGCGGTGCGGCGCCGAGCAGCGCGCCGGTCATGATCTGGCCCCAGTTGAACACGTCGCCCTTGATCAGCGTGGTCACGATGCCCACCGGCAGCACCAGCTGATCGGCCGAGGTGGTGAAGGCCAGCGGATAGAGGAACTGCGCCCAGGACACGGTGAAGGCGAAGATGGTCGCGGCGATGATGCCGGGCAGCGCCACCGGGATGAAGATCTTGGTGAGGATCTGCAGATAGCCGGCGCCGTCGATCAGCGCGGCCTCGTCGAGCTCCTTCGGGATGCTGCTGAAGTAGCCGATCATGATCCAGGTGCAGAACGGCATCGTGAGCGTCGGGTAGAGGATGACCAGGACCCACCAGTGGTTGATGAACTCGATCCCGGTCAGCTCGTGCAGGAAGACGAAGATCTTGAACAGCGGGATGAACAGCAGCGTGTCCGGAATCAGGTAGGTGAGGAACACGCCGGTGGCGAGCGTCGCCGAGCCCCAGAACTTCATCCGCGACAAGCGCGAACGCCGCCGGGATGCTCACCAGCATCGTGATGACGACGACCAGCAGCGCGACCATCGCCGAGTTGCGGAAGAACGTCAGATAGGTCGGCGAGGTCAGCAGCTCGACGTAGTTCTGCAGCGTCGGATCGAAGACCCACCAGGGCGCGCGTCGCCGCCGAGATCTCCGCGCTGGTCTTGAGCGAGGTGATCAGCATGTACACCGGCGGCGTCAGGAAGAAGATGACGAAGATGACCAGGAACACATACGACCAGACCAGCGCGCGGCGGCGGTCGCGCCGCATGCTCCCGGGCCGTGCGGGGCGGGCGCGTTGCGGCCGATGGCTGTGCGCGCCGTGGCCAGCTCAGGCCTCGTTCCCGCGCCGGCTGATGTCGCGCAGGATGAAGATCGCCGCGATCGCGAGGATCGGGAACATGAACAGCGACACGCAGGCGCCCAGCGGGATGTCGTTGCTCTCGATGCCGAGCTTGAAGGCCCAGGTCGCGAACACGTGCGTCTGGTCCACCGGGCCGCCGTCGGTCAGGACGCGCACGATGTCGAAGTTGGCGAAGGTGACGATGAGCGAGAACAGCGCGGTGATGGCGATGATGTTGCGCATCATCGGCAGCGTGATGTACCACATCTTCTGCCACCAGTTGGCGCCGTCGATCGCGGCGGCCTCGTAGAGCTGCTCCGGCACCGACTTGAGCGCCGCGAGGTACATGATCATGAAGAACGGCGCGCCGACCCAGACGTTCACCAGGATCACCGCGAAGCGCGCCCAGTACGGATTGCCCAGCCACGGCACGCCGCTCGTGCCGATCCGCTCGAGCAGCCAGTTGAACGCGCTGTAGGACGGATCGAACAGCCACAGCCAGGCGAGCGTGCTCATCGCCGGCGGAATGACCCACGGCACGAGCAGCATGCCGCGCCACTTGCGCTGCCCCTTGACCGGAACGTTGTGCACGAAATGCGCGACCAGAAGCCGATCAGCGCCTTGAACACCACGGCGCTCACCGCGAAGATGATCGACTGCTTGACCACCATCCAGAAGGTTTCGCGCGTGAACAGGAAGGTGAAGTTGCCGAGGCCGACGAAGCGCTCCATCGACTTGTTGAGCGTCGCGAGGTAGATCGAGTAGAACGCCGGGTAGATCACCAGCGAGCCGATGATGAGGATGAGCGGCAGCGCCATCAGCGAACGCGATGGTGGACTTGCGCCGCAGGAATTTCTTCAGCCTTCCTCGCGCCGGCCGGTGCTCAGGCGCACGCCGCGCGCTACCGCATCGGCCATGGTGCGTCTCCCTATGCGCTGCGCGCTCAGACGCGCATGAAGCCTTCGAGCTCCGACGCCGCCCAGGCGATGACCTTGTCCATCGACTCGCCGCCCTGCGTGAACTTGGCGATCATCTTGGTGATCGGTGGCCTGGGTGTACATCTGGGTGGCGATCGGCGCCGGCGCCGGTGCGCCGGCGATGTGGACGATCTGATCGCCGCACGGCGGATAGTGGTAGAGCGTCCCTTTCGGCGGGCCCACCTCGGCCCAGATCTTGAAGTCGCGCAGCCCGGCGAATGACGGGATGTCGAAGCCGCCGCTCGCGATCACCAGCTGCTCGACCGCTGCGCGCTGAGACAGATAGCGTGAGCAGGCTCTTCGCGGCCGCCTTGTTCTTGGAGAACTTCCAGATGCCCCAGAAGAACGGCAGTCCCGGGCTGAAGCGTCCCTTCGGACCCTTCGGCGAGGGGAACGTCCACAGCTGCTCGGCCACTTTCGGGTTGTCGCGCTTGGCGACCGCCTACGCGCTGGGCGGGTTCATGATCAGCGCGCCCTTGCCGGCGATCAGCCACTTGTTGTTCGAGGCGTCATCCCAGGCGAACACGTCCGGCGGCAGGAATTGCACCAGCTTTTTGCAGTATTCCAGCGCCTGGCGCGTCTCGTCCGAGTTGACGGTGATGTTGCCCTTGGCGTCGACCAGATGTGCGCCGTGCGCGGCGAAGATCGCACCGGCCGAGTCGACCGAATCGGCGGTTTGTCCCATGCCGATGCCGAACGGAAAGCCGGCCTTGTGGCATTTCTCCGCGGCGACCAGGAACGTGTCCCAGGTCCACTTGTCGGTAAGCGCCTTGTCCGGCGGCTGCGCCGGCCGGATACATCTTGGTGAGATCGAGCCCGACGTGCTGCTTGAACAGATCGATGCGGGCGCACGGCCCCTTCATCTGACTGCCGGCGGTGGCCGGCACGGCGATCCAGTGGCCCTCCTGCTTGCCGAGATACTCGACGGCCGCAGGCAAAGCGCCGTATTGCGCGATCAGCGGCTGCACGACGTCGTCGACCGGCTCCAGGCTGGCCTTCTGCCCGGGCCCGAACCAGGTGGGCAGCGAGAGAATGTCGTGCCCGGACTTCGCCTGCGCTTCCGAGGCGATGGTGAGCAGCAGCTTGTTGCCCTGCGAAGTGATGTAGTCGATCTTGAGATCGACCTTCTCCTTCGCCGCCCATTCGTTGCACAGCTTGGTGAGCACGTCGTTGGCGCCGGGCACCCAGTGGTCCCAGAAGCCGACCGACAGGGTGCCCGCCGCATGCGAGGTGCGGACATACGGGGCAGCCACAGAGCCGCGCAGCGCGGCCGAGGCAGCCAGAAAGCGGCGACGATCGAACTGACGCGACGGCATTTTTTCGTCTCCTCCAGCCGAGGCCGACCCGCGCGCTCGGCGTTTGTCTTATGATGCAGCTTCCTTGGGTTCGGCGAGAAATCCTAGACCGGTTCGGGCTTCGGGTCCACGGAAAGATCGCAGCGCGGCAAAGTCGAGCCCGCGTAATGATCGAGTCCATTTCTGGACCGGCACAATCAGGCGGAGAGCATGCGAGAAAACAACGTCAGGACGATCTGGAAGCACGGCGGAGCGGTGATCAACGGCTGGCTGGGAATTCCCAGCTCCGTCGCGGCCGAGAACATGGCGCAGGCCGGCGTGGGATGGCCTCACGGTGGATCTGCAGCACGGGCTGGTGGACTACCAGACCGCGGTCACGATGCTGCAGGCGATCAGCACCATCGGACACGTGCCGATTGCGCGCGTGCCATGGCTCGAGCCCGGCATCATCATGAAGCTGCTCGACGCCGGCGCCTACGGCATCGTCTGTCCGATGATCAACACGCGCGACAGAGTGCGAGGCGCTGGTCGGCGCCTGCCGCTACGCGCCGAAAGGCTACCGCAGCTTCGGGCCCGTGCGCGCGCACGTGGTACGCCGGGGCCGACTACTTCAAGCACGCCAACGACACCGTCGTCGCGATGGCGATGATCGAAACCAAGCAGGCGGTCGAGAAGCTGGATGAAATCCTGAGCGTGCCGGGTCTCGATGCGCTCTACGTCGGGCCCAACGATCTCGCGATTACGCTCGGCTGCGGGCCTTCCGGCGTGCCGACGGACAAGATCGTGCTCGACGCGATCAAGACTATCGCGCAGGGTGCGAAGAAGCATGGCATCTACGCAGGCATCCACTGCGGATCGACCGCCATGGCGAAGCAGATGATCGAGATCGGCTACCAGTTCGTGACCCTGCTCGCGGACAACGCGTTCCTCGCGGCCGCGGCCAAAGGGGCGGTGGCCGAGATGCGGCAGGGCAGCGCCGCGGCGGTAAAGCCTTCGGGATCGTACTGAGCGCTGTAGAGCGGTTCGTCCGAGCCGTCGGACCGCCGGGAAGGAGGAGGGGAATGTTCAGCTCGAAGCAGGGTACGCGCGAGCATTGCTCCTGGTCTCAGTGCTCTGCTTCGGCAGCGCGGCGAGGGCCGTCGAGTGGAGCCCGCTGCTGCCGGAGCAGCTGAACTGGATCGAAAGCCCGGCGTATCCCGGGGTCACCTTCGCGGTGCTCGCCGGAGGTATGGGCAAGCCCGGGTTCTTCACCGTGCGGGCAAAATTCCCGCCCAACTACCAGCTTGGTCCGCACACCCACACGGATGACCGGGGCCTCACGATTCTCGTGGGCAGTTGGAAGCAGGGGATCGGAGCGCAGTTCGACGCGGCCAAGGCGGTGGCGATGCCGGCTGGAAGCTTTGTGCTGATCCCGGCGAATCAGGTCCACTTCGACATCGCTGGCCCCGAGGGCGCCACCGTCCAGGTGACCGGTATGGGCGAGTCGAAAACAGAGTATCTCGATGCGGCGGACGATCCCAAGACGCGATATGGACGCTAGCGCAACGATGTCTCTCGAGTGAGCTCAACCGCACCGCCTGCGGCCGGCGAACCGCTGCTCGCCGGCCTCACCGTCGTCGACTTCACCCGCGTGCTCGCGGGCCCTTACTGCACGCGCCTGCTGGCGGACCTCGGTGCGCGCGTGATCAAGATCGAGCGCCCGGGCGAAGGCGACGAAGTGCGGCGGAGCGTGCTCCAGCTCGAACCCGGACGCACCGACCAGAGCAGCTATTTCGTGCGGCTGAACGCCGGCAAGCAGGGCATCGCGATCGATCTCGCTCACCCGCAGGCGCGCGAGGTTGTGCTCGACCTGATCCGCATGGCGGACGTAGTGGTGGAGAACTTCTCGCCCGGCGTGATGGCGCGCTACGGCCTGGACGACGCCACGTTGCGGCCGCTGCGACCGGATCTCGTCTATTGCTCCATCTCCGGCTTTGGCCAGACCGGCCCGCTCAGCTCGATGCAGGCCTACGCTCATCTGATCAACGCCATCTCCGGAGTGATGGACCTCGAGCGCGCCGGCGAAACCCAACCGCGCGTGTCTTATCTGCAGGCGGCCGACGTGCTGGCGGGGACCCACGCTTTCGGTGCAATCTGTGCGGCGCTGGTGCGGCGCGGGCGCAGCGGGCGCGGGGCGTATCTCGACGTGTCGATGCTCGAGTGCCTGATCGCGGCGGATGACATCACATTCAACGCTCTGCTGAACGGGGCCGAGGTGCTGCGCGCGCCGCGCGTTGGCATGCTGGTGCATCCCATCGGCGAGCGCCATGTGGCGCTGCAGGCGGTCGGTGCGCCGCATTTGTGGCTGCGGCTGGTGGAATTGATCGGCCGACCCCGAGCTGGCGACCGACGAGCGCTTCGCTACTCCGGGCGCGTGGCGCAAGAACTGGCCCGCTCTGATGGAAATCCTGCGCGAGTGGCTCGACAGCTTCGACAGCGTCGACCAGGCTTTACAGGCGCTATCCGCCGCGCGCATACCCTCGGTGCCGTTGCTCTCGCCCGAGGAGGTCGTCGCGCACCCGCAGATGGCCGCCCGATCTGCATTTCCCGAGGTCGCGCATCCCAGCCGCGGCCCCGTGCGCGTCATCGCGACGCCGTTCCATGTGGATGGCAAGCCGGTCCACCCTGGCGGACCGGCGCCGTATCGCGTGGGTGAGCAAACCCGCGACGTGCTGGCCCAGGTCCTCGGTTACTCCACCGAGCGCATCGAGGCGCTGCGGCGTTCGCGTGTGGTCGAGGTGGCCGGCGAATAGGGAAGGGCGGGAAGGAGTAATCTTCTCGAACAGTCTTCCCCGGGTGCTCCCATGTTCCAGATCCAGGATATCGACCACATCGTCCTGCGCGTGAGCGATCTCGAGCGGATGATCGATTTCTACTGCAAGGTGCTCGGCTGCAGCCTGGAGTGGCGCCGCCCCGACCTGGGGCTGGTGCACCTGCGCGCAGGGAGCGCGATGATCGACCTGGTGCCGGTGGACGGCAAGCTGGGAAGCGTCGGGGGCGCCGCTCCGGGCAAGGAAGGGCGCAACATGGATCACGTGTGCCTGCGAGTCTCGCCCTTCGACGTCGACCAGATCGTGCAGCACCTCGGGTCACATGCAGCGAGGGTGGGCGAGATCCGCCCGCGCTTCGGCGCCGAAGGCGAAGGCGTCTCGATCTATGTCTACGACCCGGAGGACAACCTGGTGGAGCTGAAGGGCGCCAAGGGCGTGAGACGCGCGAACGCTGCGCCCGTACCTGTACGAGTCGGGCAGTTGGCCCGGCAGATCGAACCGCTGGCGGGTGGTGCAGTAGCGGGTTCCGTACAGCCGGCCGACCGGCCGGTAGTTCGCCTCGGACACGCGCTTTGTCTGCGGATCGATGATGCTGTCGCGGGCGTGCAGGTGGACCACCTCTCCGAGAATGATGTCGCGCACGGGACCTACTTCGATGCGCCGGAACAAGCGGCATTCGAAGCTCGCGGGCGCCTCGGCGATGCGGGGCTGACTCACGCTCCTGCAGGGCGCGGCAGTAAAGCCCGCCTGCGCGAATTCGCTCACCTCCTCCGGATATTCCATGCTCGCTATGTGCATGCCGTTGGCGACCTGCTCATCGACCAGGTTGACCACGAATTCTCCGGTCCTCAGGATGTTCGCGAGCGAGTGCTTGGTCTTGCCGTCCGAGCGAGCATTGAAGCTCAACACCACCAGCATCGGGTCTTCGCACATGGCGTTGAAATAGGAGTAGGGGGCGCAGTTCGCCACGCCGTTCGGACTCCAGGTGGAGACGAGCGCGATCGGGCGCGGGAAGACCAGCCCGGTCATCAGCTTGTAGCGCTCGGCCAGGGCGAGGTCGCCGACGGCAAGCTCCATGGGTCAGGGCGCCACGCGGTGGTACACGGTGCGGGTCCGCGAGACCAGATGCACGAGCGCTGTGTCGATGTAGCGCTTGAAGTGCGGCGTCTGCTGGTGCGCTGCGAAGGCCGCTTCGCTGTCATAGACCTCGTAGTACACCACCTTGGTGGCATCCTTCGGGTCGACCACCACGTCGAACTGCCTGCAGCCCGGCTCGGTCTCGCGCGTTGCCTTGGCGTTCTGCAGCGCCAGCGGCATGAAGCGGTCGATCGCGTCGCTTTTGACTTCCAGATGCACCACCAGCACGAATGCCGCCATTGCGTTTCCCCTTTCAGCGGTTAGGCAGACTCCGACGATCAGGCCGTAGAGTACCTGCGGACGATCCGCGCAGGCTAGACCGCTTTGCCCGCCCGAGCGCGCTCGGGCACGCGCTGGCGTATGATTCATCCCGTGAATTCCGATCGAGGAGCGAGCAATGAGCGACGCAGCGACTAGACTCAAGTCCGTGGGTACGCCGTCCGTGCGCGAGCGCGTCGGCGAGGAGGAATGGGAGGTGCGCTGCGACCTGGCGGCTGCGTATCAGCTTGCGGCGCTGTACAAGTGGACTGATCTGATCTACACGCACTTCTCGGCGCGGGTGCCCGGGACCGAATACCTCCTGATCAACCCGTACGGGTTGATGTTCGACGAAATCACCGCCTCCAGCCTGGTGAAGATCGACAAGGACGGCAACGTGATCGACGATTCCACCGGGCTGGGCATCAACTACGCCGGGTTCGTGATCCATGGCTGCATGCACGATGCGCGGCCCGAGATCCGCTGCGTGATCCACACCCACACCCGGGCGGGCGTGGCGGTGTCAGCGCAGAAATGCGGGCTGCTGCCGATCAGCCAGCATTCGCTGCGCGTCTACTCGATGCTGACGTACCACGACTACGAAGGGATCGCGCTCGAGCTCGACGAGCGTCCACGACTCGCCGCCGATATGGGCAAGACTTCGAAGGCGATGATCCTGCGCAATCATGGCCTGCTGTCGCTGGGCGATTCCGTGCGCGAAGCGTTCGAGCTGATGTACTACCTGGATTGCGCCTGCCAGATCCAGATCGATGCGCTGGCCGGCGGCCAGGTCGAGGTGGGGCTGCTGTCGGAGCAGACGGCGCAGAAGGGATTCGACCAGTTCGAGCGGCCCGGTGGCGCGGAGCTGCAGAAGGAATGGCCGGCGCTGTTGCGCTGGCTCGACCGCAAGGGCATCGCCTACCGCAACTGACCCGCCGCAAATCCCCCTTGCCCCCTTTTCAAAGGGGGGAACACACCACACATCAGTCTTCCCCCTTTGGAAAAGGGGGACGGGAGGGGGATTTACATTGCTTCGACATTAGGCCGCGATTGCAAATCCCCCCTTGCCCCCTTTTTCTAAGGGGGGAACAACCACACCTTCACCATCGTCATCAGTCTTTCGTCAGCCCCGTGTAAGCTGCAGGAACTCCTTGCGCGACTCGGGGTTGGTGAGAAAGGCGCCGCGCATCACGCTGTTGGTCATGTGCGATTCGTCCTTCACGCCGCGCCAGTGGGTGCAGAAGTGATCGGCCTCGAGGACGATCGCCAGCCCCTCCGGCTTCAAGCGCGCTTCGAGCAGATCGGCGAGCTGCATCACCGCCTCCTCCTGGATCTGGGGCCGGCTCATGATCCAGTCCGCGATCCGGGAAAACTTCGACAGCCCGATCAGGTTCGATTGCTCGCTCGGCAGCACCCCGATCCAGAGCTTGCCGAGAATCGGCACCAGATGGTGCGAGCAGGCGCTGCGGACCGTGATCGGCCCGACGATCATCAGCTCGTTCAGCCGTTCGGCATTCGGGAACTCGGTGACCGCAGGCATGCGGTGGTAGCGGCCCCTGAAGACCTCGTGCAGGAACATGCGTGCGACGCGCCGAGCCGTCCCGCGCGTGTTGTGGTCGCTTCTCGTATCGATGACCAGCGTTTCCAGCAGTGACTGCATGTTCGCCGCCAACTCGTCCTCCAGGGCGCTCAGTTCGGTTTCGCCCTCGATGAACTCGGCGATGTTGTCGTTGGCGTGAAAGCGCCGGCCGGCTGCCTTGATCCGGTCGCGAATCCGGTCGGAGACCTTGGGTGGCTTGGCAGAGGCGGCCGGGGTCAAGGGTGTGGTCTTGGGGTCGTTCATGCGGACCTCATGTTAGGAGCAGGGCGATCGCCGGAACCGGCGAGCAGCAAATGTTAACTATACGCCGCCCTCAGGTACGACAGTCCCCGGTCGCCGTCGTCGCATTGCTCTCGTTCAACTGCGGGATGTGCCCAGGCGATTGCGTAGCGTTTATATGACAGACGAGTGCGCGGTTGCGCATCTGCAGCCAATAGTGTCATCCCGGAGCGACGTCTCGAGTGCTTAGAAGAACAATCCCTTCACATTTTAGGAAAGAGAATCCCTTCACATTTTTGGACGCTGCCTCACGCTGGACTTACTCTAAGCATCAACCACCCTTGTGATGAAGTGGTTTCAACATAGCCGAAGAATTCCCTGGCTGCTTTTGGAGTGTTGCACAGCTGATGTCATCCAACACACGTGTATGCCCGCGTTGCCACGGACCTGCATACCGTATCCGGCGCCGATTGATTGACCGAGTGCTCAGTTTGATTCGTCCGCTCCATCGGTTTCGTTGCCACTCGATAGCTTGCGGCTGGCAGGGCAATCTGTCGGCGAAGTCTGAGTCGGAGTCGCGCACAGTCTGGCGGGAAGTCGGGGATCGGCATAGTCAAGATAGGGACTAATCCGGGCGGAAGTCATGTCCGCCCTGAGCTGAACCCCGCATCCGTCAGTCGTCGATCTTGAACACGATCTCTTGGTCGGCTTCGTAGGTGGTCCCGTCTCTTTTGAACTTGTACTGCCGCACTGCCGTCAGGACGGACTCTTCGAACACGCCGGGCGGGTCGGCCGACAGCACCTGCGCATCGGTCACGTTTCCTTCCAGGTCGACGCTGAGCCGGACTTTGACCCTGCCCTGAATGTGCCGGTCCTCCGCCTCCCGCGGATAGATCGGCTTCACCTTCTTGACCGGCTTCACATCGCGGAACACCGATGGCAGCGGCGGGGGTTCCTCGGGCACCGGCTCGGGCTTTTTCTCTTCCTTCGGCCGGACCGGCTCGGGTTCCGGCTCGGGCTTGGGCAGCTCGATTCGGGACGGCACCTCGTTGGGCAGCGGCTTCGGCAGCTCGATCGGGATCGCCGGCTTGCGCCGCTTGATCTTCTTGGGCGGCGGCGGGATCTCCTTGGGCTTCAGCTCGGGCCGCGGCGGTTGCGGCTCCGGCTGTATCTCGGGCGGCGGTTCATCCAGCCGAACCGACATCACCGGCGTCGGGGGCGGCTCCTCCCGCGGGATAAACGACCAATCGACGCCGAAAACGAGCAGCGGCACCAGAAGCTCGAGGCGCGAGTGCGATCAGCGCTGCCTTCCACAGCGGTAGCGCCTGTTCTTGGTCGTCTTGCAACCGCGCCCAGAGCGGACCTCTGGCCGCGAGACTCGGCCGGGGTCATCGCGAGCCGGCTGGCGCCGCCGTCATCGTTTTTCTGCTTTGGCGGCGATGCCCACTGTCGTGATCCCCGCGCCGCGCACGCTGTCCATCACCTTCAGCAGGGTCTGCAGCGACACTTCCTTGTCGCCGGCCAGGACCACTTCGACCGGTTTGTCCTTCTTGAGCGCGACGAGCCGGTCCTTCAGCGCATCGGGCGTCAGCGTCTTGCCGTCCACCACCGTGTCTCCGGCTTTCGTCACTCCGACTGTGATCGTGGAGGACTTGATCTCCTGCGTGGAGCTCGACCCGGGCAGATCCATCTCGACGCCAGTGCCGGCGATCATCTTGAGTGTGATGACCACGAAGAACACCAGCAGGAACATCATGATGTCGATCATCGGGATGACTTCCACCCGCGGCCGGTGGGAGTCGAAGTAGCTGGGCCGATCGCGGCGCGTCATTGGCCTCTCCCGCCTTTGATCCCGGTCACGTTGGCGGCATGCGCCTCTCTCACCGGCACCCCTTGATGGGTCGAGCCGCCGCCGTAGAACCGGTTCATCACCATGACCTTGAGCAGGTCCATCTGGTGCAGTGCCAGCCGGATGCGCTTGTTGAAGTGGTTGAGGAACAGCACGGCGATGATGGCGATGAGCAGGCCTGCTCCAGTGGCCACGAGGGCTTCGGCGATGCCGCCCGTGACCATCTTGGCGGCGGCGCCACCCGTCCCCGAGGTGCCGAGGACGTCGAAGGCGTGGACCATGCCGACGATGGTGCCGAGCAGGCCCATGAGCGGAGCGAGCGTCACGGCCGTGTCCAGCACCCACACATGCTTGTCGATCTTGGGCAAGCTGCCACATGATCGCTTCTTCGATGTGCCGATCCATCGTGTCGGCGTCCTCGCCGCGCGAGGCCAGGGCGGAGGAGAGGATCGAGCGCTGCAGCGAGCCGTCGTAGTGGGCTGCGAGCTGTTCGAGCTTCTCGACGTTCTGGTATTCGACCAGCTGCAGGTCGTGCTCCATGGCCAGGCCCGACTTGAGCACGCGGTGAAAGAAGTACCAGCGCTCGACGATCACCGCCAGGGTGACAGCAGCAACAACATCCCATCAGCGGCAGCAGGCCGCCGGACAGGATGCTCAGTTGAATGAGTTTATCGATCATGGATTAGATCCTCCCCTCCTGGTGTGCTCGAACGGCGGATAGAACGGCATCCCGTACCGCTCGACGATGCGTTTGATCTCGCCGCTCTTGAGCATCTCGGCGAATGCCTCGTCGATGAACTGCTTCAGCTCCGTCTCCTTCTCCTTGACCACCCAGGCGCTGTTCCAGCGCATGTCGGGGATCGGGACGTAGCCTTTGGCCATCTCGAACTCGGCTTCGGGATGCTCCAGCCTGGCCTTGGAAATGGCTCCCGACCAGATCATCGCGGCGTCGACCTCGCCTCGAATCAGTGCATCGATGACCTGATAGTTCTGGAAGAAGGTCACGAACTCGAACCCGTGCGCCTGCACGTATTCGTGCATGGGCGAGTAGGCCGGCACGCCGATGCGGACGTGTTGCGCCTTGACGTCGTCCAGCGCTGCGCAGCCCTTCGCGGATCCCTGCGTCACCAGCACGAACCCGGTGCTCATGATAGGGCTGGCTGAAGACGAGCTGGTGCCCGGCCATGTGATGATCGTCGCCCGTCACGGTGAGGCCGAGGACGATGTCGCAGATGCCCTTGTCGATCGAGCGCGAATAGGCGCCGCCCGGCGCGCCGGGACCGAAGCGCGTGGCCATGTTGACCCAGGAGATGTCGAGCTCCCAGCCATGCTTCTTGGCGATCGACTGCAGGATCTCGATCTCGATCGCCGGGCGGTTCGTTCTTGTGCGCCGTGCGCGAGAACGGCCAGAACCAACCGTCCGCGCAGACCAGGATGCGCCCCATCTTCTGCACGCGAGTCAAGCGCATCGACCTGCTTTCAACTCGTCCGGAATGGCGGTGGGCGGGAAGTCGCGGTAGCCGGACTGATAGAGCTGGTCGCTCAGCGGATCGAACACCTCGGGCTTGTGGTAGCCCAGCCGCGGCTTTCGGTTCTTGCCGTAGACGTAGTCCGGCTCCAGCTCGAACACGTCCGCCGCGGTGGCCGGGACGCTGCGGAACGCAGCGTGCTGAGCAGCGGCCGCGAAGAACAGGGCGGCGCCAGCAGAGGAACATCCGCATGATCGGCGTGGATTCGACGAGGCGATTGAAACGCCGACAGGTCAGCGCTTCAACCCGCAGCAACTGCATTCGGGCGGGACGAAATCGACTTCGAGGGAGGCTCTAGCGGACGCCGCGGGATCGTTGCATGCGAGCGGAACGCAGGGCGTAATGCTATCGCAAATCGAGCCCTTGCTGGGGCCGGGCCGGCCGACTTGGCGGCGACTCAGGCGACGAACGCAGGCGTGGCGTCGTTGCCGGAAAGTCCGCTTGGGAGCGAGCTGCGCGGACGCGCCATGGCTCCCGGCGTAGGCGCTGCCCGCTGCGCGGGCCGTCACGCCGCGATAGTCGAAGCCGTGCTCGATGGTGGGCTTGACCACCTCGAAGTACGGCGAGATGTCGAAGTCGCGCGGCGTGTACAGGCTGTAGTGGCGAATGGTAAGGATCTCGCGGTTGTGCTCCTCGGCGCCAGGATCGCTTGCGCGCCGACGAGCTCGGGCAGGATCGGGTAGCCCGACCGATTGGAACGCCTGCGCGATCAGGGTGGAGCAGATGGACTTGGTCGGGTCGCCGCTGCCCAGCGCGAGCATGCGACGCCGCCAGCGGCTGGGCAGGGGCGGCATCGGCAGGAGATAGCGCGCCAGGTCGATCATGTTCTTCAGGTCGTAGGTGTGACCCAGTCGCGATACGGCATAGGCGACCACGCGTTGCTGCGTCCTCCGGGCTGTGAGCGCGCGGGACGGCAGATGCGGGTGTGGAAAGCGGCGTACCTGCTCAGCGGCACCGCCGACACGCCTTCCACCATGTCGACTTCGATCAGGACGGGCAGCTCCTCGCCCGAAGCGGCACGTCCGAGCGCGTTACCGATGTACAGCGCGGCGTGCGACCAGGTGGACTGGGTCAGGTACTTGATCGCGGTGCTGACCCGCGTGTTGCCGTCGACCAACAGGATGTCGCCGGGACGCAGTATCTGCGCCAGGATGCTCGGCGCCGACGTGGTCAGCGGCCGGTAGTGGCTGACCGGTTGACTGAGGTAACGCCCGACCGCGCGTCCAATCGAGCTCATCATGCCGTGTATCATCTCAAGCCTCGTCCGTCGCTCTGCTGCGCTTCCCATTCCGCCGCTTCAGCGGTGTCCGTGGTGGGCCCACACCGTGCCTTGGTGCTGGCACGGACACTGTAGCTACCGCGAACGGCGCGGGGCATATGCCGCCGGTACTAGGCTAGGGGCGCGCGGCTTGGGTTCCTCATTGGTCGCCGCAGGCGCCCCGGCATGACTCGCAGTTGTTAACAACTGTGTCACGCTTGCCTAACGGCGTTGTCCCGCGGCTTTTGTCGGGGCGAGCCGGACCAGGATCACAGCGTCTTGCTGGAGATGACCTTGCTGGCTGGAGTTGTTGTCGCGTTTGCCTGGTTCGCGTTTCTCGCGTGCGTCTTCCTCGCTACCCGTCCCCTCGGGCGCTTCCTGCCGGAAAAAATGCGCCGCTGGGTGTGGCTGCCGGTCGCGGCAATCCTCACGGTCGTGCTGTTCGCGGACGAGGGTTACAACGAGTATCAGACGCGCCTTGCGTGCGCCCAGGAAGGCGGCATGGCGTTCGGGAAATTGATCTCGGCGCCGTCCGCAGAAGAGGGTCTCGGCCTCATCGACACCACGAAGCTCGACACCGAAGAACCCTATTTCTGGAAACACGAGCTGGTGTTCGTCTACCGGCCAACGGGAGAAGAGTTGGCGCGGCTACGCTGGTTCGACCGGAAACACGGCTGGCTGCAAGGAAACGAGCCTGGTGCTCGTCATGCGCGGTTCATCGCGGCTTCTCCTTGCCCAGACCCGCAACCGTATCTGGCGAGCGGTGCGGCGCGCTCGAGCCTGGTGCGCAAGCCCTGAGGCGAAGCTGGGCGGCACGCGGCTTCGGGCGCGAACTGTAGTTCTTGGTTCCGAACAGCCGATCGCCGGCGTCCCCCAGCCCGGGGACGATGTAGGCGTGCTCGTCCAGGTGGTCGTCGAGCGCGCCGACGAACATCGGCACGTCGGGGTGGCCGTCCTGGAACACCTGCATGCCTTCGGGCGAGGCGACGAGCGCGAGGAACAGGATGTCCTTCGCCGGGACCCCGCGGCTCTTGAGCACTTCCACCGCGTGGGCGGCGGAGTAGCCGGTGCCGATCATCGGGTCGCACAGGATGAACATGCGACCCTCCAGCTCGGGCAGTCGCACGACGTACTCCACTGGCCGGTGGGTCTCGTCGCGATACAGGCCGATATGGCCCACCCGCGCCGATGGGATCAGCTCGAGCAGTCCGTCGGCCATGCCGATGCCGGCGCGCAGGACCGGCACGATGGCGAGCTTCTTCCCCGCGATCACCGGCGCTTCCATGGTGGTGAGCGGCGTCTCGATGGTGCGGGTGGTGAGCGGCAGGTTGCGCGTCACCTCGTAGCCCATCAGCAGGGTGATCTCCCGCAGCAGCTCGCGGAAGGTGCGCGTGGATGTCCTCTTGTCCCGCATGTGCGAGAGCTTGTGCTGGATCAGCGGGTGGTCGAGGATGAACAGGTTGGGAAAGCGTGGATCCTGCTTCATGGCAGCCTGATGCTCGTTGTGGGAGTCGTTCTTGTAGTGTGCGGGCAAGCCGGACTGCGTTATCCCGCCTAGTCGTGGGCGCTGCACACGAGTTTAACCTTTGCCGGCTTGCCGTTGTGCAACGGGAAGCGGGCGCCGCCTGCAGGAATTTTCCAGCCCGGTATCCTTGTCACCCTCTGGGAACGCCCCCATGTTGCGGGTGCCCACCCTAGCCATCGGAGTACGCCCATCACCATGACAAATTCTCACGCCCTGCACAGATGGTTTTCGCGCCTGGCCACGCTCGCATTCGCCCTCATGATCGGTGTGGCTCTGGTGGCCCAGGATGCCGAGGCCGGGCGGCTGGGTGGGGGCAAGAGCTTCGGGCGCCAGTCCCCCAACGCCACCCGGCAGGCGTCACCGCCTTCCCGGGATGGTCAGTCGGCCCAGCAGCCGGGGCAGCCCCCGGCCGCCTCGCAGCCGCCGATGCAGCAGCCGCGCAACCGCTGGCTCGGCCCGATCGCTGGCCTGGCGGCCGGGCTGGGCATTGCCGCGCTGCTGTCGCATTTTGGTATGGGCGGGGCATTTGCCGACGGGCTGGGGAATGTGCTGGTCATCCTCCTGCTGGTTGGGGCGGCGGTGTTCATCTGGCGCATGCTGCGCGGCTCTCGCGGTGGAGCACCCAGCGGCGGTCGCATGGAACCCGCCTATGGCACGGGTGGAGCGAGCGGCGACACTGGAGCGCGTCAGCGCGTATACCCCGGTGGCGGGATCTACGCTGCCGGGCTCCGTAGCGGCGCTTTCGACGTCAGCCGGCCTCCCAGGCGTGCCGGCGGATTTCGACGTGACGGGGTTCCTGCGCAACGCCAAGGTGTACTTCATCCGCCTGCAGGCGGCGTGGGATGCCAAGAATCTCGACGATATCCGCGAGTTCACCACACCCGAGGTGTTCGCCGAGATCAAGATGCAGATCGACGAGGAGAAGGGCGCGCAGAACAAGACCGAGATCGTCACCCAGGAAGCCGAGCTCCTGGGTATCGACACGACTGCTGCGGATTACCTCGCCAGCGTGCGGTTCACCGGGACAATCCGGGAGAACGCCGGTGCGGTCGAGCCGTTCGTCGAAGTGTGGAATTTTACCAAACCGAAGGACGGCCGCACCGGCTGGCTGCTGGCCGGAATTCAGCAGGTTCAGTAGCGCCCGGGAAGCCGGTTCCGGTCTATTTCCACGTCACGGCGCAGCCACGCGCCGCGGCGCGCGTCAGCAAGTCGATCAGCGGATAGGCGCGCTGATGAATGGAGACCGGCGGCTCTCGCTTCTCATCGTCCCGCGGCTTGACGGAAGCCGGCGGCGGAACTTCGGCCTGCAAGCCGGCCTGCAGCCGGGCGAGCGCGGCGGGGATATCCTCGGCTAGGATGGCGCTCGGGACGGTCCCGCTGTGCCCCATCATCTTGAGGAGCTTGACGGCGACGTCCCCGAACATGGTGAAGCCGCCGACGTTGCTGTCGAAGGTGACCAACATTCGATTAGACTACCGCAGTTCGCCTCGGCCGTGAATGCTGAGACCCTGACGCGACGGTATCCGTCCGAGAGCGCGAAATACAGGGTTTCTGCGCCTAGAGAAATTGCCGATGTCCGCTGACCCGATCCTGCTTGCCCGCGCCCAGTTCGGGCTCAACATCGCGTTCCACATCCTGTTCCCGACCGTCACCATCGCGCTTGCCTGGGTGTTGCTCTATCTGCGTCTGCGGGCGGTGCGCACCGGCGAGGAATGGGTGAACTACGCCTACCGCTTGTGGGTGAAAATCTTCGCGCTCTCCTTCGCACTCGGGGTGGTGTCGGGCATCACCATGAGCTTCCAGTTCGGCACGAACTGGCCGGGGTTCATGGCAAAGGCGGGAAACATCGCGGGCCCGTTGCTCGGCTACGAGATCCTGACCGCTTTCTTTCTCGAAGCCGGCTTCCTGGGCGTGATGCTGTTCGGGCGTGACCGCGTGCCCGGCTGGCTGCACACGTTGTCGGCCACTCTCGTGGCCATCGGCACCACGTTCTCCGCCTTCTGGATCCTGGCGCTCAATTCCTGGATGCAGACGCCGCAGGGCTTCACAGTCGCGGACGGGCAGCTCTACGCTGCCGACTGGCTCGCGATCATTTTCAACCCCAGCTTTCCCTACCGCTTGACCCATATGACGATCGCCTCCGGACTGACGGTAGCGTTCGTGATCGCCGGCATCTCGGCCCTGCAACTCCTGCGCAACCGCGATTTCGAGCCCGCCCGGCGCATGCTCCGGCTGGGGATTACGGTGGCCGCGGTGCTCGCGCCGGTGCAGATCTTCGTGGGCGATCAGCATGGTCTGAATACGCTGCAATACCAGCCGGCCAAGATCGCTGCGGTGGAGGCCATCTGGGAGACCGAGCGCGGCGTGCCGTTGATGCTGTTTGCGTGGCCCAACCAGCGCGAGCGGCGCAACGACTACGCGATTTCCGTCCCCAAGGCGGCGAGCCTGATCCTCACGCACGATCCAGAAGGAGAGGTGAAGGGCTTGAGCGAGTTCGGCGACAAGCATCCGCCGGTGGCGCCGGTGTTCTTCACGTTTCGCCTGATGGTCGGCGTCGGCATGCTGATGCTGATTTTCGCCTGGCTCGGCGCCTGGGTTCTGTGGCGGCGGCGCGAGGTGCCGCGCTGGCTGCTGCTTGGCTTTTCGGCGATGACCTTCTCCGGCTGGGTGGCCACGCTCGCGGGCTGGCTGACGACGGAGATCGGGCGGCAGCCCTATCTGGTGTATGGCGTGATCACAACGGCGGAGACGGCCTCGAGCGTGCCGGCGGCCAACATCGCACTCACGCTTGTCGGCTACACGGCAGTCTATGCGCTGTTGCTCGCGTCATACCTGCTGGTCGTGACGCAGCTCGCGCGCAAGGAAGCCGACGGCTACCCCGAGCCGCAGATGCAGCCGGACAACTGGCGCCCGGCGGTCAGTGGACAGTAGGGTCAGTAGACGCTGCCGCATTTCGACTGCCGCTGACCCCTGACCACTGACCACTGACCACTGACAACTGATGCTCGACCTCCCCTTCGTCTTCATGCTCCTGATGGGCCTCGCCATCCTGGCCTACGTGATCCTCGACGGGTTCGACCTCGGAGTCGGCATCCTGCTGCCGCTCGCCGCGCGCCAGGAGCAGGACATGATGGTCGCTTCCATCGGGCCGTTCTGGGATGCGAACGAGACCTGGCTGGTATTGGGCGTGGGGATCCTTCTCGCGGCCTTCCCGCATGCGCACGGAGTCATTCTCTCGTCGCTGTATTTGCCGGTGGCGCTGATGCTGCTCTGCTTGATTCTGCGCGGCGTGGCGTTCGAGTTTCGCGTGAAGGCGTCGGGCTGGCACCAGGTCATGTGGAACCGGCTGTTCTTCGTCGGCTCGCTCGGCACCGCCATCGCGCAGGGAATCATGCTCGCCGGCGTGGTCACTGGGTTCGCGGCGGGCTTCCTGTTCACCGTCTTCGGGCTCCTGGTCGGTATCGGACTGGCCGGCGGCTACGCGCTGTTGGGCGCGACCTGGCTGGTGATCAAGATGGAGGGCGACGTGCATGCCCGAGCCTTGACCTGGAGCAAGGGCGCGGCCGTGCTTGCGGCGGTGGGGGTCGCGGCAATCAGCCTGGCCACGCCCTTCGCCAGCGCCGGCATCATGCAAAAGTGGTTTACCTGGCCGCGCGTTGTGGGACTTGCCTTTTTGCCTCTGCTCACCGCGGCAACCTTCGCCGGGATCTGGTACTCGGCCACGCGGCTTCAGGACGGCCGGTCGCACCGCGAATGGCTGCCGTTCGTGCTCGCCGTGTGGGTGTTCGTGTTCGCGTTCGCGGGGCTCGCCTACAGCCTGTATCCCTACTTGGTGGTCGATCGCATGACCATCTGGCAGGCGGCTGCGGCGGAGAATTCTCTGTGGTTCTTGTTCATCGGCGCGTGCGTCGTGTTGCCGTTGATCGTCGGCTACACGATCCTCTCCTACCGCGTGTTCTGGGGCAAGGCGAAGGCGCTCACCTACGGAGGTTAGCTCACGCCGGGAATCCCACCGGCCGGTGCCGGCGATGTGAGCGCAGGTGCCGCAGGTGACCGTGGTGGCGCCAGACTGCCTCATGGGACATCGACTCGTGCGGGGAGGCGTCTTCCTCGTCCTCGCCGTGATCGGCGATCCAGGAGTCGAGGAGCCGCGCCTTGCCGATGGGCTTGGGCGCCAGGAATACTTCCGCGTCGTTGCCGATCAACTCGAACTCTTGCGTGAAACTGCCCGCGGGACCGGCGACCTGCACGGTCACGACGCTCTTCGTGGCGCTCCAGCTGCCGACACTCTCGACGCCATCCTCGGACGTTGCATAGTCCCAGAGGGAAGCTCGACGCCCCTCCCAGTCCAGTTCGAGATAGCGATCGCCGACGACGTTCCACCATACACCGGCTGCATTAAGGGCGAGAGCGTCGGCCGGGGTGCGCTCGGCCGGCGCATGGTGCATGTACTGGTAACCCAGCCAGACCAGGCCGCCGGCGAGCAGCACCAGGATCGGAATCAAGCCCAACCGCCAGCGTCTGCTGCGCGGCGGCGGGGGAGAAGGATCGTTGGCGTCCGTCCCGGTCGGCGACTCCGGGCGGCCTGGCTGGTCCTCGGGGGCTGGGCTGGACATCCTTGCACTGACTATCTTGGTGGAACGCTGAAGGGGCTGCTCGACTACGCAGCCGGAGTGTACCGCAGATCGGCGACGGTTCGATTCCGTGCCGGTACGCTCGCTCGCATTGCCGGTAGACTTGGCGGCTGGTCGATTCAGCACGGAGGCAGACATGAAAAAAGTCGTGTGGGGAGTGCTCAGCACCGCCAAGATCGGGCTGAAGCGAGTTCTGCCGGGCATGTTGAAAAGCGATCAGCTCGAAATCCGCGCGATCGCTTCGCGCTCCGCGACGGCGGCGCGTGAGGCCGCCGACGCCCTTGGCATTCCCATGGCCTACGGATCCTACGAGGAGCTGCTTGCCGATCCCGCCATCGAGGCGATTTACAACCCGCTGCCCAATCATCTGCATGTGCCGCTCACCATCAAGGCAGCCGAGGCGGGTAAGCATGTCCTGTGCGAGAAGCCGATCGCGCTGACCGCCGCCGAGGCCGAACGGCTGCGAGCGGTCGCGGGCAAGGTGCTCATCATGGAAGCCTTCATGGTGCGCTTCCACCCGCAGTGGCTGCGCGCCCGCGACCTCATTCGTCAGGGCCAGGTGGGGACGCTGCGCGTGGTGCAGATGCTGTTCACCTATTTCAACGACGATCCCGGAAACATCCGCAACATGGCCGCGATCGGCGGCGGCGCGCTGTACGACATCGGCTGCTATCCGATCGTGGCGGGCCGCTTTTTCTTCGGGGCCGAGCCCAAACGCGCCATCGCTCTGATGGATCGCGATCCCGCGTTCGGCACCGACCGCCTGACCAGCGCGCTGCTCGACTTCGGTTCCGGCCGCCATTTGGACTTCACGGTGTCGACTCAATGTGCAGCCTATCAGCGCACCCAGATCAGCGGATCCAAGGGGCGCATCGAGATCCAGATCCCAGTCAACGCGCCGCAGGGCGCGAAGACGCTCCTGTATCTGGATGACGGGTCGGCGCTCGACGGCTCCTCCATCCGCACCGAGACGCTGCCCGAGAGCGACCAGTACCAGCTGCAGGGGGAGGCGTTCTCGCGCGCGATCCGCGGTGAGATCGAGCTGCCCTACGGCGTCGAGGACGCCGTGCGCAACATGCGTATCATCGATGCGCTGTTCCGCTCGGAGAAGAGCGCGCGCTGGGAGGAGGTGTGACCCCTCGCGGTCGTCACTTCGCCGGCGCGTTTGTGGTCCAGGTGTCGCGATGCAGCTTCCACTGTCCCTTCTCGTTCTTCCATATGACGATGTAGTCGCCGGTGTCCAGCACCTTGCCGCCTTCTCCCGGGACGCTGTATTTGCCTACTTCGTAAGCGGTGTCGCCGCACGCTTCCACTTCCAGTGTAGTCAGCGTTACCGCTTTGAATCCCGAGTCGATTGCCCCCTGCCAAAACTTCTCGATCGCTGGCTGCCCATAGACGACGTTCCCATTCGCCGGGAGAACCTGTGCGTTTGGCGTGTAAAGGGCGGCGATGCTGGCCGCGTCGCCGCGAGCGAGAGCCTGCGCCCAGCGCTTGTTGCCGGCTTCGATGGCCGACCGTGCATCGGCCTGCGATGACCCCATGCTGGCACAACCGGCGAGTACAGCGATCATTGCGACGGCAGCCGATATCCATTGCAATACCTTTAGCATATGCCCTCCTTGGTTGGTCGCATCGATCGAACCCTACGATACCATCTCCTCGCAGACTTGGTCAGTGGCGCACCGGGGGCAAGCGGCGACGGGCGTGCTGCCGCAGATCCTCGATGTTGGCCATCGGGTCGATCCCCGTGATTTCATACGCGGCGAATTCGCACACCGCGAATCGACATCTCACGCATCGGCATCAACACTGCGAATTGACACTGAGTGGTTGTCTGGTCATCATACCTCGCCTGAAAATGGCCAGTGTCGTTGTGCACGATGGTGAGGCGCAAGGCATCCGAGCGAGATACGCCTGCGGATTGGCCGCCACTTAACAAAAATCAGACCGGGGGGAAACTCATGATAGCCAAACGTCTGGTGAGGGCTGGTGCGCTCGCCCTCATCGTGTGCGCATGCAACGTGCAGGCAGAGCGCGTGTTTCGAACCGGCTCGCCGTGGCCCACCAGCAGCACGCCGCACGTCGGCGTCGCACGCTTCGGCCAGGAAGTGGAGAAGCTTTCCAAGGGGCAGATGAAGGCGCTGGTCTACCCCGACGGCCAGCTGGGCGACATCCAGGCGCTGGTCACGGCGGTGCAGACCGGCACGGTGGATATCGCCTACCTCGGCGTGGCCAACGCCGGCGTGCTGAAAGGCGGGGGGCCGCTGAACGTGGTCTACGTGCCGTACCTGTTCAAGAACAAGCAGGTGGTTCCGGAGATCGTGAACGGCCCGCTCTTCCAGGAGATGTACGACACGTTGGCGAAGGAATCGGGCGTGCGCATCTTCGCTGCCTATGGATCGCGCCTGCCGCGCGCCATCAACACGACCAAGGGTCCGATCGTCAAGCCCGCCGATGTGAAGGGCCTCAAGCTGCGCGTGCCGCCCATCGAGATCATCCGCGCCACCTGGGAGAAGCTGGGCGCCAAGCCGGTGGTCATGGGGCTGGGCGACATCTACATGGGCATCTCGCGCGGCCAGATCGACGGCCAGGAGAACGGCTTCGATGCCACCATCGGCTACAAGTGGTACGAGGTGGCCAAATACTACTCGTCCACCGATCAGGTGTACGAAGTCGCGGCCTACTACGTCAACGAAAAGCTGTGGCAGTCGCTGTCCGCGCAGGAGAAGCAGGTGCTGATCCAGGCGGCGAAGAATGGCGGCGAGGCCATGACCAAAGCCGGCGAGGACCTGGAAAAAGAGGGCATCGAGACCCTGAAGAAGGCCGGTGTCACCTACACGGTGCCGGACCGGGAAGCCTTCCGCGAGGCCTTGAAGGGCATCGACAAGCCCTACGACGGCAAGCTGTGGCCGGCCGGCCTGGTGGACAAGATCCGGGCGATGCAGCGCTGAGCCCGCTTCGGTCAGCGATCGCGAGATGAACGCGGCGATGCGGTGGGTCGCCCGCACGGGCCGCGTCGCAGCCCACCAGCTATGAAGCATCTCATCCAAGCGTTGACGCGCGCCATCGGTACCGCGTGGACTTGGGCCGTGGCGCTGATCGTAGGCGGCCTGCTGGTGGTCGTCGCGTCGCAGGTCATCGACCGCCACTTCATCGATCTGTGGCGCGACTCGCCCGAGGAGTACGTCAAGATCGGCCTGATCTGGCTCACCTTCATCGGCTTCGCGCTGGCGATGAAGAGCGGCACCGAGATCCGCGTCGACCTGATCGATCACTTCGTGCCGGCAAAAGTGCGCGCGGTGCTGTACGGCGCCTTCGATCTGGTTCTGCTGGCCCTCATCGGCATCGTCATCTGGAAGTCCTGGCAGGTCCTGGTGGTGAGCAGGGACCAGGTAATTCTGGGCACGGACTTCAGCGTCGCGTGGCCCGTCGCCGGAATGCTTGGCGGGCTGGTACTGATGTTCATCGTGGTCGTCGTGCGGCTGGTGCGCCGGTTCATGCACCAGTCAAGTGTCGACGTGCGCGATCCGACCAAGATCTATTGACGCGCAGCACCACCCACCCGCCGTGGCCAATCTCCTCCTCCTGCTGTTCGTCTCATTCCTGCTGCTGATCCTGATCGGCATCGACGTCGGCTGGTCCATGATCCTGTCCGCCTGGTTCGGGATCGCTACGAAGACCGACCGCGCGGTCGACACCATCCTCATCCCGCAGTCCATGATGGGCGGGGTCAACTATTACGCGCTGGTGCAGATCCCGCTGTTCATCCTCGCAGGCGAGTTGATGAACCGCGGCGGGCTGACCCAGCGGCTGATCGACTGGGCCCTCACGCTGGTGGGTCACTTGCGCGGCAGCCTGGGCCATGTCTCGGTCCTGACCAACCTGGTGATGGCGGGCGTGTCCGGATCCGCAGTGGCGGACGCGGTCGCGATCGGCAAGCCGCTCATCCCGGCGATGAAGAAGGAGAACTATGGCGACGGTTACGCCGGCGCGGTGATCGCGGCCGGTGCGTTGCTCGGCCCCATCATCCCGCCGTCGATTCCGATGGTCGTCTACGCGCAACTAGCCAACGAGTCGGTGGCCAAGATGTTCGTGGCTGGCATTGTCCCGGGACTGATGCTGGCGGCAGGCTTCTTCGTCATCTGCTCGCTCGTCGCCTGGAAGCGGAACTATCCGCGCATGCAGCGGGTGAACTTCTCCGGACGGGTGAGGGCCACCGGGCGCGCGTCCTGGGCGCTGCTGATGCCGGTGATCATCATCGTGGGCATCCGCTTCGGCGTGTTCACCGAGACCGAAGTGGCGGCCGTGGCGGTGGTGTATGCGCTGATCGTGAGCCTGTTGATCTATCGCGGGATGAGCGTGCGCGAAATCCCGCGCATGCTATGGGAATCGGGCCGCACCAGCGCCACGATTCTGTTCCTGCTGGCAGCGGCGGGGCCATTCAGTTGGCTGGTGGCGGAAAGTCAGGTGAGCGAAGTGGCGGTGCGAGCAATCCAGCACATCAGCGACAACCCGGTGGTCGTGCTGTTCGTGATCAATATTTTTCTGCTGGTGGTGGGCAGCCTGATCGAGCCGTTGCCCGCGATGGTGATCTTCCTGCCGGCGCTGCTGCCCATCGGGCATCAACTGGGCATCGACCCGATTCAGTTCGGCACGGTGGTGGTGGTCAATCTGATGATCGGCCTGCTGCACCCGCCAGTGGGGTTGCTGCTGTTCGTCACCGCCAGCGTGGGCAACGTCCGGATACTGTCAGTGGCATGGCAGGCGATCCCGTTTCTCTTGTGGTGCTTGATCGTCCTGGCGCTGATCATCGTGTTCCCGCCGCTCACGACTTGGCTGCCGGGGCGAATGTAAGTCCGGACGTGCCCGACGGGTGGTGACTCGCCTTTCCGCGGCGCTCGTCACGTTCCAGCGCGGGCCCATTGTTCGGAATCAATCAGGGCCAACGTCCAGTACCAACGTTACGTGAAATGCATGTATGCTAGCGGCCCGCGGCGATGTGCATAGGAATGGAATAAAGTGCCGCGGACTGCAGGCCTGGGAGTAACACGCGTTCTGTAAACCATGAAGGAGACCGATATGCAAAAAGCACTTGTAGCTACTCTGGCGATCGCTGCCCTCGCAGGGTGTGCCGAGATGGAGAAGATGATGGGGGTGGAAGTCAAATCGAAGCTGGTGGCGTGCCCCGCTACGAAGACTTCCATTGGGGACGTTCCCTCCTGCGGGAAGGTTTGGAAGCTGGAGTCGGGAAGTGCTGAGCTGAAGAAGGACGGCGATATCGAGGCTGAGGTGAAGGGCCTGGTGCTCAACGACGCCTCCACAGGGGATTCGAACGGGACGGCCGACGGCGTAGATGGCGTCGCTGCGGCTGTGGTGTGCGGCGGCCCGACCGCGGGCAAAGTGGCCGCCCAGACCGACGTGGTACCGCTCAGCAAGGACGGAAGTGCGAAGGTCAAGGCCAAGGTGTCTGTGCCGAGCACATGCGAAGCCCCGATCGTCGTCCTGCGTGAACGCTACCAAGGCAAGATCGGCGGTTGGCTCGCAACGACCAAGATGTAACTATCACGGCGACGGCTGCGGCCGTACGGACATGTGACCTCGCCCGCCGGTCAGCCACGCTCGGCGGGCGAAGTCTTTTTGCTCCCCAACTATCTCGCCCCGATATACGCGAGCACGACATCGCTCATGTGGTCCAGCCATGCACGCCGGTGCACGTCGGCCATCAGATCCCGGTCCAAGAAGCGCGACAGCGTATAGCGGTTGGACAGGTAGAAGTAACCCAGCGCCGCGATGGTTACATAGATCTGCACCGGGTCGATGTTCGGTGCGGAAGATACCTTCTTTCGCGCCGCGCTCCAGCAAGTCGCGCAGCGTGCTGAGCAGTGGGAAGGAAAGCTGGCTCACGCGGCTGGACTTCTTCAGATGCTGGCCGCGGTGCTGGTTCTCGGTGTTCAGCAGCCGGATGAACTCCGGGTGCAGGTAGTAGTAGTCCCAAGTAAAGGCGATGAGCTGGCGCATGCCCTCGAGCGGTGGCGTATCGGCTAGATGAAGTTGCTCCTCGGCCTGACCGAGCTTCTCGTAAGCGCCCTCCAGCACCGTGCGAAACAGCTTTTCCTTGCTGCCGAAGTAGTAGTACAGCATGCGGTCCACGGTACGGGCGCGGCGGCTGATGCGCTCCACCCGCGCGCCGCCATAGCCATGATCGGCGAACTCCTCGGTCGCCGCCTCCAGGATCTTGCGTTGCATGCCGACCGGATCGCGCTTACGGCGCGATCCGGCAGATGACTCGGCATCGCGCTTACGGCGCGATCCGGCAGACGACTCGGCATGCGCTTACGGCGCGATCCGGCGATGACGTGGCTCGCGCAGGTTTCTTGCTTGCTGGTTTGGTGGTCATGGCTCGATCGCTAGTGGCAGGCGGCTCAGCGCTCCAGGTGCTGCAGCTTGTCCTTCACTTCCTTCCAGTCGTCGGCATCGGGCGGCGGAGGTTTCCTGGACGTGATGGTGGGAAAGGTGCGGGCGAGCTCGGTGTTCAGGGCGATGAACTTCATCTGCGCTTGCGGCACATCCACATCGGCGTAGATGGCATTGACCGGGCACTCCGGGATGCACACCGCGCAGTCGATGCACTCGTCCGGCTCGATCACCAGCATGTTGGGTCCCTCGCGAAAGCAGTCCACGGGGCACACGTCCACGCAGTCGGTGTACTTGCACTTGATGCAGGATTCGGTCACGACATGGGTCATCGCAGTCCTTGGCGCCGATGCGTCTTCGCGCACGGTCCGGGCCGTCTTTGACATTTCGCACTGCACCATGACAGCCGGGTGCCGGGGTTGAAAACCGCCGCCGGCTAGGATATGGTGAAGCTGGCCCCCGGAGTAAAGTACCTGCTACATACCTGTGTAGCGACCACTTCAAACCTGCCAGTCCTTTCATGTACTTGCGACCGACCCAGCTGACCGAGGCCTTGATCGCGCTCAAGGCCCGACCGCTCGCCGTTCTCGCCGGCGGCACCGATTTCTATCCCGCGCGGGTGGGCCGGCTGGTGCCGGAGGACGTCTTAGACATTACCGCGTTGGGGGACCTGCGTCACCTGCGAGAGGACGCAGGGGGTCTACGAGTCGGCGCGCTTGCTACCTGGTCGGACATCGTCCGCCATCCGTTGCCACGCGTATTCGACGGCCTCAAGCTCGCAGCGCGAGAAGTGGGCGGCCTGCAGATCCAGAACGCGGGCACTGTCGCCGGCAACATCTGTAATGCCTCCCCGGCGGCGGACGGCATCCCCGCGCTGCTGGCGCTCGAAGCCGAGGTCGAGTTGTCCGCCCTGGACGGTGTGCGCCGAGTGCCGCTCGAAGATTTTGTCACTGGCGCGCGCACTACGCGCCGCCGCTCCGATGAGTTGGTGACGGCCATTTTGATCCCGCCCTGGGGCCGCACGGCGCGCGCGACCTTTCTCAAGCTCGGTGCGCGGCGCTACATGGTGATCTCCATTGTCATGGTTGCCGCCACGCTCGAGACTGGCATCGATGGCAAGGTCGCGCGCGCGGCAGTGGCAGTGGGCGCCTGTTCCGAAGTCGCGTGCCGGCTCACTACGCTGGAGGCGAAGCTTTTGGGCAAGCCGGTCACGTCCGCGCTGGGTGACTTGGCGCGGCCGGACGATCTTGCGCCGCTCGCTCCCATCTCGGACATCCGCGGCAGCGCTGAATACCGGCGCGACGCGGCGCTGACGCTGGTTCGCCGCGCGCTGTCGGAGCTCGGCAATGAGTAGCGGAGCTTGGGCGTGAACAAGAGCTACCAGACGGAACTCTTGGACGAGGTGCAGCCTGCACGCGCCCCCGAGGCCGGCGACACTCGACCCATTCGCTTCCGCTTGAACGATCAAGAGCAGCACTTGATCGTGGAGCCAGCGGCGCGACTGTCGGAGGTCCTGCGCGAGCAGTTGGGATTGACTGGCACCAAGGTCGGGTGTGAAGCGGGGGATTGCGGTGCCTGCACGGTGCTGCTGGATGGTCGCCAGGTATGCTCGTGTCTGACCGCGGCCGCGCAGGTCGAAGGGCGCCAAGTCCTGACTGTCGAGGGCCTCGCACGAGACGGCAAGCTGACCGACTTGCAGCGCGCGTTTCTGGCCCACGGCGCCGCGCAGTGCGGCATCTGCACTCCGGGCATGCTGATGGCTGCCTCGGAGCTTCTGCGCGCCAACCCGAAGCCCACCAAGCAGGACACGCTGGATGCATTGGCTGGAGTGTTGTGCCGCTGCACCGGCTACACGAAGATCGTCGAGGCTGTGCTTGCGGTCGCGCACGGAGATCTGGAAGCGCCGCAACCGCCGGTTGGCGCCGCGGTGGGCAGCCGCATCGCCAAGCTGGACGGAGTGGGGAAGATCGACGGCAGCGAGCGATTCGGTGCCGACCAGTATCCCGCCGGTTCGCTGTGGCTGCGAGTGATTCGCTCGCCGCACGCACGCGCACGCTTCCGCGTTGGCGCGGTGGAGTTCCTGCGCCGTGCGTATCCGGGGCTTGCTTGTGTCCTGAGCGCGGCGGACGTGCCGGAGAACAGCTTCGGCATCTTTCCCCAGGTGAAGGACCAGCCGGTGCTGGCACCGGGGCACGTGCGCTGCCGTGGTGAGGCTGTGCTGGCACTCGTCGGCGAATATCGTGAGGTAATGGCAATCCCGGAAGCGGAATTGCCCATCGAGTGGTTTCCCGAGCCGCCGGTCCTGGATCTCGACGAATCGTTGCGGGCACCGGGCAGCTTGCGGCATGCGCACGCGCCGGACAACGTCTTGATCCGCGGCCGGGTGCAGAAGGGCGATCCCGACCGAGTGCTTGCGAGCGCGCCCTTCGTCGCCGAAGGCAGTTTCACCACGAGCTATGTGGAGCACGCCTATATCGAGCCGGAGGCGGGTTATGCCGAACGCTTCAAGGACGACTACGGGCGCGACCGCATACGCATCTTCGCCTGTACGCAGACGCCCTACATGGACCGCGACGAGATCGCCCGCATTCTTCACTTGGATCCCGACCAGGTGCACATCGTTCCCTCCGCGATCGGCGGCGGCTTTGGCGGCAAGCTCGACATCGCCATCCAACCTCTGCTTGCCCTGGCGGCCTGGACGCTGAACCGCCCGGTACGCGGCGTCTACACCCGGCCCGAATCGATGGCGTCGACCACCAAGCGCCATCCCGGGCGCATGCGCGCGCGCTTCGCCTGCGACGCTGGCGGCCGCCTGATAGCCGCCGACTTCTTCGGCGACTTCGACACCGGTGCTTACGCGTCCTGGGGCAATACGGTAGCCAACCGAGTGCCGATCCATGCGTCGGGGCCGTACTTCATCCCCAACATCCGTGCGCTCAGCCGCGCGGTGTATACCAACGGACCGATCGCGGGCGCGTTCCGTGGGTTCGGGGTACCGCAGTCGACGATAGTGCACGAGGCTTTGATCGATGCTCTGGCGGAGAAGGTCGGCGTGGACCGGCTGGAGTTCCGCTGGATGAATGCGATCCGCGTCGGCCAGCCGACCGCGACGGGACAAGTGCTGCGCGCCAGCTGCGGTCTGGCGCAGTGCCTCGACCGGCTGCGTCCCGCCTGGCGCGAGGCGCAGACGGCGGTTGCCGGCGTCAACGCGTGCCAGCATGCCAAGTACGGGTCGCGCAAGGGTCTGCGCCGCGGGGTTGGTGTCGCGGCGCATGTGGTACGGAATCGGCAACACCGTCATCGCGAACCCATCGATCATCCGCGTCGGGCTGCGGCGCAGCGGCCGGGTGTTTCTCTACAACGGGGTGGTGGATATCGGACAAGGTTCGAACACGATCCTGCCGCAGATCTGCGCCGATGCGCTCGGACTGCCGGTGGCTCTGTTCGACCAGGTGATGGGAGACACCGATCTCACGCCGGACGCCGGCAAGACGTTCGGCTTCGCGTCAGACCTTCGTTTCCGGCAACGCGGCCCGCTTCGCCGGCGAAGATCTGCGGCGCAAACTGCTGGCCCTGCTCGGCGCGCCAGCGGGTGCGTCCTTGCGGGTCGAGGGCACGCAGCTCACCGCGCGAATCGGCGGCCAGCACAAACGCATCGACCTCGACGCATTGCAGGCCGACGCGGAAGGCAACGTTGCCGTGGGCGAGGGGTTTTTCGATCCGCCGACCACACCACTGGATGAAGACGGACAGGGGGTGCCTTACGCGACCTACGGCTTTGCCGCGCAGATGGCGGAGGTCGAAGTGGACCTGGATCTGGGCACGGTCAAGGTGCTGAAGATCCATGCTGCCCACGACGTGGGCCGTGCTATCAATCCTACCCAGGTGGAGGGGCAGATCCAAGGCGGCATCGTCCAGGGTCTCGGGATGGCGCTGATGGAGGAGTACCACAGCGGCCAGACGGACAACCTGCACGACTATCTCATTCCGACCGTGGGTGATGTGCCGCCGATCGTGTGCTATCTGGTGGAGGACGCGGAGCCGCTCGGACCCTTCGGTGCGAAGGGTGTAGGCGAGCCGGCGCTGATTCCAACGGCGCCGGCGATATTGAATGCCATCAGCCACGCTACCGGCGTGCGCATCACTCATCTGCCCGCGACGCCCGGTCGCGTGCGCAAGGCCATTCTCGAGCAGACGCGATGAGCGGCGGCGTCCCGATCCTGGACCAGCCGTCCGGCCGCAGGCTCTCGGCCGGCAAGGTCGAATGCAACGCGTGCCCCGTGCTGTGTCAGATCAGCGAAGGGCGCACCGGCGCCTGCGATCGCTGGGGCAACTTCAACGGCGTGCTCACGCGCGTGGACCCGGTGGTGCTGTTCAAGAAGGTAGCTGGGACATCCGGCGAGATCACCGGATTCCTGGAGAGCCAGGACTGGGACGGCAGCGTCGTGTCGGAGGGGCCCGTGTTCGTCTCGGGCGTGGGCTCGGGCACCACTTATCCGGACTACAAGCCCGCGCCCTTCATCGTCTCCTCGAAGCATCAGAACGTGGACATGGTCACGGTGGTGACCGAAGGCATCTTCAGCTACTGCAGCTTCAAGGTGAAGATCGACACCGACCGCTGGCTCGGGCCGGAGCAGGCCACGGTTCGCTGCCAGGGTGAGGCGGTCGGCCACGTGACCACCGCGGAGTACGGCTCGCAGATGCTGTCGCTGGGCGGCGTGCACCATCTCACCGGCGGGAGCAAGAAGGAAGGCCGCGTGACCTGCGAGATGATGATGGACCTCGGCAACTGCAAGCCGGTGGAGCTGGCGATCGAGGGCGGCTCGCAGCTCACGATCGCAGCGGGCAAGGCGCCTGTGGTCAACGGCGTCGAGGAACAACGCATGCGCGTGGGCTGCGGCTCGGCCACCATCGGCATCTTCGCCCAGCAATGGTACGGGCACGTGGACGAAGTGGTGGTGATCGACGACCACATCACCGGCGTGCTCACCGAGCATCAGGCCGGCCGCTGCCTGGGACTGCCGCCCTCCGGCATCAAGATCAAAGGCAAGAAGTCCACACCCGGACGCTATTTCCAGGTGGCGAATCCGGGCACCGGCTGGGGCGGCACCGACATCACGGATCCGCTGTCCATCGTCACCGGGTTCGACGCCGACGTGGCGCGCCCCGGGAAGCGCATTCTGCTGGTGTCGACGACCGGTGAGGACGCGGCCTTCTTCGTGCTGGATGAGCACCTGCGCCTGGTGCCGGCCGCAATGCCGGAGCCGGTCCGCCGGGTGGTCGATCGCATCGGCGAGAACTGCGAGCCTGCATTGACCACGGTCCTGTTCCTGGCCGGCGCGGGCGGCAGCCTGCGCGCCGGCGTGACGGACAACCCGGTCCGGCTTACGCGCTCCATCCGTGATCTGTTAGTCAACGTGAGCTGTGGCGGTGCGCCGGTGTACGTGTGGCCGGGCGGCGGCATCACGCTCATGGTGGATGTCACCCGCATGCCGGCCAACTCCTTCGGCTGGGTACCCACGCCGGCAATCGTCGCGCCGATCGAATTCACCATGCGCCTGTCGGACTACCAGGAATTGGGTGGGCACATGGATCGCGTGCGCGCCCTGGAGGATGTGCTCAAGAATGAGCGCGTGCGAGTCGTGGGCTGGGACGGGCTCAATCCGTGGCCCATGGGCCGGGAGTGATGCGTACTTGTCTTGAATCTCCCACTTCTGTGGTCCTGTCCGGAACGAGCGAGTCTCGGGTCTTCGTCCCGGTGGCTGGCACTTCACCATGGCAGGGCGCGACGCGCGCCCGCTTTGCGGACGGCCGCTGGCACTTCTCCCACGGTCCTATCGATCTCATCATCGGTGCGGATGGCAACGAAGCTGCCATCGATGTCGCCGTGGAGCGCGCCTGGCGATCGGTTCCAGACTGTGCTTACGGAACTGGTGGGCGAGTTGAAGCTGCTGCGCTCGCCGGTGCAAGATGCAGTCTCCGTGCAAGGACCTGTGGCGCGCCGGATGGTCGAAGCATGCTGGCCGCACCGTGAGCAGTTCATAACGCCGATGGCGGCGGTAGCGGGGGCAGTCGCCGAAGAACTGATCGGATTCTTTGCGCAGGATGCGAGCATCCTGCGAGCCTACGTGAACAATGGCGGCGACATTGCGTTGCATCTCGCACCCGGGCAGCGTTATCGCGTGGGCCTGTACGCGGACCTCGGCCGCATCGAGCGGCGCGAGGCCTCGGGCTTGGACGGCGACTTCGAAGTCACCGCGGAAATGCAGGCCCGAGGCGTGGCCACCAGCGGCTGGCGCGGGCGAAGTTTCAGTTTGGGTGTAGCGGACAGCGTGACCGTACTCGCGGCGACGGCAGCAGAAGCGGACGCCGCGGCCACCATGATTGCCAACAGCGTGAACGTCGATGATCCTGCCATCCTGCGCCAACCGGCTAACGCGCTAAAAGACGACACGGACCTCGGCGAGCGTCTGGTGACTGTGGATGTGGGTAGTCTGTCCGAGGACAAGATCGGCGAGGCACTACAGAGCGGTGCGGCCCATGCGCAGCGGCTGCAATCAGCTGGCATCGTGCGAGGCGCGGTGCTCTGGTTGCAGGGCCGGGTGCGCGTGGTTGGATGGAGCGGAGAGCCGTCCGCGTAAACGCGGTCGCAGTGCTCAGATATTCCAGAAGCCGGCGTGGGGCAGTGCCGCCTCATCTTCGATCAGCGGGCCGAGCACGTCGATGCGGCGCTGGCCATGAGCGAAGACGTCGCGGCAGGGCAGTGACAGCGTCGGGTTCTGGGGATGGTTGCCGGTCAGCGCCAGCAGCCGGGTCTCCGACAACGCGTATACGACGCGCGAGACGCCGGACCAGTAGACGGCCCCCGCACACATGACGCACGGCTCGGCACTGGTATACAACGTCGCGAGCGCGAGCTGCTTGGGTGGGACCCGGCGCGAAGCCTCGCGCAGCGCGATCAGCTCCGCGTGACCCGTGCAATCGCCATCTGGCCAGCCGAAGGCATTGCCCGCTTCCGCGATGATCGCGTCGTCGGCCCCCACCACGATTGCGCCGAACGGGTGTTTACCGCGCGCCTTGGCCTGGACCGACAGTGCGATCGCGTGGCGCAACCAGCGCAGGTCGCGCTCGGAAGCCGTCTGTGTCGGCGCAGTCATGCGAGCCCTGCGGACTGCAGCATCCGCCGGCTGATGCGATTGTGCCGCTCCGCCAAAGGCCCCAGGTCCAGGCTCGCGAGCGCTCCGCATTCCACCACGATCCGGCCATCGATGACGGACAGCCATGCCGGAGCGGGTGCACAGGTGACCAGCGCCGCGACCGGGTCCGCCAGTGCGCCGGCATGCGCGAGATCGTCGACGCGGAAAGCGACCACGTCCGCGGCCTTGCCGGGCTCGAGACTCCCGATGTCGTCGCGGCCGAGGGCAGCAGCGCCGCCACGCGTTGCCAGCTCGATCGCCTCACGTGCCGACAGCGCATGTGCTGCCGGCTCGCCGCCACGCGCGGCGACCCGTTGCAGCAGCATGGCCTGGCGTGCCTCGCCCAGCATGTGGTTGGCGTCGTTGCTGGCCGAGCCGTCAACACCCAACGCTACCTTTACGCCGCTGTCGAGCATGTCGCGCACCGGCGCGATGCCCGAGCCCAGGATCATGTTGCTGCTCGGACAGTGGCACACGCCAGCGCGAGCGCGCGCGAGGCGTGCGACCTCCGGCCTATCGATGCAGACCACGTGGGCGAACCAGGTCTTCTCGGTGAGCCAGCCGACGGATTCGGCGTAGTCGAGCGGGCGCTGGCCGAATCTGTCCAGGCAGTAGCGAGTTTCGTCGAGCGTTTCGGCAAGATGAGTATGCAGCCCGACGCCCGCGTGAGCCTGCGCCATCTTTGCCGTTTCGCGCATCAGCTCGCGGCTCACGCTGAACGGCGAACACGGCGCCAGCCCGATGCGCAGCATGGCACCCGATTCCGGATCGTGGAAACTTTCGATCACGCGCTGGCAATCGGCCAGGATAGCGTCTTCGTCCTCCACCAGATGATCCGGCGGCAGTCCGCCCTGACTCTCGCCCACGCTCATGGATCCACGCGTGGCATGGAAGCGCACACCCAGCTCACGGGCCGCGTCGATCTCGTCATCGAGACGGGCGCCGTTGGGGAACAGGTACAAGTGATCCGCCACCGTGGTGGCACCGCTCAAGACCAGCTCGGCCAGTGCAGTCAGCGCGCTGATCCGGATGGCGTCCGCGTCCATCTCTGCCCAGATCGGGTACAGCAGGCGCAGCCAGTCGAACAGCCCCAGGCCGGCGCCGGTCCCGATGGTGCGCGTGAGTGACTGGAACAGATGGTGATGGCAGTTCACCAATCCTGGCAGCAGGACACAGCCGGAGACGTCCACCGTCTTGTGCGGGGTGCGATGCGCCGGGTCTGCAGCGATCCACGCATCGATCTCGGCGCAGGGCGCCACGCTACGGATCCACCGGCCCTCGATCAGCACGCTGGCATCGTCGATCTCCCGCCGCGCGGAGTCCATGGTCGCAGCGACCATGGCGTTGCGCAGGAGAAGGCTGGGCATGACCAAGCGGGGGGCTCAGGATATGGGTTGTCGGGGTTGCGCGCTTGTGAAACGCGCCGTTATTTGCTTCGGAGCAGAATACAAGCGCACCCGCTCCGCTGCAATAGAGGGCACCCGCTGATCGCGATCGAGCGACAGCACGCGAAGATGGCGATACACTGCGCCTGCCATGCCGGACACATCGCAAGACCCGCGACGAGAGGACAACGGCCTCGCAGGCGGCTCGTGGAGCCCCAGCATGGCGATCCGGCTGTCGATCGCCCTGCACTTCGCCTGCGCGATCGCGTTCGTCGCCTGGCCGCGGGGCTGGCCATGGATTCTCGCGGCGCTCGTGCTCTGCCACCTGGTGCTCGGCGGGGCCGGCATGTGGCCAAGGAGCACGCTGCTCGGTCCCAACCTGCTGCGATTGCCTGACGCCGCTGCACGGCGCGGCGAAATTGCGCTGACCTTCGACGATGGCCCCGATCCGGACGTGACGCCGAAAGTGCTCGATATTCTCGACCGCTACCGCGCGAAGGCGAGCTTCTTCTGCATCGGCGAGAAGGCAGCGGCACATCCAAACGTCGTTACGGACATCCTGCGACGTGGCCACGGCGTCGAGAACCATTCGATGCATCACCCCAAGCTGTTTGCCCTGTTCGGACTGACGGCGCTGAGAACGGACATCGGAATGGCGCAGTATCTGCTCGGTAACCTCGCGGGCCGTCCACCGATGTTCTTCCGGGCCCCGATGGGCATTCGAAACCCGCTCCTCGATCCGGTCGTGGCGGGGCTAGGGCTTACCTACATCAGCTGGACGCGACGCGGATTCGACACGTCCAAACGAGACCCCGCCGTCGTGCTGACGGGGTTGACGCGTGGCCTTGCCGCGGGGGACATCATCCTGCTGCACGATCGAAAATCGGCGCGTGGAGAGCCGATCGTGCTGACGGTGTTGCCGCTGCTGCTGGAGAGCATCACTGCTGCCGGACTCAAATCGGTGTCGCTGCAAATGGCGATGCGATAATGGACGCGACGGTCCGTGCACTGTGTGCAGCGGCCACGCGTCCGTATGTGACAGCCGGCCGGTTTCCTTACCACTACGCGCAGAGCAAGTTGAGATTCGACGCTGTCTTCCTCACGTTCCTGCGCCGCGGCCTGATTCCTGACGGTGCGCGCGTAGTCGATCTCGGTTGCGGTCAGAGTCTGCTCGCTTCAATTCTGCTAGCTGCCCGACGTCAATTCGAGGCAGGTGCCTGGCCTCGAGCGTGGCCCGCGCCGCCGGCGAATCTGCGCCTGCATGGCATCGAGCTGGAGGAGGAGATCGCCCAGTGCGGGCGCATCGCGCTCGGCGATGCCGTCAGGATCGAAACCGGGAACGTAGCCGAATGCGCGTTGCCCGCGGCCGATGTGATCGTCCTCCTCGACGTGCTGCACTACCTCGATCGGGACGCCCAGTCGCGGCTTCTGGAAAACGCGGCGCGCGCCCTGCAAGGCGGCGGCCGGCTGCTGATGCGCGTGGCGGACGCCTCGGCCGGACTGTCGTTTCATCTTACGCGACTAGGGGATCGTCTCGGTACTCTGTCGCACTTCGGACAACGCATGCGCTTCCCGCGCATGGTCTGTCGCACAACCGCGGAATGGACTGCGCTGTTGCGGAAGCTTGATTTCCAGGTCGAGGTCGAGCCGGTCGACGGCCGCACCGCGCTCGCGAACGTGCTTCTGCACGCGCGCATAGGGGCTCATTCGAAGACTTAAATGTCAGATCACGCGGTCCTACTCAACCGCCGTTGCGACCGCTGGCATACGCACCTCCACGCTTGCCTCTTCCTCATCGTCCAGCAGGAATCCGCCGCTTTGATGCGCCCATAGACGTGCGTACAATCCGTCCCGTTCCAGAAGCTCTCGGTGGTTGCCCTCTTCGATGATGTGACCCTGATCGAGCACGATCAGCCGAGTCATCGCGGCGATGGTGGAAAGACGGTGTGCAATCGCCACGACGGTCTTGCCCTCCATCAAGTCGTACAGACTGGCCTGGATGGCAGCCTCCACTTCGGAGTCGAGGGCGCTGGTGGCTTCATCCAGCAACAGGATCGGGGCATCCTTCAGCATCACGCGAGCAATGGCGATGCGCTGGCGCTGGCCGCCAGAGAGCTTCACTCCGCGCTCGCCGACGTGAGCGTCATAGCCCCTGCGTCCCTTAGGATCGCTCAAACCTACAATGAAGTCATGGGCCTCGGCGCGCTTCGCCGCGGCGATCATGTCGGCATCGGTAGCATCGGGTCGCCCATAGAGGATGTTGTCGCGCACCGAGCGATGCAGCAGCGATGTGTCCTGCGTCACCATGCCGATCTGGGCGCGCAGGCTGTCCTGCGTAGCGTGCGCGATATCCTGGCCGTCGATGAGCACGCGTCCCTGCTCGACGTCGAAAAAGCGCAACAGCAGATTGACTATGGTGGACTTGCCGGCTCCGGAGCGGCCGACGAGGCCGATCTTCTCGCCTGGGCGGATGTGCAGCGAGAGCTGGTCGATGACTTTGTTTCTGCCCCCGTAGGAAAAGCTGACCCGCTCGAAGCGGATCTCGCCACGAGTCACCTGCAGCGGGCGCGCATCGGGCCGGTCCGTGACGATGTGCGGGCGGCTCAACGTATTGATGCCATCCTGCACCGTGCCGACGTGCTCGAACAGCGCGGCGAACTCCCACATCACCCAATGAGAAATGCCGTTCAGCCGCAGCGCCATTGCGGTAGCCGCCGCCATCGCGCCTACTCCCACCTGACCGTGACTCCAAAGCCACAGCGTAGCTCCCGCCGTGCTCGCGATCAGCAGCATGCTGAGCGTATGGTTGACGACCTCGAACCCGCTCACCAGGCGCATCTGGCTGTGCACGCTGACCATGAAATCCTGCATCGCACCGCGCGCATAGCCGGCCTCGCGCTGGGCATGAGAGAAGAGCTTGACGGTGGCGATGTTGGTGTAGGCGTCGGTGATCCGCCCCGTCATCAGCGAGCGAGCATCGGCCTGGGTCTTCGCCACCCGCGCAAGCCGGGGCACGAAGTAGCAGCAGCCCTGCAATGTACAGCGCGAGCCAGCCGCAAAACGGCAGGAGCAGCCAGGCATCCAAACTGCCGACCACGGCCGCCATGGTGACGAAATAAATGACCACGAAAACGAGAATGTCGCCCAGGATCATCCAAACGTCGCGCACGGCCAGCGCAGTCTGCATCACTTTCGCGGCGACGCGGCCGGCGAATTCGTCCTGATAGAAGCTCATGCTCTGTCCGAGCATCAGCCGGTGAAAATTCCAGCGCAGGCGCATGGGGAAGTTTCCCGCGAGCGTCTGGTGCTTGAGCAGTGTTTGCAACGCCACCAGCGCCGGACTAGCGAACAGCACGCCCGCGAGCAGGAGCAGAGTGCCGCGCTCTTGGGTCCACAGCCGGGCCGGTTCGATCCGTGTCAGCCAGTCGACGATGTGCCCGAGCATGCTGAACAGCAACGCCTCGAACACACCGATGACTGCGGTGCAAAACGTCATGGCCGCGAGGTACGGCCTGAAGCCGCGCGAGCACGCCCACAGGAAGGCTAGAAACCCCTTGGGCGGCGTGACAGGCGCAGCGTCAGGGTAGGGCTGGACCAGGTTTTCGAAAGCTCGCAGCACGCGACTACTCCGTTGTGGATCGAGTTCCGCAACATAGTATATCGATCACCCGACCGCGCGCCTCTCCTCTGCAACCTCAGCTCCGCGCCGGCAGCTCGGCTAGTTCCGCCGCGGCGCTTTCGAACCAGTGTCGAATCCCCATCGCACGAAACATGTCCAGAGCAGTGGTCAAGTGCTTTCGTGCGTTCGCGGGATCGTCCGTTCGCAGGTGTAGTCTGCCAATGCCGACGTGACAACGCGCCAGCAGCGGCCGCAGCTCCAGCTCCTCAGCAATGGCCATGGCCTGACGGTAAGACTCCGCTGCACCCTCGATCCCAGGGCTACTGCGCCGCAGGGCGATATCGCCGAGGAGCCGGAGGGCGTCCGCCTCGTTTGCTCGCTCTTGCTGATCGCGGGCGAAAGCAAGCGCCTTCCCCGCGCAATCGGCCGCCTCGTCTATTCGCCCGGCGGACAGGTACGCCTCGCCGAGCCAACCGATCACCAGCGAACGCCGTAGCATGACCCGCAGCGTCGTGAGGGTGTCGAGCCCTTGCTCGAGGTACGAAATACCGTCGGAGATGCGCCCGGAATGCGCGTACGCCGAGCCGAGGTACGAGGCGACCCACGCGAAAATCAACCGGGCACCGGTGACCTCGCAGAGCGTCTGGCCATGCTCCAGCAACCGGATCGCCTCCGGGAAATGACCCCGGTATACGTGGAGAAAGCCGCTGGCCATGTACATATAAAGCTGGCTGAGCGGATGGCCGACCGCTGCAGCGATCTGGAATCCCTCCTCGGCTCGGGCGATTGCCTCGTCGAACTCTCCCAAAGGAGCCAGCGACTTCAGCGCAAGGTGGCGGGAGTACACAGCGGGAAAAACCGGCATGCCCAGGCGCTCGCGCGCCAGCTCGCCTTGCAGGGACTCGATATTGCTATTGTTGAAATCCATCGACCGTCGGAAATCACCGCGCTGGAAATAGATCAGTCCCAACGCGCAATTGGTCGCGACCGCAAGACCGCGCTCCCCCATCTCCTCCGCGATTTCCAGCGCGCGATGCCCCGCCGCCAAGGCACGATCAGGCACACCGGTAAAGGCGAACGTGAGAGCGAGGTAGCCCAGACTCCTGGCCAGCCGCTGTCGGTCGCCTGCCAGCTCGGCCAACCGTTGCGCCTCTTGCAGGATCTCGAGAATCCGCTCGAACTCGCCTTGGGGATGCAGCGCGCCGCGCAGGTCGAAGCGCAGATCGATACCCTGCGAAATCGAATCTGGGGCTTCGGGGCAATGCGAGAGAGCGTCCAACGCCTGCTCGAACCACGCCGCGGCCTCTCGGTTTGCCGAACGACCGTAGGCCTTTTCACCGCTCTGGCGCAGGTAAGCCACCGCCTTGTCCCACGCTTCGGCGCGGAAGGCGTGATATCCCAGTCGCTCGAGTTGCTCCGCGAGCCGCTCAGCGTAGAGGCGTTCGATGGCCTCCATGATCCTGCGATGCAAGGTCGCGACGCCGTTCCAGCAGCACACCGCCGTAGGCGACCTCGTGCGTGAGGGCGTGTTTGAAGGTGTACGCGAGATCGGGAGACTGGGTGGTTTCGTAGATGAACTCTGCGCCCTTCAAGGCGGCGAGACCCTTGGAGAGTTCATCTTCCCGAAGCCCGGCGATGGCTTGCAGCAGCGAGTAGGGAACGTCCTTGCCGACGACTGCGCACGCCTGCAGCAGACGCTTGTCTTCCGGTGAGAGTCGGTCGATGCGAGCGGCCAGGATGGCTTGCACGGTTGCGGGCACGTCGAGGCTGGCGGCGGGCGCGTTGAGCCGATAGGCCCCGCGGCTGCCCTGCAGAGTTCCCATCTCCGCCAGCGCCCGAACGCTCTCCTCGAGGAACAAGGGATTGCCCTCGGTCCGCTCGATGAGCAGCCGCTTGAGCGGTCGCAGCGAGGCATCTTCACCTACGAGGAACTGCAGCAGTGCGTCGGCGCTTTCGCCCGTGAGCGGATCTATCCGAAGCTGGGTGTAGTAGGTCTTGGCGCCCCAGCGGTGCTGGTACTCCGGCCGATATGTCACGAGCAATAGGACGCGCGCCGCCGGCAAGCTTTCAGCCAGGCTATCGAGCAGTCCCTGGGTCTCGGTGTCGATCCAGTGAAGATCCTCGAAGATCACCAGCAGCGGCTGCGCTTGGCTCTCCTGTAGCAATACGTGCTTGACCGCGTCGATCGTGCGTTGGCGGCGTTGTGGTGGCTCGAGGGCGCTCCACTGCGGATCCTCGCTCGAAACGTCGAGCAGAGCGAGCAGCGCCGGCAGGTGGGACTCGAGCCGGGTGTCTTGTTGGAGGATCTTCTGAGAGACCTTCTCGCGGATCTGTGATGCCGTCTCCGCGTCATCGATTTGGAAGTAGCCCTTGAGCAGTTCGACGACCGGGAGTGACGGTGTGGTGACTCCGTATGAGAATGCCCTGCAGCTCAAGATCCGCCACCCTCGGACGCGATCGGCGCGCGTGAGCTCGTAGACGAAACGCGACTTGCCAACGCCGGGTTCCCCGACGACAGCGACGATCTGCCCGCGGCCCGACTCGGCCTGCGCAAGCTGGTCGCCGACGATCGTCAGTTCACGCTGACGGCCCACGAACGGCGCCAGGGCGCGCCCGCCGAGCCCGAAGCCTGTGCGCTCCGGACGCGTGAGGCGGTAGAGTGGTCCCGAGCCGCCTTCGACCGGGCCGTCGCGCACGAGCTCGAAGCGTCGTTCCAGGAACGGAGCGGCCGCGGCGCTGACAACGATGCTGTTGGCTTCGGCCGACATCGATGAGTGCGGTAAGAATGATTTCTGTGGCGCGCTTGCTCTCGAGATTGATCTGTGCACGGCCATCGACCCAGTCCACCAGCAACTGTCGCGGCGTGAACCGCGATCTGGACGTCTGGAACACGGGCGTCGACCCGCCGAGCGCGCTCGGCAGCGTTCTGGATAGCGAGAGCCGCTAGAGCTGCGTTGCTGGGAGCGTTCTCGATCGGCTCGAGGCCGAAGGCGCCAACGATCGTCGTCGCGGTGAGCTCTTGGACGCAGCCGCCGAAGCTGCGGATCTTCTCGGCGATCACGGTGAGGGCACGTGTTGGGTCCGGCAGCTGTTCTGCTGTCGCTGCGGGCATGACCTCGGCTCTCAGCAGAGCCAGGTGCCGTCGCTCCGATAGCAAGCCTGACGACGCTGTGGCGGCGAGTGGGTCCGCAGCGGACGTTGGCGCCGCCTCGGTGGACCGCGACTGGCGTTGACCAGAACGGAGCAAGTATCGACCAGCACGCAGCCCGTGTTTTTCGATCCGGTAGCGCAACCGGTTGCGTGTGATTCCGAGCCGTATCGCCGCCAGACTGATGTTCCAGTTGGTATCGTGGAGCGCACCCAGGAGCTGCTCGCGCTCCACGTTTCCGAGCCGTTCGTCGAATGAACTCGGGTCTTCTTCCGGGCGTGATAGATCTGGATTGGTCGGGGATCTCCGAGGGAGCCGCAGCATCGCGGCCGTGATCGTCGACTTCTCCGCCAATAGGACCGCGCTCTCGATAACGTTGCTCAACTCCCTGACGTTGCCTGGCCAGCGATACTCTTGGAGGGCAGAGCGAGCGTCGGCGGCGAGGCGCCGCTGCGACGCTAGGCCGTAGTCGGCGCACGCGCGGGACAGGAAATGCTCGGCGAGAAGCAAGATGTCCTCTGGGCGCTCACGCAGCGGGGGAAGCGTGAGGGTCACAACCGCGAGCCGATGGTAGAGGTCCCTCCGGAAACGCCGGGCTTGCACTGCAGCGGCCAGGTCTTCGTTGGACGCGCTGACGATCTGGACATCGATGGTCTCAGGGCGCGTGCTGCCGAGGCGACGCACGGCCCGCTCCTCGATTACCTTCAGAAGCTTGGCCTGGGCGGTCTCGGGCAGCAGCGCCACCTCGTCGAGAAAGACCGTTCCGTGATCCGCGGCGTGAAGGAGCCCAGGCTTCGCTTGCCGGGCGTCGGTAAACGCACCGCGCTCGTAGCCGAACAGCTCGGCTTCGACCAGAGCGTCCGGAATCGCGGCGCAGTTCACATCGATGAATGGGACGGTCGGCACGAGGGCCGCCACGGTGGATCAACCCGGCGAGCACGCCCTTGCCCGTGCCGGTTTCGCCTTGTAGCAGTATCGGCGGGAGCCGATGCGCGCGCTGCTCTCGGGCGAGCAACTGCTGGGTCTGCTCGCGGACTGCTGCGATTGCACGACTCACCCCAAGCAGCTCGTCCGTAGAGACCATAGCGCCGTATCGTACATCCGCGACCACCACCGGCTACTGGTGGATTTTCACCACTGTTCGGTACGGTCTATGACACTAAGCTATTGTTTTCGCGAATGCGGGCTCCTGGCGCGGGATTGCAAAGGGAGGCTTGGGAAGGGCAGCCGCGATCTACCGAGAAGTCGGGAATTCGAGGACACCAGATCGGGCGCAGCTGGTGCCGCCTCTCGGGCCCGAACGGCTCATGGACTGAGACAATTCTTGATGAATAACCAGGGAGGGAAAATCATGCGTCATGGAGAATCTTTTGCGAGGCGGCGTCCGCTCATTCTGATTGCAACAGTGGTGTTCGCCTCGTGGAGCGTTTGCGCATACGCTGCCGGCGATCCATTACCCAAGAGCGGTTCCCCGAGCGCCCACAGCGGGTGGAGCGCTGCCGGGCAGGTAAAAGATCTCGGCGACAACCATGCTGTCTGGACCGGGGTGTACTGGGGAGCTAGTTTCAACGACGCCGGGAAGGGTCTGTTTCATAAAACGGCGTGGAGCTGCCCCGGCGTGACCATCATCAACAGCGGATCCTACGTGCACCACGGCTACTGCGTTCTGACAGATGCGGACGGAGACAAAATCTACGGCACCTCGGAAGGCAAGGGTCCGGCTGAAGGGGTCGATCTGGTTGGAGTCGTGACCTACGAAGGAGGTACCGGAAAGTACCGTGGCATACAGGGAAGCCACACCTATAAATGCAGCGGTATCGGCGCAGACGGGCAGGCGTTCTGCCGCCAGGAAGCGAGCTATCGATTGCCTTGAGCTAGGGAAGCTCTGATCAAGTCTCGCATGCGCGACCGGGGCGATTTCGGGTCGCCTGGTGCGCAGCAGGACCGCATCCTGCCACGGCGTCAAGCCGCCGCGTAGCGACCGATCTCAGCCTGCCATCTCTGCTTCTCGGCCGCTGGCAGGAAGGACGCCTCGATCGAGTTGCGCGCGAGCTGCGTCAGGTCGGCGCGCGTGAGTCCGAGCGCTTGCTGAACGGCGAGGTAGTTCTCCAGCACGTAGCCGCCGAAGTAGGCGGGGTCGTCCGAGTTGACCGTGACACACAGACCGGAATCCAGCAGGCGCTTGAGGTTGTGCTGCTCCATGCGATCGAACACCGCGAGGCGAATGTTGGACAGGGGGCAGACGGTCAGCGGCATGCGCGAGCGGGCAAGACGCGCGCACAGTCGCGGGTCTTCTTCGCAGCGAACGCCGTGATCGATGCGAGACACGCGCAGGTCGTCGAGAGCCTCGACGATGTAGGCGGGTGGTCCTTCCTCGCCGGCATGGGCCACTGCGATCAACCCCTCGCGCCGGGCGCGCGCGAACACCTCGGAGAACTTCGAAGGTGGATGGCCGAGCTCGGATGAATCCAGTCCCACGGCGAGGAGGCGGTCCTTGAACGGCAACGCCGCCTCCAGTGTCTGCATCGCCGACTCGGCGCTGAGATGTCGTAGAAAGCACAGGATCAGGCCGGACGACAAGCCGAACTCGCGCTCGCCGTCCTGCAGCGCTCGCCAGATCCCATCGAGCACCGTTTCGAAAGCGATGCCGCGCTCGGTATGCGTCTGCGGATCGAAGAAGATCTCTGCCCGGATGACGCCCTGCGCCCGCGCCTTCTCCAGATAGGCGCGAGTCAGTGTGTAGAAATCCTGCGCGTCGCGCAGAACGCTCGCGCCCGCGTAGTAGATATCGAGGAACGACTGCAGGTTGTGGAAGCGATACGCCGCGCGCAGCGCCTCCACCGACGGGTAGGGCAGGGACACGCCGTTCTTTCGCGCCAGCGCGAAGGCCATCTCGGGTTCGAGGCTGCCCTCGATATGCAGATGCAGCTCGGCCTTAGGGAGGCCTCGGATGAAGGCCTCGAGGTCTCCGTTGCCGGCAGTCGCTAACGGTAGCCGCCATCGCCTCGTGGCGCGCGCTTACTTGGGGAGCGCGCCGTCCACGCCCTCGACGTAGAAGTTCATGCTCATCAGTTCCGGTAGCGGCATGGTCTTCCCCGCCGCGACCTTGATGGCGCCGGACTGGTCCTTGACCGGGCCCTGGAACGGCGTGAGCGTCCCGTCGATGAGTGCCTTCTTCTTCTCTTCGAATGCCTTCTTCGCCTCCGCAGTGACCGCGGCATTCAGCGGGGACATCACCACCAGCCCCTCCTTGAGCCCCCACTTGATTTCGCCGGGCTTCCACGTGCCGGCCAACACTTCTTTGATGGTGGCGATATAGAACACCCCCCAGTTATTCGTGTTCGCGGTCAAGTGCGCTTTCGGCGCGAACTTCTGCATGTCGGAATCCCACCCGAAGGCGTACACGCCCTTCTCCTGCGCGACCTGCACAGTGGCGGGCGAGTCGGTGTTCTGGCACATCACGTCCGCGCCCTGGGCCACCAGCGTCTCGGCGGCCTGCCGCTCCTTGGCCGGGTCGTACCAGCTGTTGACCCAGATCACCTTGGTCTTGATCTTGGGGTTCACGCTCTGGGCGCCCAGCGTGTAAGCGTTGATGTTGCGGAGGACTTCGGGGATCGGGAAGGAAGCCACATAGCCCAGCGTGTTGGTCTTGGTCATCTTGCCGGCCAGGACGCCCAGCAGATACGCACCTTCGTAGAAGCGCGCCTCATACACGCCGAGGTTCTTGCCGGTCTTGTAGCCGGTGGCATGCTCGAAGATCACATTGGGGAAGCTCTGCGCCACCTTCACCGTGGCGTTCATGTAGCCGAAGGAGGTGGTGAAGATGACTTTATTGCCGTCCGCTGCCAGTTGGCGGACGACGCGCTCCGCGTCCGCGCCCTCGGGAACGCTTTCGACGAACGTGGTCTTCACCTTGGACCCGAACGCTTTCTCCAGCGCCTGGCGCCCCTGGTCGTGAGCGTACGTCCATCCGGCATCGCCCACCGGTCCGACATAGACGAAGGCGACCTTGAGCGGTTCTTCCGCCAGCGCCAGGTCGGCGGGCAAGCAGACGGCGGACAGCGCACCGACAAGGCACGCCTCGAGCAGGAACGTTCTGCGGTTCATTATTTTCTCCGGGTTTTGATCGGCACTTGATTTTCGAATGCTGGCAGAAACCGGGCGGGCGTGCAAAGGCAGGCGGCTGCGCCTTCGCTCGCCCGGATCGTATCCCGGGCGCTCGGCCTCACTGATTCAGCAGGTCCTCCAGCCGGAAGCGCGCGATGCGGCCGATCTCCTGCAGGCAGGTGACGATCTCCTCGTCCCGCTCGTTGCCCAGGCGCTGCTCGATCCGGACGATGATATCGCCCCGCGTCAGCCCGCGCACCGCCACCACGAACGGAAAATCGAAGCGGGTCCGGTAGGACGCGTTCAACGCCTGCAGGCGCGCGAACTCCTCGGCAGTGCAGGAGTCGAGACCGGCGCCGCGTTGCTCGCTGCGCGACGCGTCCGTCAACTTGCCGGCGACGGCGAGGCGGCCGGCAAGCTCCGGGTGGGCACGGATGAGCGCGAGCTGCTCTTCGCCGAGGCCGCTGTCACTGCATCCTGCATGGCGCGCCACAGCTGGTCCACCGAATCGAACGGGTGCGCGGGCCACACGCGTGCCGCAACCCACGGCGAATGCTCGTAGATGGCCCCCAGGCGAGAGACGAAGTCCTCGCGGTCGAGAGCGTTCAGCTCGTGCAGCCGGATCGCCATAGGGTCATCGGTGCTGTTGTGCGTCGGGGAACTGCATTTGCGCTGTCTTGACCACCTGACTGGGCACCGGCAGCGACTGCGTTACTGTACGCCGCAGGCGCCGCCACGAACATATACACGCTGGTCGTATCTTTAGTATTCTCATGTGCTGGCGCGAGGTTCCCGACTCAAGCATGGGCAAGCTCACTACGCATATCCTCGATACGGCACACGGCAGGCCGGCGGCCGGAGTCCTGATCGAACTGTACCGCGTGCCGGGCGCAGCGTGCCTGGTGACCGCTGCGTACCAACCTGGATGGCCGCTCGGAAGGTCCGTTGCTCGAAGGCGCAGCCCTGCTCCCGGGGCAGTACGAGCTGGTGTTTCACGTCGCCGAGTACTTCCTGGGCCTGGGTGTTCTGCTGCCGCACCCGCCGTTTCTGGATCGGATTGCCATTCGTTTCGGCATAGCCGATGGCAGCGAACACTATCACGTACCGCTCCTGGTTTCTCCCTGGAGCTATTCGACTTACCGCGGGAGCTGAGGGGTGGCGCAGGTCGCTGAGCAGGAGATCCGCTTCATCCTCGACGGCAAGACGGTGCGGGCATCCCACCTGGCGCCGACCACGACACTCCTGCAATTCCTGCGCGATCGGCTCGGCCGGACCGGCACCAAGGAAGGCTGCGCCGAGGGCGATTGCGGCGCCTGCACCGTGGTGGTCGGCGAGCTTGCCGGTGAGCGCATCCGCTACCGGGCGGTCAACTCCTGCATTCGTTTTCTGCCCACGCTGGACGGCAAGGAAGTGGTGAGTGTGGAGAGCCTGAAGGCCCCGGATGGCACGCTGCATCCGGTCCAGCGCGCGATGGTGGAGTGCCACGCGTCGCAGTGCGGCTTCTGCACGCCGGGCTTCGTCATGTCGCTGTTCGCCCTGTATCTGAACCAGGATCATGCGGAGCGCAGCCAGGTGGTTTCGGCTCTGACCGGCAACCTGTGCCGCTGCACCGGGTACCGGCCCATCATCGATGCTGGCCGCCGCATGTACGACTACGCGCCGCCGCTGGTGTGGAGTCGAGAGGAGGCGCAGAGCAGCGCCCGGCGCAGCGCGCTGCGCGCGCTGGAACGCGAGAAGAGTCTTGCACTCGCCACCGCGCCGGGCTTCCGCGCCCCCACCAGCAGTGACGAGCTGGCGCGTCTGTACGCAGAGCGTCCCGATGCACTGCTTCTGGGCGGAGGCACCGATGTCGGGCTGTGGGTGACCAAGCAACTGCGCTCGCTGCCGCTGCTGATCTATATCGGTAACGTCGTGGAGCTTCAGGCCCTGCGCGAAGCCGATGGCGTGCTCGACATCGGTGCAGCGGTCAGCCTGACCGACGCTTATGAGGCCATCGTGACGCGCTATCCCATGCTGGCCGAGATCGCGGAGCGCTTCGGCTCGCCGCCGGTGCGCAACGCGGGAACGCTGGGCGGCAACGTGGCCAACGGCTCGCCCATCGGCGACTCGATGCCGTTCTTGATGGTGCTGGGCGCGACCCTGCGCCTGCGGCGCGGCGAGCGCCGCCGGGAATTGCCGCTGGAATCCTTCTACCTCGGCTACCAGAAGAAAGCGCTGGAGCCGGGCGAGTTTCTGGAAGCGGTGCGCGTGCCGCTGCCGCGGCCGGGCCGGCTGTTCGCCAGCTACAAGGTGTCGAAGCGTTTCGATCAGGACATCTCCGCGGTGTGCGGCGCTTTCGCCGTCGACCTCGACGGCGGGCGCGTCGCCTCGGTCCGCATCGCTTTCGGCGGGATGGCGGCGATTCCCCAGCGTGCGCCACTCACCGAAGCGGCGCTTGCCGGGAAGCCGTGGTCCCAGCAATCCGTGCTCTCGGCACTGCCCGCGCTGGAGCGCGACTACACGCCGCTCTCGGACATGCGCGCGAGCGCCGGCTATCGCCTGCTGGCTGCACGCAATCTTCTGCGGCGCTTCTTCCTGGAGCACGATCGCACCACGGTTGCGCCGTGCAAGCTGGAGCAGGTCGCGGGAGTGTGACGTGACAGAACCGACCTTCACCATCGCCGGCCAGCCGGTTGCGCACGAGAGCGCCCATCTGCACGTCAGCGGAGAGGCGGTATACGCCGACGACATTCCGCTGCCGGCTCACTCGCTGCACGCGGCGCTCGGGATGAGCACGATCGCGCATGGACGCGTGCGCGCGCTGGACCTGGAGCCGGTGCGTGCCGCGCCGGGCGTCGTGGATGTGGTCACAGCAGGCGACGTGCCGGGCGAGAACAACTTCGGTCCGCGTGCTGCACGACGACCCGATCTTCACCGCTGAGGCAGGTGCAGTTTGCCGGCCAGTCGCTGTTCGGCGTGGCGGCTGCGTCTTACGAGGAGGCGCGCCGTGCGGCGCGTCTCGCGCGCGTGGAGTACGAGGAGTTGCCCGCGATCCTGGATGTGCGTCACGCGCTCGCGGCGGGCAGTTTCGTGCTCCCCACGCAGGTCCTGCGCCGGGGCGATCCGCAGGGTGCGCTGGCCCAGGCGCCGCACCGCCTGCGTGGCTCGCTCACCATCGGCGGGCAGGAACACTTCTACCTGGAGGGCCAGGTGGCAGTGGCCATCCCGCAGGAAGACGGCACGCATGCTGGTCCACAGCTCCACTCAGCATCCGACCGAAGTGCAGCACGCCGTGGCCCACGCGCTCGGCATACCGTTCCATCGCGTGACGGTGATGTGCCGGCGCATGGGCGGCGGCTTCGGCGGCAAAGAGAGCCAGCCGGCGCAATTCGCATGCGCTGCCGCTATTCTGGCGCGCCGAACGCGTCGCCCCGTGAAGCTGCGCCTGGATCGCGACGCGGACATGGTGATGAGCGGCAAACGCCACGACTTCCTGGTGGAGTACGACGTGGGCTTCGACAGCCAGCGGGCGCATCCGCGGCCTGGAGCTGATGATCGCGTCGCGCTGCGGCTACTCGGCCGACTTGTCCGGCCCGGTCAACGATCGCGCCGTATGCCACGTGGACAACTGCTACTTCCTCGAGCATCTGCAGCTCACGTCGCACCGCTGCAAGACCAACACCGTGTCCAACACCGCGTTCCGCGGCTTCGGCGGGCCGCAGGGCATGATGGCCATCGAGGCGGTGATCGACGACATCGCGCGTCATTTGCAGACTCGATCCGCTGGCGGTCCGCCGCGCCAACTTCTACGGCGTCGCCGAGCGCAACGTCACCCACTACGGAATGACGGTGGAGGACAACATCATCGATCGCATCGCCGACGAGCTGGAGGCGAGCAGCGCATACGCCGAGCGGCGGCAGCGGGTGGAGGCGTTCAACGCGGCGAGCCCGGTGATCAAACGCGGCATCGCCTTGACGCCGGTCAAGTTCGGCATCTCCTTCAACGCCACGCAGTACAACCAGGCCGGCGCGCTGGTGCACGTGTACACCGACGGCAGCGTGCTGATCAATCACGGCGGCACGGAGATGGGGCAGGGGCTGTACACCAAGGTCGCGCAGGTGGTGGCGGAGGAGTTCCAGCTCGACCTCGCGCGCGTGCGCAGTTCGGCAACCGACACAGCCAAGGTGCCCAACACTTCCGCCACGGCGGCTTCCTCCGGTTCCGATCTGAACGGCAAGGCGGCGCAGGCCGCGGCGCGCACGATCAAGGAGCGGCTCGTGCAGTTCGCTGCCGACAAGTTCGGCGTGCCGACCGCGGCGGTTCGCTTCGAGGCAGGCAAGGTCCACGTCGGCAGCCGCACGCTCGAATTCGCCGAGCTGGTGTTTGAGGCTTATGCGGCCCGAGTCTGCCTGTGGGCCGGTGGCTACTATCGCACGCCGAAGATCCACTGGGACCGCAAGACGCTCACCGGGCGGCCGTTCTTCTATTTCGCCTATGGCGCCGCGGTGTCCGAGGTAGCGCTCGACACGCTGACCGGAGAGTTCCGGCTGCTGCGCGTGGATATCCTGCACGACGTGGGCACCTCGCTCAATCCGGCGGTGGACCTTGGACAGGTGGAGGGCGGTTTCCTCCAGGGCGTGGGCTGGCTGACCAGCGAGGAGCTGTGGTGGGACGCGCGCGGGCAGCTCGGGACGCATGCTCCGTCGACGTACAAGATCCCGGCCGCCAGCGACTGGCCTGCCGATGCGCGCGTGGTGCTGCTGGAGCGCGCGCCGAACGTCGAGGACACCATCTTCCGCTCCAAGGCGGTGGGCGAGCCGCCGCTCATGCTGGCCATCTCCGTGTTCCATGCCATCCGCGATGCGTGCGCCAGTTGCGGCGAGCCGGGTGCGCGCCCCGCGCTGGCTGCACCGGCGACGCCGGAGTCCATCCTGCATGCGATCGCGTCGATGAGCGAGGCGGCGGCGCAGCCGCGGCAGGCCGTCGCCGGAGGACGCGGATGAGCGATTGGCTGTCGTTGTTGACCCAAGCCGGCGACGAGCGGCTCGTGCGCGTAGTGGTGGCGAGCGTGCGCGGGTCGGCCCCGCGCGAGCCCGGTGCTTGCATGCTGGTGGGCAGCCGCGCGACGCTCGGCAGCATCGGCGGCGGCCAGTTGGAGCTGACCGCCATCGAGACTGCGCGCACGCTCCTGGCTGGCGCCGGTATCTGGCAAACGCTGCACATCCCACTCGGTCCGACCGTGGGGCAGTGCTGCGGCGGCGTGGTCGAGCTGTGGCTCGAGCGCCTCGAGGTGTCGGATCAGGTACAGCTCGTTGTCATGCATGCTGACCGCCAGCGGGCAGATGTCGAGCTCATCCTGGCGACGGTCGCCGGAGCGGATGGCACCCTGCAACGGGTGTCGCTCACACAGAGTGATAGCGATCAGGGGTTTGGCGAAACTGCGATCGATCGCTGGGTGCGCAGCGAAGCGGAGGCGTTGCGCGCTTCGGAGTGCGGCGTGCGATTGGCGACGGATGGGGCGCGCACGCTGTTGCTGGAACGCGCGGAGACGCGCGCATACCGATCTTTACCTGTTCGGCGCCGGGCACGTGGGCAAGGCCATCGTCCCTCGCCTCGCGGGGCTGCCGTTCGACGTGACCTGGGTGGACAGCCGCGACGGCATGTTCCCAGACCTGCTGCCCACCAACGTGCGTGCGGTGCGGAGCCAAGACCCGGTCGAACAGGTGCGGCGGGCACGGTCTGACGCTGCCTACCTGGTGATGACCCACAGCCACGCGCTCGACTACGACATATGCCGCGCCATCCTCACGCGCGGTGATTTCTGCTTCGCCGGCCTCATCGGGTCGCACACCAAGGCCGCGCGCTTTGCACACCGCATGGCACGCGAGGGGATGCCGGCAGAGCGCATCGGACGGCTGGTCTGTCCCATCGGTATCGCCGGCATCGACAGCAAGCTCCCGGAGGCCATTGCGATCGGCGTCGCCGCTCAGCTGCTGCGCCTGCGCGAGGCGGACTGGGACGGGGCGAGCGCGCACGAACGCGGGCGCCGCGCCGTGCAGCAGACCGAAACGCAGCAACAGGCCATACCCATCGTCGTTCACCGGAACTGACCGGTCCATGCAACCCGCGCCCGTAACGGAGCTGCAGCCGCGCCTGATCCTGCGCGGCATCACCAAGCGCTATCCGGCGGTGGTGGCGAACGACAACGTGGACCTGGAGGTGCGCCCCGGCGAGATTCACGCCGTGCTGGGCGAGAACGGTGCGGGGAAGAGCACGCTGATGAAGATCATCTACGGCGTGACCAAGCCCGACGCCGGCAGCATGCTGTGGGAGGGCCGGCCGATGCACGTGGCGAGCCCGGCCGAGGCGCGGCGGCTGGGTATCGGCATGGTGTTCCAGCACTTCTCTTTGTTCGAGACGCTGACCGTGGCGGAGAACATCTCGCTCGCGCTGGACGAGCGCACCGCGCCGGAGCAGCTCGCCACGCGCATCCGGGAGGTGTCGGAGAACTACGGGTTGCCGGTCGACCCCCAGCGCCTGGTGCACAGCATGTCGGTAGGCGAGCGCCAGCGCGTGGAGATCGTGCGCTGCCTGCTGCAGAACCCGAAGCTGCTGATCATGGACGAGCCCACGTCGGTGCTGACGCCGCAGGCGGTGCTCAAGCTGTTCGAGACGCTGCGCCGGCTCGCCGTTGAGGGCTGCAGCATCCTCTACATCAGCCACAAGCTGGACGAGATCCAGTCGCTCTGCGACAGCGCGACGGTGTTGCGAGGCGGGCGCGTGGCCGGCACGCGCGGCGCCCAAGCAGGAGACGCCGGAGAGCCTGGCACGCCTGATGATCGGCTCGGACCTGCCGGAGTGCCATCTGCAGCCGCGCGCTCCGGGCGAGCGGCGCCTCGTGCTGGAGCGGCTGTCCCTGTCCACGCTGGATCCCTTCGGCGTCAGCCTGCGCGAGGTGAGCCTGCAAGTGTGCAGCGGTGAGATCGTGGGCATCGCGGGTGTGTCCGGTAACGGTCAGAAAGAGTTGTTGTCGGCGCTGTCGGGCGAGACCCTGTCCGATACCGCCGCTATCCAGCTGCGGGGACAGCCGGTCGGACGCCTCGATCCGGCCCAGCGGCGCAGGTTGGGGCTGGGTTTCGTGCCCGAGGAGCGGCTGGGGCGTGGTGCGGTGCCGGCCCTCGATCTAGCGGACAACGCCTTGCTCACAGGCAGCGACCACGGCATGGTGCGCGCCGGATTTATCCGCCGCGCTCGAGTCCGCACGTTCTCACGCAGCGTGATCGAACGCTTCAAGGTCAAGTGCAGGAGTGAGCAGGCCGCCGCCTCCAGCCTGTCGGGCGGCAACCTGCAGAAGTTCATCGTCGGCCGCGAGACCATGCTCGACCCGCAGGTCATCGTCGTGGCGCAGCCGACCTGGGGCGTGGACATCGGCGCCAGCATGCTGATCCGCCAGGCGCTGGTGGATCTGCGCGACCAGGGCGTGGCCGTGCTGGTGGTATCCGAGGAGCTGGACGAGCTGTTCATGATCTGCGACCGCATCGCGGTGATCGCCGAAGGACGCCTGTCGCCGGCGGTGCCCGCCGGGGAGACCAGCGTCGAGCAAGTCGGCGCCTGGATGAGCGGATTGTTCGAGATAGCGGCAACGTCTGGAGTAACCGCGCATGCTGAAGCTTGAGCCGCGGCAGGAACCCTCGCGCACGATGGCTTACGCCTCGCCGTTGCTCGCGGTCGTGCTGACGCTGGCCTCCGGCTTCGTGCTGTTCTCGCTGCTGGGCAAGGATCCGGTCCAGGCGTTCTACGTGTTCTTCGTGAAGCCGGTGCAGACCTACTACGGTGTGGGCGAGCTGCTGCTCAAGTCGACACCGCTGATCCTGTGCGCGACCGGCCTGGCGCTGGGCTTCCGCGCCAACGTGTGGAACATCGGCGCGGAGGGGCAGCTGATCCTCGGCGCCCTGGTCGGCGGCGGCATCGGGTTGTATTTCGACACAGTAGAAAGCGGATGGCTGCTGCCTCTGATGCTGCTGGGCGGCGCCCTGGGCGGCATGGCGTGGGCGGCGATTCCAGCGTTCCTGCGCACGCGCTTCCACACCAGCGAAATTCTGGTGAGCCTGATGCTGGTGTATGTCGCGCAACTGCTGTTGTCCTGGCTGGTGCACGGCCCCTGGCGCGACCCCGCCGGCTACAACTTTCCGCAATCGCCCGCGTTTCACGCCGCCGCCGTGGTGCCGCTGCTGATGGCGGGCGTGCGCACCAACCTGGCCTTCATCCTCGCGCTGCTCCTGGCGGCGCTGGCCTGGGTGTTCGCCGAGAAGGCGTTCGCCGGCTTCCGCTTCAAGGTGAGCGGGCTCGCGCCGGGGGCGGCCTCTTACGCAGGCTTCAGCGAGAAACGCAACGTGTGGCTGGCACTGCTCATCAGCGGCGCCACCGCGGGGCTCGCGGGTGTCGCCGAGGTAGCCGGTCCGATCGGCCAGCTGCAGCCTTCGATTTCCCCAGGGTACGGCTTCGCTGCCATCATCGTCGCCTTCGTCGGGCGCTTGCATCCACTGGGCGTGGTGCTCGCCAGCCTGCTCATGTCGCTTCTCTACATCGGCGGGGAGACCGCGCAAATGCAAATGCAGTTGCCCGCGGCGGTCACCGGCTTGTTTCAGGGGATGCTGTTGTTCTATCTGCTGGGCGCCGATCTATTCATCAACTTCCGCCTGAAGTGGGTGCCGAAACAGCCGGCGGTCGTGCCGGCTGCAGTGCCTTTGGCAAAGCGCGAGGCGGCGTGAGCTTCGAATATCTCGTCCCCATCCTGGCGAGCACGGTGGGCGCCGCCACGCCGCTGATGATCGCCGCGCTGGGTGAGTTGATCGTCGAGCGGTCCGGCGTGCTCAATCTGGGGGTGGAGGGCATGATGCTGGCCGGTGCCATCACCGCGTTCGCGGTCGGGAGCCAGACCGACAGTCTGACTCTCGGCTTCGCGGCGGGCATCGCCGCTGGCATGATCATGGCACTGCTGTTCGGGTTCCTCACGCTCACGCTGCAAGCCAACCAGGTGGCCACCGGGCTGGCGCTCACCTTGTTCGGCGTCGGCCTGAGCGCTTTCGTGGGGCGTGACTTCGTCGGTCAGGTGGTGAACGGTCTGAAAGGCATCTCTGTACCTGTGCTGAGCGATCTGCCGCTGGTGGGCCCGCTGTTGTTCCGCTTCGATCCTCTGGTCTACGGCTCCGTCGCGCTGCTGATCGGCATGCAATGGTTCCTCAATCGCACGCGCGGCGGGCTCCTGATCCGCGCAGTGGGCGAATCGCCCGCGTCGGCCCACGCTATTGGGTACCACGTCATCGGCATCCGCTACCTGGCAGTGCTGTTCGGCGGCGCCATGAGCGGTTTGGCGGGAGCTTATCTGTCGCTGGCGATCACGCCCATGTGGGTGGAGGGCATGACCGCAGGCCGCGGCTGGATCGCGCTAGCGCTCGTGGTATTCGCTACGTGGAAACCCTGGCGCGTGATGCTCGGCGCGTACTTGTTCGGCGGCGTGACCATCCTGCAACTTTACGCGCAGGGCTTCGGCGTGCATGTCCCGTCCGAGTTCCTGTCCATGCTGCCGTACCTGGCTACGATCGTGGTGCTGGTGCTGATCTGCCGCGATCCGCGCACCATTCTGCTGAACCAGCCGGCGGCTTTGGGCAAGCGTTACCATCCCGATGCCTGATGCGGGCTGGACGCGATGGAAACCTACCTCATCGACTGGCTGAACCTCGGCGTGCGCTGGCTGCATTTCGTTGCCGGCATCGCCTGGATCGGCGCCTCGCTCTACTTCGTCTGGCTCGACAATCACCTGCTGCCGCCGCGCGACCCGGCCGACCGTGCGCGCGGCGTCTACGGCGAGGTATGGTCGGTGCATGGCGGTGGCTTCTACCGCGCGCAGAAGTACCTGCTCGGGCCGAAGGGCGAGCCGCTCAGCGACCATCTCCACTGGTTCAAATGGGAGGCCTATGTCACCTGGCTGTCGGGCATGGCGCTGCTCGCGATCATCTACTGGTGGGGCGCGAGCGCCTATCTCGTCGATCGCTCGGTAATGGACTTGCCGGTGTGGGCCGCCGTCGCGATCTCGGCTGCGTCCCTGGCGCTCGGTTGGCTGGTCTACGATGTGCTGTGCCGTACGGTGAAGAACGAGCTCGCGCTCGGCGTGGCTCTTTATGCATTCATCGTGGCCACCGGATGGGGCTACGGTCAGGTGTTCGGGGCGCGGGCCGCCTTCATCCATGTTGGCGCGTTGATGGGAACGATCATGGTTTGGAACGTGTTCTTCCACATCATTCCCGGACAGCGGCGCATGGTCGAAGCCATCCGTGCGGGGAGGCAGCCGGACCTGCGCTTCGGCGTCATCGGCAAGCAGCGCAGCGTGCACAACACCTACTTCACCTTGCCGGTGCTGTTCACCATGATCAGCAACCATTTCCCCATGACCTTCGGGCATCGGCACGCGTGGCTGGTGTTGGCGGTCATCATGCTGGCCGGCGCGCTGATCCGGCAGTACTTCGTGCTTCGCCACAGCGGCAAGAACGCGCTGGCACTGCCCGCATGCGCGACGGTGCTGATGGTCGGACTCATCGTCGCGATGGCCCCTGAACGTGGCCCCGCAGCCGCGGCGGCAAGGGACGTGACCTTCGCCCAGGTGCAGCCGATCATCGCCGAGCGCTGCGCGGTGTGCCACGCCGAGAAGCCCAGGTTCGCCGGTTTCCAGCAGCCGCCTGCCGGGGTGATGCTGGACACGCCGGAGCGGATCAGGGCCGCTGCGCCGCGCATTCAGCAGCAGGCCGTCGCGACGCAGGCGATGCCGCTGGCCAATCTGACCCAGATGACCCCGGATGAGCGGACGCAAGTCGCGAGATGGCTGGCGCGCGGCGCGCCGGTCGACTGAAGCGCCAAGGCTCGACCTGCCGCCATGACTGAATCGCCCCGTTCCCTGCGCGCCTATCGAGGCCGGCTGCTGCACTTTCTCGCCGACCCCGGCGACGGTCACGACGAGCACGCCGTGCAGTTCTTCGAGGACGGCTTGCTGGTGGTGGAAGACGGGCTGGTCAAGGCAGCAGGCAGCGCGACCGAGCTGTTGCCGACACTCGACCCAAGCGCATTCCTGGTCGACTACTCCGGCCGGCTGCTGCTTCCAGGCTTCGTGGATACCCACATCCACTATCCCCAGACCGATATCATCGCCTCGTATGGCACGCAGCTGCTCGACTGGCTCGAGCGCTACGCCTTCCCGGGTGAGGCCCGGTTCGCGGACGCAGTGCACGCCGCCGAGGTGGCCGAGTTCTTCCTCGACGAGCTGCTGCGCAACGGCACCACCACCGCACTGGTGTTCGCCACTGTCCACGCGCATTCGGTCGAAGTCTTGTTCGAGCGCGCATTGGCGCGCCGCCTGCGGCTGGTTGCGGGCAAGGTTCTGATGGATCGCAACTGCCCGGAGCTTCTCCGCGACAGCCCCGAACGCGGCTACAGCGAGTCGGCCGCGTTGATCGAAAAATGGCAGGGGCGCGGACGCCTGGGCTACGCCATCACCCCTCGGTTCGCAGTGACCTCCTCCGACGCTCAGCTCGAGCTGGCGGGCAAGCTTGCGCGTGAATATCCGCAGACCCACATCCACAGCCATATCGCGGAGAACGTGCAGGAGCTGGCCAGGGTGCGCGAGCTGTTTCCCTGGAGCCGCAGTTACCTGGGTGTGTACGATCGCTTCGGGCTGCTGCGCGAACGGGCCGTGTACGCTCACTGCATTCACCTCGATGCGCCCGACCGCGCCCGTATGGCCGAGACGCACACGGCCGCGGCCGTGTGCCCCACCTCGAATCTGTTTCTGGGCAGCGGGCTGTTCGATTTTGCGGCGGCACGCGCCGCGGGCATGCGCGTGGGACTGGGCACCGACGTAGGTGGCGGCACCAGCTTCAACCTGCTGCGCACCATGAGCGAGGCGTACAAGGTGGCGCAACTGTCCGGGCACCGGCTATCGCCCTGGCGCGCGTTCTACCTCGCAACCCTCGGCGGCGCGCGGGCCCTGGGGCTGGATGATCGCATCGGGAACTTCGAGCCCGGCAAGGAAGCCGATTTCGTGGTGCTGCGGCTGGACTCGACGCCGCTGCTTGCACGGCGCCTGCGCCAGGCGCGCACGCCCGCCGAGATGTTGTTCGCGTTGATGATGCTGGGCGATGACCGCGAGATCGCGCTGACCTATGTTCTGGGGAAGGTGGCGCATCGGGGCGATCCGGAGCTCGTTTCGCAGTCCTTGCGCGCGTAGAACGGCCGCGAGCCAGCGGACAAGTCGATCGCGGCCGTTCCTGTAAACTGTATGCAGCGTTCGCAAGGTCGACAAAAATGATCCAGGTGCGCGAAGTCTTCACGCAGGTCGAAGAGATCTTCCACGAGTTCGGGCCGCCCGCGGCGAAGCCGCTCAAGCGCGGCGCGGTGTGTGCCGTGCTCACCAATCCGTTCGCCGGCCGCTACGAGCCGAACATCATGCCGATGATGGAAGCGCTCAATCCGTTGGGCTTGGAGATGTCGCGCCGGTTGCTCGCGGCGCTCGGCGTCGACCGGCGCGAGATCGAGGGCTACGGCAAGGGCGCGATCGTCGGCAGTGCCGGCGAGCTGGAGCATGGCGCGCTGTGGCACGTACCCGGCGGCTACGCCATGCGCGAGGTGCTGGGCGGGGCCAAAGCCATCGTGCCCTCCGCCAAGAAAGTCGGTGCGCCGGGCACCAAGCTCGACGTCCCGATCACTCACATCAACGCCAGCTATGTGCGCAGTCATTTCGACGCCATGGAGATCTACGTTCCCGGCGCGCCGGCGTCCGACGAACTGGTCTACGTGCTGGTGATGACGACCGGGGCACGCGTGCACGAGCGGGTCGGCGGGCTGCGGGCGAGCGAGATCAAGGGTACGGACGGGCTGCGCTGAGAGAGGTGCACATGAAAGCCAAGATCAGAAAATTGATCGTCCAGGTGGACGAGACGCGCATCGAGATGGGCAAGGTGATCGAGCCGCCGACGCGCAGAGCGGTGGCCATCGCGGTGATCGAGAATCCGCTTGCCGGACGCTATCACGAGGACTTGTCCGAGCTGATGGACATCGGCGAAGAGCTGGGCGGACTGCTGGGCGAGAAATGCGTGCGCGCTCTCGGCATACAGCCCGCTCAGGCCGAGAGCTACGGCAAGGCCGCGATCGTGGGCGAGGCCGGGGAGCTCGAACACGCGGCCGCGATTCTGCATCCGAAGCTGGGTGCGCCGTTGCGCAAGGCGGTGGAGAAGGGCGCGGCACTGGTGCCATCGGCCAAGAAGCTGGGTTCGCTGGGGACTGCGATCGACGTGCCGCTGGGACACAAGGACGCGGCCTACGTGCGGACCCATTTCGATGCGATCGAGGCGCGTGTCGCCGATGCACCACGTCCGCAAGAGATCGTCGTTGCAGTCGCGGTAACCGACAGCGGCCGCCCCTTGGCACGCGTCGGCGGACTACAAAAGCATGAGATCAAAGGTCAGGATGGCCTGCGCTGAGCTGTCTGCGCGTTTCACGTTTCGCAAGACGAGTACCGGAGTGAGATGACTAAGATTGCTCTGGGCGTTGCGCCGTCGTCGTGGTGGCCTTGCCGTCTGCCGGCGATGGCCCAGAAGCCGATCCTCATCGGGGAGATCAGCAGCTATTCCACGGTGCCGGCATTCACGGTTCCGTACCGCAACGGCTGGCAGCTTGCCGTCGAGGAAATCAACGCGGCCGGCGGACTGTTGGGAGGGCGCAAGATCGAAGTGATCTCGCGCGACGACGCCGGCAAGCCCGACGACGCCACCCGCAACGCAGCCGAGCTGCTGTCCAGCCAGAAGGTGGAGCTGCTGGCCGGTACGTTTCTCTCCAACGTGGGCCTGGCAGTGAGCGACATCGCGTTGCGCAACAAGGTGCTGTTCGTCGCCGCGGAACCGCTGACCGACGCGCTGGTGTGGGACAAAGGCAACCGCTACACCTTCCGCCTGCGCCCCAGCACCTACATGCAGGCGGCCATGCTGGCGGAGGAAGCGGCGAAGCTGCCGGCGAAGAAGTGGGCGACGCTCGCGCCCAACTACGAGTACGGGCAGTCGGCAGTGGCAAATTTCAAGGAGTTGCTCAAGGCCAGGCGTCCGGACGTGGAATTCGTGGCCGAGCAATGGCCGGCGCTGGGCAAGCTCGAGGCAGGAACCACGGTGCAGGCGTTGGAGGCTGCCAAGCCCGACGCGATCTTCAACGTCACCTTCGGTGCGGACGTGACCAAGTTCGTGCGCGAAGGCAATCTGCGCGGACTGTTCGAGAAGCGGTCGGTGGTCAGCATGCTGACCGGTGAACCGGAATACCTCGACCCGCTCAAGGACGAGACCCCGAAGGGCTGGATCGTGACCGGCTATCCCTGGGACCAGATCAGCACGCCCGCGCATCAGAAGTTCGTGCAGGCATACGAAAAGCGCTACAACGAGCCCCCGCGCCTGGGCTCGGTGGTGGGTTACACCACCTTCATGGCCATCGCCGAGGCCATCAGGAAGGCCGACTCCACCGACACCGAGCAACTGATCAAGGCTCTCCGCGGCCTCAAGCTCGACACCGTGTTCGGGCCAGTGACCTTCCGTGCTGTCGACCAGCAGTCCACCTTCGGCGCGTTCGTCGGGCGCCTCGACCTCAAGGGCGAACGCGGCGTGATGATCGACTGGCGCTACGCCGACGGGAAGGACTATATGCCGCCGGATGCGGCGGTGAAGAAGCGGCGGCCGGCGGAGGCGATGAAGTGAAGCGGCATGGGCGAAGGTGATGGGAATGCGCGATAGGCATCCAGCCTCTCCCGCGCGGCTGAGCAGGGCCAGTCGCGCCTCGCGCGGTCCCATTCGTCCTTCACCGCTCGCCTGACATCAGCCGTGACCACCTATCTCATCCAAGCCCTCGCGGCCTGTCCCACGCCGCGACCTTGTTCCTGGTCGCTTGCGGGCTTTCCATCATCTTCGGCGTGACCCGCATCGTGAATTTCGCGCACGGGTCGTTCTACATGCTCGGCGCCTACATGGCCTACAGCTTCTCCCAGTTCCTGATGGCCAGGCTCGGCGCGCCGCTCGGGTTCTGGACCGGGATCCTGCTTGTCGGCGCTCGCGGTCGGGCGTCGTAGGCGTGGTGATGGAGGTGCTGCTCCTGCGGCGCATCTACCACGCGCCGGAGTTGTTCCAGCTTCTGGCCACCTTCGGTGTGGTGCTGGTCGTGCAGGATGCCGCGCTGGCGATCTGGGGCCGCGAGGATCTGTTGAGTCCGCGCGCGCCGGGCTTCAAGGGCGCGGTGGAAATTCTGGGCGAACGCTTCCCGCAGTATCATCTGCTGCTGATCTGCCTGGGTCCGTCGTGCTCGGCCTGCTCTGGCTGGCTGTTCCATCGCACGCGTTGGGGCACGCTGGTGCGCGCCGCGACGCAGGACCGCGAGATGACGGCTGCGCTGGGCGTGAATCAGCGCTGGTTGTTCACCAGCGTGCTGTTCCTCGGCTCGTTCCTGGCGGGGCTGGGCGGTGCACTCCAGATTCCCAACGAGGCGGTGAACCTGCAGATGGACATCAACATCATCGCCGAGGCGTTCGTGGTGGTGGTCATCGGCGGAATGGGCAGCGTCACCGGCGCCTTTCTCGCCGCGCTGCTGGTGGGTGAGATCTCCGCCTTCGGGACGCTGCTGTTTCCGCAAGCTCACGCTGGTGCTGACCTTTCTGGTGATGGCGGCAGTGCTGCGTGATGCGTCCGTACGGCCTGCTCGGCAAGGCCGAGGGCCAAAGCCGCGTGCCGACGCAGAGTTCCGACCCGCACTTGCAGCCGGCGCGGGCGGCAACTGGTGCGCTTCGGGATGGCGCTCCTTGTGTTGCTCGCGCTGATTCCCGCGTTCGCCGGCGAGTACGTGCAGCTGGTGGTGACCGAAATCCTGATCCTCGCGCTGTTCGCCGCCAGCCTGCATTTCATCATGGGCATCGGCGGCCTGGTCTCCTTCGGCCACGCGGCGTGGTTCGGCCTCGGCGCCTACGCGGCCGCGTTGCTGTTCACGCAGATTGGCGGTGCCGATGGAAGGCGGGCTGGTGGCGGCACCTGCTGGTGGCGGCCGTTGACGGCGCTGGTATTCGGCTGGTTCTGCATCCGGCTCACCGGTGTATATCTCGCCATGCTGACCCTGGCGTTCGCGCAGATCCTGTGGTCGGTGGCGTTGCAGTCGACCTGGACCGGAGGTGACAACGGCATCCTCGGTGTCTGGCCCTCGGCGCTGGCTCGGCTCCAAGGCCGGCTACTACTATCTGACGCTGGCGCTGTGCGTGGCCGGCCTGCTGGTGTTGCGGCGCGCGGTGTTCGCGCCCTTCGGCTATGCGCTGCGCTGCAGCGCGCGACTCCGCACTGCGTGCCGAGGCCATCGGCATCGACGTGCGCCGCCAGCAGTGGCTGGCCTTCGCGTTGGCCGGCGCCTGTCGCGGGGCTGGCCGGTGCACTGCATGCCTTCCACAAGGGCAGCGTGTTTCCCACCGTGCTGTCGATCCCGCAGTCGATCGATGCGCTGGTCATGGTGCTGCTGGGCGGCCTGCAGACGCTGAGCGGGCCGGCGGTCGGGGCGGCCGCCTATCATTTCCTGCAGACCGAAATCATGCGTGCCACCGAGTACTGGCGCGTGATCCTGGGCGGCGTAATCCTGCTGCTGGTGATCGCGTTTCCGCAGGGATCGTAGGTTCGTGCGAGCGCTCATGCGTAAGGATGACGCTAGGGCTAGACCGCCTCACGGATCCCTCGCCGACCACGATCCACGAGCCACGAACCATGAGTCCTGCTCGTGAATCAGGTCGATCCCATCTGGCCAAGTCAAGCCTTCGGCGGCGTGCAGGCTGTCGCCGGACGTCTCCTTTCGGCTCGGACGAGGGCGAGCTGCTGGCACTGATCGGACCGAATGGCGCGGGCAAGTCGACGTGCTTCAATCTGCTCAATGGACAGCTGCGGCCCGACGCGCGGCAGCGTGCTGCTCGATGGTCGCGACATCACAGGCCGCCCGCCGCGCGAGATCTGGCGCCTGGGTGTGGGCCGTACCTTCCAGGTGACTGCGACCTTCGGCTCGATGACGGTGCGGGAGAATGTGCAGATGGTGTTGCTGTCGCGGGCGCGGCGGCTGTTCGGACTCTGGCGACCCGCTGGTGAGTTGTGGCGCGACGAGGCTATGACACTGCTCGCGCGCGTGGGCATGGACGACGCAGGCGGAGCGCCCCTGCAGCCTGCTCGCCTACGGCGATCTCAAGCGCGTGGAACTGGCCATGGCGCTGGCGAGTCAACCGCGCCTGCTGTTGATGGACGAGCCCACCGCCGGCATGGCGCCGAAGGAGCGTAACGAGCTGATGGCATTGACCGCCGAGCTTACGCGCGAACGCAGGGCTGGGCGTGCTGTTTACCGAGCACAGCATGGACGTGGTGTTCACCTATGCGCAGAGGGTTCTGGTGATGGCGCGCGGGCGCATCATTGCTCAGGGCGAGCCTGCCAACGTGCGCGACGATCCGCAAGTGCAGGAAGTCTATCTCGGCACGGGCGCGACCTTCACGGCGCCCGCTGCATCGGCATGAGCGAAGCGTTTCTGAGCGTGAAGGGCTTGAGCGCCTGGTACGGCCGCGCGCAGATCCTGTTCGACGTGACCCTCGAGGCCGACCGCGGAGAGGTCGTCGCCCTGATGGGGCGCAACGGCGCCGGCAAGTCCACCACCTTCCGGTCGATCATGGGACTGATGGAGCGGATGCAAGGTGACGTCACGTTCGCAGGACGCAGTCTGCGCGGGCTGGAGCCGTTCCAGATCGCGCGACTGGGTCTGGGCTACGTGCCCGAGGACCGGCGCATTTTCGGCGATCTCACGGTGATGGAGAATCTCGAAGTGGGGCGTCAGCCGCCGCGCGAGCGTGCGCCGGTGTGGACGCCGGACAAGCTGTTCCGCATCTTCCCCAACCTCGGCGAGATGCCGCGCCGGCCGGGCGGACGCATGAGCGGAGGCGAGCAGCAGATGCTGACCGTCGCGCGCACGCTCATGGGCAATCCCTACCTGGTGATGCTGGACGAGCCGTCCGAGGGCATCGCCCCGAAGATCGTGGAGGACATGGCCAACATGATCCTGGCGCTGAAACGGGAAGGTCTCAGCGTGCTGCTGTCCGAGCAGAACCTGCACTTCGCCCGGCTGGTGAGCGATCGCGCCTACGTGATCGAGAAAGGGCAGGTGAGCTACGAGGGGAAGATGGCGGATCTGATGCAGAATGAGAGCGTGAAGCGGGAATATTTGAGCGTGTGAACCGGATCGACGCAGCTCCGAAATCGCGAGCGACGTCCTCGGCGACATTGGTCGTAACTCGGAGCGCTTAGCGCGCAGCCGAGCTATCGGTCGTCACCGAAGCCGAGACAGTTCGGGGCGGGGTAGATCCAGCGGCCGTACGCTGTCGCTGCATTGCTCGACCAGCGCTTCGATCTGCGAAACCAGGATGCTGGTTCCGTCGCAGGCACTCGATCGCGCGGTGAGTGCTCGGACTTGTTGCGCCGATCGCTAGCGCCTCGGTCGAGTCTCGACAGCACCTCGACGATGGCCTGGGGGTTGAGCAAGGTATCTGCCGGCTGCTCGAACTGTGGCCGATGGCACACGATCGTACGTCAGGGTAGACGCCGAGCCGCGTAACCGAATTGGCACTTAACGCGCAGTCGTCGGAGGTGACCTGGCAGCCGCGTCCCTCAGCTGATGGCCGAATCGCCTTGCACAGTTCGAGACGGATGGGCCTGCGGACGATCATGGTGCCCGGCGCATGGCGAATATCTCGCATCGAGGTACTCGTGGCGGGCCTCTCCTGAGCGTTCCAGGTCAGGTATTCCTGCAGCGTGTAGCGGGTTTTGGGCTGTACGGACATGACGCTGCGGGTCGGATTGGCGAGGAATCATACACGCTCCCGTCGGACGTGTTCGGCACCGATGGACGCTGAGCCGCGGCTCGCATGCACAATCCATCGGATCTTTGCTGAACTCCCGGAGCGCATAAACCATGGCAGTCGACACCACCAGCATCCCCAAGGGCAAACTAGTCATACGCAACATCGGCCTACTGCTCTCGGGCGACATCGACCAGCCGATACGGATGCCGACACGGTGGTCGCGGTCGACGGTCTGATCACTGCCGTCGGCAAAGCAGAAGGACTGCGATACCAGCCACGCCGGACACGCTGATCGATGCCAAGGGCCTGCCTTTGTCCCGGGCCTGATCGACAGCCACGTGCACCCGGTGTTCGGCGACTGGACACCGCGTCAGAATCAGCTCGGCTGGATCGACTCCACGTTGAACGGCGGCGTCACCACCATGATCTCCGCCGGCGAGGTGCATCTGCCGGGCCGGCCCGAAGGACATCGTGGGCCTCAAGGCGCTGGCCATCACCGCGCAGCGCGCGTTCCACAACTTTCCGGCCCGGCGGAGTGAAGGTGCTGGCTGGTGCGCCGGTGATCGAGAAGGGCATGGTCGAATCCGACTTTGCCAGGAGCTGGCGCAGGCGGGCGTCACGCTGCTGGGTGAGGTCGGGCTGGGTTCGGTCAAGGCCGGCGCCGAGGCCCGGCAGATGGTGGCGTGGGCGCGCAAGCACGGCATCCAGAGCACCATTCACACCGGCGGGCCTTCGATCCCAGGCTCCGGCCTGATCGACAAGGACGTGGTGCTGGAAGCCGATGCGGATATCATCGGCCACATCAACGGCGGCCACACGTCGCTGCCCGGAGCCGCACGTGTGCGAACTGTGCGAACGCTCGACGCGTGCGATCGAAATCGTGCACAACGGAAACGAGAGATCGCGAATCGCCGCGGCGCATACCGCGCGCGATCGCAAGTGCCTGCACCGCGTGATCCTCGGGACCGATGGACCAGCGGGCTCCGGCGTGCAGCCGCTCGGGATCCTGCGGTGATCTCGCTGCTGTCGAGCCTGGGCGGTATGCCGGCCGAGCAGGTCTTTCTGCTTCGCCACCGGCAACACTGCCCGCATTCGCGGCTCGACTGCGGTCTGATCGAGCCGGGCGCGCGGCGGACTTCGTGTTTCTCGATCGCGCCCAGCACACGGCCGGGAAGGACCTGCTGGAGAGCGTCGCGCTGGGCGACATCCCGGGTGTGGGCATGGTGGTGATCGACGGCATCGTGCGTTGCCAGCGCAGCCGCAACACGCCGCCCGCCACCGAGGTCCCGGTGCTGTTGACAGGGGCGAGCGTAGGCGGGACAATGGGGCAGTGCTACACTTCGACCCGAGACGTTAGAGTCGCAGCGAGTGCCGCGCCAGCGGAGCCGACAAGCCGGCGGCGCGAAGAAAATCCATTTCGATTTCTCTCAGGAGGTAGCCAATGAACGACATGACCAGAAGAAAGTTTTCTGGGGACTGCAGGGGCCGGGTTGGCGGTCGCGGCCGTTGCGGCACGGCGTTGCGCAGCGCCTTTGCCGCGGACAAGATCAAGATCACCGACAGCGACGCGCTGCTGGTCATCGACGTGCAGAACTGCTTCACTCCCGGTGGCAGCCTGGCGGTGAAAGAGGGCGACGCGATCGTGCCGCTCATCAACAAGCATCGCCATGGGGTTTCAGAACGTCGTGCTGACGCAGGACTGGCACACGGCCGATCACGTGTCGTTCGCCTCCCAGCACGACGGCAAGAAGCCGTTCGAGACCATCCAGCTGCAGCTATGGCACGCAGGTGCTGTGGCCGGACCATTGCGTGCAAGGCACCGAAGGGGCGGCGATCCACAAGGACATCAACATTCCGCAGGCGGAGCTGATCATCCGCAAGGGTTTCCACAAGGACGTGGACAGCTATTCGGCGTTCCTGGAGGCCGACCGCAAGACCCAGACCGGCCTCGCCGGCTATCTGCAGGCACGCGGCATCAAGCGCGTGTTCGTATGCGGGCTGGCGACGGACTTCTGCGTCGCATGGTCGGCGCTGGACGCGCGCAAGTTCAAGTTCCAGGCTGTCGTGATCGAGGATGCTTGCCGCGGCATCGATATCAACGGTTCGGTCGCGGCCGCGTGGAAGAACATGACCAAGGCCGGCGTCAAGCGTATCCAGTCGAGCGACATCGCCTGATCTCCGGTACGAACGGTCCCAAAAGGAAGGGCGAGCCAACTGGCTCGCCCTTTCTGTTCTAGATCGCGCGATACTTGTCTGCTTCGGGCCGGGGTTTCCTCTATGCCTCTGCCTCTCGCCTCGCGGCATCAGCTTGTCGCGATTTCCCTTGATCGCCGCTCAGCGACGAGTTCCTTGTAGGCCTTCGCCGCTCGTGCTCATCGACCCAGCCGCAGCAGCTCGCGCCGCATGCGCGGGTCCCAGAAGCGCTTGATGTGGCCGGCGACACCTTCCATCGCGATGGCGCGATCGGGCTCCGATTCGAAGAAAGCGCCGATCTCGTTGGCCATCTTGATCAGATCGATGAATGTTCATCGCGTCCGTCGAGCACTGTCTAGCTCTAAACCTGCTCGCGCTCCGGTCCGCCAGGAGCTGCTCCTGCGTCCGGCTGAACTCGGTGAAGTGGCGCTGCCATTCGGACGGCTGCGTCACCGCGGCTCACCTGCACCGCCGTCACCTTGTACTCGGGACAGTTGGTGGCCCAGTCCGAGTTGTCGGTGGTGATGACGTTCGCTCCCGAGAACGGGTGATGGAAGGTCGTGTACACGACACCGGGCTGCATGCGTTCGGTGAGGGTCGCGCGTAACACCGTCTCGCCAGCCCGGCTCTTGATGCCCACCCAGTCGCCGTCCTTGATGCCGCGCTGTTCGGCATCGTGCGGATGGATCTCGATCTCGTCCTCGTCGTGCCACACCACGTTGGCGGTGCGGCGCGTCTGCGCCCCCACGTTGTACTGGCTGAGGATGCGGCCGGTGGTGAGGATGAGCGGATACTCGCGCGTCGTGCGCTCATCGGTCGGGACGTACTCGGTGATGACGAAGCGGCCCTTGCCGCGAACGAATTCGTCCACGTGCATGACCGGCGTGCCTTCAGGGCGCCTTGCTCGTTGCACGGCCACTGGATGCTGCCCGAGCTGGTCGATCTTGTCGAAGGTCACGCCGTGGAAGGTGGGTGTCAGGCGCGCGATCTCGTCCATGATCTGCGACGGGTGGTCGTAGTGCATCGGATAGCCCAGCGCGTTGGACAGCGCCACGGTGACTTCCCAGTCCGCCATTCCGGCCAGCGGCGGCATCACTTTGCGCACGCGCGAGATGCGGCGCTCGGCGTTGGTGAAGGTGCCGTCCTTCTCCAGGAACGAAGAGCCGGGCAGGAACACGTGCGCGAACTTGGCCGTTTCGTTCAGGAACAGGTCCTGTACCACCAGGCATTCCAGGCCTTCGAGGGCCGCTGTCACGTGCTGCGTATCGGGATCGGACTGTGCAACGTCCTCACCCTGGACGTACAGACCCTTGAAGGAGCCGTCGATCGACGCATCGAACATGTTGGGGATGCGCAGGCCCGGCTCGGACTCGAGCTTCACGCCCCAGGCGGATTCGAACAGCGCCCGCACCGCTGGATCCGACACGTGGCGGTAGCCGGGCAGCTCATGCGGGAAGGAGCCCATGTCGCACGAGCCCTGCACGTTGTTCTGTCCGCGCAGCGGGTTGACTCCCACGCCTTCGCGGCCGAGGTTGCCGGTGGCCATCGCCAGGTTGGCGATGCCGATCACCATGGTCGAGCCCTGGCTGTGCTCGGTGACGCCCAGTCCGTAGTAGATCGCGCCGTTGGGGACGCTGGCGTACAGGCGCGCGGCACCGCGCAGTTCGTCCGCCGGCACGCCGGTGATGGCTCTCCATCGCTTCCGGCGAGTTATGCGGCTGCGTGATGAACGCCTTCCACTTCTCGTACTCCTTCAGGTCGCAGCGCTCCTGGATGTAGTCTTCCTTGAGCAGAGCCCTCGGTGACGACGACGTGCGCCAGCGCGTTGATCACGGCCACGTTGGTGCCGGGCAGCAGCTTCAGATGATAGGTCGGCCTCGACGTGCGGTTGGCGCACGATGTCGATGCGGCGCGGATCGACCACGATCAGCTTCGCACCCTCGCGCAGGCGTCGCTTCATCTGCGAAGCGAACACCGGATGGCCATCGGTGGGATTCGCGCCGATCACCATGATCACGTCGGCCTTGCTTCACCGAATCGAAGTCCTGCGTGCCGGCCGACTCGCCCAGCGTGGTCTTCAGGCCATAGCCGGTGGGGGAGTGGCACACGCGCGCGCAAGTGTCGACGTTGTTGTTGCCGAAGGCGGCGCGCACCAGCTTTTGCACCAGGTAGGTTTCTTCGTTGGTGCAGCGCGAAGAGGTGATACCGCCCACCGAGTCGCGCCCGTATGGTCGCCTGAAGCGCTTGAACTCTGACGCGGCGTAGGAGATCGCCTCGTCCCAGGACACTTCGCGCCACGGATCGGTGATCTTCTTGCGGATCATCGGCGTGCGGATGCGGTCGGGATGCGTGGCGTAGCCCCAGGCGAAGCGGCCTTTCACGCACGAGTGACCGTGATTGGCCTTGCCGTCCTTGTTGGGCACCATGCGTACCACTTCGTTGCCTTTCATCTCGGCGCGGAACGAGCAGCCCACGCCGCAGTATGCGCACGTGGTGACGACGCTGTGATCGGGCTGCCCGGTGTCGATCACCGACTTCTCCATCAACGTGGAGGTCGGGCACGCCTGCACACAGGCGCCGCAAGAGACGCATTCGGAGGCGAGGAAATCGGTGTTGCCCGCGGCGATGACAGAGGCGAAGCCGCGGCTGTCCACCGTCAGCGCGAACGTGCCTTGCACTTCTTCGCAGGCGCGCACGCAGCGCGAGCAGACGATGCACTTGGTCGGGTCGAACGTGAAGTAAGGATTGGAGGTGTCCTTCTCCGCCTTCAGGTGATTGGCGCCGTCATAGCCGTAGCGCACTTCGCGCAGGCCCACCACGCCGGCCATCTCCTGCAGCTCGCAGTTGCCGTTGGCTGGACAGGTGAGGCAGTCGAGCGGATGGTCGGAGATGTACAGCTCCATCACGCCGCGGCGCAGCCGCGCCAGCTTGTCCGTTTGCGTGCGCACTTTCATGCCCGGCTTCGACCAGCGTCGTGCAGGACGCCGGATAACCCTTGCGCCCCTCGATCTCCACCAGGCACAGACGACAGGAGCCGAAGGATTCCAGCATGTCGGTGGCGCACAGCTTCGGCACGCGCACGCCCGCGTCCGCCGCGGCGCGCATCACCGAAGTGCCGGCCGGGACGGTGACCTCCACGCCGTCGATCTCGAGAGTGACGAGCCGGTCGGAAACGCGTGCCGGAGTTCCTGCGTCCAGAACCTTGACCGAGTACATGGTCTGCCTCCGTCTCCGCTCTTCGAGTGCGCGCCTCAGGCGGCCTTCGCCGCCGGGGCGGCCATCCCGAAATCCTCGGGGAAATGATCTATCGCGCTCAGCACCGGGAAGGGCGTCATGCCCCCCAGCGCGCACAGCGAACCGTGCAGCATGGTATCGCACAAGTCACGCAGAAGCTCGACGTTGGCCTCACGCTGCTCGCCCTTGCGCGACGCGCTCGATGACCTCGACGCCACGGGTCGAACCGATGCGGCAGGGCGTGCATTTGCCGCAGGACTCGATGGCGCAGAACTCCATGGCGTAGCGCGCCATGTGCGCCATGTCGACCGTGTCGTCGAATACCACCACGCCGCCATGCCCGATCATCGCACCTTTGGCCGCGAACGCTTCGTAGTCGAGTGGCATATCGAACTGCGACTCGGGCAAGTAGGCGCCGAGCGGCCCGCCCACCTGCACGGCCCGGATCGGGCGCCCCGAAGCGGAGCCTCCGCCGTAGTCGTAGAGCAGCTCGCGCAAGGTCAAGCCGAATGCCCTCTCAACCAGTCCGCCATACTTGATGTTGCCAGCCAGTTGGAACGGCAGCGTGCCGCGCGAGCGCCCCATTCCATAATCGGCATAGTAGCGGGCGCCTTGATCGAGAATGATGGGTACCGAAGCAAAGGTGATCACGTTGTTGATCACCGTCGGTTTGCCGAACAGACCCTCGATTGCCGGCAGCGGCGGCTTGAAGCGGACCATGCCGCGCTTGCCCTCGAGGCTTTCCAGCATCGCGGTTTCTTCGCCGCAGATGTACGCTCCGGCGCCGCGGCGGAGCTCGAGCTCGAAGCTGTGGCCGCTGCCCAGGATGCCTTCGCCCAGGAAGCCGGCTTCGCGTGCGCAGTGCGATCGCCGCCTCGAACGTGCGCTCCGCATCGGGATACTCGGAGCGCAGATAGACGTAACCGCGTGTGGCGCCGACCGCGATCGCTGCGATCGTCATGCCCTCGATCAGCACGAAGGGGTCGCCTTCCATGATCATGCGGTCGGAGAAAGTGCCGGAGTCGCCTTCGTCGGCGTTGCACACGACGTACTTCTGCCCCGCCTGAGCGCCGAGCACCGTGCGCCACTTGATCCCGGCCGGGAAAGCCGCGCCCCCGCGCCCGCGCAGGCCCGACTGAATGAGGGTCTCGACGATGTCGGCGCCCTTCTGATCGATGGCGTTGCGCAGGCCGCGCCAGCCGCCGTGCGCTGCGTAGTCGGTCAGGCTGAGCGGATCGGTGATGCCCACGCGCGCGAAGGTCAGGCGCTCTTGCTTCTTCAGGTACGCGATCTGCTCGGTCGGTCCGCGCAGGAGCGCGTGTGCGCCACCTCGCAGGAAGCCCGCTTCGAACAAACCTGGGACGTCTTCCGGCGTGACTGGCCCATAGGCAATCCGCCCGGCCGGCGTGGCGACCTCGACCAACGGTTCGAGCCAGAACATGCCGCGCGATCCATTTCGCACCAGCGTGATCTGATCCCCGCGTGCCGCGGCCGTCGCGTGCGATGGCCTGAGCGACTTCCTCGGCACCGACGGAAAGAGCGCTCGAGTCGCGCGGCACGTAGACCGTGGCACTCATGCGGTTTGCTCCAGCGACATGAGCAGGCGGTCGAAGCGCTCGGGGGTGACGCGCCCATGCACCCGCCCGTCGATGGTGAGTGCCGGCGAGCAGGCGCAGTTTCCCAGGCAGTAGACCGGTTCCAGGGTCACCGCGCCGTTGGAAGAAGTCTGGTGGAAGTCCAGGCCGAGGCGCGCTTTCGCGTGGGCCGCCAGCCCTGCGCTGCCCATCGACTGACAGGCCTCCGCCTGACACAGGCGAACCACATGACGGCCGGGAGGCCCGGTGCGGAAGTCGTGATAGAACGTGACGACGCCGTGCACTTCTGCCCGCGAGAGGTTCAGGGCTTGTGCGATGCGCGGCAATGAATCCGGTGGGATGAAGCCGATGCGGTCTTGTATGGCGTGCAGGACGATGAGCAGCGCACCGGGGCGCTGCGCGTGCTGGGCAATCGCCTCTTCTACGGCGGTGTGATGCAGCCCCTCAGGTTGTGCTGCGCCGGCCGCCGATTTCCCCTCCACCTGGCCCCCTCTTTGTCCCGTTGGCTTGCCTGAGCTCAATATGTACACCAGTGCATAAGTATACTGGCAACGCTCTCGGTTTCGTGTAAAGCTAGCAACATCGCTAGCCATCCACAATATGCACTGGATTGCATATGAAAAGAATCGAGATTCGACCGTCCTGGGTGTTCAGCAACGAAGCCGGGGAGGAGGTCGACCATCAGCTCTTCACACTTCTGCATGCCGTGCACGAGGCGGGCAAGCTGACGCTGGCAGCCAAGCGCGTCGACCTGTCCTATCGTCACGCCTGGAACATCATCGCCAAGTGGTCGGATTTCTTTGGCAGCCCGCTGGTCCGGCTCGAGCAGGGCCGCGGCTCGCGGCTCTCGCCCCTGGGTGAGAAGCTGGTGTGGGCCGAGGCGCGCGCGCGCGCGCGCCTGCTCCCGCAGCTCGAGAACATCGCCTCCGAGCTGAACCTGGAAATCAACCGCGTGATGGCGGAGAACAGCCCGACGCTGCGCATCCACGCGAGCTACGGCTACGCCGTGGCGCAGATTCCCGAGCTGCTGCGCCGGCACAGCAAGATCGGCCTCGATCTGCAATATCTGAGCGCGGCAGATGCGCTGGCCTCGCTATCCCGCGGGGCCTGCGACATCGCCGGGTTTCACGTACCGGAAGGGGAGCGCGGCGCCAGCGCCATCTCGCAATACCGAAACTGGCTCGATCCCGTAGAGCAGCAGCTCATCTACCTGGTGCGCCGCCAGCAGGGCCTGTATGTGAGCCCGGGCAATCCCAAGCACATCGAATCTCTCGCCGATCTGCGCCGCCGCGGCGTGCGCTTCGTCAACCGCCAGCGCGGCTCGGGCACGCGGCTATTGCTGGACACGATGCTGGAGGAGCAGGGCATCGACGCCCGCGGCATCGACGGCTATATGACGGAAGAGTACACCCACGCCGCGGTCGCCGCCTACGTGGCCAGCGGGATGGCCGACGCGGGGCTGGGCGTGGAACCGGCGGCGCGGCAGTTCAACCTGGGTTTCGTGCCGATTGCCGGCGAGCGCTACTTCCTGATCTGCGCCCGCCAGACGCAGCAGTATCCCTGGGTGCAAGAGGTGCTGCGGCTGATGCGCGGTCCCGAGTTCCAGGAGCTGGTGGCCTCCCTGCCCGGATATCTTGCCGACCGCTCCGGCGAGATCATGGAATTGGCCGAGGCGTTTCCCTGGCTGCGGCGCGCCGCCGGCCGGCAGCGGGGAACGCCGGAAAGGAAGCGGCAAAAGGCGTAATCGCCTGGTCGGGCAGCCCCGGCCATCCCACTATTTCTGTAGTTCACCTCTTCAGTTCTGCTGATCCCGCCCGTTTACACAACTCCGAGCGTGCTAACGGATCGGGATGGACAGCGTCACGTCGAACGGGGAGAAGGGCATGGCACCAGGCGGGAATCTTGCCGATCAGATCGTGAACAGCGCCCTGCGCTATCGCGCGCAGGTGCCCTTGCTCGACGCCCTCATGCGCGCTATCGTCCTCAAGGCCGGCGACCTCAACGGGCTCATGGACAGTGTCAAGCCGCCAGATTGCGAGCAGTCACATTGAGCGATGCGCTTCGACCTGTCTCCGCTGGCGCCCACCCCGACGATCTTCTCGAGAGGTTCAGCCAACCACATGTCGCGTTGGAAGGCTTGCCGTATTCATCTGCTGCTGAGCGCCGCGGTGGCGGCGGTCGTGCTCGCGCTGATGTTGACCGTGTGGTATCCGTGGCCGTTGTTCGAGATCGCCGGCGGCGGGCGCCTCATCTTCATCCTCACAGGGGTCGATGTCACGCTCGGCCCGCTCATCACCCTCATCATCTTCAAGTCCGGCAAGAAGGGCTTGAAGTTCGATCTGACGGTGATCGCGCTGGCGCAGCTTGCGGCTCTGGCCTACGGCATACACACCATGTTTCTCGCGCGGCCGGTGTATATCGCGTTTGCCGTCGATCAGTTCGAGTTGGTGACGGCAAGGGACATCGATCCGCAAGACCTGGCGCAGGCAACGCGCCCGGAGTTCAAACGTATCCCGCTCACCCGCCCGCGGTACATCGCGGTGGTACCGCCGACCGATCCGGCCGAGCGGTCACGGCTGGTCGAGGCGGTCATGAAAGGCAAGGACCTGTACATGTTTCCGCGCTACTACGTGCCCTACGAGCAGGAAGCGCAGAGCGCGCTCAAGCGCGCCAAGCCGCTAGGCATCCTGCTCAAGCGTGCGCCCGGAGTCGTGCAGGACTATCTTGGCTCCAGCGGGCACACGGAGGAATCGGTCAAATTCCTCCCGCTGCGTTCCCCGCACGCGGATGCAGCGGTGCTGCTCGATGCGGTCTCCGGTGTTCCGCTGAAGATCCTGCGGGTGGACCCGTGGTGAGCCGCGCTTGGGAACTGAGTCGATGACAGCGTTGCCGCTTGTTCTGAAATCGCTGCACTGAGGCTCGTCCACCGCACGCCCATGGGTTTCTTCGGCCGCATGTTCGGCAACAGGTCTGCCAACCGCGAATTCGCGGCGCCTGCAAGGCGCGATCGCGAGGATGCGCAGACCCTCATGCGCCAGGCGACCGAGCAGTTTCAAGCCGGCAACTGGGACGAGGCTAGAGACGCGCTCGAACGCGTATTGTCTTTCGATCCGGAGCAGGCAGAGGCGTTGTACTTGCTGGCCGGAATCAAGGTAGGGCGGGGCGAGGCCGAAACGGGTGTGGAACTCGTGCGCAAGGCACTGGCGATCGCCCCCGGTAACCCGAACTACCATTTCTCCCTGGGCGAAGTCCTCACCCGGCTCGGGCGCTTCGATGAAGCCATCCCGCATCTGCGCGAGGCCGTTGAGCGCAGGCCCGAGGCAACCGGCTGGAAGCAGCAATTGGACGCTGCCCTCCAGAATGCAACGCTGGCGTCGGGTCAGGATCCAGGCGCAGCCCAGTTCAATATCGGCCTGGCATTCGAGCAGAGAGGACAACTGCGCGAGGCCGAGCAGGCCTTTTACAACGCGACTCTCCTGGATCGGGATGCAACCGGCCCTCACATCAAGCTCGCTCTGGTCCGGCGCGACCAGGGCCGGCCCGTAGAGGCCGAGGCGCCCGCGCTGCAGGCAACCCAGATCGATCCGCTGTCGCCCGATGCCTGGTGGGCTCTCGGCTCGGTCCTCTCGAGTCAGGGAAATCATGACAGAGCGCTCGAGTGCTTCCGACGGGCGATCGAGCTGCGGCCGGACCACGAGGCCGCGTGGTGCTCTCTGCTTTTTTCACTGAACTATTCCGACGCGCTGAACGCGCAGGAGGTGTTCGACGAGCACATCCGTTACGGACGCTTGCTGAGCGCAGAAGTTGGCGAGGTCCCGCCGCGTCGCGGCTCGTCGGCGAAGCTCAAAGTGGGGTACTTGTCCGCGGACTTCGTTCAGCATCCGATCGCGCATTTCATCCGCGCTCCGCTCGAGCATCACGATCGATCGCGGTTCGAGGTGTACGGCTACTTCGCCGGGAAACGCAGCGATGGCGTGACCGAGTCGCTGCGTGCAGCAGCCGATCATTGGCGGGCAGTGGCGAATCTGGGCGGCGAGGAACTGTTTCAGCTCATTCGCGACGACGGCATCGATATCCTGGTGGATCTGTCCGGCTACAGCAGCGGCAATCGCCTGGCAGTGCTGGCGCGCAAACCGGCGCCGGTTCAGGTCACCTACCTCGGGTATCCCAACACCACCGGGCTTGCCGCGATCGATTTCCGCCTGACCGACGCATACGCCGATCCGCCGGGCCGTTCGGATCAGATCCATGCGGAGCGACTGGTGCGGCTGCCGCGCAGCTTCCTGTGCTACAGCCCGGCGCCGTCCGATCTCGAGATCGCGCCTGCGCGCGTGCAGCCGGGCAGGCAACCGACGTTCGCTTCGTTCAACAACGTCCAGAAGATCAGCCCCACCTGCGTCCGGCTGTGGGCGCGACTGCTGGACGCCGTTCCGGAGTCGAGGTTGCTGCTCAAGTCGCCAGGCTTAGGCGATCCCGGGCTCAGGGCAAGGCTGAAGGAAAGTTTCGAGCGGCATGGCGTCGAAGCGCTCCGCGTCGAGACGGCCGCCTGGACTGCGCATCGGCGCCAACACCTGGACACGTACGCAGAGGTCGACGTTGGCCTGGACACTCTTCCCTACCACGGCACTACGACGACGTTCGACGCTCTATACATGGGTGTGCCGGTGGTCACGTTGGAGGGTGAGCGTCATGCTTCCAGGGTCGGTGTGAGCATCCTCTCCAATCTGGGTCTGCCCGATCTGCTGGTGGCTCGGAACGAGGACGATTACATCGCCAAGGCGGTGGCTCTGATCCGCCAGCCGACGCTGCTGGCGGAGCTGCGCACAACTTTGCGGTCGCGGCTGCTGAACGCTCCCAACTGCGACGCCGCCGCGTTCACGCGGGACCTGGAGCGAGCCTATCTGGATATGTTGAAGGTCAAGGCTCAGTAACACCGTGAGTCGATTGACGCGCCCGTGGGTCGTCCGCCGGCGCCGATCTGAAATAATCGCTGCGTCGAAGGGCAGTGACGGAGCCATTGATCATGCAAGTTCGCGTTGCGCGGCGCGAGATCCTCCTTGGTCTGCTGATGGCGGGGGCATCTACGGCGACTCTGCTGCTCGCGGCCGACGCGCTCGACGTCCCGCCCGATGCACTCTCCGCCGGCGCGATGACCGTCGCCGACACCAGCAGCAACGCCTACCTCCGTTCCTCTCCGCTGCTCGACCAGGTCCAGCTCAAGCAGGTCGCCGACGGCCGGCAGTTCTTCGAGACCAAGTGGGCCTTCTACTGGTTCGAGCAGGGGCTATGGGGCCGTGGGCCGACCTCGAATGCCGAGTCCTGTGCCGCGTGTCACGTGGGGAACGGACGCGGGAAGCCGCCGGCTGGTGAGGAACCTGCGTTGTCGATGGTGCTGCGCCTGAGCCTCCCGGGCGAGGGACCGCACGGCGCGCCTAAGCCGTTGCCCGACTACGGCGACCAGCTCCAGACTGCCGGCGTGCCACGCCTGATCGCACCCGAAGGTCAGGTGCACGTTCGCTGGCGCGACAAGCAGATCGCGCTCGCTGGGGACGAGGTGGTCAGCTTGCGCGAGCCGATCATCCGCATCACGGACCTCGGCTACGGGGCGCTGGGGGAGGACGTCTTGACCTCGGCACGCGTGGCGCCCGCGCTGGTAGGCGTCGGACTGCTCGACGCCGTACCGGACGAGGCGATCCTCACGTTAGCGGCACGCGCGCCTGAGGCCGGCATCCGCGGGCGGCCAAATTACGTTTGGGATGTCACCGCCCAGCGGCTGGTGCTCGGTCGCTTCGGCCTCAAGGCGAATCATCCGAACCTGCGCCAGCAGATCGCCGCCGCGTTCATCGGCGACATCGGGCTGTCTACCAGCCTGTTCCCGGAGCAGAACTGTCCGGGCGCTCAGCAAGCCTGCCGCGACATGATGTTCGCGGGAAAGCCGGAGATCACCAACTATCGGCTCGGCGCGGTCGACGCCTACGTCCGCTATGCAACGGTGCCTGCCCGGCGCAACATCGATGATCCGGAAGTGAAGCGAGGCAGCCAATTGTTCGCAGAGGTCCTCTGCGCGGTTTGCCATGTGCCCGAGCTCAAGACCGGGCCGACAGCGCCGCTGCCAGCGCTGGCTGATCAGATCATCCATCCCTATACCGATCTGCTACTGCACGATATGGGCGAAGACCTGGCGGACCACCGTCCCGATTTTCAGGCTGGCGGTCGCGACTGGCGCACGGCGCCGCTATGGGGACTGGGGCTGTCTGCAACCGTCAACGGCAACGCCAATCTGCTGCACGATGGACGCGCCCGCAACGTTACCGAAGCGATTCTTTGGCACGGCGGCGAAGGCGCGGTTTCACGCGACGCGTTCCGCAGCCTACCGGCATCCGATCGCGCGGCGGTGCTGCGGTTTCTTCAGTCGCTGTAGGGCAGCTTTGATCGATTCGAATGGGTGCGTTGCGCCAGGTGCGGGTCGACTTCAGCTATCACGCCAGGCGTGACCGCTATCTGTCTGCGCCGAGCCCGATCGGCGGTGGGGCGATGTTGACGATGCGCTTGAACAGGCGCTCGAAATCCTTGCCGATGTCCTTGCCGATGAGCGGATCGAGGTGGCCGGCGAACGCCGCATCGATTTCGCGCCAGTCTTCGTCGGTCAGTATGCGCTCCGCCAGCGGCAGCGCGACCTCTTCCTCCTGACGCATGTGGCGCCAGTGGAAGTCGGCATACTGCTTCACCTTCTCAGCGAAGGCGGTGAAGTTCTCCTCGCCTCCCATCTCCCAGCGCAGCAGGTCCTGCTCCAGGTCGCGTATCAGCTTGGCGCCATTGATATGCTCTGCTTCGAGCTGATCGAGCATGCTGTTTGCCTCCGTGCTGCGCTGGCGCAGCCGGGCGAACAGGTAGCGATCCTCTTTGGGGTGGTGGAACTTCTCCGGGAAGGCATCGATGTAGTGCACCATCGCACGCAGAACCGTGAAGTCGGGTTTGCGCTTCCCTTTGCGCACATCGTCGACGAGGTACTGCAACCCGTGCAAGACGGCCGCGAGGCTGCGATGCTCGTCGCGGATGACATTCAGGGCGGTTCTCATGGCGCGCGCTCCCGACCAATGCGATCAGGCGATTTTGAGGCGGATCTCATACGCCGCCTTTGACCCAGGTCAACCGCGGTGCATCGAATCATGTGCTGCAACCAATTCCCTTCCCGACACGTATAGTTCTCACTGGCGGCGTCCGCCTGGCCTTGCCGAGGAATATCATGCGTGCCATCCGAAACACTGTCCTGTCCATCCTGCCTTCCGGTTCCTGGCGCACAGGCGCCAGAATCGCCGCGCTTGCCCTGATTGCCATCGGTTTTCTTTGGCACGTCTCCGGACGCACGGGCGAGACCGCGACGCCTCTGCCGCCTCCTGCCATGGATAGTCAAAAGGCCGCCGGCAGTGGACTGGAAACGGCGGTGCTGGCGGGCGGTTGCTTCTGGGGCGTGCAGGGGGTGTATCAGCACACCAAGGGCGTGAAGCAAGTCGTGTCGGGTTACTCCGGCGGCGACCGCGAGCGAGCCCACTATGAGCAGGTCGGGACCGGGCAGACCGGCCACGCCGAATCGGTGCAGATCACTTTCGATCCGCACGAGATCTCCTACGGCGAGATCTTGCGCATCTATTTTTCCGTCGCGCACGATCCGACCCAGCTCGATCGCCAGGGGCCCGACTTCGGGTCTCAATACCGGTCGGCGATCTTCTATGCCGACGCGTCGCAGCAACGCGTCGCACAGGCCTATGTCGCGCAGCTCGAGCGGGCGCACGTGTTCTCGCGGCCGATCGTCACGCGCATCGATCCGCTCAAAGCCTTCTATCCCGCGGAAGCCTATCACCAGGATTTTCTGATTCGTCATCCGGACCACCCCTATATCCTGGTCAACGATCTGCCCAAGATCGAGAATTTGAAGCGGCTGCTCCCGCAGGACTACCGCGAAAAGCCAGTGATGACCAGCCAGAACTAGCCGCCCATGACCGGCATGTTCGACGACAAGGAATCGCGCCGCGTCGAGCGGATCTACCTGACCCCCGACATCGTGGAGCAGCGCGCGCGAGTGCTGGAGGCGCTAGCGCTGCGAGCGGGTGAGCGGATGGCCGACCTCGGCTGCGGGCCCGGGCTACTGGCGCTGGAAATGGCGCGCCAAGTAGGTTCCGCGGGCGAGGTTCAATGCATCGACGCCAGCGACAGCATGGTGGAGCTCGCCACGCGCCGCCTGCAGGGGCTTGCGCACGTGCATGTTCGCGCGGGCGACGTTGCCGCGCTGCCCTACGCCGAGCAGAGCTTCGACGCAGCCGTGTGCACGCAGGTATATGAGTACGTTCCCGACGTGGACCGCGCGCTCGCGGAGCTGCGTCGCGTGCTCACGCCCGGCGGGCGAGCGGTGATCGTCGACACCGACTGGGAGTCCTGCGTGTGGAATTCGAGCGATCCGCCGCGAATGCGTCGCGTCATCGAGAGCTGGGATCGCCACTGCCCGCATCCGCATCTGCCGGCGAGCCTCGGGCGCCGGCTGAAGGAGGCGGGGTTCGAGGTGCAGGCAATCGACGTGGTGGCGCTGATCAACGATCGCTACGACCCCGATACCTATAGTCACGGCATGATCCCGATGCTCGCTTCGTGGGCGCGCAAGCAATACGGCGAGGCAGAAGCCCATGCATGGTCCGAGGACCTCCGCCAGCTCGGAGAGCGCGGGGACTACTTCTTCAGCCTGAACCGCTATCTGTTTGTCGCACGCAAACCTGCTTGACGCCTGCGGTCGCGAAGGCAATCCGTTCGCGCTCAACACGAGCAGCGCCGGAGCCGCAAAGTCGAAGCGTGCAGTCGGCCGAGCGGCACCCGCTGCTGCGCGCAGCCTGCAAATCCCCAGTGGGGAGAAGGACGACGGGCAGGCAAGTCATATTTCTTTTGGGGGAGTGATTGTCGGCCTCAGGAATGTGATCTTGACAGCCGTATTCGCATTCCGCGGATACGCAGTCTTCCTTCAGCTTCCTTTTGGAGTAAACCTATGGCTACGAAAACCCTGACAGCCTGATCAACTCGTCGACCTGTCTGTCCGCGAATATGCGGCTGTGACGGGTGGAAGGCAAAAGCTGCCGTTTCAGCACACCAACATCGGCGATCTTCTGACGACGCCCGATGGCGAGCCGGTCCAGGTTTATGTCGACGGCGTGCTGATCAATTCCGTAACGACGGGCTATGCACCCAAGTAACATACGGGTTCTAGACTAGAGCCCAAACGGGAGGGAGGGCGGGTAGCCGTCCTCACCTCCTGCAGGGACCTTTCCTCACGTCAGCGCACGAGAAATCGGGTGCCAGTTCCAGTCATCACGCAGTGCGAAGTGTCAGCTCTTGCGTCACGGCGCGCGCTTCCAGCTCGACCTCGGCACCGACTATAGGCGGCCGTGCGTAGTGCAAGCGCACGCCAGGTGAGGCGGCCTCGCCCAGGGCGGGGAGGACGGTCGATTCCCACAGTCCCGGCATGTCGGCGACGAGATAAAGGTCTACGTGCGTGGCCTGGTTCCACTCCAGCTCCAGCTCGGCCAGGCGGTTGCCGATGACCTCGATGCAGAACTCCAGTTTCTTCTTCATGCCTGCGGGCGAGGTGTCGCCGTCGGCGACGATCTTGCCGCGTGGATCGATGTCCGCGGTCCCGGAGATGCAGAACGTCAGCGCTTTGCTCACGCTCGGCATGGTATAGCTGAACGCGTGCACGCATGCTTCTTTTGGAGCGTTCAGCCCCGGCGCCACGTTGGTGCGGCACACCGGGCTGTAGCTGCCGTCCACCAGGCTCCACTTGCGCAGTTGCTCGACGTAGGGGGCGTTGAACGTGCGGAAGGCGTCGAAGCTCATCTGCGCCGGGACACGCAGCTCCATGCCGCATAGCGCTTGGACCGGCCGGCCCAGGTTCTTGAGATAGCGCTCGATGAAGGCATAGCCTTGGGCCAGCGGCAGCCGCGGCCGCAGGATCGCGTGCACGACTTCGTAGCCTTCGTCGGGCACTACGCCGCCACAGAACACGCCGCCGGCAGGGAGGAAGCGATAGTTCCCGGCCTCCACGGCGAGGATTGCGGGCGGGTTGACCCTGCCGGCCGCGCCGGCCGTGCGCACGAGCGCAGGTCCCGCGGCAGCGAGAACAGCGAGCTGCTGCAGGAACTGCCGCCGTCCACCTGGACGGGCCGCTGCGTGCGTTCGAGTCATTCCTTCATGTGAAGGCGGCTTGATCGACATCTCCTCACTCCTTCTTGCTTGCGTCGTTCGAACCCGGCGCGAGCCGGCCGTTGGATTCCCCCAGCTTCGGATAGCGCAGCTCAGAGGCCGGGGTCCGAAACGCCTCGTCGATGGGCACGCTCACCGCCGGCAGCGCCTCGTCGTCTCCTATCACGCTGCGCCGGAACAGTCCGCGGGCCAGGAATTGCGGATCGGTCATCGCTTCGTCGAGCGTGCGGACAACGTTGCAGCAGACGTCCTTGCCGCCGAAATGGTGCAGCCATTCGTCAGAGCTCCGCCCTGCGACGATCCGAGCTACTGCGATACGCGTGGCGTGCGGGTCTTTGCGATCGTCGCGTAACTCGGCGGGTAAGTCGACAGCATCGCAGAAGTTGGCCCAGAAGCGATCCTCCAGCGGCGCCGCAGCAAGATATCTGCCGTCGGCTGTGCGATAGATCTGATAGCGCGGACTGCCGCCGGACAGCAGCTCGCCGCCGGGACGCGGCCACTTGCCCGTGGCGACGCCGTTGCCGACGCCCCAGTAGAGAAAGGGCAGCAAGCCATCTGTCATGGCGATATCGAGCTTGCAGCCCTGGCCGGTCCGATCGCGGTCGCGTAGCGCCAGCAGGATGTTGAGCACGGCGGGGTAGGCGCCGCCCGCGATATCGGCCACCAGCGCATTGGGCACCACCGGGGTCCCGTCCGCAGCCGCGGCGATCGACAGCAGGCCAGCGTCCGCCTGATAGTTGAGATCGTGGGCCGCCACTTGGGCCTTCGGTCCGTTCTGGCCGTAGCCGGTAATGGCGCAGTAAACGATGCGCGGGTTGATGGCCGACAGCGCGGCGTACCCCAGACCCAGACGATCCATGACGCCGGGCCGGAACTGCTCTACCACCACGTCCGCGGATTCGATCAACGGACGCAGCCGCGACACCGCATCCGGTGCCTTGAGGTCGATGGCAACGCTGCGCTTGCCCCGGTTGAGCATGGCGAAGGACACGCTGGTGTCGGCGAAGCGGGGCTGATAGTTGCGCAACTCCTCGCCGGTGCCGGGTCGCTCGATCTTGATCACTTCGGCGCCGGCCTCGGCCAGGAGCAGGGTGGCCATCGGGCCAGGCAGGAGAGTGCTGAAATCGAGAACGAGAATGCCGGAAAGGGGTTGCATGGGGAGCCCGGGGAGGTGGAGGACAGGGCATTTTACGCGGCCTGCCCTCAAGTCTGCGGAGGCACGGACGAAAACGTGTATCAGGAGCCCCTCCCCGACGGCTCCGGGAGCAACAAGATGCCGGCCATCGGTGCCATCGAAGCTCGTGCTGCACCCGCCCGCCTCGAGATCAGATTGGAAGAAGTCTGGAACGGCATCGCGCTACGCGAGTTCGTTCCCTATTTCCAGCCCAAGGTCGTCCTGCGCGGAATGAAGGTGGTGGGCGTCGAAGCGCTGATGCGCTGGAACCATCCTGAGCATGGTTTGATCGCGGCCAGCTCGTTCCTCCCGCTGATCGCCGACAACTTCCTGTTCGACGACCTGACCGCGATCATTCTGGAGAAGGCTGTTTCTCAAGTTCGCCAGTGGCACAAGCACGGGCTCGATGTGCAGGTAGCGGTAAACCTCTCGGCCGATATGCTGCTGAATCCGGGGCTGGCCGACCGCATCGAAGCCAAGCTCATCGAGCACGGAGTCGAGAACGAGAAGCTGATCATCGAGGTGTCCGAAGCAGCGCTGGCGCATGACATGTCGGAGGCGCATCACACCTTGCGGGAACTGCGCAGCCGAGGGTTCGGGTTGGCGATCGACGACTATGGAACCGGCCACTGCTCGCGCGAGCAGCTCGAACGCATCCCCGCCACCGAGCTGAAGATCGACCGCAAGCTGCTGGCCGGCGCTGCCCGCCGTGCACCGCTCCGTGCCGTGCTGCAGGATGCACTGGAGACCGCCCGCCAACTCCGGCTCGAGTCGGTGGCCGAAGGTGTGGAGAGCCAGGAGGAGTGGGAGCTCGTCAACGAGCTGGGTTGCGGTATGGCGCAAGGGCTATCTGGTCGCGCGGCCGATGGCGGGGGCAGATCTCATCTCCTGGCACGAAACCTGGATCGGCGATCCTTTTCTCTGAGGCGTGCCGCCTGCATCGGGCGAACTTCTCGCCAAACTGCCTCCCTTGACTTCGTCGCGACGGCTCGCATTCATCTACGCCTGAGGCAACGCGCGTCGCGAGACGTCCCCAGCCGCGCCTTGCGAGCAGCAGTCAGTACGAGTATGGTTTGCGTCGACACAGCCCGAGGGCGTTCCCATGTCAGGCGAAGCGTTGCGTGTACTGGTACTCGAGGATCACGATTTTCAGCGCAGGATCGCCGTGCGGCTGCTTGCCGAATGCGGCATCTCCAAGGTTTTTGAGGCGGCAAGCGGCGACGAAGCGCTTGCGGCGGTGCGCGCGCAGGCCATGGATGTGCTCGTGTGCGATCTGCAGACGCCCGGCATGGACGGGGTCGAATTCATCCGCCATGTCGCCGAGGAGCAACTAGCCGGGTCGATCATCATCGCGAGCGGGCTCGAGCCGGCACTCATCAGCACGGTAGAGCAGATGGCCAATGCTCACGGCTTGCAGGTTCTGGGGGCCATCGAAAAGCCGCTGACCAAGGACAAGCTGCAGACGCTGCTCAGGCAGTACCGTCCGTCGCAGCCGCTGAAAGCGCCCGAGGTCGTCGAGCTGATGAGCCTCGACGAGATCGCCCAGGGAATCGCGGGCGACGAATTCCTGCCTTACTTCCAGCCCAAGGTGTTCATCGGCACGCGCCGACTCGTCGGCACGGAGGCGCTGATCCGCTGGCGTCACCCTGAGCGTGGTCTCGTTCCCCCGAAGGCCTTCATCCAGGTTGCTGAGGGCACCCCGCTCATCAACGAGCTCACTGCCATCATGCTGGACAAGTCGCTGGCGCAGTGCCGAGTCTGGCTCGATCAGGGCTGGCCCCTTTCAGTGTCCATCAATTTCTCCGCGGACGTGTTGTCGGGGGTGGGCGTGGCGGATCATGTCGCGGCCCGCACGCTTGCGCACGGCCTGGAGCCTGCGCAGGTGATCGTGGAGGTGACCGAGTCCATGGTGGCGAGCAATGACGCGCACATGCTGGAGACGTTGGCGCGCCTGCGCATGAAGGGCTTCGGCCTGTCTATCGACGACTACGGCACCGGCTACTCTTCGCTGCAGCAGCTGTCGCGCATCCCGTTCACCGAGCTGAAGATCGACCGCTCCCTGGTGGACGGGGCGCACGAAAAGCCCAGTCTGCGCACCCTGCTGGAGAGCAGCCTCGAACTGGCGCGCAAGCTCAAGATGAAGAGCGTCGCAGAGGGCGTGGAGACGGAGCAAGACTGGAACCTGCTCAAGGAACTGGGTTGTGATATCGCGCAGGGCTACCTGGTGGCCAAGCCGCTGCCGGCCGGTGAGGTCAAGGACTGGTACGGCAAGTGGAACGCGTGAGCGGTCCGGCGCCGGCCCGCATTTGATCAGCCGCATCCTGCGCGCAGCGGCGGTGCTGGCGTTCGCCGTCTCGGCATGCGGCTCCGCGGCGGCACCGGAAATCGGCCGTGTCGATCTGCCGCAGGGCAGCGCAATAGCGCTGAGCGATGCCGAGCGAGCCTGGGTACGGCGCCATCCTGTGATCCGCCTCGGTGTCGAGCCCGCGCGCCCGCCTCTGGATTTCGTGGACCAGCAGGGCAATTACGGCGGACTGTCGGCCGATTACATGCGCGCGGTGGCCCAACGGCTGGGCTTGCGCCTCGAACTGGTGCCGGGCCTCAGCTGGGCGCAAGTGCTCGACGCCCTCAAAGCACACCGCATCGACCTGATCACGGGGGTGGTGCGCACTCCTGAGCGGGAGCGCTACATCGCGTTCTCGCAGCCTTATTTCTACATGCCGTGGGTGATCATCGGGCGGGCAAACGCGCCGGTCGGCCCTGACCTCAGAAGCCTGCGCGGACGGACAGTCGCCTGCGTGCAGAGCTACTTCGTGTTCGAGCGCCTCGCTACCGACTATCCGGAGGTGCGCCTGCTGACCACCGCGAGCGAGGCCGAGAGCCTGGACGCAGTCGCGCGAGGACACGCCGACGCCGCGATCTCTCAGCTCGCGGTCGCCACGCCGCTGTTGACGCAGAATTACCTCGGGCGTCTGCGCGTGATCGCCCTGGTCGACGAATTCAAGGAGGGGCTGCGCTTCGGTGTGCGCAGCGACTGGCCCGAGCTCGCCGCATTGCTGAACAAGGGTCTCGCGAGCATGACCGAGGCCGAGCAAGAGCCCATCCGCCAACGCTGGCTCACCATCCGCATCGAGCGCGGCATGGACTGGTGGGCGCTCGCAAAGGTGGCCGTGCCGGTGGGCGCTGGAGTGCTCATCATCCTGGCGGTAGTGCTGGTGGCCAACCGGCGACTCCGGCAGGCACAGCGCGAGGTGTCCAACCAGCTCGCCTTCGTCAGCGCCATGATCGATACCTATCCCAGCCCGGTCTTTTGGAAAGATCACCACGGCCGCTACCTCGGTTGCAATCCTGCGTACGAGGCGGCTTTTGGCCAGACGCGTGGAGCGATGCGCGGAAAGACCGTCCTCGATATGCACTATCTGCCTCCCGAGATGCGGCAAAAGCTGCATGAGGATGATCTGCGGTTGTTGGCTGAAGGCGGGACCTTTCACGAACCGCTGCGCGTGAAATTCGCGGACGGTCAGATGCACGACACGCTCTACTGGAAAACCGCCTTCAATCTGGCCGATGGAGGCGTGGGTGGCATGCTCGGCGTGCTGGTGGACATCACCGTGCAGAAGCAGCAGGAGGCAGCGCTGGCCGAAGCCCGCGACCAGGCCGAAGCGGCGACGCGGTCCAAGTCTGCCTTCCTCGCGGCGATGAGCCACGAGATCCGCACCCCCATGAACGGCATCCTCGGCATGCTCGAGATTCTGGGCCTGTCGCGGCTCGATGACGAGCAGACCCATGCGGTGGGCACGATCCAGGATTCGGCGCGCGCGCTGCTGCGGATCATCGACGACATCCTCGATTTTTCCAAGATCGAGGCGGGCCGGCTGACCTTGGAGCTGCGCCCGGTCGACCTGTGCGATGTCCTGGAGAGCACTGCTCAGTTGTTCGTCAGCAACGCGCGCGGCAACGGGATCGAGCTGCGCTGCTTCGTCGATGCGCGGATCCGCCGCGCGGTGCTGGGCGACTCGCTGCGGCTGCGGCAGGTGTTGAGCAACCTGCTGAGCAATGCCATCAAGTTTACGCCGCGCGGCAGCGTGACTCTCACAGCGGAGCTTATCGAAGCCATGGGGGAGATGATACGAGTGCGCATCCAGGTGACCGACACCGGCATCGGCGTCTCCGAAGAGAACCAGAAAGGGTTGTTCCAGCCGTTCGTGCAGGCCGAGAGCTCCACCTCGCGCCGCTTCGGCGGCACCGGGCTGGGCCTCACCATCTGCATGCGCTTGGTGGAGATGATGCATGGCAGGATCGAGATGCGCAGCCGGGAAGGTGAGGGCACCAGCATGATCGTCTCGCTGCCTTTCGAGCTGGAGCGTGAGCCGCTGCCGGAAGCGCGCGGAGAGCGGCTGCAGGGATTGCGCTTGCTCCTGGTGACCGATGACCCGGAAGAGGCGCGCTTCTACCCCGACTACTTTCGCTTCTGGGATTGCGATGTGCGCATGACCCGTGTCGATCAGGCGGGCGCCGTGGCGGCAGAGGACAGCGCCGCATTCGACGTGATCATCTGCAGCGCGTCGGCGTTGGATCCGGTGCGGACCGCGTTCTCGCGTCCGACCTCAAGATCCACCGCTCTCACGCACCCGTGGCAACCGCACTTCGTCGCGCTGACCGACGACCCGGCGATGTCCGCGTTGAAGCTAGAGGGTGATACGGTACGAACACCCGCGCTCAAGCGCTCGCGGTTGATCGGCGCCGTCGCCATCGCCGCGGGACGAGCGAGCCCGGAGGTGGAGGTGACGCGCTCCGTGACCAGCGTGGCCGGTGCGCGTGCCGCCCCCACTATCGAAGAAGCGGTTACGCAGCACCGTCTCATCCTGCTGGCCGAGGATCATCCGGTGAACCAGCAGGTGATCCTGCGCCAGCTCAACCTGCTGGGCTTTGCCGCGGAACTGGCAGAGAACGGCAGAGTCGCGCTGGAAAAATGGCGGTCGGGACGCTACGCTCTGGTCCTCACCGACTGCCATATGCCGGAGATGGACGGCTATCAACTGGCCGGCGCCATCCGCGCGGCGGAGGAGGGGAGCGGCCAGCGCATGCCGATCATCGCACTTACTGCCAATGCGCTCCAGGGCGAGGCCGACCGCTGCCTGGCGGCGGGGATGGACGACTGCCTGACCAAGCCGGTGGAAATGAAAACCATCCTTGAACGCTTGGACAAGTGGATGCCGGCTGGCGTAGATGCAGCGCCGCCGTCCGTGGTGAACCAGGCAATCGCAGACAACGGCGCGCCGGTCGATCGCTCGGCGCTGACGAGCATGTTCGGCGATGACGACGCGGCGATCCGCAGTGTGCTAGATGACTTTCTCGACAGCAGCCAGCGTGACCTCTCCGAGCTGACCGGAGCGATGGACGCGCGCGACGCCGATCACCTGATGCGCACCGCTCACCGCATCAAGGGCGCGGCGCGCATCATCGGCGCCAACGCACTGGCCGATGCCAGTTATCAACTCGAGCTGGCCGGGCGCAACAAAGATCTGTCCCGGCTCGATCAACTGCGCGGTTCCTTCCTCTCCAGCCTGGAGGCGGTTGCGGCCTACATCCGCGCGCAGTGAGCACTGCGTGCCTTGCCCCTCTTCGGGTAGCGCGCGCATCGTGACAGGTTTGCAATCGCCACGCCTGCTCCGGGCCGGTGGAGACCGCGTAAAATACGTTCTCGCAGTACCGGGTCTACCATCGCAGCTTTTTCCATGCGGATCTTCATTCTCACGCTCGGCACGCGCGGTGACTTCGAGCTGTTCTGCACGCTCGGCCGCGACCTGCGCCGCCGCGGCCATCATGTCGTGCTGGGCACGTCCGGCTTTTACGCGCAGGCCACCGAGGCCGCCGGACTGGAATGGACAGCGATCGGCGGCGCTCCACCATGGGTCGAGGTCGCCTCGAGGCAATGGGCGTTGCCCTTGTAGATCACGTCGCGCAACGCACTGGACACCTCGGCCGGGCTGACCCACGCCTCCAGAGTCATCGCAGCGGACAGGTTGAGCTACATTGCTGAGGTTGAAAGGCAGCCGTTTTGCTCGCCGTGCCACCGGGTCCGGTTGCGGTAAGGGCAACAGTGTAGCTACCCGGCTTGCTGTAGACGTGCGTGGGGCTTTGTAGGGTGCTGGTGGTGCCGTCACCGAAGTTCCAGGCCCACGTCGTGACGGACCCGGTGGTCGTGTTGGCGAACGCGATGCTCAACCGTGCGGTGCCGCTGGCGGCACTTGCGCTGAAGCCAACAACTGGCGCGGGCGCACTCACGCTAATCGCACTGGCGGCTGTCTTACTCGCCGTGCCACCGGGTCCGGTGGCAGACAGGACGACTTTGTAGCTGCCCGGCGTGCTGTAGACGTGCGTGGGGCTTTGCACGTTGCTGGTGGTGCCGTCGCCGAAGTTCCAGGCCCACGTCGTGACCGATCCGGTGGTCGTGTTGGCGAAGGCAACACTCAACGGTGCGGCTCCGCTGCTGGCACTTGCGCTGAAGTTCACGACCGGAGCGGGGGCGCTGACGCTGATGGCGGTGGCGGCCGTCTTGCTGGCCGTGCCACCGGGTCCGGTGGCAGAGAGGACGACTGTGTAGCTGCCCGGCGTGCTGTAGACGTGCGTCGGGCTTTGCACGTTGCTGGTGGTGCCGTCGCCGAAGTTCCAGGCCCACGTCGTGACCGATCCGGTGGTCGTGTTGGCGAAGGCAACACTCAACGGTGCGGCTCCGCTGCTGGCACTTGCGCTGAAGTTCACGACCGGAGCGGGGGCGCTGACGCTGATGGCGGTGGCGGCCGTCTTACTGGCCGTGCCACCGGGTCCGGTGGCAGAGAGGACGACTTTGTAGCTGCCCGGCGTGCTGTAGACGTGCGTCGGGCTTTGTACGTTGCTGGTGGTGCCGTCGCCGAAGTTCCAGGCCCACGTGGTGACCGATCCGGTGGTCGTGTTGGCGAAGGCAACACTCAACGGTGCGGCTCCGCTGGCTGGCACTTGCGCTGAAGTTCACGACCGGAGCGGGGGCGCTGACGCTGATGGCGGTGGCGGCCGTCTTGACTCGCCGTGCCACCGGGTCCGGTGGCAGAGAGGACGACTGTGTAGCTGCCCGGCGTGCTGTAGACGTGCGTCGGGCTTTGCACGTTGCTGGTGGTGCCGTCGCCGAAGTTCCAGGCCCACGTCGTGACCGATCCGGTGGTCGTGTTGGCGAAGGCAACACTCAACGGTGCGGCTCCGCTGCTGGCACTTGCGCTGAAGTTCACGACCGGAGCGGGGGCGCTGACGCTGATGGCGGTGGCGGCCGTCTTACTCGCCGTGCCACCGGGTCCGGTGGCAGAGAGGACGACTGTGTAGCTGCCCGGCGTGCTGTAGACGTGCGTGGGGCTTTGCACGTTGCTGGTGGTGCCGTCGCCGAAGTTCCAGGCCCACGTCGTGACCGATCCGGTGGTCGTGTTGGCGAAGGCAACACTCAACGGTGCGGCTCCGCTGCTGGCACTTGCGCTGAAGTTCACGACCGGAGCGGGGGCGCTGACGCTGATGGCGGTGGCGGCCGTCTTACTCGCCGTGCCACCGGGTCCGGTGGCAGACAGGACGACTGTGTAGCTGCCCGGCGTGCTGTAGACGTGCGTCGGGCTTTGCACGTTGCTGGTGGTGCCGTCGCCGAAGTTCCAGGCCCACGTCGTGACCGATCCGGTGGTCGTGTTGGCGAAGGCAACACTCAACGGTGCGGCTCCGCTGCTGGCACTTGCGCTGAAGTTCACGACCGGAGCGGGGGCGCTGACGCTGATGGCGGTGGCGGCCGTCTTACTCGCCGTGCCACCGGGTCCGGTGGCAGACAGGACGACTGTGTAGCTGCCCGGCGTGCTGTAGACGTGCGTCGGGCTTTGCACGTTGCTGGTGGTGCCGTCGCCGAAGTTCCAGGCCCACGTGGTGACCGATCCGGTGGTCGTGTTGGCGAACGCGACGCTCAACGGTGCGACGCCGGTGGCGGGGCTTGCGCTGAAGCCAACAACTGGCGCGGGGGCACTCACGCTAATCGCACTGGCGGCTGTCTTGCTCGCCGTGCCACCGGGTCCGGTGGCAGAGAGGACGACTGTGTAGCTGCCCGGCGTGCTGTAGACGTGCGTCGGGCTTTGTACGTTGCTGGTGGTGCCGTCGCCGAAGTTCCAGGCCCACGTCGTGACCGATCCGGTGGTCGTGTTGGCGAAGGCAACACTCAACGGTGCGGCTCCGCTGCTGGCACTTGCGCTGAAGTTCACCACGGGAGGGGAGAGCGGGACAAGCACGCTGATTTCGTTCGAGAAGCCACTTTCGACTTTCGCTGGGTCGTAGGCCGTTACCGCGCAGAAGGACGTTGCACCCTCCTTGAGGGTAGCGATGACATAAGAATCGGTATTGCCGACGTTTACCCGCGTCGGATAATTTTTGCTCGAGGGACCACAGTAGAGTACGAAGCCGGCAGCGCCCGACGCAGTATAGTCCCAGCGCAAGCTCACCTGAGCTGCATTCGCCTCGGTCTGCACCAACTGGTGGGGAACCAGAGTTACCACAATGGCTAGAAGCAGCGCCATGCAGGCGCGAAGAAGAGCGGACTTGGATTGCATTTGTCGTACTCCTGTTTCATCCACGGAAATGGCCGACGAATTCAGGGCGCGCACAAGCACTGCCTCGTATCGCTAGGGCGATTACGCGGACTCGTATCGAGTGGAAGTTAAGCCGTGGCTTCGCGCTTCACCATTTGGGGTGAGCTGCCTTTAGCAGGCGATGCGCGTAACCATATATGCGCCGGCAGCATTGGCCGGGCGCGACTACCGTCATGCGTCTCTGGAGCGATTCGCGTACCAGCGTGTCACATTCTTGTTACGTTTCAAGAACGCAACTCTCGCGACAATGTCGGCGCTCGACGCATCAAACAGACAATCTGTGGATCGATAGGGCGCTCTTGGGCGACTTGTGTCCTAAATGGTCGCTAGCGTGGAGTTGAATCGTGAGCTGTTGGGTTTGAGCGACACCGCCGAAGAGATGAGCAGGGACAAAGCCGCATTCCTCGCGCACTCGATCTGAAGTCTGTGAGGCTGTGAGGCAGCCACCACGCATCGAGGTGAAGGACACCGTCTACGCGCTCAAGTCCTCAAACCATCGACTTCCAGTTTCATCGAGCGGAAGCGGCTGGCAACGCTGTCCAGCCGGTCTGCGCTGTGGCGTGTATGAATTCTCGCCGCCCGACGACGCGCTGCTCAGCGGGTGCACCGGCCTTTCGGCGTGCCGCGTATGGAGACTGGCTGAGTCCGACGCGGACGCGTCGGACGTGATTCAGCGGATCTATCAGAAGTCAGAGTGGACGTGTGTCAATTGCCCCGCCGATATGCACTTTCAATCCACCCACAGGCAATGGCAAGTGGCGCGGGATAGGACACAAGCGCGCTCCGAGGTCGTCAGCGACTCGCCTGCGCAGTCGATGGAAGCCGTGCAGGAGAACTAGCCCGCGGAGGCTATTCGCTGGTACTGCCGGACATGCCAAGGCAGTGCCTGTGCCAACCCGGCAGGTAGATCATGCGTGGGCTGATAACCCAGCAGACGCATGCCCTTCCAGATACTGGCCTCAGAGTGCCTGATATCTCAATATGCGGAGCCTAAAGCAGTATGGGTATCAAGTGGCTCGGCTTCTGTACCAATGGCTGAACCGACGTAGTCAACGACGCAGCGTGGGGTGGGACCGCTTCCATCAGATGGTGGTTCCTCAAATGCCGCGTCCACGTATCATCCATGACCTCTATCCCTCCCTGCCGTGGATGACTCGGACCGGGAGCCGGATGGAGTAACTCTCCACGTCCGGTTCTGCGAGGGCGGTGGGACGTACCGAGTCATCGGGATGCCCGCTGCTACTCTCCAGCCGCGAAAGAAAACTTGTTCCGGGTGTCGACGCTGTGTGTGTAGCGGAAGGCAACATGCCTGGGTGCGCCAACGCAAGCGCGCGGGCGACCCGGCGTGGTCAGAGAACCTGGCATGCACGCACGCTCCTTGCGCGGGAACCGGGAGATCTCCAGCTTGACCGGCGGTGACGGTGTGCGCCGACGGCCCGCATCGGGAAGGCGAGGAGCCGAAGCCGATGATGTACGAGTTGGAGAAGTCAGACTCACTAGTAGTACCGACGAAGTCGGCGAACAAAACGGGCTTGCTCGTTGCGGAGTCGATGGAGGGAAGCGGTGGGATCGCGAGGAATGCGGAAATGCAACGCACGGCCCGGACTCTGAGCCGGTCAACCTGTGTCCCAGGCGCACGCCAACATACGTGGGGTCGTTTACCGCGGCCCGGCGTCCTCTACTCGCGATAGGAGCCGTATGCGGGAATTCCGCACGTACGGATCTGCGCGGGGGGCGCCCAGTAATGGGCGTCCCTACCGCGATCCTCGGTCGCCGCCGGCCAATTTGCTGAACCCTCTATTTGTGCCACCAACGTCTGCTTATGGGTTCGGGTGGCAAGCTGGTGGAGCCTGTCCGACGCCGGTAGGCGAGAACGTCGTGACGCTGTTCTTGCGTCCGGACAAGGTACGCACCGAGGAGGCCGTAGGCTACGTGCTGCCGACGCGCGATCGCGCACTTGCGCCCGAAGCTGTCGGTAATCACGGGATGAATCTTCAGGCGGTGAACCCGCCCGCCTCGCCGGTAAGCAACACGGTATCCTCGTGCGAGTAGGCCGGCGAGCAGCAGCACAGAATGCGCAGAGGCTCGGTGCCGGTATTGGCGATGCAGTGTGGCGTCCCGGGCGGTATGCAGACGGTATCGCCGGCGTTGACCTCGAAGCGTTGCTCGCCCAGGGTCATCAGGCCGCGTCCTGCGGTGATGTGGTACAGCTCCTCGGTGCGCAGGTGCTTGTGCAGCAGCGTCTCTTGGCCCGGGTGCACCGTGGCTTCCGCCAGACTCTGCTTCGCGTTGCCGTGCTTGTCCGGGTGCATCAGCTCGCGAATTTCAGAGCCGTCCATGGTTTGATACGCCGAGATGGCTGAGTAGCTGGTCTTCATCGATTCACCATTCACGATTTGCGTTCCGGTGTGAGCAAGCCCGATATCGCGGCCGCGGTCTGCTTGAGAAGCGGCACGACTTCCTGCGTGAGTTTCTGAATCGGCCAGCGCGAGGCGTGGGTGCCGATGTTGAGCGCGGCGATGGAACGTCCCGAGCCGTCCACGATGGGCGCGGCGATCGAGCGCAGCCCCGTCTCCAACTCCTGGTCCACCATCGCCCAGCCTTGCCTGCGTACGGCGTCGATCTCGCGCAGGAGCGCCGGCGGTTCGGTAACGGTCTTGGCGGTGTACTTCGACAGCGGCGACGCTTGCTCGAGCAGTCGCTCTACCTGGTCTTGCGGCAGGTCCGCAAGCAGCACGCGGCCCATCGAGGTAGCGAAAGCCGGCAGGCGCGTGCCGATGCCGAGGTTGATGGACATGATGCGCGCCGCCGTAGGGACGCGGGCCACGTATACGATATCGATGCCGTCCAGGACCGCGACCGAGCAGGACTCGTGCACGCGCTCGACCAGTTCCACCATGTAAGGCTGGCCCAGTTGCCACAGGTTCTGCGAGTGCAGGTAGGCGAAGCCCAAGTTCAGCGCGCGCGGGCGCAGGCCGAACAGCTTGCCGTCGAATCCGACATAGCCCAGCTCGACCAGCGTCAGCAGCAGGCGGCGCGCGGTCCCACGCGACAGCGCCGTCTTGCGAGCGACATCGCTCAAGGTCATGGATGGCGAGCGGGCGTCGAAGGCCTCGATCACCGCGAGCCCCTTCGCCAGCGCACGGACGAAGTCGCTGCGGGAGCTGTCGTCACCTTCCGGGACATCGGGCTGTTTCATCTCTGCTCCTCTTGCTGCACTGCGCCGAACGGGTGCGTCGGCGGTGCTTGACAACCAATCGGGCGTCGGAATAGAGTGTTCGTTACACGGACGCATGTCCGCATTGCGAACAAATGTAGCACCAAATAGCCGGAGGAGCAAATGTCATTTACCACCGTGTTCGGCTCCCTCTCCAAGTACGAGAAGGGAACGATGGAGATCATCAACGACAACCCCAAGTACTACGTCTTCTCCAACGTGTTCGAGGTCGCTTCCAAGTCGAAGCCCTACGAAAAGGTGGCGGTGGCGAAGAATCTCGAATACGTGATCGAGGCCATTCGCGCGGAGGGAGCCTCGTCGTGGATGGCCTGCTCGCACGACGAGTTTGCCGTCGTATTGGATGGCGAAGTGGAGGTCGAGTATGTGAAGCTCGACAGTCCCGAGGCGGTGGCCCCGGCCGCGAAGGAGGGCACCGTGGCGGTCCAGGGCGAGCCGAAGGGCAAGCGCATGGGCGTGGTCCGGCTCAAGCGCGGCCATCAGGCGCTGCTGCCCAAGGGCGCGGCCTACCGGTTCAAAGCGGCCCGGCCTAGCGTGATGATCCAGCAAACGATCCTGGGACCGCTCACGGTCCAGAAGTGGGGCGAGATCTGCCAGCAATGATCTAGACAGCACGTCGCGGCATTGACGCAACGCTCGCACACCAGAATCTATTCGAGGAAGCCGATCATGAATGCACCTGCAGAGTTCAAGCTGCCGGAGAAAATCGCCGGTTACCGCACGTTCACGCTGGGACAGTTCACGCTCCAGCGCGACGAGTACTTCGTTACCCTTACCTGGCCTGCGAAGGGCCAGCGCCAGTCCCACACCATGAGCGCGGACGCTTTCCTGCGCGCCATGATGCGCGATGTAGCGTGGGGCTTCTTCTACGGTCTGGTCAACTTCGACGCCGTGTTCGGCACGCGCAATCTTTATGGCCGCGTGGAGCTGTTTGCCGGCCGCTACAACGAGGCGATCCACAAGGCGGGGCTGTCCTACGTGGAAACCTTCGACACGCCGCCGGCGATGGCCAAGTTCAAGGAAATTCTGGCGGACTGGGTGAACGAAGGCTTCGACCCCTTCGCCGCGCCGGCCGAGACCGAACAACACGGTCTTCGGCGAGAAGCACGGAAACAACCTCAAGGCGATCGACCGCTACCGCGTGCCGACCAAGCGCATGCCGGGCCTGGAGTCGGACTCGCCGCTGCGTGGTGAAGACAACGGCTTTCCGGTGAACCGCGCGTTCGCCGACGTAGCCCAGGACGAGCCGGAGATCAAAGCCGAGCCCGGCTTCGAGAAGGAGCTGCACGCTTTCAATCTGTTCAAGTATCTGTCGCGCTCGGATGTGACCTGGAACCCGTCGGTGACCTCGGTGTGCAAGGCGAGTCTGTTCTGCCCGACCACGGAGGAGTACATCCTGCCGATCATCCATGGCAACGATCGCGTCGAGTGGTTCATCCAATTGTCCGACGAGATCACCTGGGAGGTAGGCGATCGCGAGACGGGCCGCCCGCGCGCCCGCCTCACCATGAAGGCCGGCGACGTGGCGGCCATGCCGGCCGACATCCGGCACCAGGGTTTTTCGAAGAAGCGTTCCATGCTGCTGGTATGGGAGAACGTGACCCCCGATCTGCCCAAGCGGTACGAGCGCGGCGAGCTGCCGCCTTATCCGGTGGAGTTCTGAGCTAGCCGTAGTCCTACCAGGATGGAATCCGTTCAAAACCAGCTCTTCATCGACGGCGAGTTCGTCGACTCGGAATCGCGCTCCCGCATTCCGGTCCTCAACCCGCACGACAACTCGCTCATCACGGAGGTCGCCGAAGCGCAGAAGGCCGACATCGACCGAGCGGTCGAGGCGGCGCGCAAGGCGTTCCCCGCCTGGGCGAAGCTCGCCGCCGCCGACCGTGGACGATTGCTGCTCAAGCTGGCGGATGCGATCGAGGCGCGGAGCGACGAGTTGGCGAGACTCGAATCGATCGACACCGGCCATCCATTGCGCGATACGCGTGGGCTGGACGTGGTGCGCACGGCATTCACTTTCCGGTACTTCGGCGGCATGGCCGACAAGGTACAGGGCAGCGTCGTGCCGGTGGAGCAGGGTTTTCTGAACTACGTCTTGCGCCAGCCCCTGGGCGTCGTGGGGCAGATCGTCCCGTGGAACTTCCCGCTCATGTTCACGAGCTGGAAGATGGGTCCCGCGCTCGCCGCCGGCAACACGGTGGTGCTGAAGCCCGCCGAGCTGACGCCCCTGTCGAGCCTGCGTGTGGCTGAGCTGGCGCGCGAGGTCGGATTGCCGAAGGGTGTGATGAATATCGTCCCCGGCTACGGCAATGTTGCCGGTCAATACCTGGCCGAGCATGCCGGAGTGGACAAGATCGCTTTCACCGGATCCACCGCGACCGGCCGCAAGATCGTGCAGGCCTCGGCTGGAAATCTCAAACGCGTGCAACTCGAGCTGGGCGGCAAAGGCGCGAACATCGTGTTCGACGATGCCAATCTAGTCGCGGCGGTGAACGGGTCGGCCTTTGCCATCTTCCACAACCAAGGTCAGGCCTGCATCGCAGGCTCGCGCCTGATCCTGCACGAGAAGATCGCCGACGCTTTTCTCGACAAGTTCCTGGCTCTGGCGCGTTCCATCAAGCTTGGCAACCCGCTCGACGTCGGCACCGAGATGGGGCCGCTCACGTCGCAGCAGCACCGCGATCGCGTGCTGAGCTACGTCAAAGTCGCGCGCGACGAAGGCGGCGAGGTTCTGCTCGGCGGGAAGGTGCCCGAGCGCGACGAGTTGGCCAAGGGCTGCTACGTCGAGCCCACGGTCGTGCGCGCGAAACCTGGCGACCGCGTCTCGCAGGAGGAGGTGTTCGGGCCCTTTGTCACCGTTACCACGTTCCGTGACGATGAAGAGGTGATCGCCATCGCCAACGGCACCGAGTATGGGCTGGGTGGCGGGCTGTGGACGACCAACCTGTCTCGGGCGCATCGCGTCGCCGCCGCGATGCGCAGCGGGATGGTGTGGATCAACTGCTACAAGCGCGTCAATCCCGGCTCGCCCTTCGGCGGCGTGGGCAAATCGGGCTACGGGCGCGAGATGGGTTTCGAAGCGATGCACGACTACACCGAAGCGAAGTCGGTGTGGGTCAACGTGGACGCGCAGCTCCCGCCGTATTACCCGCGCTGATGACATCATGATCAACAAGATCGTCTCATCGGTAGCCGAAGCGGTCGCGGGCATCCCCGACGGTGGCACCGTCATGCTCAGTGGCTTCGGCACGGCGGGTATGCCGAGCGAGCTGATCGATGCGCTGATCGATCAGGGGGCGACTAATCTGACCATCGTCAACAACAATGCCGGCAACGGCGAGACCGGGCTGGCCGCGTTGCTCAAGGCGCGGCGCGTGCGCAAGATCCTCTGCTCGTTTCCGCGCCAGGCCGATTCGCACGTGTTCGACGCGCTGTATCGTGCGGGTGAGGTCGAGCTCGAGCTGGTGCCGCAGGGGAACCTCGCCGAGCGCATCCGCGCCGCGGGTGCGGGTATCGGCGCTTTCTTCACGCCAACCGGCTACGGGACGCAGTTGGCGGAGGGCAAGGAAACGCGTCTGATCGACGGCCGCGCTTACGTGCTCGAGCACCCGATCCACGCCGACTTCGCGCTGGTCAAAGCCGAGCGCGCCGACCGCTGGGGGAATCTGGTGTATCGCAAGACCGCCCGCAACTTCGGCCCGGTCATGGCCACCGCGGCCAAATGCACTGTCGTGCAGGTGCACGACATCGTCGAGCTGGGAGAGCTGGATCCGGAGACGATCGTCACTCCCGGCATCTTCGTGCAACGGATAGTTCGCGTCCCGCGGTCCAGCACCGGCATGCAAGCCGCGGCATAGCGCAGGAGGAGCCACTCATGGAAAAACTGAACCGGGACCAGATGGCGGCGCGCGTAGCGCGCGATATTCCCGACGGGGCCTACGTGAATCTGGGCATCGGGTTGCCCACATTGGTGGCCAATCACATCCCGAAGAACCGGGAGATCCTTCTGCACAGCGAGAACGGTCTGCTCGGTATGGGACCAGCGCCGGCGCCGGGCGAAGAGGACTCCGATCTCATCAATGCCGGCAAGCAACCGGTCACCGTGCTCCCAGGAGCTGCGTTTTTCCATCAAGCCGATTCCTTCGGGATGATGCGCGGCGGGCATCTGGACATCTGCGTGCTGGGCGCGTTCCAGGTCGCGGTGAACGGCGACCTCGCCAACTGGCACACCGGTGCCCCGGACGCGATCCCCGCAGTGGGCGGAGCGATGGACCTCGCGATCGGTGCCAAGCAAGTGTTCGTCATGATGGAGCATCTGACCAAGAGCGGCCAAAGCAAGATCGTGGAATCGTGCACCTATCCGCTGACTGGTGTCGCATGCGTGAACCGCATCTACACCGATCTGGCCGTGATCGACGTCACGCCGCAGGGCTTGCGCGTCCTGGAGATGGTCCCGGGGATGACCATCGAAGAGTTGACCCGGGTGACCGGCGTGCCCCTGCTGCACGAGCATGAGAGCGATTATGCGTGAGGATTGAGGAGCCCTACAGCGCCGTCAGGCCCACCCGCATAAGCGGGGAGTCAGTTCCAATAAGACCCAACCAGAGGAGGAGATCAGAATGCGCAAGCTCATCGTCTCAGCAACCATTGGACTGGTCATGCCGCTGTTTGCTCACGCGGACGGGATTCCGGGGATGCGCGGGCCTGATCATTTCGGGTTGACCGTGCCCGACCTGCAACAGGCCATCACCTTCTTTACCGAGGTGATCGGCTGCAAGGCCTACACCACCATCGGACCCTTCAAAGCCGACGACGACTGGATGGAAGTGCACCTTGGCGTGCCTGCGCGCACCGAGATCCCCAAGCTCACGATGATCCGCTGCGGCTATGGCACCAACATCGAGCTGTTCGACTACCGGCCGCCCCAGCAAAACACGGCCTATCCTGGGAACAGCGACATCGGTGGACACCACATCGGTTTCCTGGTCGATGACATCGATGCCGCCGTGGCGTATCTGAAGAGCAAGGGCGTCAAGGTGCAGGGAGAGCCGACCAAGATGACGCAAGGTCCGACCGCCGGGGAGACCTGGGTCTATTTCATGTCGCCCTGGGGCACTCAGCTCGAGTTGACCTACTACCCGAAGGGGCTGGCCTACGAGAAGAATGTCACCGGCCAGGTCCTGTGGAACCCGGCCAAGCCGGACAAATGATGCTGCACCAGGCAACTCAGGCATAGCGTGCGCGCTTTCACCCATACTGCGCTGCCGGGCCGAGTAGTGTTCGGGACGGGTTCGCTCGCAAAACTCAGCGAGGAAATCGAGCGCCTCGGGGCGCGCCGGGCGCTGGTGCTCTGCACACCGCAGCAGAGGGAGCAGGCGCAGGATGTCGCTGCGCGTTTGGGAGCTCGCTGCGCGGGCATCTTCGATCGGGCGGTGATGCATGTGCCGATCGAGACCGCCCGCGCAGCGCGCGACGAAGCGCGGCGGCTCGATGCAGACTGCGCGGTTGCAGTGGGAGGCGGGTCCACCACCGGCCTGGGCAAGGCCATCGCATTGGAGTCGAGTCTGCCGATCCTCGCCATTCCCACCACCTATGCGGGTTCGGAGATGACACCGATCTACGGCATCACCGAGGGCGGCCTCAAGAAAACAGGCCGCGATTCCCGCGTGCTGCCCAAGACCGTCATCTACGACCCCACGCTCACTCTAGGCTTGCCGCCGGGGCTTTCGGCGACCAGCGGGATGAACGCGATCGCCCACGCGGTGGAAGGCCTGTACGCGGAGGACGCGAATCCGATCACCTCTTTGCTGGCGTCGGAGGGCATCCGCGCGCTGGCGCAAGGGCTGCCGCGAGTGATTGCCGATCCCCAGGACCTCGAGGGCCGGAGCCAGTGCCTGTATGGCGCGTGGCTGTGCGGCGCGGTGCTCGGGAGCGTGGGAATGGCTCTGCATCACAAGCTGTGCCACACGCTGGGCGGCAGCTTCAATCTGCCGCACGCCGAAACTCACACGGTGGTGCTGCCTCACGCTGTGGCCTACAATCGCGCCGCGGCGCCGGAGGCGATGCGGCTTGCAGCAGATGCGATCGGGGCAGAGGATGCGGCGCGGGGACTGTATGCTCTGGCTCGTGCTCTCGGAGCACCGATGGCGCTGAAGGACATCGGAATGCGGGAGACCGACCTCGACCGCGCCGCCGAAATCGCGGCCAGATCGCCCTACTACAACCCGCGTCCGGTAGAGTACGGGGCGATCCGCAAGCTGCTGGATGACGCGTATCACGGCCGCGAGCCGGGCTGAACAAGCCAGGCTTGAACACTATTACAACACCCACGACAGGAGGCAGGAATGAGCGAGAAGAAGACTGGTGCAGCAGTGCAGATCCCCGACGGTGGCCGCCGCCGGGTGATCCGGACGACCGGCGCGGCAGCGCTCGCCGCTGGCGCGGCCAGCATGCTGGGCTTTAGCCCGTGGGTGTTCGGGCAGTCGGGCCGCAAGATCAAGATCGGCTACGTGTCGCCGCAGACCGGCCCGCTGGCCGCGTTTGGCGAAAGCGACAAGTTCGTCCTGGCCGGTGTCATGGAGGCGCTCAAGGATGGAATCAAGATCGGCAACTCGGTGTACCCGGTCGAGATCATCGTCAAGGACAGTCAGTCCAACCCGAACCGTGCGGCGGAGGTGGCGGGCGATCTGATCTTGAAGGACAAGATCGATCTGATGGTGGTCGCCTCCACGCCCGAGACGACCAACCCCGTATCCGATCAGTGCGAGTTGAACGAGGTGCCCTGCATCTCCAGCGTCGCGCCCTGGCAACCCTGGTTTTTTGGCCGCGGCGGCAAGCCGGATCAGGGCTTCAAGTGGACCTACCACTTCTTCTGGGGATTGGAGGACATCATCGCGGTGTTCACCAACATGTGGGGCTCGCTTCCCACCAACAAGAAAGTGGGCGGCCTGTTCCCCAACGACGGTGACGGCAATGCCTGGGGCGACGCCAATCTCGGTTTCCCCAAACCACTCAAGGATAAGGGCTACAGCCTGCTGGATCCGGGCCGCTACCAGAACCTCACATCCGATTTCAGCGCTCAGATCGCGGCGTTCAAGAAGGGCGAATGCGAGATCATCACCGGCGTGGTGATCCCACCCGACTTCCGCACCTTCTGGACCCAGGCGCGGCAGCAGGGCTTCAAGCCCCGGATCGCATCGGTGGGCAAAGCACTGCTGTTCCCCGCCGCGGTGGAAGCCATCGGGGACATCGCCGATGGATTATCGACCGAGGTGTGGTGGAGCCCGTCGCACCCGTTCAAGTCCTCGCTCAACGGCGCCAGCGCGAAGAAGCTCGCCGACGAGTATGAGAGCGCGACCAGCAAGCAGTGGACGCAGCCGATCGGGTTCGGACACGCACTGTTCGAAGTGGCGGCGGACACGCTCAAGCGCAGCAAGAGCGTAGATGACAAGGCCGCGATCCGCGACGCTCTGGTAGCGACCAACCTCAACACCATCGTGGGTCCCATCGCATGGGGCAAGGGGCCGGTCAAGAACGTTGCCAAGACCCCGCTGGTCGGCGGCCAGTGGGTGAAGGGCAAGAAGTACAAGTTCGACCTGCTGATCGTCAACAACGTCACGGCGCCCAGCATTCCGGTCGGCGGAAGGCTCAAGCCCATCCTCTAACTCGAGCGCAAGCGCCCTCGTCCTCCACCGCAGAGAGCGAGGGCGCCGCCTCCGGCGCACGGTAGAGGCCACGGGCATCTCGCCTGCATGGGCCTGACTGGAACAGAGGACCTGGCGCTCATCCGGTCGAAGTCTCTCGTCATATGACTGCACTGCTCGCCCTGCAGGGCGTTTCCAAGAGCTTCGGCGCGTTGAAGGTCGCCGACAACGTGAGCCTGACGCTGGAAGGCAACGAGGCGCTCGGCATCCTCGGTCCGAACGGCGCCGGCAAGACCACGCTGTTCAACCTCATCAGCGGCGACTTGCAGCCCGATGCCGGTTGCGTGCTGCTCGGCGGGCGAAGACATCACCGGACTGGCCCCGCATCGGCGCTGCCGCGCGGGCATCGGCCGCTCCTACCAGATTCCGCACCCGTTCTCGGGCATGACGGTATTCGAAAACCTGCTGGTGGCCGCGGTCTTCGGTGGCGGGATGAGCGAATCGGAAGCGGGCGGTTTGTGTGTGGATATCCTGGCGCGCACGGCACTGGCGAAGCGCGCCAATCAACTGGCGGGCTCGCTCACGCTGCTGGATCGCAAGCGCCTCGAGCTCGCCCGCGCGCTGGCCACGCGTCCGCGTGTGCTGCTGCTGGACGAAATCGCCGGCGGGCTCACCGAGCACGAGGCGCGCGCGCTGGTGGACACCATCCTCGGCATCCGCGCTCAGGGGGTGGCCATCATCTGGATCGAGCACGTGGTGCACGCATTGCTGGCGTGCGTGCAGCGGCTGGTGGTGCTGAACTTCGGTGCGCTCATCGCGCAAGGGGAGCCGCGCGAAGTGATGGCGAGCCCCGAGGTGCAGCGGGTGTATATGGGGATCGAAGTATGAGGGCGTGAAGGTTGAAGAGTGCAAATGCTGACCACCCACAACCTCACCGCCTTCTACGGCGACTTCCAGGCGCTGTTCGGCATCGACCTGGAAGTGCCGGCCGGGGAGATCGTTGCGGTGATCGGCGCCAATGGCGCGGGGAAGTCGACGCTGCTCAAGGCGATCACCGGTCTGGTCCCGACAGCGAAGAATGCCGTGCACTTCGAAGGCCAGCCCATCGGCGGGCAGCCGGCGTACGAGATCCTCGGCCTCGGGATCTCGATGGTGCCCGGAGGGGCGGCGCCTGTTCCCGAGCCTGAGTGTCGAGGAGAACCTGCTGCTCGGCGCCTATCGCAAGCGGAGCGGGCCGTGGACCCTGGAGCGCGTGTATCGCCTGTTCCCCATTCTCGGCGAGCGGCGCGGCGCGCCCAGCACGTCGTTGTCCGGCGGACAGCAGCAGATGGTGGCGATCGGACGTGCGTTGATGGCGAACCCGAAGCTGCTCATCTGCGACGAGATGTCGCTGGGTCTGGCGCCGATCGTGATCAAAGACATCTACGACGCCGTGCCGGCCATCGTCGGCGAAGGCATCACGCTGGTCGTCGTCGAGCAGGATGTGGGCCTCGCCATGCGGATATCCAGCCGCCTTTACTGCTTGCAGGAGGGGCGGGTGTCGCTGTGCGGGGAAATCGAACGACCTGACCCGCGAGCAGGTGTCGCAGGCGTATTTCGGGGTGTAGGGCGTGAAGAGTGAAGAGCGCAGAGTGGGGAGTGAGAAATGCCCATCCCGGCGCTGCCCGCGTGGGTCAGCCCAGAGTCGGAGCGTCGATTCGATTCCGTGGTGCTCGAGGCCTCGACTCCGAGCTGAGTCGCTCAATCGCCGTTGACGGAGTCGAAGCGTCAATGATCGGCTGGGCCGACACCCTGATTCAAGGTGTGCTGCTGGGCGGGCTGTATGCGCTGTTCGCCATGGGGCTGTCGCTGATCTTCGGCGTGATGCGGCTGGTGAACATCGCGCACGGCGATCTGATCGTCCTGGCGCGCTTACCTGGCGCTGGTGATAGTGGACGCCAGCGGACTGGGGCCGTTGACCGCGCTGGTGGTTTGCGTACCGGCCATGTTCGCTTCTCGGCTATGTCTTGCAGCGCGGACTGCTCAATTTCACTCTGGGCACGGACATCCTGCCGCCGCTGCTGGTCACCTTCGGTCTGTCGATCATCATCCAGAACGCGCTGTTGCAGACCTTCTCGGCCGACCCTCGCGCGCTGCGGCTGGGCGGCTTCGAGACCGGGAGCTTCCATCTGGGCGCCGACATCGCGGTGGGCTACTTCCCTCTGCTGGTGCTGGGGGTGGCTGTCGTGCTTACCGCCGGCCTCGAGCTGATGTTCGGCCGCAGCCCGCTGGGCCGTGCTTTTCGTGCTACCTCCGACGATCCGGAGGCGGTGAAACTCATGGGCGTGAACGACCGGCACGTGTACGCGCTGGCGATGGGCAGCGCACTGGCGATCGTCGCGGTGGCCGCGGTGTTCTACGGCATCCGCACGACCTTCGGCCCGACCGACGGACCGGACCGGCTGCTGTTCGCGTTCGAAGCGGTGATCATCGGTGGGCTCGGCTCGTTCTGGGGCACGCTCGCCGGGGGTATCGTGCTGGGAGTGGCGCAGGCCATCGGCTTCCGCATGGACCCAGGCTGGGGCGTGCTCACCGGGCATCTGGCTTTCCTCGCGGTGCTGTTGTTCAAGCCCACAGGATTGTTTCCGCGCACCAAATGACAAGGGCAACAGGTGAACACGTGGAAATTGACGAGATGAAGCTGCCAGTTGTAAATCGCGGAGCACTAGAACCAAGATGAGCTTTACGGTCGAACGAGCCACCAGAGCCAGCCGCGCCGGCGCGATCGTCGCCGCGATCGGCGTCGCCGCGCTTGTCTCGTTGCCCTGGTGGGGCGAGTCGAGCTGGATGCGCACACTGGTGGAGTTCGCCTGTCTGCTCACGCTGGCGCAGATGTGGAATTTGCTCGCCGGCTATGGCGGGGTGGTATCGATCGGACAGCAGGCGTTCCTCGGGTTGGGAGCGTATGCCCTGTTCGTTCTTGCCGACGACTTCGGGCTCAATCCGTTCCTGTGCGTCCCGATTGCCGGGCTCATTGCGGCGAATAGTCGCTCTGCCCACCTCGAAGGTGGTGTTCCGGTTGCACGGCGGCTACTTCGCCGTCGGCACGTGGGTGGTGGCGGAGGTGTACCGCTTGCTGATCGCCAACGCTTCATACCTCGGCGGCGGCTCCGGCAAGAGCCTGGCCGCGGTGCGTGCCTTTCCCAAGGCGGTGCGCGAATCGGCGACGTACTGGATTGCGCTGGCGGTGGCGGTGGGCGCGATCGCGCTGGTTTATCTGCTGCTGCGTTCGCGCCACGGGCTCGCGCTCACCTCCATCCGCGACAGCGAGCGTGCCTCCGACAGCCAGGGCATCGACGTAGCCGGAACCAAGGTCTGGGTGTACATCATCTCCGCGGTCGGCTGCGGCATCGCCGGCGCGCTGTATTTCCTGAACACGGTGCGCATCTCACCGGACGCCGCCTTCAACGTGGGTTGGACGGCGAACATCATTTTCATCGTGGTCATCGGGGGCATCGGCACCATCGAAGGGCCGATTCTCGGGACCCTTGTCTTCTTCCTGCTGCGCGGCGCGCTGGCCGATTACGGGTCCGCGTATCTGATCGTACTGGGCGCGGTCGCGGTAGTGGCGATGGTGAAGTTTCCGCGCGGGCTGTGGGGCTTCATCCAGGAGCGCTTCGACCTGCGCTTCTTCCCCGTGCAGCGCCGCGTGAAGTTCACCGCCGGAAGCGCGGACGCTGCGCCGGTCACCGCGACCTCCGACGCAGCGCGAAATTGAGTTATTACCCAAGGAACGAACATGAGTGAAGCCTACATTTGCGACGCAATCCGTACTCCGATCGGCCGCTACGGCGGCGGACTGTCCTCGGTTCGCACCGACGATCTGGCCGCCATCCCGATCAAGGCGCTGATCGAACGCAACACCGGCGTGGAATGGAGCCGGGTGGACGACGTGATCTACGGCTGCGCCAATCAGGCCGGCGAGGACAACCGCAACGTCGCGCGCATGGCGGCGCTGCTCGCCGGGCTGCCGGTCGACGTTCCGGGCGCGACCGTCAATCGCCTGTGCGGCTCGAGCATGGATGCCGTCGGGAGCGCAGCGCGCGCCATCCGCAGCGGCGAGGCCGATCTGATCATCGCGGGCGGCGTGGAGAGCATGTCGCGCGCGCCGTTCGTGATGGCGAAGGCGGACGCTGCGTTCTCGCGCACGGTCAAGGTCGAGGACACCACCATCGGCTGGCGCTTCGTCAATCCGCTGATGAAAGCGCGCTATGGCATCGACAGCATGCCGGAGACGGCCGAAAACGTCGCGGCCGAATTCAAGATCGCGCGCGCCGATCAGGACGCCTATGCGTTGCGCAGCCAGCAGCGTTACGCCAAGGCGCGCGCCGAGGGCTTTTTCGCGCAGGAGATCGTGCCGGTGACGATCGCGCAAAAGAAAGGTGAGCCGCTGGTGATCGGAGATGACGAGCACCCGCGCGAAACGACGCTGGACGCGCTGGCCAAGCTCAAGCCGATCGTGCGCGACGATGGAACCGTCACCGCTGGCAACGCGTCGGGTGTGAACGATGGCGCAAGCGCCCTGTTGCTCGCCTCCGAGGCGGGAGTCAAGGCGCACGGTCTGAAGCCCAGGGGCCGGGTGCTCGCGATGGCGACCGCCGGGGTGCCTCCGCGCATCATGGGTATCGGCCCGGCACCGGCGATGCGCAAGGTTTTGGCGAAGACCGGACTCAAGATTTCCGACATCAGCGTGATCGAACTGAATGAAGCGTTCGCCGCGCAGGTGCTCGCGACGTTGCGCGAGCACGGCATCGCGGACGACGATGCCCGCGTGAATCCGAACGGCGGCGCCATTGCCGTCGGACATCCGCTGGGTGCGAGCGGGGCTCGTCTCATCACGACGGCGCTGTACCAGCTTCACCGGACCGGGGGCCGCTACGCGTTGTGCACGATGTGCATCGGCGTGGGGCAGGGGATCGCCGTGGTGATCGAGCGCGTTTGAGCACGTTTGAAAGTTTGCTTGTGCGTGCGTTGGACACAAAATCCCCCTCGATCCCCCTTTTTCAAAGGGGGAGGTCTGCGCATCGGCGGAAAGGGGGATAGAGACACCCTTCGACATGGGAAGGCAAGGGGATAGAGACCCCATTCGACAAGGGGAGGCAGGGGGATAGAGACCTCATTCGACAAGGGAAGGCAGGGGGGATGGAAACCCCCCTTTAGCAAAGGGGGGCAGGGGGGATTTTAGTATGGACTCACGCCTGGCAGCGGAAATGAGTTCATCTGTTGCATGTACTGCCGTTGATCGACCACAACACAGGAGGAGACATGTCTACCCAGAAAGGATCGGGAAAAAAAGTGAGCACCTCTAGGCGCGAATTTCTCAAGACCGCGGGCGCAGGAACCGCAGCCGCGGCTACCCTGGGCGCTGTCACGCTGAGCGCCAGCGAAGCGCAGGCCGCGACCTTCGACGCGGAATTCGACATCGTCGTGTGCGGCGGCGGGGGTGCCGGGTTGCCCGTAGCGCTGTTCTCCCGCTGGCTCGGCAACAAAGTGATCGTGCTGGAGAAAGCCGCGACGCTCGGCGGCACGTCGTTCAAGGCCGCCTACTGGTACTGGGTGCCGAACAACGTCGCCATGCAGAAGGCAGGCATCCCGGACTCCAAGTCCCACTTCTTGAAGTACGTGGCGCGCTTGAGTCAGCCACAGTTCTTCGACCCCAACCATCCCCGCTACGGGCTGTCCGAGTGGGAGTTCAGCATGTGCGAAGCGATCTACGACAGCTCATCGGTAGGCGCGGAGCTGCTGGCGGAGAAGGGTGCATTGCCCTACCGGCACGTCGCGCCAGTGCCGGACTACTACGCGGAGCTCGAAACGATCGGGGCGACCGGCCGCGTGCTGTTTCCCAAGGACGGCGCGGCGTCCATGTCCGACGGCGGGCAGGTGGCGACGCGGACTTTGTCAACGTCATGCCGGCGCGACGGCGTGGTGATCAAGACCAGCCATCGCGTGCAAAAAGTCATCTTGAACGACAAAGGCGAAGTGATCGGCGTCGAAGCCAAGAACGACAGCGGTCCGTACCGGGTGCGCGCGCGCAAGGCCGTCATCTTCGCGACCGGCGGCTTCACGCACGATCCGGAGCTGCGCAGGAACTTCCTCTCGATTCCGGCCTATGGTGGCTGCGCCGCCATGACCAACGAAGGCGACTTCATCCGGATTTCGAGCACGCTGGGTGTGCAGCTGCGCAATATGAACTACGCGTGGATGTGCCCGATCTCGTTCGAGAAGGCGATCGCGAAGGATCCCTCGCTGATCGGCTGCTTCTCGGTCGCGGGCGATTCCATGATCTTCGTCGACAAGCGCGGCAAGCGCGTGGTCAACGAAAAGCTCCACTACAACGAGCTGGCGCAGAAGTTCTTCGAGTGGGATGGGACCAACGCGGAGTTCCCGTATCTCGTGCTGGCCTCGGTGTGGGATCAGCGCGCGCAGGACAACTCGGCGAGCCACGAATACGGGCGTTTGATCGTGCCGCCGGGGACCGACGACCGGCACGTCATCAAGGGCGCGACGCTGGAAGAGCTGGCGGCGAACATCGACGCGCGCATGCAGAAGTATGCCGCCGAGCTGGGTGGCATGCGCATCACGCCCGATTTCGTCGCCAACCTGAAGGCGACCATCGCGCGCTACAACGAGTTCGCCAAGACCGGGAAGGATCTCGACTTCGGCCGCGGCGATCGCGTCGTGGAGCTGCTCTTCAACGGCAACGTCAAGGAGGAGCCGGGCCGCAAGAACCCGACCATGTGGCCGCTCAGCGGAGAGGGTCCGTACTATGCGGCATTCGTGACCGGAGGAACGCTCGACACCAAGGGAGGGCCGAAGACCAATCCCAATGGACAGGTGCTGGACAACGCGGACAAGCCGATCCCAGGCCTCTACGGGATAGGCAACTGCGTAGCCTCCGCTTCCGGACGAGCCTATTGGGCCGGCGGCGGCACGCTCGGGCCTATCATCGGGTTTGCCCATCGCGCCGCCAATACGGCGGACAAGGAGCCGGTAAAGAGCTGACCGCGATGCCGGGAGCCAATGCGGGCCGACGCCCGTGTTGGCTTCCGGCCGGCGTCAGCATCACGAAAGGTTGCTGCGAAGATGATTTTCGGGAGGAGAGGGATGATGTGCCGAGCAATTGCAGACCACATGCTGAAGTGCATTCTCATGGCCGGGCTGTGGATGGCCCTGCCCCTGTACGCGGCGGACGATCTCGCCGCGGCACGGGAACTGACGGTTCGGCAATGCAGTCAGTGCCATACTTTCGACAAGGGCGAGAAGCATGGCCAAGGTCCGAATCTGTTCGGGCTGATCGGCCGGCCAGCGGCCGCGGCGCCCGGCTTCAACTATTCCGACGGTATCAAGGAGGCTTTGAAAGGAAAGGTGTGGGATGCCGCACTGCTGGACGCCTGGCTTACCGATACGCTGGCCGTCGCTCCCAAAGCGCAGATGATCTACTGGCAAGATGACCCGAAGGTCCGTGCGACACTCATTCTGTTCTTCGAATCGCAGCGATAACGTGCGAATCTGAACCAATTCTCCCGAGGAGAACCCATGCGTAATCTCACCGAAGGCAACCTCACGGAGGCCGTGCTGGCCAAGCTGGAAGGCGCCACCGACGCGCGCTTCAAGCAGATCATGACCAGCCTGGTCAAGCATCTGCATGGATTCCTGCGCGAGGTGGAGCTGACCGAGCAGGAATGGATGACGGCCATCCAGTTCCTTACCGCCACGGGCCAGAAGTGCGACGACAAGCGCCAGGAGTACATCCTCTTGTCGGACACGCTCGGCGTCTCGATGCTGGTGGACGCGATGAACCACCGCAAGCCCTCCGGCGCGACCGAGTCCACCGTGCTGGGGCCGTTCTACGTCGCCGGGGCGCCGGAATTGCCGATCGGCGCGAACATCGCGGAAGGCGTCGCGGGCGAGCCCACTTATTTTTCCGGCCGGGTTCGCGCCCCCGATGGCAAGCCGATCGCCGGGGCGACGCTGGACTTGTGGTCTACCGACGGCGAGGGCTGGTACGACGTGCAGTTGAAGGACGCCCAGGGCATGCGCGCCCGCGGCAAGATCAAGACCGACGCGGACGGACGCTACGCGTTCTGGACCGTCAAGCCGGTGAGCTATCCGATTCCAACCGATGGTCCGGTGGGCAAGATGCTGCTGAGGATGGGGCGCCATCCCTACCGCCCGGCGCACACACACATGATCGTGTCCGCACCCGGCTACGAGAACGTAGCTACCCACGTGTTCGTCGAGGGTGATCCCTATCTGGAGTCGGACGCCGTCTTCGGCGTGAAAAATTCCCTTGTCGCCGAGTTCAAGCGCCAGGAGCCGGGGGTTGCGCCCGACGGTAAGCGCATGCAGCAGCCTTACTACACGGTCCGCTTCGACTTCGGGCTGAAGCCGGCGCCATGACAAGCGGGTGGCGATCCCTGCCGTGGGCGCCGGCCACGGGCACGCGGTTGTGCGGCGCGCAAGACGTGCCCGACGGACAAGGTAAGGAGATCGTCTTCGGGGAGGGCAAGGAGGCCTTCCGCGTCGTAGTGCTGCGCCTCGGGGAGCGCTTGTTCGCGTTCCACAACTGCTGTCCGCACTTCTCGCTTCCGCTCAACTACGAGCCGGATCGCTTTCACGTCTTCGATGGCGATCTGCTCATGTGTGCACACCACACCGCCATCTACCGCATTGCGGATGGCGACGTGCATCGATGGACCTTGCGATGGAGCGCGCCTCACTCCGATTGCCCTTACGCATGAAGCGGACGCGCTGTACATCGGCGCGGACACTACCGTTGCCGCCGCGCCTTAGCTAGTAGCCGGAGTCGCGCGCGCGGTCGCGCATCACTAAGTTCGCCCAGCGGTCGCGCTTGCCGCGCCGCAACGGTCGCTGAAATTTGCGGCGACGCGGAACAGTTTCGCCTCGGCAAGGTGCCTCCGAAACTACTACCCAATTTCACTAACCTTTAATACAATTCTGTGCAACTACGCTAACAGAAAATTCTAACTATAAAAACTGCTGTACGGGGTTGTTCGCCGGAGCGCTCCGGCGACGCCAGCTCGTGATCCTAGAAGACCAACCACAAAAACAACCGGATCGACGGACTCCCCGCTCCGATCGCCGAACGCTGCGTCGACGCGGCAACGATGCACTGCATGGAAACGACGAGGCCTTCCGTGCACTGGTCCAGCACTCGCAGGACATCATCACGGTGCACGATCCGCAGGGCCTCACGCTCTACGAGTCTCCTTCGGCGTCGCGGGTGCTGGGTTATCCGCCCGGCGCGCTGATCGGGCGCTTCCCATTCGATTCGATCCACCCCAAGGACGTAGCACGGGCGCGAACGGCGTTCGGCGATCTGCTGCAAGGCCAGGGGTCGATGGCGCCCATCGAGTTCCGCTTCCGCCACGCCAAGGGCCATTGGATCGATCTCGAGGCGGTGGGCAACAATCTCATGGATCACCCCGGCATACATGGCGTCGTGCTGACCTCCCGCGATGTGTCCGAGCGCAAGAACGCGGAGAAGCGCGAAGAATACTTGTCGCAGCACGATGTGCTCACCGGACTGCCGAACCGTACCTTGATGCAGGACCGCCTGCAGCAGGCCATCATCCAGGCGCGGCGCAACGGCGGTCTGGTCGCGCTGATGTTCATCGATCTGGACCGCTTCAAGATGGTGAACGACTCCTTCGGCCACATCACCGGCGACACCCTGCTCAAGCAGGTGGCCGCACGGCTCACGCAGAGCTTGCGCGACACCGATACCGTGGCGCGGCTAGGCGGGGACGAGTTCACCGTATTGCTGCCGGACGCCACCAACCCGCAGGTCGTGGGGGAGGTTGCGCAGCGCGTCCTGAGCGAGTTCTCCTCGCCGTTCAGCGACGGCGAGCAGGAGATGTTCGTCTCGGCCAGCATCGGCATCAGCTTGTTCCCGCGCGACGGCGCCAGCCCGGATGACCTGGTGAAACACGCCGACACGGCGATGTACAGCGCCAAGGAGTCGGGCCGCAACCGGTTCCGCTACTTCACCGAGGACTTGAACCAAGAAGTGCGCGAGAAGGTGATGCTGGAGAGCGGACTGCGGCGCGGTATCGAGCGCGGCGAGCTCTGCCTGCACTACCAGCCCAAGATCGACCTCGCAACCAACCGCGTGATCGGTGCGGAGGCGCTGGTACGTTGGCAGCACCCGACCCGCGGCTTGATCCTGCCGGGGAAGTTCATCGAGGTGGCCGAGGAGTCCGGCCTGATCTTGCCGCTGGGAGAATGGGTGCTGAGGGCAGCGTGCGAGCAGCTACGTGCCTGGCAGCGCGAGGGCATCGAGATGCACGTAGCGGTCAACGTGTCGGCGCGTCAGTTCATCCAGCAACGCAACCTCGCCGACATCGTCATGGCGCGTGATGGCGGAGTCTGGGGTGGACCCGCAGTTCATCGAGATCGAGCTGACCGAGGGCGCGATCATGAAAGACGCCGAGGGCTCGATCTCCACGCTCGAGCGTATGCGGTCGCGCGGCATCACCATCTCGATCGACGACTTCGGCACCGGCTACTCGAGCCTCAGCTATCTGAAGCGCCTGCCGCTGGACATCCTCAAGATCGACCAGTCCTTCGTGCGCGACATTACGACCGACCACAACGATGCGGCGATCGTGCGCGCGATCATCGGACTGGCCCAGACCCTCGGCATCAAAGTCATTGCCGAGGGCGTGGAAGACGAGAACCAGCTTTCCTTCCTCAACAGCAACGGGTGTGACTACGGGCAGGGCTTCCTGTTCGGCAAACCGGTCGCCCCCGAGGCCTTCATCGAGCTCATCAAGCGTCAACCGCTTAGATGAAGCGACGGCCCGCTGCCGTCGGGCGCGGTGTCTTTGTCGGCACCGCCCCTTTGTCCGCTCTGCGATTCCTTATCCTTTTGCCGGCAGTTCCGTCGGGCGGATGGCGAGCGCCAGTTTCTGCGCCCGGCGCAGAACGGTCATTTCAACGCTGGCCCCAACGTACTGTTCGGTGAGCAGGCGATGCAGCTCGTCTATGCCTGATACCGGCTTGCCGTCCCAGGCTACGATCACGTCGCCGCTCTCGAGGCCGGCATCTGCAGCCGGGCTGCTCGTCTCCACCGACATCACGCGTACACCGCTTTCGGCCGGCAAGTCGAAGTAGCGCACGACGCGGCGCGCCAGCGCCGCATTCTGTCCCGCGACTCCGATGTAGCCGCGCCGCACATGCCCGTGGCGCAGCAGCTGACCGACCACGACCTTGGCGGTGTCGATGGCGGTGGCGAAGCAGATGCCCTGGGCCGGCATGATGATGGCCGTGTTCACGCCGATCACCTCTCCCCGGGAATTGACCAGCGGCCCACCCGAGTTGCCCGGGTTGAGCGCTGCGTCGGTCTGGATCACGTCGTCGATCAGGCGTCCGGATTGCGCGCGCAGGCTGCGGCCCAGCGCGCTCACCACGCCGGCCGTGACGGTGCACTCGAACCCGTAGGGATTGCCGATGGCGATCGCGAGCTGACCCACGCGCACGCCGCGTGAGCTGCCCAGCGCGGCGGTCGGCAGCTTCGGCGCCGAGATCCGGATCACCGCGAGGTCGGTGTGCGGATCGTCGCCGATCAGGTCGGCGTCGAAGCTCTGGCCGTCGGACAGCGTTACCTCGATCCGCGCGGCGCCGCCCGCGACGTGGCTGTTGGTCAGGATCAGTCCGTCGGGCGTGAACAGGAAGCCCGAACCGCTGCCGCGGAGCTCGCGCTGCTCCGCGCCCTCGCGCGCTCCCGCCGTCGGCGCCGAGCGTTTGCGCACGTCGATCTTGACCACTGCCGGGCTGACCGTCTCGGCTGCGTGCACGACGGCCCGGGAATAGGCGTCGAGCAGCGCACCGTCGCTCTCCGCAGGCCGTCGCTGGCCGTCGGCAGCACCTGCGGGAGGCGCTGGGTCATCGACGAGGTAAAGCCGAGGCTTGGCTGGGTTGGGTGTCATTCGCACTTCTCCTGATAGTCGTCCTCCGAAAAATGCGGTCGGTGGAGCTGGTTCTCAAGCAGCCGCTCGGTCCAGGAGTTTTCGGCACCCGTGCGACGGCGCACCGAGATGGAGCGGCGAGCTGGCGCGGCGCACCTGCGCGAAGCATTTTCGCTGCGGCGAGGCTGCGCGCGTGGAGCAGAAACTTCCATCGGGACCGTGGCTTAGACCAATAATCCGGGCCGCGCCGAGTTCGGCATGCGGCTTGCACACCGGGCTGCATACAAGACGGTGTGCAGCCTTGTACTAGCCGCAATGGCCGCTTTCCATTCCCTTCACCACATAAGGAGCAGACACATGTCCCGGAAGCATCCCAGCACGACGCGTCGCGACTTCATCACGGCGCTGGCCGCCGCCGGCATGGCAAGCGCGGTGGGCCCCGGACTCATCGGCCGCGCGCTCGCCGCCGACAAGGTGGTGGTCGGCGTGATCTACGTCGGACCCAAGGACGACTACGGCTACAACCAGGCACAGGCTCAGGCCGCAGCCGCGATCAAGAAGCTGCCGGGCGTGACGGTGGTCGAAGAAGAGAAGGTGCCGGAGACCGTGGACGTGCAGAAGACCATGGCCTCGATGATCGAGCAGGACGGCGCGGTGCTGATCTTCCCGACCTCCTTCGGCTACTTCGATCCGCACATGATCAAGATGGCGGAGAAGTATCCGAAGGTGCGCTTCGCGCATTGCGGCGGCATGTGGACCGAGGGCAAGCATCCGAAGAATGCCGGCAGCTACTTCGGCTACATCGACGAGTGCCAGTACCTGAACGGCGTGGTCGCCGGCCACACCACCAAGAGCAAGAAGCTGGGCTTCATCGCGGCCAAGCCGATCCCGCAGGTGTTGCGCAACATCAATGCCTTCACGCTCGGCGCGCAGAGCGTCAACCCCGCGATCACCACGCAGGTCATCTTCACCGGCGACTGGTCGCTGCCGGTGAAGGAGGCGGAGGCCGCCAACAGCCTGATCGACCAGGGCGTCGACGTCATCACCATGCACGTGGACAGCCCCAAGGTCATCGTCGAGACCGCCGAGCGGCGCGGCATCTATGTCTGCGGCTACCACGCCAACCAGTCCGCGCTGGCGCCCAAGGGCTATCTCACCGGTGCCGAATGGAACTGGCTGACGCCCTACACCGTGCACGTGAAAGCGGTCCAGGACGGCAAGCCGATCACCAATTTCCTGCGCGGCGGGCTGAAGGAGGGCTTCGTGAAGACGTCGCCCTACGGCAAGGCGGTGTCCGACGGTGCGCGCAAGAATGCGGACGGGATCAAGGCCAAGATGATGAAGGACGAGTTCGTGATCTTCAAGGGCCCGCTGAAGGACAACACCGGCAAGGTCGTGATCCCGGGCGGCACGCTGCAAAAGCAGACCGACATCGTGCTCGAGCAGATGAACTACCTGGTCGCCGGCGTCGTCGGGAAGGTGTGACAGCGCCAGCAGACGTGTCGCTGCGGCCGTTGTCCGGGCGCAGTCGCGACGCCAGCCTGCGGATCATTCGATGAGCAACTCGGCGCGCTTCCGGTGACCGCGCAGATCGCTGCATTCCCATCGGATCGGCTGCGCCGTGCTGCGGAGGCCGTGCTCATCCCGGTCGGCGCGCTGCTCGTCGCGATGGTCTTGTTCGGCGCTTTCATGGCGCTGGTCGGCAAGGATCCGCTGGAGGTCTACGCGCTCATCTACAAGGGTGGGTTTTCGCAGCGGCTTCGCCTGGCAGAACACGCTGCAGCGCGCGGCGCCGCTTGATCCTGACCGCGCTGTGCGTCGCGCTGCCGGCGCAGGCGGGCCTGATCGTCATCGGCGGCGAAGGGGCGCTGGTGCTGGGCGGATTGGCGCGCCGCCGTGATCGGCCACGCCTTGTCCGGCGGCTCGCCGCTCGCCGTCCAGATCGCCATGGCGCTGGTCGGCCATGATCGTCGGCGGTCTGTGGATCTCGCTGGCCGGCGCGCTGCGCCACTACCGCGGCGTCAACGAGACCATCAGCAGCCTGCTGCTCACCTATATCGCCATCGCGCTGTTCAATCATTTCGTCGAAGGCCCGCTGCGCGATCCGGCGAGCCTGAACAAGCCGTCCACGCATGCCGATCGGCGAGGCCAACATGGTCGGGGCACCTGCCCGGCATGGACGTGCACTGGGGCTTGCTATACGGCCTGGTCTTCTGCGTCGTCTGCTTATGTCCTGGTGCGCTACACGGTGCTCGGCTTCGCGCTGCGCATCGTCGGCGGCAACGTGCGCGCGGCGCGGCTTGCCGGGCTGCCGGTGGGCTGGCTGGTGCTGGTGAGCTGCTTCCTCGGCGGCGCGGCGGCCGGGCTGGCCGGCATGGTCGAGGTGGCGGCGGTGCACGGCAGTGCCAATGCTTCGCTGATCGCGGGCTACGGCTACACCGGCATCCTGGTGTCCTTCATCGCCCGCCACAACCCGATCGCCGATCATGCCGGTGGCCGTGCTGGTCGGCGGCATCGCAGCCAGCGGCGGCTTGCTGCAGCGGCGCCTCGATCTGCCCGACGCCACGGTGCTGGTGCTGCAGGGGATTGCGTTCATGGTGATCCTCGCGAGCGAGACCTTGTACGGGCGGTTCAGGATCTTCCAGCCGCCACCCAGGATTGACCGGACAGGACGAGCATGGCGTCGACTTTCCCGGTTGTCCGCAGCTTCGCGGTCGGCAGATCGCATGAGGATCGAACCAGCGTGGAACTCGGCTGGTGGGGCGTGCCGATCGCGGTGCTGGGCGGCGCGATCCGCGTCAGCACGCCGTTCCTGTTCGTGAGCCTCGGCGAGTGCCTCACCGAGAAGAGCGGCCGCATCAATCTCGGCCTCGAAGGCATCCTCGTGATGGGCGCGATGAGCGGCTACGGCGTCTCCTACCTGACCGGCAGTCCGTGGCTCGGCGTGCTCGTGGCCGGGCTTGACCGGCCTGCTGCTGGGGCTGCTGCACGGCGCGATCTGCAGTCTGCCGCGGGTCAACGACATCGCGGTCGGCATCGGCCTGATGCTGTTCGGCACCGGCCTCGCGTTCTTCCTCGGCAAGCCGTTCGTGCAGCCCAAGGCGCCGACGCTGCCGGCGATCCATCTCGGCGACTGGGCCAGCTCGCCGCAGGTCGCAGTCGGCGCTGCAGGTCAACGTGCTGTTCATCATCGGCGTGGTGCTGGCGCTGGCGCTGGGCTGGGCGTTCCGCAACACGCGCTGGGGACTGGTGCGTGCGCATGGTCGGCGACAGCTCCGACGCCGCGCGCGCCATGGGCTACCCGGTCAATGTGCGTGCGCATGCTGGCCACGGCGGTGGGCGGATTCCTGGCCGGCGTCGGCGGCTCGTTCCTGTCGCTCTACTATCCCGGCAGCTGGAACGAGGGCCTCTCCAGCGGGCAGGGCCTGATGGCGGTGGCGCTGGTGATCTTCGCGCGCTGGCAGCCGCTGTACTGCTTCTACGCGGCGCTGCTGTTCGGCGGCGCCGGCGCGCTCGGCCCGGCGCTGCAGTCGGTCGGCATCACCAGCGGCTACTACTTGTTCAACGCCGCGCCCTACGTGCTGACGCTGGCGATCATGATCGCGACCTGCTCGCCGCGGCGCACGCTCGCGCGGCGCGCCGGGCGAACTGAGCGTGACGCGCTGAATGCTCGGAGGAGGCAGCCATGAGCGGACTGGGTGGACTGAACAAATCGCCGAACGGCGTGGTGCTCGGTCTGGTGCAGCTCCAGCTGCCGGTGGTCGAGACGCCCGGCGATCTCGCTGCGCAGACGCAGAAGATCTGCGCCATGGTGGCCAAGGCGCGGCGCAACATGCCCGGCATGGACCTGGTGGTGTTCCCGGAGTACGCGCTGCACGGGCTGTCGATGGACACCAATCCCGACATCATGTGCCGCTCGACGGGCCGGAAGTGGCGGCCTTCAAGCGTGCCTGCGCCGAGAACAAGATCTGGGGCTGCTTCTCGCATCATGGAGCACAACCCGCACGGCAATCCCTACAACAGCGGCATCATCATCGACGACCAGGGCGAGCTGCAGCTCTACTACCGCAAGCTGCATCCCTGGGTGCCGGTCGAGCCGTGGGAGCCGGGCGACCTCGGCATCCCGGTGTGCGACGGGCCCGAACGGCTCGAAGATCGCGCTCATCATCTGCCACGACGGCATGTTCCCGGAGATGGCGCGCGAGGCCGCCTACAAGGGCGCCGAGATCATGATCCGCACCGCCGGCTACACCGCGCCGATCCGCCACGCCTGGAAGGTCACCAACCAGGCCAACGCGTTCTGCAACCTGATGTACACCGCGAGCGTCTGCATGTGCGGCTCGCGACGGCACCTTCGATTCCATGGGCGAGGGCATGTTCGTCAACTTCGACGGCACGCCGCTGGTCGAGGGCAGCCACCGTCCCGACGAGATCATCACCTGCGAGCTGCGCCCCGATCTCGTGCGCGAGGCGCGCGCGCGTCTGGGGCGTGGAGAACAACATCTATCAGTTCGGCCACCGCGGCTACGTCGCCGTGAAGGGCGGCGCGCGCGATTGTCCCTACACCTACATGCAGGACCTGGTGGCCGGCACGCTACCGCCTGCCCTGGGAGAGCGAGGTCGTGGTGACGGACGGCACGTCGTGCGGCTTCCCGGCGCCGACGCGCGACTATCAGTCCAACCGGACCCGGAGACGCGCAAATATGCCTGACGCTGCCAATACGCCGGCCGCTTCGTCGCCGCCGATCCCTATCCCTGGCCGTACGACGGCGACCTGCGGCCCGACAACACGGCGCTGATCGTCATCGACATGCAGACCGATTTCTGCGGCAAGGGCGGCTACGTCGACAAGATGGGCTACGACCTGTCGCTGACCCGCGCGCCGATCGAGCCGATCCAGCGCGTGCTGGCGGCGATGCGCGCAGGGCGGCTTCCACATCATCCACACGCGCGAAGGCCATCGGCCGGATCTGTCCGACCTGCCGGCGAACAAGCGCTGGCGCTCGCGGCAGCATCGGCGCCGGCATCGGCGACCCCGGGCCGTGCGGCCGCATCCTGGTGCGCGGCGAGCCGGGCTGGGAGATCATCCCCGAACTGGCGCCGCTGCCCGGCGAGGCGGTCATCGACAAGCCGGGCAAGGGCTCGTTCTGCGCCACCGACCTCGAGCTGATCCTGCGCACGCGCGGCATCGACAACATCGTGCTGACCGGCATCACCACCGACGTCTGCGTGCACACCACCATGCGCGAGGCCAACGATCGCGGCTTCGAGTGCCTGCTGCTGGAGGACTGCACCGGCGCCACCGACCACGGCAATCATCTCGCGGCGCATCAAGATGGTCAAGATGCAGGGCGGCGTGTTCGGCGCGGTGTCGAACTCCAAGGCGTTGATCGAAGCTCGAGTTGATCCGGCGCGCCTTGATCGCCAGCCACCTGCCCATGCGCATGCCCCCGCACCGAGCCGCGCACCGGACTCCGCGCTCGAAGTCGAGTGTCTGAACATGACCAAGCGCTTCGGCACCTTCACGGCGCTCGACGACGTGTCGATGAAGGTGGAGGCGGGCTCGCTTCCACGCGCTGCTGGGCGAGAACGGCGCCGGCAAGAGCACGCTGGTGAAATGCCTGGTCGGCTACTACCGGCCCGATGCCGGCGCAGATCGTGGTCGACGACCGCGAGCGCGACATCCGCTCGCCGCAGGATGCGCACGCGCTGGGCATCGGCATGGTCTACCAGCACTTCACGCTGGTGCCGAGCATGACGGTGGCCGAGAACCTGGTGATGTCGCGCGACGACGTGCCGCCGGTCGTCAACTGGCGCACGGAGCGCGAGCGGCTCGACGCCTTCATGCGCACGGTGCCGTTCAAGGTCCCGCTCGACGCGCCGGTGTCCAGCCTGGCGGCCGGCGAGAAGCAGAAGGTCGAGATCCTCAAGCAGCTCTACCTGCAACCGCCGCTTCATGATCCTCGACGAGCCGACCTCGGTGCTGACGCCGCAGGAGGCCGACGAGGTGCTGGGCATGCTGCGCGACATGGCGCGCGCGAGCGAGGTGACGGTGCTGATGATCACGCACAAGTTCCGCGAGGTGATGGCCTTCGCCGACAGCGTCTCGGTGCTGCGCCGGGGCAAGCTGGCGGGCGAGGGCAGCGTGGCGGATCTGACGCCGCGGCGATGGCGGAGATGATGATCGGCGCACGCGAGATCCCATCGGTCGGAAGCACGGCGCAACGGCCACGCAGGCGGAGCGCAAGCCAGGTGCGCCTGTCGATCGAGCGGCCTTGCGGTGGACAACGACACGCGGCCTGCCGCGCGGTGAGCGACTTCGAGTCTGGAGGTGCGCGCGGGCGAGATCGTCGGCATCGCCGGCGTCTCCGGCAACGGCCAGCGCGAGCTGGTCGAGGCGCTGATGGGCCAGCGCGAGCCGATGGCCGGCGAGTTGCGGGTCGGGGGCGAGCCCTATCGCGCGACGCGCGCCGGAAATGCGCCGGCACCGCGTGTTCAGCCTGCCGGAGGAGCCGTTGCGCAACGCCTGCGTCGGCGCGCTGAGCGTGGCCGACAACATGGCGCTGCGCAACTTCGACCGTCCGCCGCTCGCGCAGGGCAGCTGGCTGCGGCGCGGCGCTGTGCGTGCGCAGTCGCAGCGGCTGATCGGCGAGTACAAGGTGAAGACGCCGGGCCCGGACGCGCCGATCCGCACGCTGTCCGGCGGCAACGTGCAGCGCGCGGTGCTGGCGCGCGAGCTGTCCGGCGACGTGTCGGTGCTGATCGTCGCCAATCCGGTGTTCGGGCTGGATTTCGCCGCGGTCGCAGAGATCCATGGCCGCATCCTCGCGGCGCGCGATGCCGGCGCGGCGGTGCTGCTGGTCAGCGACGACCTGGACGAACTGCTCGAGCTGTCCGACCGCATCGTGGTGATGTTCGACGGCCGGCTGGTGCACGAGACGCCGATCGCCACAGCCGACATCGGGCGTGATCGGCCGTGCATGGCCGGTCACGCCGGGGTGCCGCCCCGGACTTGGTGGAGGCGGCTTGAAATGCCGGCGACACGGGGCCCGTCTCTACCTCTCCGCCAAATCTGCGTACCGGCTTCCTGGGCGTCTGGTATCGAGCCATGCGCAGGAGCGATCCCGCTCGGCGGCTGGCGTTTCCGGCTGGCCTCGCGTACCGTAGGCGAATAGGGAGGCTGCTTGAACTGCATGACATCCGGCGCGCGGCTAGGCGCGTTCCCCGACACCCGTCTCGTCTTGACCCTGTCCCTCGCGGGCAGGAGGTCGGGCGTTTGCGACCGCCGTTGCACGTGAGACTCTTACAATGCTGACTCGCACGGCCTTACAGGCTAGGGGCCGCTCCGCCAAACCGAAGCCGGCCGCCGACGTGCGCAAGCCCTCGCTGGCCAAGGCGTGTATCAAAGCTCAAGCAGGACATCTTCGATTTCCGCCTGCTGCCCGGCGACCATTTCACCGAAGGCCAGGTCGCGGCGCGGCTCAACGTCAGCCGCACGCCCGTGCGCGAGGCGCTGTTTCGTCTCGAAAAGGAAGGCTACCTCCGGGTCCACTACCGCACCGGCTGGAGCGTGCGCGATCTGGACTTCAGGCAGTTCGACGATCTCTACGACCTGCGCATCATTCTCGAGACCGCCGCGGTCCGCCAGCTTTGCGACCGCGCCGAGCGCCCGCAACTGGACCACCTCAAGGCGATCTGGCTGGTGCCGGTGGAAGAGCGCTCCAGCGATCGAAACGAGATGGCGCAGTGGGACGAGGACTTCCATTCATCCCTGGTCGCGGCGGCAGGGAACCCGGAGGTGCTGCGCTGCCATCGCGAGGTGACCGAGCGCATCCGCATCCTGCGGCGGCTGGACTTCACCGAGGCCGATCGCATCACCGCCACTTATCAGGAGCACGGGCAGATCCTGCGGACGATCCTTCGACGCCGCGCCGACCAGGCAGTCATGCTCCTTCGCGCCCACATCGAGACCAGCAAAGCGGAAGTGCGCAAGATCTCGGTGCACAAGCTGTATGCGGCCAGAAAGCGGTGAAAAGTGGGAGGGCTCTCTCAAAGCCCCGTTCGCGCTGAGCGTAGTGGCGTTAGCCACGGAGTCGAAGCGCAAGAGCATCGCGGAACCTGAACGGAGCCGCACTTCCCTTTTCTCCTTTCACGATGAGAGGGCGGGGCGAGCAGGTCACTCTTGACCCTTCACCCTTCACGCTCTTCACTCCATGCCCTCCCCAAAAATCCTCGCCTTCGCCGGCGCCACCCGCACCCAGTCGTGGAACAAGAAGCTGATCCGCGTCGCGGTGCGTGCCGCGGAGGAGGCGGGCGGGGAGGTAACGCTGATCGACCTGCGCGACTATCCCATGCCGTTCTATGACGGCGACCTCGAGAAAGCGGAAGGACTGCCGCACAAAGCGCGGGAGCTGAAAGCGCTGATGGTGACGAATCATGCCTTCCTGCTGAGCTGCCCCGAGTACAACAGCTCCATCTCAGCGGTGTTGAAGAACACCATCGACTGGATCTCGCGGCCGCAGCCCAACGAGACACCTGCGGTCGCGTTCAGAGGCAAGGTGGCGGCGCTGCTGGCGGCATCGCCTGGCAATCTCGGCGGCGTTCGCGGGCTGCTCACCGTCCGGCAAGTGCTCACGACCTTGGGTGTGCTGGTGCTGCCAACGCAGTTCGGTCTCGCACACGCCGCCGCAGCGTTTCACGAAGACGGCACGCTGAAGGAGGATGGACATCGCGCTGCCGTCGGCGCGGTCACGAGTGAGCTCGTGCGCGTGGTGAGCCTGGTCAATCCGTAGTTAGGATCTCTGGCGCAACCGATTGATTTAACAGGTACTATGCCGACCGATCGTTTCGCTCATTTGCCCTGTGTTGCACCCTCTTGTACCCTCGTGTCCCCACAAAGTCGCCACGACGCTTGGCGCTAGGGAATCAGCCGTACCCCACTTCGGAAGTTCTGGTCCGCCAGGAAAGACCGCTGTCTTCGCGGTAGACTACGTCGGCAAGCAAACCTGTGGAGCAACCCCAATGAGCGCTGTGTTTACCCCCACTCGGTACAAGCTCTCGGTCGAGGACTACCACAAGCTGGGCGTGGCGGGTGTGCTCACCGAAGACAGTCGAGTGGAGTTGATTGAGGGAGAATTGATTGAGATGGCACCGATCGGTCCCAAGCATGCGTCCGTGGTTGACACCTTGGTCGGGCTGCTGGCACCGCAGGCAGGAAACCAGTTCCGGCTGTCAACGCAGAATCCGCTGACGCTGATGCCCCGATCCGAACCTCAGCCTGATCTGATGTTGCTAAAGCCTCGCGCCGATCGATATGCTTCATCGTTGCCGAGCGCGGCGGACGTGCTGGTCGTGATCGAGGTGTCGGACAAGACATTGGAATGCGATCGAGGAACCCAAGCTATCGTTGTATGCGCAGCATGGGGTTTCCGAGTATTGGATCGTGGATGTGCAAGCGAAGCACATCGAGGTTTTCCGCGATCCGAGCGCCCGGGG
>CAVUHQ010000032.1:0-12848 GCA_963741215.1 uncultured beta proteobacterium
TCGGAGTAGATCGTCTAGGCAGGCAGCCCCGCGAGTTTCCTAGGCCGGCACTCGCCGGCCGCCGGCGTGGCTCCGCAGGTCACGCACGTGACGAGATCGACATTCGTCACGGTCGACGCTCGGCACCAATCTTAGCTCTCCTGCCTGTTGGGCATTCAGCACTTGTCAGGCATTCCCGGCCTCACCGTGACCATTAGTAGCCAGGCCGGTAGTCCCTATGGACTATGCCGACCTCAGACCTTCGCGCACTGCGGCGTGACGCGTCGTTCCACGTGGTCCACCTTGCGCTGGACACGCATCTATATTTCTACTATCGTTGAATTGTCGAATCGAACACGGTGCAACTGCGCTTGCCGGGCTCGCACGGGAGAAACGCCTGTTCATCTTTGGCATCGGTTGGTGACGTTCCTTGCTGAACTTATTGTCAGGGGCTGCCGCCGGACGTCTCACGGTCATAGAAACGGCGTTCGGCTGCTCCCCGGGCCAAGTCAAAGGCAACCCTGGAGGAGCCGCACATGAAGCGTTTCCACGCGCTGAAGTCAACTGAGCCCTTCAGGTGAGGCGCTGCCGGGGAAAGCAAAAGCAACCCGGTTCGCCGTGAGGCTGCTGGTTGGGTTGCGCTAGCGACATTGGTCGTGCCGGTCCAAACGCAGGGCGCCGGTGCGCCGGTTATGCTGCGCGGCGCGGGCTCTACCTTCGGCGCGCCGCTCTACAAGAAGTGGATTGAGATTTATACCAAACAGCATCCGAACGTGGCCATCGAGTATGCGGTCGTCGGCAGCGGCGAGGGCACCGTGCGCTTCCTGGAGCACACGGTCGATTTCGGCGCCAGCGACGCGGCGCTCACGGATGAACAGATCGCGGGCGTGAGGGCTGGTGTGAAGTTGATCCCGGTGACTGCGGGCATGGTCGTCTTGGCTTATAACCTTCCCGGGCTGGCCGGGCCGCTGAAGCTGAGCCGGGATGTCTACACGGACATCTTCGCCGGCAAGATCCGGGAGTGGACGACCCGCGGCCTGTCGGCGCTCAACCCGGGGATCAACCTGCCCAAGCAGACCATTGCGCTGGTCGGTCGCTTGGACAGCAGCGGCACCACCTATGCGCTGAGCAACCATCTGAGCGCGGTGAGCGCGGATTGGCGCGAACGCGGCCCGGGTGTAGGCAAGGTCATCGACTGGCCGGGTCATGCCATGATGGCCCGAGGCAACGAGGGGGTGGCCTCCCGTATCAAGATCAGCCAGGGCTCGATCGGTTATGTGGAGTATGGTTTTGCGAAGCGGTTGGGATTGGCGATGGCGCACCTGCAGAACCGGGCCGGGCGGTTCGTTGAACCCACTCTGCGCGGCGGCGAGGCCGCGCTGGCCGCGAACGTGCTGCAGATTCCGAGTAACTTGCGCGCCTTCCTGGCGGATCCGGTCGGCGATGCCTCGTATCCGATTGTCACCTTCACCTGGTTGCTGCTGTACGAGCAGTACGCGGAGCCGGAGAAGAGCGCGGCGCTCGAAAGCTTCGTGGAATGGGGCCTCACGCAAGGACAGAGCTACAGCAGCGAGCTGGGATATATCCCGCTGCCCGCCGATGTCGCCTTCCTCGCGCGCTCGGCGTTGGCACGGTAAGGCGGGCCGGCCGGCGCGCATAGGCGCTGCTGCCTCGGCCAGCGCGGCACGCGGCTGCAAGCGTGGCTCGGCGCGGACCGCCGGTCCCGACTCGGGCGCCGAAGCAGTCGACATGACGAACCCTGGAGGTGCGCGTGGATGAAGCGCATCTCACAACGCGGAATCCGAAGACAGCGGTCATCGTCGCGGGGCGGAAGATCGCGCTCGAAGCGCATTGACGTCTTCGCAGCTGCGCTGTTCCACGGCATGAAGGTCAAGGCGATAGCTGCGTTGGATCTCAGCTACACGCCGCCACTGAGCAGTCCATGAGACCCGGTGCAAACGAGTTGCATGGCCTGGTCCAGGCGCTCGAAAGCGCTGGTTCCTCGAAGACATTCGAACCTCAGGCTGACGCACCGCGCAAAGATGTAGCGCCGAGGATTGCCGAGGAACTCGGAACAATGAAGCTTCGACGATTGATGCACCCCCCATTGGTGGAGGATCGGTACAGCTGCGATCGCTGCCAGCCACTTACGGTCGCCAGCTGTGCATGAACGACAATTCCCTGCGCACTCCCCAGACTCGCGCGCCGACAGCGACTCAGGTCCAGTCGAGCGAACTCGTCGAGAGCGATCGACGGACTGGTGCTGCTCGATGAGGAGGTCGGGCGAGCCTGCGCCTTCGCGAACGCCTGCTCGCTGGACAGGATCACTTCGATCTCCTCGACGATCTTTTCCTGGCGCAGGGCGTTGCGCTTGAGGGCGAGGCGAGCGACGGTTTCGTCGAGGCGGTCGAGGGCATGCTCCATGTGCGCCAGGCGCTGGCGGTTCTCCGCCGCGAGCGACTCGTACAGCAATCCGTACAACGCGGCCAGCAGATACTGGTCGAGCAATTCGGCAAAGAACCCGGCCGGCGCGAGTTGCAGGCGCGGCGGATGCGAGAGGCGCGGCGCTTGCGGCGGCGCAAGCGGCAGCAGGCGCTTGAGCGTCGGCTCGCCCTCGGCGTCGTGGGCCAGACCGAAGAGCGCCGCGCCGTCGCCGGAAAGCTGCCGGCTCGCTGTGTGCAGGGCATCCATCAGACGATTCAGCACGGCGGGCACGTCTTCCGTCACGGTCGCACCATCGAGCCTGGCGATCACGCCAGGATGGGCTTCCAGCTTCGTCCCCAGGCGATGGCCGACCAGCACCAGCTGGGCGGCGGGTTCCCACCGCGGAGATCGTCGAGGGCCGCGAGGACGCGCTCGTTGAAGTTGCCGCAGAAGCCGCGCTCGGAGCCGATCAGCAACAGGATCGCGGGTTGCGTCTCGCCTGCGCCCGCGGCCGGAAAGAAATGCAGGAAATCCGCCGCGGCCGCCTCGATGTTGGCGAGCATGCGCCGCTGGTGGCCGATGAAGCGGGCGAGCTTGCGCGTCTCCACCAGCGACAGGCTCTTCATCGCCGTCATGATGCCGCTGATTTCCTTGAGCCGCGCAAAGCGCTGCGAGAGTTCGGCGAGACCGCTCATGGCGTAGACTCCGAGCCAGGTTCTCAGCCTGGCCAACCATTCCTCCCGGACCGCATCCAGGGGCAGGGGCTCGCGCGCCAGCCCGGCCAGAATCTTTTGCAGCGTGTCGGGCAGAGTCTGTGGCGTCCAGGCGATCGAGCAGCCCCTCGTTGAAGGCGATCATCCAGGCAAGCTGGAAGGTGCGGCCGCAGGGGCTCAGGCGTTCCTGCTTGAGAATTTCGCGCAGCAGCCGGCCGCGCCGGATCTTGGCCTCGGTGCCCGCTTCCAGCTTGGTGCCGAAGCGGGTGAAGACTTCCAGTTCGAGGAATTGCAGGTAGTCGAGCTTCATCCGTCCCGCCTCTTCCTTGATGCGCGGGTGCTGCGCCTTGCCGCCGATGCGGGAGACCGACAGCGGCACGTCCACCGCCGGCAGGACGCCGGCGGCGAACAGCCGCCGGTCGAGGTAGATCTGGCCGTCGGTGATGGAGATGAGATTGGTGGGGATGTAGGCGGCGATCTCGCCTTCCTCGGTTTCGACGATGGGCAGCGCGGTCAGGCTGCCGCCGCCATGGCTGCGGAGAGGCGGGTGGAGCGTTCGAGCAGGCGCGCGTGCAGGTAGAAGATGTCGCCGGGGTAGGCCTCGCGCCCCGGCGGGCGGTGCATCAGCAAGGACAGCTCCCGGTAGGCGCGGGCATGGGTGGTGAGATCGTCGTATATCACCAGGGTGTCTTCTCCGCGGCGCATCCAGCCCTCGGCGACGGCGCAGCCGGCGAAGGGCGCGAGATACTTCATGCCGGGCGTCGCGGTGGCCTCGCCCACCACCACCGTGGTGTAGGCGAGCGCCCCGTGGCGGCGCAGCAGGTCGATCACCAGTGCCGCCTCGGAGCGCTTCTGTCCGATCATGACGTAGACGCACTTCACGCCCTGCCCGGCCTGCGCCACGACGGTGTCCAGGGCCAGAGCGAGGTCTTGCCGGTGCCGGAATCGCCGATGATGAGTTGGCGCTGGCCGCGGCCGATCGGAATCAGGGTGTCCACGACCTTGATGCCGGTGTAGAGCGGGCGATTGACGAAGTCGCGCGCCACGATCGCCGGCGAAGGCGCCTCCAGCGCGCAGAACCCGTCCGGCTCGGGCGGCGGAAGGCCATCGAGCGGCTTGCCCAGCGGATCGATGACGCGCCCGAGCAGCGCGTCGCCGACGCCGATCTCGAGCCGCTCGCCGGTGTGCGAAACCAGCGAGCCGGAGGCGACGCTCGCCGCCGGATCGAGCAGGATGACCCCCAGGCGCTCATTCTGGAGTTCGAACACCAGCCCCGGCTGCCGTCCTCGAAATGCAGGATCTCATCCACCGCCGCGGAGGGCAGGCCATAGACCCAGGCGATGCCATCGCCTACCGAGGCGACGCGTCCCTTCTCGCCCAGGCGCAGACGTGAGGCGATAGTCGTCCACCCGCCGCGCCAGGCGCTCCAGCAGCCCGGCTTCAGCCGCCATGGTCGAAGTGCCTCGGCGAAGAAATTGAGCTCGTCGCGCAGGTTGGCCATCAGCACCCACGAGCCAGCCATGATGCACACGCCGGCCTTGAGCATGGCGTCTTCGGCGAACTCAGGCGCAAGCGCCCGGCCCGCCAGCCTGCCGAGCGTCTGGGTGAAGGCGGCACGGCGCGCCTCGTCGAGCGGATACGCGCTGACCACCTTGATGCTTGCTCCCGGCTCCCGCAGGGCGGCACGCAGCGCTTCCAGCTTGTCCGGCGCCTGGGCGTCGAGTTCGCTCAGGGCGAGATCCGCGAGCTTCGCTTCCAGCTCGGGGCCGGCCAGCCGTTCCAGCAGGCGCGTGGCGAAACGGGCGGCAATGGCCATCGCCTGCCGCTCCAGGGCAAGTTCAAGTTCGCTGCGTTCCCGCGCTTCCAGGGCTTCGCGCCGCCTGCGCTCCTCGGCGATTTCCGCCTCCAGGGCGGCGAGGCGCCGCGCCCGTTCGGCGGCGATGTCCTCGTCGAGCCGCGCCTTGCCGCCGTCACGTTCCTTGTCCACTTCCGCCAGGTGCGTCTGGTATTCGCTTTTCAACGCTTCCGCCTCGCGGCGCACCGCCTCGGCGTCCGCGATCGTCTTCGCCGTTCTCGGCCCGCCGCGCCTCGATCACCGCCAGCACCGGGCGATAGAAAAAGCGCTTCAGCAGCCACACCAGCACCAGGAAGTTGAGCGCTTCGAGGGCGAAGGTCGTCCAGTCGAATTCCACGGCGCGCCTACTTCAGCAGGTATTCGAGCAGCGGATTGCGGAACAGCACGATGAGCACGATCACCAGCACGTAGATCGCCAGCGACTCGATCATCGCCAGGCCGATGAACAGCGTGCGCGTGATCGACTTCTCGGCCTCGGGCTGACGCGCCAGGGCATCCAGCGCCTGGGTGATGGCGCGCCCCATGGCAAGCGCCGGAAAGATCACGCCGATGGCGATGGCCGCAAGCGCGCCGCCGGTGGAAAGCAGGGTAAACCAGGTCATCTTGTCCATTCAGTCATCTCCTCTTTTCAAGTTCACGGGATTGCAGGGCACCGGCCACATAGACCAGCGCCAGCATGCCGAAAATGTAGGCCTGCACCAGCGCCTCGACGATGTGCAGCATCAGCAGCGGCACCGGCGCGAGGAAGCCCGCCACCAGCAGCACCAGCAGCGCCGCCATCTCCAGGCTCATCATGTTGCCGAACAGGCGAACGGCCAGCGCCAGGGTGCGGGTGATCTCGCCCAGCAGGTGAAATGGCAGCAGGATCGGGTTGGGGTCGAGATAATGGCGCAGATAGGCTTTAAGGCCGTCGATGCGGATGCCGAACCAGTGCACCGAGAGAAACACCAGCATGGCCAGCGCCACGGTCAGCGACAGATCGCCGGTGGGCGAGCGCAGGCCCGGCACCAGGCCCGACGAGGTTGGCCGCGCCGATGAACAGCCACAGCGTGCCGACGAAGGGCAGCAGCCGCGCGGCGTGGCTCGGTGCGGCGCTCTCGATGGCGGCTTGCAGCGGCGAGCACCGTCGCCTTCCAGCGCCGTTTGCAGACGCGAGGGCGCCTCTACGCTCAGCTTGCCGCGTGCCGAACCAGGCCAGCCCCGCCAGCACGGCCATCAGCAGCCAGGTGGTCAGCACCGTGGCGCCGATGTGGAGCGGCCCCAAGTGAAAGGCGAGCAGTTCGAGAAGTTCCGGCTTGCCCATCTGGCTTCAATGCCTCCGGATGTAGAGATAAACGTTCATGGCCGCCGACGATGAGCCCGGTCATCAGCAGGCTCACCGTCCAGCGGTAGGAATAGCCGGCCTGCAGGCTGTCGATCCAGTGGCCGAGATAGGCGCCGCCCACCACCGGCAGCACGAACAGCAGCGCCAGCGTGCCCAGGAACACGGTCTGGGCGAGCAGGGTCGGCCGCTCTTTCTCCGCCTGCGTCATGCGCCGTGCCTGTTTCTCGATGTTCTGCCGCAGGCGTTCGCCGTTTTGCATGTTCACGGCTAGTCCCTTCCGAGCTGCGCCAGGCGTTTGAGCATCTCGGCCTCGAGGCGATGCAGTTTGCGCCGCGTCTGTTGCAGCGCCTGTTCCTCTTCCAGCAGTTCGCGGGTGAGAGCCTGGGTGATGCGCTCCACGTCGGTGTCGCGCAGATAGCGCCGCGTGGAGATGCGCAGTTCGTTGTCGATGAAATACAGCAACCCGCCCGGGAAGCCCAGGTATTCGCGGCTGCCGTCCGCCAAAGCAGGCGCGCAAGACCGAAGGTGAGTACGGTCATGAAGCGGTCGTGCCGCGCCAGCAGGCCGAAACTGCCGCTCTTGTCCTCGCCCACGAAGCTTGCTGCGCCATCGATGCGCTCGTAACGGTCGGCGGCGAACAGATGCAGCGGTGAAGGTGTTCATGGCGCAGCCGTTCGGTCATGGCGCCGCGCATGTAGCAGCGCTCCTCGGGCAGCTCGTCGTACTCGCCGCGCAGGAAGGCCTCGCAGTCGGCGAGCGTCTGCGCCAGCGGCACGGATACGCCCCGCGGCGGCATTCTGCGCAGTCATGGCGTGGAAGGGCTGGGTGAGATAGCGCTGCAGCCTGCGGGCGCGCTGCACGACCCGCCGGTCCGCTTCGGACAGCTCCTCGATGCCCGAGCATGGTGATGATGTCCTCCAGCTCGCGGTAGCGCGCCAGGTGCTCGCGCACGTCGTGCGCCACGGTGTAGTGGCGGTCGCCCAGAAAGTGCCGGTCCATGAGATTGCTGCCCGAGGCGAGCGGGTCCACCGCCGGGTAGATGCCCTTGGCCGCCTGGGCGCGCGACAGGATCACCCGCGTGTCGAGATGGGCCAGGATGGCGCCCACGGCCGGGTCGGTCATGTCGTCGGCGGGCACGTAGACGGCCTGCACCGAGGTGATGTTGCCGCGCCGGCTGGAGACGATGCGATCCTCCAGTTCCGCCACCTCCGAGGGCAGGGTGGGCTGGTAGCCGACGGTGGCGGGCATGCGCCCCAGCAGCCCCGACACCTCGGAGCCGGCCTGCACGAAGCGGAACACGTTGTCCATCAGGAACAGCACTTCCTTGCCGAGGGCATCGCGCAGGTACTCGGCGTAGGTCAGCGCGGCAAGCCCGACGCGAAAGCGCACCCCGGGCGACTCGTCCATCTGGCCGAACACCAGCACCGCGTTGGCCAGCGCGCCGTTGTCGCGCATCTCGTGCCACAGCTCGTGCCCTTCGCGGATGCGCTCGCCCACCCCGGCGAACACCGACACGCCGCCGTGCAGGGACGCCACCGCCTGCATGAACTCCATGATGAGCACCGTCTTGCCCACACCCGCGCCGCCGAACAGCCCGGTCTTGCCGCCGCGGATGAAGGGGCACAGGAGATCGATGACCTTGATCCCGGTCTCCAGGATGTCGCTCGAAGGCAAGGTGTCGGAGAGCCGAGGCGGGGACGCAAGCAGGTCGCGAAATTCGCTCGCGGCAAGCGGCGGCCCGCCGTCCAGCGGCTGCGCCGAAGGCATCGAGCAGCCGACCGAGGCATGCGACGGACACCGGCACCCGCAGCGGCGCGCCGCTGTCGAACACCGGCGTGCCGCGCATCAGGCCCGCCGTGCGATGCAGGGCGATGGCGCGCACCTGGTGCGGGTCGAGATGGTGCAGCACTTCGAGCACCGCGCTCCGCCGTCGATCGCCACCGTGAGCGCCCGGTGCAGCGGCGGCAGCGTCTCGCAGGCGATGTCCACCACCGGCCCGTGTACCTCAACCACATGGCCGATGGGAGCTGAGGGTGGCTCTGGCACAATCATCCTCTGCGAATGATCCTGGGCATTCAAACGAGCAACGCGCCGCGGGGCGTCATACCGGCGCTACCGCGAAGTACTTCTGGCGAAACTTCAACGCTACATAGACAAGGCTGATGAGTACCGGGACCTCGACCAATGGTCCGATTACAGCCGCAAAGGCCTGCGCCAGAATTGATCCCGAAGACGGCCACCGTCACAGCGATGGCGAGCTCGAAATTATTGGAGGCAGCCGGTAAATGAAAGGGTGGCGCTCTGAGCATAATTCGCTCCCATTTTCTTACTCAGGTAAAACGACAGCAGAAACATGATCACGAAATAAATGAGTAACGGAATGGCGATTCGGACAACGTCCAGTGGAATCTTCACGATGAATTCACCCTTGAGGGAGAACATGACGACAATGGTGAATATCAGAGCGATCAGCGTAATAGGACTGATCTTGGGAATGAATTTTTCGTGGTACCACTGCTTATCTTTCAACTTGATCAGGGTAAATCTGGTGATGACTCCGGCGATGAATGGAATACCCAAATAGATAAAGACGCTCTCAGCAATTTTGCCGATCGTGATGTTCACTACCATCCCCGTGAGCCCAAGAAACGGAGGTAGGACAGTGATGAAAATAAATGCGTAGAGAGAAAAGAAAAGGACTTGAAAAATCGCGTTGAATGCCACCAACCCTGCGCAGTATTCGGTATCTCCCTTGGCTAAGTCATTCCATACAATGACCATGGCGATACAGCGAGCCAACCCGATCATGATCAGCCCCACCATATATTCTGGATATCCTCGCAGAAACACGATGGCTAAAACGAACATGAGGATAGGGCCTATGATCCAGTTCTGAACCAAGGAGAGCCCGAGGACTTTGTAGTTTCGGAATACCTCGCCGAGCTCTTCATATTTCACCTTGGCCAAGGGTGGATACATCATGAGGATCAGCCCGACGGCAATCGGGATGTTGGTCGTCCCAGATTGAAACTGACTCCAGAAGTCGACTACACCCGGGAAAAGATATCCCCATCCCACGCCTACAAACATCCCGAGAAAGATCCATAGCGTCAGATAGCGATCGAGGAAAGAAAGTTTTTTGGTGATCCGTTCTTCAGCCATCGTCCTGCTCCTGTTTGCTGATCCTCATGTCCGTTTTTTGCGAATTGGAATAAAGCGCTTCCTTTACGGAAGCGACTTCTATTTATCTCGGCGCATCTTTGTTGATGATATCTCCGCGATCGCCAAACATATCCGTAAAGTTGAATTTATAATCATCCAACCTCTTCATCTCCAGCAGCTCTTCGGGCGGAACGGTCAGGAGCTTCAAGCTCAAGCTATCCCCCATTTTTTCAACCGTATCGATATCCTCCGCCGTTACAGGGTTTCCCTGTGCCCGTAAGCTCCGAATTCTGTTTTCAAGAGCGATCTGGTCATCCGGAAAAACACCGGCCTTCAAATGCACATGGTAAGCCTCGCCGGTTGAGATTCTCTGAATGATGAATCCGCCAGCGATGGAGGCATCGATCCTCAAGGTTTTGAAATTGATCCTGGCGCCGGTCAAGAACGCCGCCGCATCGGCCCAACAAGGCCCATTTTTCGAAACCACCTGGAGATCGGTTCGGTCGACCACGCCATCTGGAAACACTTTGCTCAACACAGCTTTGATCTCGACAAACGCAATCACGAGACCGTCGCACATGTGGCCATGAATCCGTGCAAGATCCTTTAAGCCAATCTCTTTCGTTTGCAGGTTATAACGACCCAGTGCACTATCCGTATCCCTGACCACAATGGGCCGATTGTTAGGAGCATTTGCTGCCCACTCCGGATAGAACCAATCCGGGCTGTTATCGCTTGCGCCGAGTGGTCCAAACTCTTTGGTCATTTCAAAAGCCTCCTGATCTATCCGACGCAGCCCCGCTGCGAACCATCGGCTGCAGGACGCGCTCGACGGCTTCCGGCTGAAGGGTGACATGCTCGATCGCGAAGCGCTCGCACAGCAGGGCCTTCAGTCCGGCGAGCACCGCGTCCCACTGGCCCATGCGCTCGACAACGACATGCGCCGACAGCGCGATGCGTTCTGCGGACAGCGACCAGATGTGCAGGTCGTGCACCGACGCTACGCCTTCGACCGAAGCCATCGCTCTTCCGACCTCAGGCAGCGACAGATGCAGCGGGACACCCTCCATCAGGCCGTGCAATGCTTCGCGCGCCAGGCGCAGACTCGAGAACCCGATCAGCGCGACGATGACAAAGGTGAGCGCCGGGTCCGCGCGCGTCCACCCGGTGAACAGAACCAGCACGCCGGCCACGATCGCCGCTACGGAACCGAGGAGATCTCCAACCACATGCAGCAGCGCAGCGCGCACGTTCAAGTCCCGCTGTCCGCGGGACAACATCCAGGCTACCGTCATGTTGAGCAGAAGGCCCGCCGTTGCGACGGCCGTCACCGCCTCGCCCTTCACCTCCACCGGGCTGATCAGCCGATCGATGGCCTCGACGGCAAGCACACCGACGACCGCCAGCATGAACGCGGCGTTGGCGAGCGCGGCTACAAGCTGTGCCCGTGCCATTCCGAATGAATGCCTGGGCGAGGGCGGGACGAGTGCGATCCGTGCGGCCAGCGCCGCGATGATCAGGGCCGCGGTGTCGGTGACCATGTGACCGGCGTCGCCAAGCAGAGCGAGCGACCCCGACCACCATCCGGCCGCGGCTTCGACCGCCGCATAGCCCAGGGTCACCACGCTGGCGAGAACCAGGGTCCGCCCGGCGGTCGCGCGACCGTGGACATGTCCGTGCGCTGCGTCTGGCCCTGCCACCGCCTACCCTAGGCCCCGGAGCCGGATGCCGCCCCGCCCGCCGCGCCGGTGAACTCGTCGAAGGCACGCATGGCGTCTCCGCCAAACACCGCTGCAGGCCCGCCCCCCATGTATCGATATGGCAGCGTCGGGCGCCTGACCGAAAGCTCTATTGCTGTACCCACGGTCTTTCGCCTTCCATTTGCGTAGACGAAGCCCTGCGCAGCGTTCCGCTCAGCTCGGTCCCGGGGGCGACGGTGTTGAACACGGTGCCGTACTTCTGCACGTTATGGTGCAGCAGCTCGAGGCGGCGGTCGGGCTCGTCGCTGTCGACCAGTATCTCGTAATCGATCGACGCCATCCTCGGCGGCGCATCCTGGCGTACGCCGTGCAGGCGCACCTGAACCGCCCGCAACTGGAATTTGAGCATAGGGGTAACGCGTTCGATGCCTTTGAGCATGCAGGCAGCCAGCGCCGCCAGCAAAAGCTCCGCGGGATTGAATGCGTCTGCGCGCCCGGCCAAGTCGGTATCGAGCGTGATGCTGGCATCCTTACAGGTGACAAGGCTCCCGTGCGCGTCCAGCCTTCTGGCCGCGACTCGATACTCCAACGGTTTCGCATCGGACATAGACCACTCCACTCGGTGCAAGATCTCGTAGATGCGCGCCAACAGCAGCGCCCAGAGGATGCGCGCGGGCGAGCGCTGGGCGTGCTGGCGGGATCGCCAGCTGGCAGCGGTGCGCACGAGGGCGGGGTTGGCGGCCGTGCCAAGGCAGTGACCCGCGCGCGCTGCGGCGAATTGAGTGCCAGCACCCCGTGGTAGCGGTGGCGGTGCAGGCGCGGGGCTCAGGCTGGATACGTTCGAGGAAGACGAAAAGGACCGCATCAGATCCCTGCTCGTACAACAGCGTGCCCGGTCTTAAGGCTTGACGACAATTTCGCCGTCTTCCTTGACGAATCGCTCCGGCGACCGTTCCAGCAGCGTCAGCACGACCTCCGAAGGCCGGCAAAGCTTCACACCCTTGGGCGTGACGACGATCGGCCGATTCACCAGGATCGGCTCCTTCAGCATCGCGTCCAGAATGGCGTCCTCGGACGCAGCAGGGTCGAGCAGGCCCAGCTCGGAGGCCGGCGTGCCCGTTTCGCGGAGAATCTCGCGCGGCCGAGCGTGCATTGCCTCGAGCAAACTCTCAAGTCTGGCGCGTGTCCAGCCGACCTGCAGATACTCAACGACAAGGGGTTCATAGCCGCTGGCCCGGATCATCGCCAGCGTATTGCGGGACGTCCCGCAATTCGGGTTGTGGTAGATGGTGATCGGAAACTCTCCGTTGCGCACGGGCTCGGTCATGACGAACGTCTCCCTTGAAGATTCCCAACAAACACCGGGTTCCTGTGGCGCCGAATCCCGGCAGTCGCCATGGATCGTGCAACGGGCTGGCGCTTGAGAGCCAGAACTCCAGGTGACAAAGATTGTGCTCATCTTTCCATGGAGCACCCAGCGCGTGAGCGGCACTGCCCCAATGGCACCCAGTGCCTGCCCACCTATATATAGCCTGGCACGCTCAAGGGCGCGATCCCGGCGAAAGTGTTCGTCGCGGCACGAGCAAGCGTGACCGCCGGGTTCGCGAACGAGGTGGAGGAAGTAAACCAGTAGGCGCTGGTGATGAAGCAAGCCACCGCCGTGGCCACAGACTCGGGGCGGTGGCGATGGC
>CAVUHQ010000033.1:0-19510 GCA_963741215.1 uncultured beta proteobacterium
TTTTATCGCCGGCGCCCAGGATGCGAGCCCCTCGAACACATACGGCTCGTGCATGGTGAACTCGAACTTCAGCGGTGTGCACGCCACCGCACCGTACAGGCGGTGGCCGCGCGCACAAGCCTCGCCGATGTGCGCCAGGTCCTCGAAGGTGGCCTCGGGTGTGAGGTTGCTGTGAAGCAATGCCGCCACGACGAAGGGCCGTCCCGCGCGTGCAGCCAAGTCTTCGATCCAGGGCACCGGCGTGGTGGCCGCCTTCGTCATCATCAGCACGCCGCGACCCACCTCGCGCAGGCTGCCGCACAGGGCCTGCATCTCGGCGTCGTCCGCGAGCCGCGAAGGCATGGGGATGCCGTTCTCGCCGTTGTGCTGGAAGGAGGTCGTGGTGGAGAACCCGCAGCCGCCAGCCTTCATGCCCTCGATCACGATGCTGCGCATCGCCTGGATCTCGGTCGCGGTCGCCGGCCGCTTGGGTGCATCCTCGCCCAGCACGAAGGTGCGCACCGACGAATGCCCGATGAAGCAGGCCACGTTCGGCCCCACGCCGCGCCGCTCGAGATAGTCCAGGTACTCCGGGAAGCTCTGGAAATTCCAGCGGATGCCCTCGCGCAGCGCGGCCAGCGACATCCCCTCCACGTGCGTGAGGTTGCGCATGACCAGGTCGCGGTCGGCCGGCCGGCAAGGCGCGATGGTGAAGCCGCAGTTGCCCATGATCAGCGTCGTCACACCGAGAGCCGGTGACGGGCTGGCCATCGGGTCCCAGGTGATCTGCGCATCGTAGTGGGTATGCGTGTCGATGATGCCTGGCATGAGCGCCAGGCCGGCGGCATCCACCGTCTCACGTGCAGCGCCGAGATCCTCACCCACCGCTGCGATGCGGCCATCTTTCACGGCGAGATCGCCCGATTGCGCAGGTTTGCCCAGCCCATCGTAGATCCGCGCGTTCTTGATCAACAGGTCATGCATCGTCTCGCCTTATCTGTAATACCGCCGCGCTCTTTTCTCCGCCCGCTGGGCGGCCGCCTGAGGCGCGACGGACCCGGAGGCGGCCTCCGCGACCATGTTGACCATGATGTAGTCGGCCATCACCCCCGCGGAGCCGGGCCCCAGCGTGCCGGCATAGCCGTCGTCCAGGGTCCGCTCGGGAATGTCGCGGAAGGGGGTGGCCTTCGGATCCTCGACGAACACGGGATTGGAGCGATAGGCCTTGAGCGTCTGCTGGATGTAGCCCATGGAGGCTCTCTGCCAGGCCTCGTACTGATCCTTCTCGAGCATGAAGCGCAGGTACTCCTTGGCGGCGTTGGGGTACTTGGTGTGCTTGAACACGAAGCCGGGCGTGAAGGTATTCAGCTCGGTCGACCGCCCCACCGGCCCGATCGGCACCGGCGCGTGGTAGATGTCCTTGACCAGGGCCTTCACCGCCGCCTCCTGCGAGGTCTTCGCCGCATAGTAGATGGAGATGCCGTTCAAGGTGAGGCTGATCTCGCCGGACAGGAAAGCCTTGTTATTGTTCGGATCCAACCAGGACAGCGTGCCGGGCACGAAGGTCTCGTACATGGCCTTGGCGTACTCGAGGCCCGCGATAGTCTCCTTGGAGTTGATGACGACTTTGTTGTGCTCGTCGACCATCTTGCCGCCGTGCGACCAGATCACCCAGTGGCACCAGGCGTTCGCGTCGCCCACGGCGTTGCCCAGCGCGAAGCCGCAGGGCGTGCCCTTGGCCTTCAGCGCCTGCAGCAGCTTGAGGAAGTTGGCCGTGTCGCCCGGCACCTCCTTGAAGCCGGCGGCTTCGATCATGCTCCGCCGGTACACGATGCAGCCGCCCACAAAGGCCAGGCCCACAGCGATCCAGCGCCCGTCGCGCGTGCAGTAGCGCCGCGCGATGTCGTACCAGCCGCCGTACTTGGCGCCGAGATAGTCGGCGAGGTCGGTAAGATCGACCAGCTTGTCGGCGTACTGGTGCGGATCGTCGAACCAGCCCAGCACGATGTCCGGGCCGCTGCCGACGTTGGCGGCCACCGCGGCCTTGGGGCGGATGTCCTCGAAATTCTCGCTGTCCACGCGAACGTTCACCCCGGTCACCTCGGTGAACTTGCGGGTGTTGGCCAGCCACTGGTCCTCGTCGCCCTGCACGAAGCGCTTCCAGCGCAGCACGCGCAGCTCGGCGCCCTTCTCCACCGGGTATTTGAGGTCGGCCGCGCCGCCCGGACGCACCAGTAGCGCGCCTCCCGTGGCCGACAGGGCAGTCGCGCCTATCGCTTTCAATACTTTACGGCGCGTGATCCGTCCCATCGTTCCTCCCGCTGCGAGCGCCTGCCCGGCGCTTCAGTAGCGGATCTCCAGCACCTCCAGCTCCACCTCTCCGGCCGGACGCCGCCACTTCACCGTATCGCCCACGCGAGCCCCGATCATCGCCTTGCCGACCGGCGACATCCAGCTCACCTTGCCGGTGGCTACATCGGCTTCGTCCTCGCCGACGATGGTGAAGCGATGCACGGTGCCGGCTTCGTCCTCGGCCTTGACGGTCGCGCCGAAGTGGACCTCGTCCTGGGGTTCCTTGCTGGGGTCCACCACGATCGCGCTTTCCAGGCGCTGCGAAAAGTAGCGCATGTCGCGCTCGACAGCAGTGAGCTTGGGCTTGTCGAAATCCTCCCCGGCCGCTTTCAGCTCCGCGTGCCGGTGCTGCAGCCCCTCATAGCGCTTGCGCAGCTGCTCCAGTCCCTCCCGCGTAACGTAGTTGGGTTGCGAGCTGACCGGGCGTTCCGGCAACTCTTCACCCGACAGGTCGCTGTCATCGCCCTTGACGAAGGCGCGGCTCATGGTCTTCTCCTCCTGCTCATTGCCCGCTTGCCGCCAGTCGCGGCCGGGTCTGACGTTGCTCGTTGCTACGGCGGCTGCTTGAATTCCCTAAGGCACTACCTAACGGCTGTTCCAGGGGACAGACTCGAAGGCTCGCTCGACCGGGTTTGACCTGTTCGGTCCGCAGACGGGTTGTCCGCGCCGGAGAGGCGGGTTCGGACGGGTTGTCGTCGGGGTCAGGCCGGGCCGGCCGAGCTTCCCATGGTGGCCGGCGTCCACTGCAGGCACCAGCCGTTGGCACTCACCTCGCCCTCAACGATGGCGCACTCGCCGTGTCCGACGTACAGCACGCATTTGGCGCAGGTTCGGCCCTGGTAGGGCTCATCCCGGTAGCCGACCCGCTCCTTGCTGTATTTCTTCAGCTGCGCCAGGCTTTGCCGCCCCGGACAAGCCAGCGCCGCGCCGGCAGCCGCCAGCGCGCTTCCGAGGAAGCGGCGCCGCGTGCGCACGGTATCGTCAGTCATGGGTCTGCCCTCCCACTCGCCCGCGCAGGCCAGAAGGCCCGCGCTGCAGCCGATTATACCGGCCCGCTCGCAGAAAGGGCGGACGAAGCGCAGTCGGGGTTCAGCCGCGGCGAGCCGCCGCTTCCACCACCCGCATCTCGTTCGCCACGCGTCCGCCGGCCAGGACGATCGCGCGGTCGGCGCTGGCGATGGTCTCCGGCCGGTGCGCCACGATGATGCGGGTGAGGTTCAGCCCGCGCACCGCTTCGTTGACGGTGCGCTCGCGCGCTACATCCAGATGGCTGGTGGCCTCGTCGAGAACCAGGATGCTGGGCTCGCGGTACAGGGCCCGCGCCAGCAGGATGCGCTGCTTCTGCCCACCGGAGAGCACCGTGCCCATGTCGCCGACCAGGGTGTTGAAGCGCATGGGCATGGCCAGGATGTCCTCGTGCACCGCTGCTAACCGGGCGCAGCGTTCGATGCGCTCGTAGTCCGGCTGCGGGTCGAAGAAGCAGACATTCTCGGCGATCGAACCGGCGAAGAGCTGGTCGTCCTGCATCACGCTCGCCACCGCGGTGCGGTAGCGCTCCAGCCCCAACCGCGGCAGCGGCACGCCACCGACCTCGATGACGCCCTGGCTAGGCTGCAGCAGACCCAGCAGCAGCTTCACCAGCGTGGTCTTGCCGCACCCGGAAGCGCCCACGATGGCGACCGATTCACCGGCTTCGATGCGCAGGTTCACCTCGCTCAATACGAACGGCTCGGTCTCGGCATAGCGGAAGCACAACCCCTTGACTTCGATGGCGCCGTCCACCGGAGCCTGGTCGAGCGGCGAGCTCGGCGTCGTGACCTCACCCGGCGTCAGGGCGATGTCGCCGACGCGCTCGGTGTGCAGGCCGAGCATGCGCAGCTCCAGGCCCTTCTCGATGAGGTTGGCCACGCGCTGGACGAACTGCGTCTTGTAGGCCACGAACGCGAACAGCATCCCGACCGAGAAGCCGGTGCCGCCCAGCACGAGCAGCGCCGCAAGCCACACCGTCGCCACATTCTCGACGCCGAACAGCAGCCCGTTGAGCCCTTGGTAGAGGATGGCAAGCCGCTGCGTGCGCACGCTGGCATTGAACTGGTCCACCGCGAGGTTCTGCCAGGCGGCGGTGCGGCTGTCTTCGCGCGCCAGGAGCTTGATGCTCTGCATGCCACGCACCGTCTCGAGGAAATGGGTGTGCTGCTTGGCGGAGCGCACCAGTTGCTCCTCCGAGGCCAGCCGGTACGGACGGTAGAGGAAGAGCCTGATCGTACCGTAGAGGGCTGCCGCCGCCACTGCAATGGCCGCCAGCTTGACGCTGTACACCAGCATCATCGCCAGGGTGGCAAGCGCCATGACGCCGTCCACCAGCGCCTCGAGGAAGCCGACCGTCAGGGTGCGCTGGATGACGTTCAGGGATTCGAAGCGCGACACGATGTCGCCCAGATGGCGGCGCTCGAACCAGCTCATCGGCAGCCGCACCAGATGGCGGAACAGGTTCGACAGCAGCTGCAGGTTCAGTGTCGTCCCCAGCACCATCAGCGCCCAGGCTCGCAGCGCGGTCACGCTCGCTTGCACCACTGCCAGCAGCATGAAGCCGAGCCCAAGCACCAGCACGAGGTCGCTGTCCTGCGAGACGATAGCCTGGTCGACCACCCACTGCATGAAGAAGGGTGCAAGCAGCGCGAACACCTGCAGCACGAGGGCCAGCATCAGGATCTGCGCGAGCGTGGGCGCCATCCCGGGCAACCGGCCGATCAAAGCGCGCAGGCCGATGCGCTGGCGCTCGGTCCGCGGCACGAACTCGGTGGTCGGCGTCAGCTCCAGCGCCACGCCGGTAAAGCGCAGGGACAGCTCGCTCAGCGGCAGATCAACGCGCCCCACCGCCGGGTCGTGGAGCGTGACCCGACTGCCGGAAACACGCGTGAGGACCACGAAATGGTTGAAGTCCACGTGCAGCACGGCCGGCAACCGCAGCTGCGACAGATGCGACAGCTCCACGCGCAGCGGCCGCGGCGCGAGCTTGAGCTGCCCGGCAAGACGCATGAGGTCGGCGAGGGTGCTGCCCTTCAGCGAGATGGAGTGACGGGCACGCAGCGTCGCGAGATCGATGCGGTGGCCGTGGAAGCCCGCCACGATCGCCAGGCACGCGAGGCCGCACTCGGCTGCCTCGCTCTGGAGGATCACCGGCGCGCGCCGGGTCATCGAAAACTCGAGCATCGGAACGATCCCTCGGGCTAGACGCGGCCGGCCACCGACAGCACCGGGTCGAAGATCCACTCGATCAGTCGCCGCCGATCGATCCAGACGTCGGCGTCGATCAGCATGCCGGAGCGCAACGCGAGACTCTGGCCATACGCCACCACGTGCTGATGGGGCAGGCGCACGGTGACGCGATACACGGGCTCCTGCACGGTGACCGGTACGCTGGACTCGTTGGGCTGGATGATGGTGCGGCCGACTTCACGCACCTCGCCGAGGTAGTGGCCGAAGCGCTGGTAGGGAAACGCCTGGTAGCGCAGCGCGACCGTCTGAGCCGGCTTGATGAACCCGGCGGCGCGCGTGGGCACGAGCAGAAAGGCCTCCAGCTCGGCCCCGGCGGGAAGGATCGACAGCAACGGCGATCCCGGCACCGCAGCCTGTCCGGCCTCGGCCAGTATCGTGGTCACCGTGCCATCTGTGGGCGCGGTGATGGCCACCTCGCGGCGGCTGTCCATGTCGGTGAGCTGCTGTTCGATCTCGGAGATCTGGCGGTCGATCGTGGCCGCGTTGTTGGATTTCTTCAGCGCGCTGGACGCCAGCTCGACGCGGGCGGCATCCTGGTCGCGCGCCAGGCTGGTGATGGTGCGCTGGAGTGCCACGAGCTGGCCGCGCTGCTCCAGCGCCTCTTCTTGCTTCTGCTGGAGAGTGGCTTCCGCGACAAACCCGGAGGTGATCAACTCCTCGTGCCTTCGCACCGTGCGCAGCGCGCTCGCTACCCGCTGCTGCTGCAGGCCGAACTGCGCGCGCGCCTGGCCTTCCTCGGCCGCGAGCGCCGCGATGCGTTTGCGCAACTCATCCGCGGTGAGCTCGTCGATGCTGGCCTGCTTGAGCTGTTCCGCACGCAGGCTGTCGCGCCGGTCGCGCAGCTCTTGCAGCATGGCGGCCTGTGCTTGCTGGGTGTTGGCCGTGGCACGCTCGCTCGAGACCACCAGCAGCACCTGCCCCTGCTTGACAGTCTGGCCCTCACTCACCCGCTTCTCGACCACGGTCCCCGATTGCGGCGTGTAGACCTTGATCAGCCCCAGAGTCGGCGCGAGATAGCCGGTGACGTGCTCCTTGCGCGTGTACTGACCGACCAGCAGAAAGGTCACGATGGCCGCCGCGACGAGGGCTGCGGCTGCGGTGAAGAAAGGCAGCGACGGCGAGCGGACCCGCAGGCCGGTGCCGTAGTGGCGCTGGCGCTGGGCGTCCAGGGCTTCCTGACGATACAGCTCAAGAGCCATCGCCGCCGCTCCACGGTCAGCAGGAATAGTTGCGCGACTCGTAGCTCATCATCCGCCCCCAATCCTCGACACCGAGGTAGCTGCACGGATAGCCGCCGCCGATTTCAGACACGTCGGCGGCAGCCAGGACGCGAACCGCATCGGCAAGCGGTGCCTGCTGTTGATCTGCGGAGTTCATGCTGCAAATTCCTTTCATGGTTGTTGGTTTCAGACGAGCTGCGGGTCGGCAGCGTCGCGCATCGCCTTGCTGGGCGCGAAGTTGATCGTGACCACCTGGGGACAGCGCCTGCAAGCGGCCGGCCCCTCCTGCTGCCACCAGCGGCAGGAGGCGCGGATCGAGCACTTCGGCAGGTTGTCCACGGCCTTCTCTACCCAGCGCACGGTCTTCTCGGCGAGGCGGCACTTGTGCTCCGCGCCGTCGAAGTGACCGCAAGCGCTGCCGGCGCAGGGCGCGGCGAAGCGAAACACCTCCGCCGGAGCGACCGGGCCCGCCAGGTCCAGGATCTCCTGGGTTACCGGCTGAGCCTGGTCCAGGTAGGCCGTCTCCGGCCGCTCCGGCGTGCCGCCCACCACCCCGATGACCCGGGCGCCTTCCCAATCGGGCTGGGCACTCGGGCACAGTGTCTCGGGTCGGGTCGACATGACGCCCTCTCAAGCCCCGAGCGTGGTGCCGCCGAGCGTCTGGGGAACGCTGACCCCGCCGCCGAGCCCAGTGAAGATGTCGATCGGACCGACTCTTCCGCCCGCGATGATGGCGGCCAGCAGCTTGGCCGATACTGCGGCACCGCCGCCGACCTGCTGAGCCTGCTCTTCACTCAGCACCATCGCGCCGTTGCGCGCAGCCAGCGCCCGCTCGACACCCTGCTTGGCGATCTCGCCAAGGCCGTCGACACGCACGCGCGCCGCGGCTTTCATGTCATGCTCTTTCATTGCCATCTCCTTGAATTGATAAGTTGCGGATTGATCCTGCGACGCCACGAACTGCGGCGGCACAGGCGCACTGTGCGCGCCGCGACTTAGACTATGAATATGGCGAAGGGGATAGCGCAGAAGGATGGAGATGCGAAATGAAAACTGCACACGCAGGGATCGTCGCGCTGACGGCCGACGAGCTGGAAGTGGTAAGCGGCGGATGGTGCGGGACACCCTATCCGGGCTGGTGGAAGGTCGGCCCGCTGCCCCCGGAACCCGATCCCATCTACCAGGTGACTCTGCCGGTACTCGAGGCGCCGGTCGCCAAGGTTGGCGTGCTCACCCCAGCCGGCTAAGCGCGTCGGCGCACGTGAGACGAATAAGGGCCGCCGAGAGGCGGCCCTTGGTGCTTCTGGTGCTGGCGCCGAGACGCGAACCGGGGACCTGCTGACTATCAATCCGTTCCGGTAGACGAAGCTCGGCTCGTCATTCCGGTTCGGTAGACGACCCTCGGCTCGTCATTCCGGTTCGGTAGACGACCCTCGGCTCGTCATTCCGGGGCCGCGCAGCGGAACCCGGAATCCAGAATAGAGATCGTAAGAACTATGGATGGCCGTTCCTCGAAACGCTTCTGCGCCGCGTTTTCCGGGTTCTGCCCTCGCGGGCCGCCCCGGAATGACGGAGGCGTCGCCGGCATGATCTGCATCACGCCGATCGCGCCAACCTGGCTCCGCGCCTCCTGCTGCAGCTGCGATTCCTGTTAGCCCTGCGCTGCGAGCATGAGCGGATCGAAGCCATAGTTCGCCCCGTACGATTCGAGTCGTGGCGGCTGGTGTATGCGGACAGACAGCCGACCTGATCGCGACGGAGTTGTAGTCAGTAGACTTCGGGAACCATCATGTTCGACGCCACGGGATGGCGCACGTATTCCTCGTGCCGCTCGCGCTCCGGCAACACGATCGCCGGGCGCTCAACTTCCTCGTAGGGCATCAGGCTCAGCAGATGGTGAATGCAGTTGAGCCGGGCCTTCTTCTTGTCCACCGCCTGCACCACCCACCAGGGCGCTTCCGGAATGTGAGAGCGCTCGAGCATGATCTCTTTTGCTTTCGTGTACTCCTCCCACCGGCGGCGGGACTCCAGGTCCATGGGGCTCAGCTTCCATTGCTTGAGCGGATCGTGGATCCGGCCTAGGAAGCGCAGGTGCTGCTCCTCGTCCGAGATGGAGAACCAGTATTTGATCAACTGGATGCCTGAGCGAACCAGCATCTTCTCGAACTCGGGCACCGTGCGGAAGAACTCCTCGTATTGAGCGTCGGTGCAAAACCCCATCACGCGCTCCACGCCGGCACGGTTGTACCAGCTGCGGTCGAACAGCACGATTTCGCCGGCCGCCGGCAGGTGCGACACGTAGCGCTGGAAGTACCACTGGGTACGCTCGCGGTCATTGGGCGCGGGCAGAGCAGCTACGCGGCACGATCGGGGATTCAGCCGCTGCGTGATGCGCTTGATGACACCACCCTTGCCTGCGGCATCACGGCCCTCGAACAGGATCACGACCTTGTGCCCGGTGCTCGTCACCCAGTCCTGCAGCTCGACCAGCTCGGCCTGCAGGCGGTACTCCATCAACCGACACAGCAGCGCCGGCCCACTGGCGATGCGCAGCCCCTCCCGCGCCTCGGAGCGCAGTCGGTCGGTGCTGAGCAGCGGGTGCGCGCGCAACGTCAGCACCATCTGCGGGGTGACGTAGGCCCAGAGGCGGGAGACTTCGTCGGGATCGGCGCGGGCCTCGAAGGTCAGATCGTTGAGGACCACCAGGAGGCCATCGCCCGCCGGCTCGATGCGACAGCGTTCGTCGCGCGATTCCATCGCGGCGCGCGCCACGTCGGGAAGAACGTCACACTGCAGCAGCCAGCGGCGGGCACCCGCATGCGCGGCATTGAGGTGGTACCAGAGGACGGTGCCGGCCTCGGCCAGCGCGCCGGGATACTCCGCGATGTCGGCACGGCGCGCAGGCGTCGTCGCCGAGAAGGCGAAGCCGCAGATCAGGCCGAGGTCGGCGGTCGAGGTCGGCCGGAAGCGATCAGAGGCGAATGGCTCGGCGCCGGGTGAGGGTATGGTGCCCGCATGGTTGCTGACGCTTGTTTCAGTATCGTGACAAGCTCTGGCCACCGGGCGTGCCCCGCATTCCTTCCCCGACCTGGTAGCGCGGTGCGGCCGACGCCGCTCGCCATCCACTTCGGGTTCATCGCCGTCCTGCTGTCGCCAAAGTGAGCGAGCCTCGGCGCATCGTAACAAAGCTGCAATCGTTCCGACCGCATACTTTGCGTTTCCTTCCCCGCAAAGGTCCCGCAAGTGACGCGCCCCTTCGTTCCCGCCTTGTTGATCGGCCTCGCACTCGCCATGGCCGCACCCATCCCCGTATCCGCACAGGGAAAGGTTCGCCTGGTCGGCTCGGGCGCGAGCTTTCCGTTCCCCATCTATGCGTCCTGGTTCAAGGACTTCAGCCGGAAGTCCGGCGGTATCACGGTCGACTACCAGGCCAAAGGCAGCGGCGCGGGCGTCCAGGACTTGATCAACAAGACCGTGGACTTCGCCGGCAGCGATTCGGCCATGACCGACGAGCAGATCGCCAAGGTCGCCAGCGGCGTGCAGCTGCTGCCGCTCACGGCGGGCGAGGTGGTGCTGGCCTATAACCTGCCGGGCGTGAAGGAGCTGAGGCTCTCTCGCGAGATCTACCCCGCCATCTTCCTGGGCAAGATCACGAAATGGAATGACCCCAAGATCAAGGCGGCAAACCCCGGCGCGGACCTCCCGGACCTGAACATCACGGTGGTGCGCCGGGCGGACAGCAGCGGGACCACCTTCGTGTTCACGAACCACCTGAGCGCGATCAGCCCGGAGTGGAAGAAGGCCATCGGCGCCGGGAATTCGGTGAACTGGCCCAGCAGCGACAAGATCGTCGCCGCGCCCAAGAACGACGGGGTGACGGCCACCGTCAAGCAGACTGCCGGGGCGATCGGCTACATCGAGTACAGCTACGCCAAGCTGGCCAAGGTGCCGTTCGCCCTCTTGGAGAACAAGGCGAGGCAGTATGTCACGGCCGGAGGCGAGGCCGGCGCCGAGGCGCTCCTCAACGCGAAGCTGCCGGCTGACATGCGGCTGTGGCTGCCCGATCCGGAGGGGGCCAAGTCCTATCCGATCACTTCCTACACCTGGATGCTGTTCTACAAACAGTACAGCGATCCCGCCAAGGCCGCCGCGCTGCGCCAGCTGGTCGAGTACTGCCTGACCGACGGCCAGAAGATGAGTGAGCAGATGGGTTACATCCCGTTGCCGGCCGCCGTAGTGGCCGAGGTCCGCAAGGGCGTCGCGAATATCAAGTAGCTTACCTGGGCGCATCTTCCCGTGAGAACGCTGGAACACGCCCGGCTTCCCGGCTCGATCTCGGGGCCGCCCAGCGGCTGGGACTACTTCGTCGATCGCAGCTTCCGGCTGGTCGCCGTCGCCGGCGCCTGGCTGCTGCTGCTGCTGGTTGCCGCGATCGTGTGGGAGATCGGCGGCAAAGCGCTGCCCGGCATCGGCGACCATGGCTTGAGCTTTCTCACCACCACCACCTGGGACGTCAACAAGGGCGTCTACGGGATCCTGCCCGAGATCTGGGGCACGCTCTACAGCTCCCTCCTGGCGCTCCTGATAGGCGGCTTCTTCGGTCGTGGTGATCGCCGTCTTCCTCACCCAGGATTTCCTGCCACCGCAGCTGGCGCAGGTATTCCGCACCACGATCGAGCTGCTGGCGGCGATCCCCAGCGTGGTCTATGGGCTGTGGGGCATCTTCGTCGTGGTCCCTGCGATCCGGCCACTGGCCGACTGGCTCCACGCGACGCTCGGGTGGATCCCCTTCTTCGGAACCAGTCTTGGCGGCCCGGGAATGCTTCCGGCCGCGCTGGTGCTTGCGATCATGGTGCTGCCCACCGTGGCGGCGGTGTCGCAGGACGCGCTCACGCTGGTGCCCTACAAGATCAAGGAAGCGGCCTATGGCCTTGGAACGACGCGCTGGGAGGCGATCCTGCGCGTGCTGTTGCCGGCCGCTCGCACCGGTATCTTCGGCGCCCTGGTGCTCGGCTTCGGGCGCGCATTGGGCGAGACCATGGCGCTGGCGATGCTGGTGGGCAACTCCAACCAGATCAGCCTGTCGCTGTTCTCGCCGGCCAACACGCTCGCCGCGCTGCTGGCGTTGAACTTCCCGGAGGCCGGCCCGCGCGATGTGCAGGCATTGATGTATGCGGCCTTGGTGCTGCTGGCGATCACCCTGCTGGTGAACATCCTGGGGGCCGGCATCATGAGCTATGCCTCGCGCCAAGGGGCAAAGAAATGAGCGATCTCGAGCTCACCGCCGCGCGGTCGACTGCGCTCGAGCCCCACAGCCTGCGCCGTGCGCCGCTCGAGCGCCGTGCGCTACGCAGCATCGTGTTGAGCGCGGTGGCGTGGGTCACGGCGATCGTCGCGAGCATTCCGCTGTTCTCCGTCCTCTACATGCTGATCGTGCGCGGCGGCGCCCGCCTGGACTGGGAAGCGCTGTCGACGCTTCCCCCCGCTGGCTTCGAGATGGGCGGCGGATTCGGCAACGCGCTGGTAGGCACGTTCGTGATGGTGGGCATCGGCGCGGCGCTGAGCATTCCCGCCGGAATCCTGATCGCGGTGTTCTTCGCCGAGCTCGGGCCGGACAGCCGGCTTGCCGCCACGGCGCGCTTCGCGGCGAAGACCTTGACGGGCTTCCCCTCCATCCTCGCCGGCGTCTTCGCGTACGCGACCGTCGTGCTCATCACCGGCACCTACTCTGCTCCGGCGGGCGGGGCCGCATTGGCGTTGCTGATGCTGCCCACGGTCATCCTCACCGCGGAAGAAGCGATGAAGACGGTGCCCAAGATCATGAAGGACGCCGCCTACGGTATGGGCTGCACGCGCACACAGGTGATCTGGAAGGTGGTGCTGCCGACCGCCCTGCCGGGAATACTGACCGGCGTGATGCTCGCGGTGGCCAGGGCCGCCGGAGAGACCGCGCCGCTGCTGTTCACCGCCCTGTTCAGCAACTACTGGCTGGTCCAGGACGGGCAGGTCGGCCTGATGCAGCCGACCGCTTCGCTGGCGGTGCTGATCTACAACTTTTCCGGGATGCCGTTCGACAACCAGATCGAGCTGGCGTGGGCCGCCTCCCTGGTGCTGGTGATGATCGTCCTGCTCATCAACATCGTGAGCAGGCTGTTCGGACGTCGCAGAGCTTAAGCCCGCTCAAGGATGCAATCCATGACCACAACTACCCTGGACGCCGCTCCGGTCGCGGTGGCGCCGAAGGCGCCGCCCGTCTCCGCCAAGGTGATCGACTGCAGGCTGGACAAGATCTACTACGGAGACTTCCTGGCGGTGCGCGACAGCCATGTGCCGATCGAGAAGGGCAAGATCACGGGCTTCATCGGACCGTCCGGGTGCGGCAAGAGCACGGTGCTGCGCAGCTTGAACCGGATGAACGATCTGGTGCGCGGATTCCGCTTCGAAGGCCACGTGCATTTCTACGGCCAGAACATCTACGCCAAGGACGTCGATGCCGTGGTGGTGCGCCGTTATATCGGGATGGTGTTCCAGCAGCCGAATCCGTTCTCGATGAGCATCTTCGACAACGTCGCCTTCGGCCTGCGCCTGAACCGCGTCAAAAGCGGGGTCGGCGAGCGCGTGGAGAAGGCCCTGCGGCGGGCCGCGCTGTGGGACGAGGTCAAGGACAAGCTCAAGAACAGCGGGCTGTCGCTCTCCGGTGGGCAGCAGCAGCGCCTGTGCATCGCGCGCGCGGTGGCCACAGAGCCGGCCGTGCTGTTGATGGACGAGCCGTGCTCGGCGCTCGACCCGATTGCGACGCGGCGGATCGAGGAGCTGATGGTGGAGCTCAAGCAGAACTACACCATTGCGCTGGTCACCCACAACATGCAACAGGCGCAGCGCGTCGCCGACACGACCGCATTCTTCTCGGTGGATATTTCCAAGGGCGGCCGCACTGGCCATCTGGTCGAGATGGGCCCCACCCACGAGATCTTCGACAATCCCAGGGAGCAGCTCACCCGGCAGTACATCCGGGGCGAGTTCAGTTGATGGCCGCCCGGGAACCAGCGATGAGCGGCCGCCGCGCGCTGGTGTTGGTTGCGCTCGGCCTGACCAGCGTGTTCGCGCCGGTCCGCGGTGAGGCCGCAGATGCACCCGTTCTGCTGAATGGCGCGGGAGCGACCTTCCCCGCACCGCTCTACAAGAAATGGATCGACGTCTATACGAAGCAGAATCCGGGGATCGCGATCGACTATCGCGACGTCGGCAGCGGCGAGGGTACCAAGCGCTTCCTGGAGCACAGCGTCGATTTCGGCGCCAGCGACGCGGCGCTGACCGATGAGCAGATGGCAGGCGTGACCACAGGCGCAAGGCTGGTCCCGGTCACGGCAGGCATCGTTGTCCTGGCCTACAACCTTCCCGGCCTGACCGCGCCGCTCAAGCTCACCCGAGACGTGTACGTCGACATCTTCGCGGGCAAGATCAGGGAGTGGGGCGATCCGCGCTTGGTGGCGCTCAACCCGGGGCTGAAGCTGTCGAAGCAGACCATCGCGCTGGTCGGCCGCCAGGACAGCAGCGGCACCACCTATGCGCTGAGCAACCATCTCAGCGCGGTGAGCGCGGAATGGCGCGACCGCGGACCGGGCGTGGGCAAGGTGGTGGACTGGCCCGGTCATGCCATGATGGCGCGCGGCAATGAAGGCGTGGCTTCCCGCATCAAGATCAGCCAGGGCTCGATTGGATACGTGGAGTATGGCTTTGCGAAACGGCTCGGGCTGGCGATGGCGCACCTGCAGAACCGGGCGGGGCGCTTCGTCGAGCCGGGTCCGCGCAGCGGGCAGGCGGCCCTGGCCGCCGGGGTGAAGCAGATGCAGGCCAATCTGCGTGCCTTCCTGCCTGATCCGGAGGGCGAGGACGCGTACCCCATCGTGACCTTCACCTGGCTGCTGTTGTACGGCCAGTATGCGCAGGCGGAGAAAGCCGTGGCGCTCAAGCGTTTCGTCGACTGGAGCCTGACGGAAGGACAGAGCTACAGCGGTGAGCTAGGTTACATCCCACTGCCCGCCGATGCGGCGTCGCTCGCGCGCGCGGCGGTGGCCGCGGTAAGGTAGCGCCGGCGCCAACATGGTGGCGGCGTTCCCCCACCACGGCAGATACCCGCCACCGGCCGTCGTGCCCGGCCCGCGGCTCAATCTCGGCGAGATCGAAGCGTCCTTGCGCGCTGTTCAGCGCGAGTTCGATCGCATCAATCGCCGCTTGAGCGCCCACCGCGACCCGCTCAGCGACAATGTCGTCGAGAACATCCTGGCCGGCTACGCGATGGTCGACGCCCTGGTCGACGCGCGCATCGACATTTTCGCGATGGGCCGCCTGAAATCCGTGCTCGAGCTGAACCAGGTTGTGCTGTGCGGCGCCGGGGCACGCGATGAATCCGCGCGCCATCTCCAGGCGACCGAGGATCGGTTCTACGAGGAGCGGGAAGGGGGCATCCAGGACATCGTGGAATGGCTCGCCTTGCATTCCGAGGACTCGGTGTGGAAGCGCGCGGCCGGCGCCTATGTTCGCATGCTGAGCAAGCCGCAGCTGTTCATCGAGGGCAACCATCGCACCGGCGCGCTCGTGATGAGCTATCTCCTCCTGTGGGATGCGAAGCCGCCCTTCGTCCTCACGGTAGACAATGCCGAGGCGTTCTTCGACCCCTCGACCGTGATCCGCGACATCCGCAAGAAGAGCCCGGCCGCGATCTTCCGCCTGCCCGGCATCAAGAAGCGCTTCGCCAAGTTCCTGTGCGCGCAAGCCGACCCCCGGTACCTGCGCGCTCCAGCCTCGACGATGTCGTCGGACTTGCAGGACCGCACACCGGTTATTTCGCGCTGATGGCGAGCCTGCCCCACCTGCCGCGCTTCGATCGCGCGCAGCGGTGCGGGAATCGGGTGACTGATCACAGTGGGGTTCTTCTTTCCCGCGCCGGCCGGACCTAACCGCCTACGCTTGTCGTCGCGGGGCTGGCCATTCGGCGGGCCCCGCTCCTTGCAGTACACTATTTGCGCGATCAGTGCCAGGGGTTGGCCAGACTGCAAGTGCTTGATCTTTGGTGCTGATGCTCGGACTCGAACCGAGGACCTACTGATTACGAATCAGTTGCTCTACCAACTGAGCTACATCAGCGAAGAGTCGGGATTATAAGCACAGGCAGGGGGTTGGGCAATTTCCAAGCCTGACATCGATGTCAGGAAAACCCCCTTTACCGAGCCGGTATTCTGAGCTACCTTACGCCCCGTTTCTTGTAACTGCGGAGACCCCTTGTGGGCAGTTGTTCGAGTGACAGTCGTCGCCGGACCTTGATCGCCGGCGACTCCTCGACCGGATAACGCGCAGGACATCCCCTGCCGCTGTCTCGCCGAGGGCGGGAAGCGGCATCAGAAGGCGGGCCTGTCGGGTCCGCATTCGTCGAGCTTCCGATATCACTTGATCCCGCACGCGCCGGCTGATTTCGGCTGGGCATGCTGCGGAGCGTCACGGGATGACCCGTTGAGGGTCCCTGCCTATGGCGTTCGCTCGGGGCGCATTGCGCAGCGTTTGACAGCAGCGTCCACTTCGGAAGGCCGACATGACCGCGAGGGCGTACCCGCAAACAACCGGGCAGCAGGTCGAGCGCGGCTGGCGCTTCGGTTGGGCCGACGCGGTCGTCATCCTGGCCGTCTTCGTATTGCTGTGGCTGCTCGTGGTCCTGACCGGCGACATGCGGGTGCGCTTCGACGAGCTGCACCCGCCCTCACTTCCTCTCGACGTCGCGCTCATTCCCTACTACACCGCGCGCACGGTGTTGCGGATGTTCATCGCCTTTGCGGCGGCGCTCCTGTTTACCTTCACGTATGGCTACGTCGCGGCCAAGAGTGTCCGCGCCCGCAAGGTCATGCTGCCGCTGCTGGACATTCTGCAGTCGGTGCCCGTGCTGGGGTTTCTCTCGATCACCGTCACCGGCTTCCTGGCGCTCTTTCCGGGCAGCCTCCTGGGCGTCGAGTGCGCCAGCATCTTCGCCATCTTTACGGCGCAGGCCTGGAACATGACGTTCGGCTTCTACCATTCGCTGATCACCATTCCGGCCGAGCTGCAGGAAGCCGCCTCCGTCTACCGAATGAACCGCTGGCAGCGCTTCACCAAAGTCGAGCTGCCCTCGTCGGCGATCGGCCTGATGTGGAACTCGATGATGAGCTTCGGCGGCGGCTGGTTCTTTGTCGCGCAGAGCGAAGCCATTTCCGTCTTGAACAAGAACATCAAGCTGCCCGGATTGGGGTCGTACATGGCTGCGGCGGTCGAAGCGGGCGACACGCGCGCCGCCGTCTACGCCATCCTGGCGATGATCATCACCATCGTGGTCCTCGATCAGCTTCTCTGGCGGCCACTGGTTGCGTGGGCCGAGAAGTTCAAGCTCGAGCAAACCGAGGCCAAGGACAATCCGACCTCGTGGGTGCTGGATCTGTTGCGGCGCTCGCACGTGCTGGCCTGGTGTTCCAACCACGTGGGACACGCGTTTGGAAACGTATCCGAGCGCGCCTCATTGCTCACTGCGGACATGGCGCAGACAATTTCCCACCGCACCCCAGCCCCGGTGAAGGCGTTGCTCCGCATCGCAGTGTGGGTGCTTACCGCCATGGGCGTGGCATGGCTGGTGTGGGACGCGATCGGTATCGCCAAGGAGATCAGGACCGATATGACCGGCGCCGAAATGCTGCACGTTGTGTGGCTCGGCGTACTTACACTCCTCCGCGTCCTGGCCATGAGCGTGATCGCGACGTTGATCTGGACTCCGATTGGCGTTTGGATCGGTCTGCGGCCACGCGTGGCCCGCGTCGCTCAACCGCTCGCGCAGATCGCGGCGTCGTTTCCCGTGAACATGACCTTTCCGTTCATCGTCGCGTTCTTCATCTCGACGCACATCCCGATCAATTTTGGCAGCGTGCTGCTGATGGCGCTGGGTACGCAGTGGTACATCCTGTTCAACGTCATCGCCGGTGCCATGGCGATCCCCACCGATCTGAGCGAAGCCGCCACTTTGTTCGGCCTTCGCCGCTGGCGTCTCTGGAGAACGCTGATCATTCCCGCGATCTTTCCGTTCTGGGTCACTGGTGCCGTTACCGCGACCGGCGGAGCCTGGAACGCCAGCATCGTGGCGGAGGTAGCCTCCTGGGGTAACGACAAGCTCGTTGCCGCTGGCCTGGGTGCATACATCGCGCAGGTGACCGAGAAAGGCGATCAGCCGGCGATCTATTTCAGCATAATGGTGATGGCGCTCTTCGTCGTGGTCATCAACCGCGTCCTTTGGCGCCGGCTCTATGACTTGGCCGAACGCAAGTTCAAGCTCGACTGAGCGCGCAACGATGGGAGTCGTCCGCTTCGCAATCCGGTGCCGCCATGCACCATTCCACCGTCGATGGCAGGAGTGACCGATGCCTGTTGAGACTTTGCTTGCTGCTAGACCCACTCCCGAGCCTCCGCGCGAGAACGTGCTTGGCCCGGCGCCGCTCATCGAGCTGCGGCACGTATCGAAGTCCTATTCAGGTGCCGACGGCGGAGCGCCGGTGACCGTGCTCGACGACATCAACCTCGAGGTACGGGGCGGGGAAATGCTGGCCCTGCTGGGCCAATCAGGTTCCGGCAAGTCCACCATTCTGCGGCTCATGGCGGGGCTGACCGAGCCGACACAAGGCGCCGTCCTCAGTCACGGGTCGCCCCTCAATGGCGTCAATCACCGACTCGCGATCGTATTCCAAAGCTTTGCCCTCTATCCGTGGCTCACGGTACAGGAGAACGTGCAGGTCGGGCTCATCCAGCGCCGCCTCGACCCGCGACAGGAGCAGGAGGAAATCGACCGGGCGCTCGAGCTCATCGGCCTGACCGGCTACGAGAACGCGTATCCCAAGCAATTGTCCGGCGGCATGCGCCAGCGCGTTGGCTTCGCGCGGGCACTCGTCGCGCAGCCGGAAGTCCTGTGCATGGACGAGCCATTCAGCGCACTCGATGTCCTCACCGCGGAGAACCTGCGCACCCAGGTGGTCGATCTGTGGCGCGGCTCGGGGCACGCCGGCCTCGAGAGCATCTTTCTGGTGACTCACAACATCGCCGAGGCGGTGTTCATTGCCACCCGGATCGTCATCATTTCCTCGCATCCAGGTCGCGTCCGGACGGTCATTGCCAACCCGTTGCCCTACCCGCGCGATGTCAACTCGCGGCAGTTCGCGGCGCTCGTCGATCAGGTGCACGCGGCGATTACTGCGCTGGTTCTGCCCGACGAACCGGCGGAAGCCATCGCGGCGCGTTCGGCGGGCACCGGAATCGGCCGGACCGTTGCAGCGACCGGGGCTGTGCCGGAAACGGTGCCCTCGACCGTCGGCGCACGGGTAGAAGCGATTCCGAATGCACCGGTGGAAACGATCATCGGCTTGCTCGAGATTCTGGAGGACAGCCAGGAAACGATCAACGTGTTCGATCTGAGCGCCCGGATCGGCAGGGAATTCGGGGAGACGATTGCGATCGTCAAAGCAGCGGAGATGCTGGGGCTGGTCGATACGCCGAAGGACGACGTGATCATGACTCAGGCCGGCTGGTATTTCCTCGCCGCGCCCGACACCGTGCGCAAGACGCTGTTCCGGGAAGCGATCATGAAATTGCGGCTGTTTCAGATGCTCACCGCTCGTTTG
>CAVUHQ010000034.1:0-123961 GCA_963741215.1 uncultured beta proteobacterium
GATCTGCTGAACGACCTCGGCGGGCAGGCTCTTTCCTCCACAGACCTGCTCGACCATCAACTCGGTCTGCTCGCGGGTGAAGCGGTTCAGGGTCAGCACGGTCAGATACGAGCGCGCCGTCCAGGGCGGACGAAACGCGGGGCGTGCGATCAGCAGCATCAGGAGGCCGGGCGGTCGGAGTCTGGTCCAGCAACAGCGACAGCAGCTCCAAGGTGGACGGATCGACCCAGTGCACATCTTCGACGATGAGCAGAACCGGGCGCTCGGAGGCCATCGCCAGGAGCATCCCAATCAGGCTGTCAACCGTCTTCTTCTTTTGTCGCTCAGGGCTCATTGCAGTCGACGGGTATGCGTCCGGGCGGCGCAGAGAAAGCAGGGAGGCGAACAGCGGTACGATCTCGTCCAGCGACAATTCGTACTGCGCTAGACTGGATTCCAGCTTGCGGAGTTGGACTTCAGGCGCATCGTCTGCGGCCCAGCCGAAGATTTGTTGTAGCAGCTCGATGATGGGGTGGAGCTGCGAGTGTTGGTAGTACGGCGAGCAGCGGCATTCGAGCAGTGTGTGCGGGGCGGGTGCGATCCTGTCCTTCAGGACCTGAACCAGACGCGACTTGCCGATGCCGGCTTCGCCGCTGAGCAGCACCGTCTCGCCGTGGCCTTCCGCGACCTGCTCCCAGCGGTCGAGCAGGAGGCCGGCCTCTCGCTCACGACCTATCAGGCGGGTAAACCCCAATGTCATAGCCACATCCAACCGGCTCTCGGCTGTCCTCTCAGCCAGTGCCTGGTAGACCGGCATTGGCGCGGGCGCACCTTTGAGGACGTGGGGTCCGAGATCGCGGACCTGGAACAAGCCGCGTACCAGCCGGTAGGTGAAGCCGCTGATCACGATCGCATCGGACTCGGCGATGGCCTGGAGCCGGGCTGCCAGATTGGGCGTCTCTCCCAGAGCGAGCAGCTCATGCTTCGCACCGTCACCGACTTCTCCCACCACCACCAGGCCCGTGTGAATTCCGATGCGTACGGCAAGCCGCACGTCGCTGCGTGCAGCAGCACCGGAGTTGAAGTCGCGGATCGCCTCGACGATGGCCAGCCCGGTGCGGACGCCACGCGAGGCGTCGTCCTCATGGGCGTGCGGATAGCCGAAGTAGACGAGCAGACCGTCGCCGGAATATTGAGCGATGTGACCGTCGTATTTCGCAACGGCGCTCGCGCACGTTGCATGGTACGCATGGACCACCTCGCGCAACTCCTCAGGATCCAGGCGCGCCGCGAGCTCGGTCGAACCTACCAAATCGCAGAACAGGACGGTTAGCTGGCGACGCTCGGCTTCAGCCGGCAGCGATCGTTCTGCCGAAACCGGACCTTGGACGCTTGGTGCTTGTGCCGCTCGCGTCTCGGTCCCGTTCAGCTCGGCGATCGCGCGCAACAGCACTTTGCAATGGCCAAGCGGCTCGACGCCTAGGTCCCGCAAGTCCTGCTGCGTCAGGTCCCTGGCGATGTCCAGATCGACGGCATTGCGCTCGAAGACCTCGGCGTACCGAAACAACCCAAGCTGCTCAAGCCACTGCCCGATGGTCTGCATACACTCCCCGCCTGCCCTGGCTAGAGTATTACAGTCCCTGCGGGCTCGAGAGAGATCAAGAGTCGTGTCTTTGGGACACTGCCAACAAGCGCGCTCTTACCCGTTCCTTGAGAACGCGGTCTTCTGGTCGTTCTCGTTTCTCTTGCCCTGGACGGTGAGCCATTCCGGGAGCGGCCGACCCGCTGCGTGCTCAATGACGTACTGCCGAATGAGTTTTCGGACCACCTGAGACGGCGTCAAGTCCTGCGCGGCGCAAATCTCCTCAAAGATCTTTTTCTTTCGAGGATCAATCAGGATCGTGAGCCTCGCCGTCCTGCTTTCGGTTGTCTGGTTGGAACGCGGCATGTTAATCGAATTGTAATTGCAAACAAAGTTGAGAGCAATATACTTTAAAGCCTACTCCATATAGAGCTTAGGCAGAGTGGAGCCAAGCCGGGGGAAAGAGGAGGAGGTTGATGCCGCGCGCAGGGGGCATTTTGCTCATGCGACGCAAGTCAATGACCGGGTTGTGAATCAAGAGCTACCAGGACTGCTGGAGCTGCCGAGCCCATTTCTGAGAGAGTCGGGGATGCTACGGCTTATGGAGTCTGCGGATAGCCCACAGGAGGACCTTTACGAGCGCGTCGTAGGAGGAACATACAACAGACCTTATATCCTCGAAGACGGGGCACTGCGCTGCCTCTGCTTTAGTGTCGACAACATACAGAGCGCGATGCGGATCTCGGAACCCTACGTCCTCGATCTGTCTTATACGCAGGTGATGATGGCGTTCTTGCTGTTCAACTGCCAGCCAAGGAGGATCGCGCTCATTGGGCTTGGTGGCGGGTCCATCGCGAAGTATTGCTACCGATACCTTCCTTCGGCTCGCATTGCCGCTGTTGAGAGCGACCCCGACGTGATTGCATTGCGGGACGAATTTCTCATCCCGAGCGACGATTTCCGCTTTTCCGTGATTCAGGCCGACGGGGCGGCCTACCTGTCGGCGCTGCGGAGAAGAGTCGACGCGTTGCTGGTTGACGCGTTTGACCGCGATGGTGTTCCTGCGTCCCTGGCAAATCCCGGCTTCTATGAGAGCGCCCGGCGGTGCTTGAGCCCAACCGGCATGTTCGTCATGAATCTGGCCGGAGACCGGACTACTTGTCTCTCCCATCTGCGCTGGATACGTGATGTCTTCGGTGAGGCAGTCATCGCGGTACTTACCGATGACAGTGGCAATTCCGTTGTCTTCGCGGCAAAGGACAGACCTTTTCAGCCCCAATGGAAATGGCTTCTGTGCCAGGCGAGAAGACTTGAGGACCTGTTCGGTCTCGAGTTTTCTACGTATGTCAAGCAGCTCAAGCAGTGCCACGACCTTAAAATCGGTCACGCTTCTCGGGTAATCTCTTGAGGCATTTGGCGACACGTGAAGGGCGCTAACGCAAGTATCGGAGGCGTTCTCGACAAGCTGGTCGAATGCACGACGCGGGGTGCACAGGTGGAACTGATGCTTCGCGACGGTCACAAGATCGGCGGTTTCCGAGTGCACGAGGTGATCGCTCCGAAAGGCGGACTGTCGGCTCCGGGCGAAGCCAGGGCACGCGGTATCGTCTGGCCGGAGCGCGGGACGCGTCGCGACGAATATGTTCAGGTGCGCGACATACAATCAGTCCGCCCTGAGAAGGCGACCCCATATTTCGCATCGGAGGAATTTTTCGGCAGGCACCCGCTTCCCCCGAACTGGTTACGGTTGGCAAGATGTCCGGCAGGTCCGGAAGGGTAGAGATCCACGGTCTTGCGGCGGGCACCAGCCCAGACCGCGTCTTGCAGCTCACCATCCCCCAGGGGCAGAGGAGGGACGAGATGGCAGAAAGTGAATCGTTCTCGCGACTGGTCCTGGTCTTCGCAATCGCCATATCGATCGTTGTCGGTTTGATTGTGGTTTCGATGCTTCTGTAGACAACCGCGTCTGGGCAATTATTGCCCTGCCGGTTTCGCCGGCAAGCGGGTCTGCCCGCTCACCTCGGCAGGGACCTCGCGATCCACGTGATCAAGCAGTGCCAGCAAGCCCTTAAGCAATGCCATCGGCGAAGGCGGGCAGCCGCGAATGTGCAAGTCGACGGGGAGGACCGCGGAGACGCCACCGACGCAAGCATAGCTGCCCGAAAAGATCCCCCCGTCGCGGGCACAATCACCGACGGCGACAACCCACTTCGGGTGAGGGGTTGCCTGATAGGTGCGCTCGAGCGCCTCGCGCATGTTGGTGGTGACTGGACCCGTTACGAGCAGCACGTCGGCGTGGCGCGGCGAGGCGACGAACCGAATTCCAAATCGCTCCAAGTCGTACAGTACGTTGTTGAGGGCGTTTATTTCCAGTTCACACCCATTGCAGGATCCCGCATCGACCTCTCGAATCGAGAGCGTTCGACCCAATCGTCGTCGGGCCGCGCTGTCGAGCTGCGCTGCGAGTTCCTGCATGGCGGCTTCATCTTTGAGCGGCGCTGCCTCGGTCAGCGGCCCATGCACGAGGCTCTTGAACAGGAGTCTACGCATCAGCCTTCAACCTATAAATCGTGTCCCGAATACGAACAATTGAAGGACTTGTTGCAAAGGGGAAAGTCAGCGACGATGTTGCCTTCGATCACAGCCTCGAGCAGCGGCCATTGGAACCATGAGGGATCGCGCAAGTGGCAGCGCTCGACACTACCATCCTCGCGAAGCTGGACCCATGCCAGAACATCGCCGCGGAAGCCCTCCACCAACGCGACGCCTTCGCCTGCGTGGATCTCGAGTCGCGCTGGCAACGCAGCTCGGATTGCACCGGAAGGCAGCTGCTGCAGAATCTGATCGATGATCCGCATGCTTTGCTCGACCTCGCGCACGCGGATCCAGAGGCGAGCATTTACGTCGCCGTCTTCCAACACCGGCACTTCGAACTCCAGCGCGTCGTACGGCGGATAGCCCGGCGTCCGTCTCGCATCGAACGCCCGTCCCGAAGCCCGCCCGACGTAGCCTCCAGCCCCGAACTGTCGCGCGAGCGCGGGTGTGAGGATTCCCGTCCCGACGGTACGGTCCTGCAGCGACGCGGTGTTGTCATAGAGCTCGATAAGCTCGGGAAAGTGCGCACGAATGTGAGCGACGAGAGCTACGATCGTACCCAGCTCGTCCCCCGACAGGTCGCAAAGCACCCCGCCGGGCGCGATGCGATCCATCATGAGCCGATGGCCGAAGCACGTATCCGCCACGCGAAGCACATGTTCGCGCAGAAGGCCGAACTGCGCATGCAGCATGGCGAACGCAGCATCGTTGCATACGGCACCGAGATCGCCAAAGTGATTTGCCAGTCTTTCCAATTCGGCCATGAGCGCCCGCAACCAGACGGCGCGCTGTGGAACGTGGGTTCCAAGCGCTGCCTCGATTGCCCGCGCAAAGGCCAAGGCGTAGGCCACGGTGCTGTCGCCGGAAACCCGCCCGGCGAGTACGGCAGCCCGCTCAACCGAGAGCCCGACCATGAGCGACTCGATCCCTTTGTGCACATAACCAAGTCGCCCCTCGAGCCGCACGATGGTCTCGCCGTTTGCCGTGAAGCGGAAGTGACCGGGTTCGATGATGCCCGCATGAACCGGACCGACCGCAATCTGATGCAGGCCCTCGCCTTCGACCGGCAGGAAGGCATATCGATCAGGCACGCCCGCGCCGTGCGCTGCGCCAGGAGGGGGTCGCAGGCGCCACGTACCGTGATCCAGCCATGGACGCGTGTCCACAAGACCCTCTGGCTCCAGCTCCACCAGGTCACGGACTGTCCGCTCAAGGCGAATCGCAGGCGGATGCAGAACGTCCTACGGAAGGGAAACGGTTGTGGTCGCAGGCCAGGCTGAGGACGGCGGGCCCGTCGGCCCCTGGACCGACGATAGCCATGTGCACAAACGCCTTTGCGCCCCAAAGCCCGAGCAAACTGAACTGTCCATCTTCGAGCAGGTGGGTCGCCCCCTCCCAGACCTCCCGGCCGACGATGACACGAGGCCATGGCCGATGCGCCTTGATGAGGCGACCTTCCTGTATCACATCACCCAAAGTGGTCATGCCCGGCATAGCTTGGCTTCCCTAACCCAGCAAGCTGGCAACATGCTGAAACCAAGAAACCAGGGCGGGCGGAAGATAGATCCCGGCAGCCACAACCAGCGCCAGATGCGCGAACATCGGAACGAACGAGGCCTCGCTACGAGCATCACTCCCGTACGGATCCCCGAACGCGAGCGTATTGAGCCGCAGCAGCAGCGCACCCAATGCCACGAGCAGCCCAAGCGCCAACGCGACCGCAAGCGCGGGCTGACGGGCAAAGGTTGACGTGATGATCAGGAACTCGCTCATGAAGATGCCCATGGGCGGGAGCCCGACGATGGTGACCACGCCGAGGACCAACCCCCACCCCAGGACTGGATGCGACACCGTCAGGCCCCGAATCTCGGCCATCGCCTGCGTCCCCTTCACCTGTGCGATGTGGCCGACAGAGAAGAAGATTGCCGACTTGGTCAGGCTGTGAAAAGTCATGTGCAGCAGCCCGGCGAAGTTCGCGAGCGGCCCGCCCATCCCAAAGGCGAAGGTGATGATTCCCATGTGCTCGATCGAAGAGTAGGCGAACATCCGCTTGATGTCGTGCCGCCGATACAACATGAAGGCCGCGAACAGCACGGAGATCAATCCTAAGGTGACCATCAGCGGTCCTGGGGCCAGCGCTCCTGGGTTGGCGGACATCACCATCTTGAAGCGCAGGACCGCAAACAGCGCGACGTTCAGCAGCAACCCTGACAGCACCGCCGAGATTGGCGTCGGGCCTTCCGCGTGCGCGTCCGGGAGCCATGCATGTAAAGGGACCAGCCCGACTTTCGTCCCGTAACCCAGCAGCAAGAAAACGAAGGCAAGATTGAGCAGGGCAGGATCGAAAGCCGAGGCCCTCTTCACCAGCACGTCCCAGGCCATTGCGTCCACACCCTCGCCCACAACCGAGCGCGCGGCGAGATAGACGAGTATCGTCCCGAACAAAGCCAGCGCGATGCCCACACTGCCCAGAATGAAATACTTCCAAGCCGCCTCGAGGGCGGCCGGGGTGCGATAGATCCCGACCATCAATACCGTAGTCAGTGTCGCCAGCTCGACTGCAACCCACATCAGCCCTACGTTATTTGCCAACAGCGCCAGGTTCATCGCGAACATGAGCATCTGATACATGGCGTGGTAGAAGCGAAGATAGACCGGCGTCAAGCGTCCACTTTCGAGCTCGTGCGCGATGTAACTGCCGCTGAAGACGCTGGTCGTGAAACCGACGAACGTCGTCAGCACGATGAACACGACGTTGACGTCATCGACGATGAGAAATGGCCCGGGGTCGGGCCGCACGAAGAACAGGCCAGTCGAAGCCAGGAACGTGAGGAGGGTTCCCAGGACGTTGAGCCGCGCTGTAACCCGATAATTGGAGAACAGGGCCACCAGCACCGCGCTGCACATCGGGATCAACAGGATTGCTTTAGCCAGCGACGGACCCAAAGGGTTCATGACCGCTCACCACGGAAACGCTCCAGGGCGTGCACGTCTACCGTGTCGAAGCGCTCCCGGATTCGGAACAGAAAGATTCCGATCACGATCAATGCAACGAGAATAGAAAACGCCACGCTGATCTCTACGACGAGCGGCATGCCCTTGGCCGCAGTCGCGGCCAGGATCAACCCATTTTCGATCGACATGAACCCGATGACCTGACTGACAGCGTTGCGGCGCGAAATCATCATCAGCAGGCCAAGCAGGATCACCGACAAAGAGAAGGCGAGGTCCTCGCGCGCGAGCGTGCCGGCCTGAGCCGTGATGGGCAGCATGACCAGGATGGAAAGGGCCACCAGCCCGATGCCGGCCAGCATCGTTCTTCCGATTCCTCCGATGGTCTCGATAGTCCGGTGGATCCCCAGGCGCACGATGATTCGATGCAACGCCACCGGAATGATGATGGCTTTCACGAGCAAGGCGACAGCCGCCGTGATGTAGAGATGCGGGGCGAGCTGGATATAGGCTTGCCATGCGACCGATAGGGAGACCACGAGCGCGTGCAGCGCGAAGGTATTCAGCAGACCGAACATCCGGTCTTGATACAAGAGCAAGAAGCTGACGAGCACCAATCCGCCGGCGAGCAGGTGGGCCACGTCCAGCGCGAGGCGGTCCATTACGCGCTCTGCGACACAAACAGCAGCAATGCGGCCAGCAGCCCAAGCATGAGCGCCGCACCAAGGAAGTCCGACACCCGAAACACGCGCATCTTCGCCGTTACGGTCTCGAAGACCGCCAGGAGGAAGCCGCCCACGGTGAGCTTGACGATGTATGCAACCAGCCCCGCCGCATAAGCAGGGAAGCCCTGGCCAGCCGTGGCGACACCCCACGGCACGAAAACACAGCCGATCAAGGACAAGTAGAGCAATAGCTTGAGCGCGGCGGCCACTTCGATCACCGCGAGATGGCGCCCCGAGTACTCGAGGATCATGGCCTCGTGGATCATGGTCAACTCGAGATGGGTCGCCGGATTGTCGACCGGGATCCGCGCATTCTCTGCGATCGCCACCATGATAAGGCCAACGAGCGACATCGCCAGAGAGACGCGCAGCCCCACGCCGGGTCCATGCAGGAATGCCGAGACGGACGAAAGCTGAGTCGAGCCCGCCAGGAGCGACAGCGTGAATACGACCATCAGCATGGCCGGTTCAGCGAGCGATGCGATCATCATCTCTCGGCTCGAGCCGATGCCGCCGAAGCTGGTGCCGACATCGAGCCCCGCCAGCGCCAGGATAAAGCGGGCGCTGCCCAGCAGCGCAACGATCGCAATGAGGTCAGCCGCGTGACTCAGCACCAGGCCGGTAGCGAATGTGGGCACGAGAGCCGCGGCGACCAGCGTCGTGGCGAAGACAAGGTAGGGCGCGACGCGAAACAGCCACGAAGCGTTCTCTGCCAGAACGACTTCTTTGCGCAACAACTTGAACAGATCGCGGTAGGGTTGCAGCACCGGCGGGCCGCGGCGACGCAGCAAGTGCGCTTTGACTTTGCGGACGTAGCCGGTCAGCAATGGCGCGAGCAGGAGCACCAGTACGAGCTGAGCGAGCTGGACCAGCGCGTCCACGATCAATGCCACACCGCCAGCACCATCAACAGCACCACGAGAGCACCGAACACGAGACTCAGATAGGCTCGGATGGTCCACGATTGCACCCGGTTCAAGCGATCTGCGGTAACGCCTACGAACCTCTCGACCGGCGCATACAGAACATCCCACGCCGGGTCCCGGAGATACACGTGGAAACGGGCCGGCCGCACGTCCCCGGGAGGAGGCATGTGCACCTCCTCGCGCGCATGGAATGCGACGGTGCCGAACACCCGACGAATCGGTTGGGCAAAGCTATCGGCCGTGTACTGAGTCGATGGGCTCGCATCAGGGAATCCGCAGTCCCACGCGGCCGAGCGTCTCAGCGCGTGTGAGCCCAGGCGATGGATGACATACGCCGCCAGCCACGCCGATACGGCGATCAGAACGAACAGCACCAGGCCGTTGTAGGAGCTTCGGCTCTCTGCGATTGGCACGATCGTGAGCCACTCCAACTGCCTCTGTTCTGGCAGCTGTGCCCCCAGCAACTGCTGCGCGACCGGGGCAAGCGCATCGATGAAATACCCAGGCACGACCCCGGCGATCAGGCAGAGCAAAGCAAGAGCAAACATCGCGGTCAGCGAAAAGACATCGGTTTCCCTGGCGAGCTGTGCGACATTTGTCCTGGGGCGACCGAGAAAGGTCACGCCGAATGCTTTGACGAAGCAGCCAGCAGCGAGGGCCGCAGACAGGGCAAGCATGGCGCCGATGGCAGGGACGAGAAATTTAAGCATCCACTGTGGGAGCTTGGGGCTCAGGAGTATCGCTTGGAACGTGAGCCACTCCGAAACGAACCCGTTGAACGGAGGCAGCGCGGAGATGGCGGTCGACCCCACCAAGAAGGCAAAGGCGGTGAGAGGCATGCGATGGATGAGTCCGCCCAGGCGCTCCATGTCGCGCTCGCCGGTCGCAGTCAGCACTGCACCGGCTCCGAAAAATAGCAGGCTCTTGAAGATGGAATGATTGAACACATGCAGCAGAGCCGCGGTCAGCGCGAGCGCCGCCGCCCATCGCATATCGTTGGCCTGAAAGGCAAGCGCGAGGCCAAGCCCGATGAAAATGATGCCGATGTTCTCCACGGTGTGATAGGCGAGCAGGCGCTTGAGATCGTGCTGCATGAGCGCATACAGCACGCCCAGCACAGCGGTGATGCCCCCGAAGGTGAGCACCACAGCACCCCACCACCATATGGGTGGACCCAGGAGGTCGAGGACAATGCGCACGAAGCCGTACACCGCGACCTTTGTCATGACGCCGCTCATGAGTGCCGATACGTGACTCGGCGCGGCCGGATGGGCGAGTGGCAACCAAACGTGTAACGGCACGAGCCCGGCCTTGGACCCGGCCCCGACCAGGGCCAAAGCGAGGACAGCAGCGGACACGGCTGCTGGAGGGGGCGCGCTGCGGATCGCAGTCGAAGCTGTAGGCGCCGCCGGGCCCCGCCAGGAGACCCAGAGCCAGAAGGAGCGACAGCGTGCCCAGACTTGCCATCAGCAGGTAGATATAGCCTGCCTTCGCGTTGTCGGGCTGTCGATGGTGGGCCATAACCAGCGCCCACGACGTAAGAGACATGAACTCCCAAGTGAGCAGGAAGGTGAATGCGTCGTCCGCGAGGACAACGAGATTCATGCCCGCCAGAAAGGCCGGGAAGAACGGCAACACGCGTCTTGGCGCCTGTTCATGCTGTCCGTAGCCCAGGCCGTAGAGGCTTGCCATGGCGCTACCGAGATTGGTAATGACAAGGAAGAGCGCGCTCAGGGTATCTAGCCGAAAATGCGCGCCGAGCCAGGGCAGGCCGATCGGTAGCTGGACGCTGTCGGGTGCAGCCGTGTCAGTGAGGAGTGCGCAGCAAGCAGTTACTAAGGCGACTGTAGTGGTGACGAACGCGATCGCATAGGTAACAGACGTGTGCGCGTTCCTGCGCGTGCCGACCAGAGCCGCTACGCTTGTCGCGAGCAACACGCCACAGCAGGACAGCAGGACCGTCACAGCCATGGCGTCGTCGCGCTCATCTCTAAGGCTGGGGGGCGAGGTCGAAGGGATACCGCGGTTCAGCGCGCCTTGAGTCGCACGCCTCGTCCGCCCTTGTCGCTGAGGGCCCCTTCGTTAATGAGTTCTACGCCCGCGGTCTCCAGCGCGGCAATCAGCTTCATCAGGGAATCCACATTGCCCCGGATCACGCCTTCGCTTGCTTCCATTCTCTGGATCGTCGGAAGCGACAGTCCGGAAGCCTCCGCGAGCGCTCGCTGGTCAAGGCCGACCAACGCTCGAGCAGCCCTCAGTTGTGCGGCGGTGATCATGTGCAGTACATCATATCTGACGGCCCAAATATGGAAACTCAATGATAGGACCGCCAGAAACTTTCTGCAAGCCGCCGCGTCAGGCGGGAAGAACATGGCGGCAATCCCGCCCGGACCAACAGACCCGGGGTAGCGCCGTCTACGCGATGCCGCAACCCGGGTATGACAAACGCACTATGACGAGCATGATGCTTCGCCGCACAAGGGCGCAATGAGGACGCGTGCTTTACGCAGTAAGGGAACTCGAGATCCGTGCCAGGCGGACGCTGGACGATGGACTCCGGCGGGGCGAAGCAGAATTCTGATCAGTTCGTACCTGTGCGACGGCCGAATTGATCGGACCTTCCAGCCTCGCAGGGCGGGTGCGGCTAGTTCCAGCGCCGGATGAAGTCGCGCAGCTGCGGGTAGACCAGCTCGCGGAACTTGCGCCCGCTGAAGATCCCGTAGTGCCCCACGCCCTTCGCCTGTAGGTGTCTGCGTTTCTCGGCCGGGATGTTGCGGCACAGGCCGTGAGCGGCCTCGGTCTGGCCGTTGCCGGAGATGTCGTCCAGCTCGCCCTCGATGGTGAGCAGGGCCGCGGACCTGATGGCCTCGGGCCGCACCAGCTCACCACGTACGGTCATGGTGCCCCTGGCCAAAGCGAAATCCTGGAACACCACCTTGATGGTGTCCAGATAGTACTCGGCCGGCATGTCGAGGACCGCGTTGTATTCGTCGTAGAAGCGCCGGTGCGCGCTTGCGCTGTCGCCGTCGCCCACGATCAAATGATTGAAGAAGTTGCGGTGTGCGTCGATGTGGCGGTCCGCGTTCATGGCTACGAAGCCAATGTGCTGCAGGAAACCGGGATACACCTTGCGCATGAACCCGGGATAGTTGAACGGCACGCGGTGGATTACCTTGTCTTCGAACCAGGCGTGCGAGCGCCCCATGGCGAACTCGTTGACCACCGTCGGGCTGCGCCGGGTATCGATCGGGCCGCCCATCATCACCATGCTCTTCGGCACCGCCCGGTCCTTCGCCTGTGCCAGCAAGGACACGGCCGCGAGCACCGGCACCGTCGGCTGGCAGACGGATATCACGTGGAGCTCGGGCCCGAGCAGCCGGATGAATTCCTTGCAATAGTCGACATAGTCGTCGAGATGAAACGGGCCGTCGGCCAGCGGCACGAGGCGGGCATCGATCCAGTCGGTGATGTAGACGTCGAAGTCCTGCAGCGTTGCGCGGACCGTGTCCCGCAGCAAGGTGGAGTGGTGGCCGGACAGCGGCGCGAAGATCAGCACCTTCGGGCCGGGATTGTCCATCTCCTTCTTGAAATGCTGCAGGACGCAGAAAGGTTTCTTCAGCGCGGGCTCGATGTCCACCGAAACCTCTTTGCCCCCCGCTATCGCGTGGTCGATACGCCAGGCCGGCTTCTCGTAGGACCGCATCAGCCGCGCCAGCACTTCTTGGCTGGCGGCGATGGTCCGGCTCAGCGGGTGGTAGGCGAACGGACTATAGGGATTGGTAAACAGCTTACGATTGGCGTCCGCCCACGCAGCAAGTGGCGCGGTCATGGTCTTATGCAGCTCGTGCAACGCGTAGAGCATCGGCACTCCGTCTTCTTAAGTCCTGCCCGCCAGGAAAATCCCGGCTTGGCCCTGCTATCAGCAGGATCTATGCCGTTGTTCCGAGACATGGTGGCGTGGGAACTGTAATAAGACGGTCATGGGGCGTCAAGCGAAATGCCAACGGCTGAGCCCGCTCCAGGGTTACAACCGAAACGCCGGCGCCCAATGTGCGTCGGCTCAGAACGGGAATTCGGCCGGTGCAACGCTGGCTTCAACCGGGCCGAGCGGCAAGCCTGGAAAATTGAGCGGCGAGTAAGTCTTGCACGTCCGGTACGCCGTTCGTGCACACCAGCACCGGTGTCACCGCATTTCACTCTCGGGACACAATCAAGGGCGGCTCCTGCATGAGCGCCGATTGCTCGCGCAGTGCCAGGATCTGGTCCTGCCAGTAGCGCTGGGTGTTGAACCAGGGAAAGTTGAGGGGGAATGTGGGATCGTCCCAGCGCCGCGCCAGCCATCCCGCATAGTGGATGAGACGCAGGGTACGCAGCGCCTCGATCAGGTGCAGCTCGCGTGGATCGAAGTCGTAGAACTCGCGGTAACCGCGCAGCACCGCGCTGAGCTGCAGCTGCATCTGCTCGCGCTCGCCCGACAGCAGCATCCACAGGTCCTGGACCGCCGGTCCGCGGCGCGCATCGTCCAGATCGACGAAGTGCGGGCCATCCTCGTCCCACAGCACATTGCCGGCGTGGCAATCGCCGTGCAGCCTGATGTCGGCCACATCCCCGGCCCGCTCGAAACAGTCGCCGGCTTGAGCCAGGACCTGGCGTACCACGCTCTCATAGGCGGGAGCCAAGTCCGGCGGCAGGAAGCCTTGCTCGAGCAGAAACGCGAATGGCTCTTCACCGAAGCTGCGCAGATCGATGGCCGGGCGGTGCTCGAACGCACGCGCCGCTCCGATGGCGTGGATCCGAGCGATGAAGCGTCCCATCCATTCCAATGTGTCGCGTTGCTCCAGCTCTGGCGCACGCCCGCGCTGACGCGGGTAGACGGCGAACAGGAAACCGCCGTGCTCGTGCAGCGTAACGCCTTGCCCATCCTGCAGAGGCGCTACGACCGGCAACTCGCCTGCGGCCAGCTCCAGGGCGAAGGCGTGCTCCTCCAGGATCGCCGCGCGCGGCCAGCGTCCGGGCCGGTAGAACTTGGCGATCACCGGAGCCCCGTCTTCCACACCCAGCTGATAGACGCGATTCTCGTAACTGTTCAGCGCGAGCAACCGTCCGTCGCTGCGGCGGCCGGTCTTGTCAACGGCGTCGAGGATCAGGTCGGGCGTGAGTGCATCGTAGGGATGCGTCTGCGCGGGTGGCGTATCGGGCATCCGGGCATTGTAGTGGAGTGTAACGGCGTGGATGCTTCCCTCACCCTACCCTCTCCCGGGGGGAGAGGGATCTTATGTTTGCTTGCCGCCTGCGCTATTCTCGCAGCCTCCACACGCCACCAGGAAAAAATTCATGGCATCGCCTTATCGCTTCTGGCCGCTGCTCGCCGGTCTGCTGACGCTCGTTGCCGTTACGCCCCTTGCGCAAGCCGCGCCGAGCGCCTGTGAAGCTTCCGGCGCGCCCGAGCGTACGCTCGTCAGCGAGAGCTACCGCATTGCGTCGGACACGCCGGGCATCGAGCTGTACGTGCGCAACAAGCGCCCTGCCCAGGCGACGGGCTTCCCCTCCGAGCGCATCCTGTTGTACGTGCATGGCGCCACCTATCCGTCCGAGACTGCCTTCGACCTGCCGCTCGGCGGCTTCTCCTGGATGGACTACATCGCGTGTCGCGGCTTCGACGTCTATCTCGTGGATCTGCGCGGCTACGGACAGTCGACGCGGCCGCCCGAGATGGACCGCCCCGCCACTGATCACACGCCGATTGTGACCACCGACGTGGCGGTGCGGGATGTGGGCGCCGCCGTCGACCACATTCTGGCGCGGCGCGCGGTGAAGAAGATCAATCTCCTGGGCTGGTCATGGGGCACCGCCATCATGGCCAGCTATACCGCGCAGAACAGCGGCAAGGTCAATCGGCTGACGCTCTATGCACCGTTGTGGCTGCGCAATACGCCCCCGCTGATCGGAGGAGACGGCCCGTTGGGTGCCTACCGGACGGTGACGAAGGAAAGCGCCCGCAAGCGCTGGTACACCAACGTGCCCGAGGTGAAGCAGAAGGATCTCATTCCGGCGGGCTGGTTCGAAGCGTGGGCGGACGCCACCTGGGCCACCGACCCGGCCAGCGCTCAGTCGGGCCTGCTGCGCGCGCCCAACGGTGTGGTTCAGGACGTGCGGGAGTACTGGGCAGCAGGTAAACCTGCGCTACGACCCGGGCAGGATCGACGTGCCGGTGTTCCTCGCGCACGCGGAGTGGGATGCGGACACGCCGAGCTACATGGCGCAGGCGCTATTCGGCCTGTTGGTCAATGCACCCTGGAAGCGGATGGTGGAGATCGGCGAGGGAACCCACACCGTGATCATGGAAAGGAACCGCCTGCAGCTGTTCCGCGAAGTTCAGCTCTTCCTGGAGGAATAGCCGGAGCGGCGATCGGACTGCCGCCGCGCCCCGTGGAAGCTACTGGCGTGGAGCCGGAGGGCTCCCTCGCCAAAAATCCGCGTCGGCGACAACTGTGTCCAGCACCCGGACGCCGGTCACGCGGCACTCCTCCAATAACCCGAGAATGCTGGCGGTAACGTCGGCGAGATCGTCGAGCCCATCCAGCTCCCAGCGGTGGTTTTCCGTTCGCCGCGGGTTTAGTGGCGAGGCGAGGCGCACGCCGATGCCGTCGGTGTCGAGAGCAGCTACTTCCACCTCCGGTTCGCCCAGCTCCGAGCGCAAGCGACGCAGCGCGCGGCTGATGAAGACCTGGAATGCGACTTCCTCGCGCGCCCGGCGTCCCGCGTGCACCGCCTGCAGCGGGCCGGCCGGGGGGCGCGGCAGCGCAAGCAGGGACAGCCCTGGCTGGCCGAGTTGCGCGCTGAGCTCCCGGCTGACCGGCATGCCCCAGCGCCCGATGTCGGCGGCCATCTCCTGGAAGGACGGGGACTGGGCGGGCGTGACGATGACGCCGGTCAGGAACCGGAGGTAAACGCTCTCTTCGGCCGAGTCGAGGTAGATGGCGGCTGGAATCACATCGGACCAGGTCCCCGTCTCGCCGGATTCGAGGCCGCGCAGCAGACGGTACAAAACCGATGGGAAAGCCCCTTCCAGCGAGACGTCCGCGCACAGTACGGTGTTCAGCCCGAAGTTGCGAGCAGGACCGAGCGCGCCTTCCGATTCCAACACCCGCATGACCGCGTTCGCGTCGCGGAGCATCCCGGACACCTCTGCTTGTGCGAGACCCCCTGTAACCAATACCAGTGGGATGGCAAACAGCTGCGCCGCCAGCGCGCTCTGGCGGTCGGCTGGGGTATTGATGGTCCGATCGAGCGCTTCCCACAGCGCCCGCCCCGCGGGCGGCGAAACCACCTCGGCCACCGCATCGGTCAGCAGATCGTCCCGGCCCGCCGCAAGAGCTTCCCGCAGCTCCCGCTGCAGCTGTTCCAGCAGCTGGCGGCGTTGCGTCGCATCAGCGGCTTCGACCGCCTGCGCGGAAAGCCTGGCTAAAGGGTTGGCTGTGGTTGCTGCGAAGCAACGCGGGTCGGGCAGCATGGGCATCGTTGTGTGCGGACAATCCTGTAAAACCGGGAGAATCGATACGCCGCGTCTCGCATTGCCTCAATCTTCACCTTGACTCTTGGGGAATAGATGCTAGACCTATATAAGGGGGCGTTGCCGGTCGCTGGTCGAGATGGCTGCGATCGTCGGCGCCCACCAACCTCACCGATGGACCTCATGCAAAGAACTGACGGGGGAGTTGAAATGGAGCATAAGTCAACAGGGTGGTTAAGCGAAAAAGAAGTAGCGCAGGTCGAACCTGCGGATAAGTTGGGCTTTGGCTCGCCGATTCCGACACAGATCGTGTCCAATGGCGAATACAACCCGTTGCCCCAGACCGAGAAGCAACGCCAGGTCGAAGGGCTCATCAAAGAGTTTGCGGACAAGTACGGCAAGCACCAAGGCATGGATCGGCGCACGTTCCTGCGCACCGCGTCGGGGATGGCAGCGGCCTTCCTGGCCATGAACCAGGTGTTCGGCCCGGTATGGAACGTGTCGGAAGCGGAAGCGGCGGACAAAGACCTGGCCAACGAGCGGGCGAAGCGGCTGTCGACGCAATTCATCTTCGACGACCAGACCCACTTCGTGCGCGACGACTTCGACAAGGAAGGGATTCTGGGGCTGGGCAAGTATGCATCCGAGCACTGGAACCCGAAGATGCTGGACAAGATGCCGCTCGTGCTGCAACGCTACAAGTTCGAGAACTATCTGAAGGAAATCTATCTGGACAGCGACACCAAGGTCGCGCTGCTGTCGGGCGCGCCCTTCGACGACCCGTCGTGGTGGCTGTTGTCGAATGACCAGATCTTCGAGGCGCGTCAAGCGATCAACAAGGTCGCCGGCGGGCCGCCGCCTGTTCAGCCACTTCGTGTTCACGCCCCACTACGACGGCTGGGTCGAAGAGGTCGATCGCGGCGCGGCCGAGTTGAGCCCCGACGGCTGGAAGGGCTACACCGTGGGCGACCCGCTGTCCCCAGTCGACCAAGAAGACCATGTGGCGGCTGGACGACGAGAAGCTGATGTACCCGGTGTACGAGAAGTTCATGAAATCGAACTCGCACAACGTCTGTATCCACAAGGGCCTGCTGCCGCTGGACTACGAGACCTCGTGGGCCGGCGTGTGGCAGTACGCCACCGTGGACGACCTGCCCAAGGCCGCGAAAGACTGGCCGCAGCTCAACTTCATCATGTACCACGGCGCACTGCGGCCGTTCCTGGAGGATCCGGCGACCGAACTGGCGTTGTTCGAAAAGACCGGCTACATCCGCTGGGCGACCGATCTGGCCCGCATGCCGAAGAAGTACGGCGTCAAGAACGTCTACGCCGAGCTCGGCACGACGTTCGCGACCTGTGCCGTCGCCAATCCGCGCTTCGCCGCCTGTCTGGTCGGACAGTTCGTCAACGAGATGGGGCCGGACAACGTGGTGTGGGGCAGCGACTCGGTGTGGTACGGCTCGCCGCAGTGGCAGATCGAAGCCATGCGCCGGCTGGAGATCCCCGATGACGTGATGCAGAAGATGGGCTGGAAGATCAAGCTCGGCGACCCGGACGGTCCGGTCAAGCGCAAGATCTTCGGCGAGAATTCCGCGCGGCTGTACAAGTACAAGATTCAGACCGAGTACGAGCAGCTCGGCCGCGACAAAGTGGCGCAGATCAAGTCCGAGTACGAAAAGGAACAGGTCGCCCGCAACAACCGCTTCTACGGCTTCGTCGCGAAGCCCGCCTAAGAACCACCGCTGTTGAGTTGATACCGGGGACATCGAAGTCCCCGGTTTTTTTTGCCGGCGGGTTTTGGATTCTCAGTTTTAGACAACGCCCAAGTCCGGGGTTTTTTGGTAGGGTGTGCGTATGCAACCCTGGTCCCGTTCCCGCTCCCTTACACGCCCGCTGCTTCCGGCCCTGGCAGGGCTCGCGCTGTCCCGTGGCTTACACGCCCCTGTACGCGCAGACCGAGACGACCGTCCGCACGGGATCGGGATTTGCGGTTTCGCACGCCACGCATATCGTCACCAATGCCCACGTGGTCACCGAGTGCAAGTCCGTCCGGGTTCTATTCGGGACGCAGCAGGCTGCAGCGAGGGTGCTGGCCCTCGATCCGGGGTCGGACCTCGCCGTGCTGCACACCGCCCTCAATGTGCCCAAGACGATCGCGATGCGCAGCAGCCCGCCGCTGCGTCTGGGAGACAGCGTCATCGCCTTCGGTTTTCCGCTGTCGGGGTCGCTGTCCCAGGGGGGTAATCTCACCACCGGCAACGTGAGCGCGCTGGCTGGCTTGCGCGACGATCCCAAGTACATCCAGGTCACTACCCCGGTGCAGCCCGGCAACAGCGGCGGGCCGCTCCTGGACGGTGGCGGCAACCTGGTCGGGGTCATCACCTCGAAGCTGGACGCGCTCGCCATCGCGAAACGCACCGGCGACATTCCGCAGAACGTCAACTTCGCGGTGAAGGCGGCGGCGCTCGAGGCGTTTCTGAGGGCCAACAACATCGCGTACGACGTGGCCGTAACCGATCGCCAGCTCGTGGTGGCCGACGTGGCCGAAATGGCGAAGGAGGCCACCGTCAAGATCGTGTGTGCGCCGTCGGGCGCGCCAGCAGGCGAGCCTCAGACGGTGCGCGTTTCACCTCGAGTCGATCCCTCTCCGCCGCTGCCCCCTGCCACCGCCTCCTCAGGACATACCTGGCCGGCCGGTTCCGGTCCCATCGGACGCGGTCGAACAGCAGATGACGGAGCAGATTCAGCTGGTCCAGGTCCGCACACCGTACCCGGGAACCGCCCCCGCGTTGCGTGAACTGGAGATCCGCAATCGCTCCGCCTACAGCGTGCTGCAGATCACCGTCGGCTGGCTCGAAGGATCGTCGGCGCGGCAATGCCCGACAAACCGCGGCGCCTACCGCGGCACGAAGGAGCTTTTTGCCAGCCTCAAGCCAGGAGAATCAGCCACGCTGACTGGGAGAGTTTTCGGAAGCGGCCGGCTATTTCTGCGTCGTCGCCGCGCAATTCCTGCCCCCGCCACGGCAACGTCAACAGCCGAGGGTCGAGCCCCCGGCAGCGGCACCGCAACAGCCCGCGCCGCAGCCGGAAGACGCGGAACCGCCAGAGGTGACCGTACCGCCTGAGTCCGAGCCTGCGCCCGCACCAGCGCCCACGCAATGATTGCGCGTGCGCTCATGGCCGCGCACAGCGGCCGCAGATCCGCGGGGATCAGTTCGTCGGCGCGGAGCAGGAGCGACTCCGGGATGGTGATCGGATCGGGCAGCACCACTATCGCCTGAGCCACGCGCTGCGCCTGTGCGAAGGCGCTGTCGAGTTGCTGCGCGGTCAAACCTGGTTCGCGCGGTATCTGTCGATCGCGCTTTTGATGCTCGGCTATCTCATCCAACCGTTCACGCCGCGCAAGCGCGCGCTGCATGATTTCGTCGCCGGGACTGTCGTCGTCGCTCAGGCGTCCTACTCCCGCGTGCTGCTCGCCGTCATGCTGCTGATCTTTGTCGCCCCGCTGCTGGTCGGCTTCTTCCTCGGCGCGGGGCTCAAGCTGATGCAAATCCTCGGCCGCTAATTAGCGCGCACCGTTCAAGGGGTTTCCCCTAGGGCAGCATCTCGAACGCTTTGAGGTCCTTCACGATCTTGTCCATCGCGAAGTCAGCCACGTCGCCACGCTTGGCGTGCGCTACCGTGAGTGCCGCTTGTTGCACCAAGACGCTTTTGTCTCCAAGGAACTGCTCGATCAGGCCCTCCGCGACGGCGTTGTAGCGCTCTTCGATCTGCTGTCTGAGCACCGGGACCTGGTCCTGCGAGAAGCCCGGCCATTGGATCTGCTGCACTTCGTTGGCTGCCTCGCCGACGAGCGGGATGATGGGAAGCAGGCGCTGGCCGTTCTCCATTTCGGGCTTGCCCTGGTCGTTCTTGGTGCAGAACTGCGCGCGCAGCGCTTCGTCGTCGGTGCCGGCGAAGACCGGATTGTTCTCGGCGAGGTTGAAGTAGCGCAGCAGGAAACGCTGGCAGTTGCGGCGACCGAGCACGAAGTCGTGCTCTCTGAACGCGCGAGCCAGGAACCCGCCGAAGCCGCCGAGCACGCCGCACGCGATGGGCTGCGCTGCAGGGCTGCCATCGGGGAGCGTGCGGGTGGGACCGATCAGGAAACGGCTGTAGCAATCCGCGCGCTGTGCGAGCTCCAGCTCCTCCGGCTTGAAGCGCGCCTGGTTCTTGAGTGCATTGAACATCCCCAATAGCACGCTCAGCAGATCGTCTTTGACCACGTAGGGATCGCTCGCCGCGTCGCCGCCCGGAAACGGATCGATCAGGATGATGGCCCGGTGCGCGGTGTCCGCGCCGCGCGGATTGAAGGGATCGCCGCCCGCGAGGATCTGGCGCGCGAGCTCGAGCGGCTCGTTGTTCATGAGGCCGCCGTCGACGCACAGAAAGTCGAACTGCGGAGGGACGCCCTTGTCTCCCCAGTCCGGAGCGATGGGCCGGTACTCGACACATCTGCGCTGGCCGGTCGCGGGGTCCTGGTCGGCCGCCGAAGGGATGGGCCAGGTGCGGCCGGCGTACACATCGCCGTCCGCTTGCGCCGTGTAGCCCAATACGCGCGGGGCAAGACCCAAGGGGAACGCAGCGGAAGCGAGCGCCGCTGTCTTGAGCCGGTCCCAGTTACCCCGCAGGGCGGGAGCGGATTTCTGCCAATCCAACGGCAGCGCGCCCGGCACTTTCTGCTTGCCGCCGTCGCTCAACGCGAAATGGATGTAGTCGGCGTGAAAATACATCTCATGCCCGCCGCGCAATTGGTTCTGGAACGGGATGTTGTAGGCGACGCCGCGCAGGTTCGACACGGTGGTGAGCACGTGCAGCACCTCGTCCACATAGGGCCGCCGCACCGGCGCAGCCTCGATGTCGAGCGCGCTGTCCGCGATCTTTTGCAGCACGCTCGCATCGAGCAGCGAGCGCACGGGGGCCTTCTTGCTCTCCAGGTCGGTCACGCCCAGGAGCGAGGTGATGTCGATCCGGTTCACCCACGAGTCGAACAGCTTGTTCTCGGAGAAGGTGGAGTTCGCGACGTCCGTGACCGGCGGAAAACGCGATGCGATGGCCCCCGCCGCGATAGCCGCGGTGATTCCACCGGCCGATGCGCCGCTCATCACCTTGAGCTTCACGTCATGGCGCGGCACCTTTGCGCCGGCGCTCTTGGCTTTGTACCACTCGTCCAACGCCTGCACCAGGAAGTCGATCACTCCACCGGTATAGGCTCCGGCGGAGATGGCGCCGGCCATCACGAGGCCGAGTTCGAAGGGTTTGGCATCTGGCATGGTGGTCTCCTGGACAGGTACGGCTAGGATATCGAGGCGGCTGTTACAGATCGCTTACGCTTCTTTTTTTGCGGCAGTTTAGCCCCTCGCGCGAATATAAGCCCAGGGGGATCGTCGGCTGACGGCTACACCGGATGGGATCCGACAAGAGCGCGCAATCAGGCGGCTTGAAATGGATCGAATGCCTGCGCCGGTGATCGCGGCGACGATATTTTCGAGCGAGCCACACAGTTCGGGCAGCGCTCGATGTAGATACGAATACCCGGTTGAGCAAGCGCACCCAACGCATGCGAGCCAGCGCGGCGGCCATCCATGTGAGCGTCATCTGCTGCCAGCTCGATTGCGACGAACGTTCAAGCTCGGCTTGCTCTGGGTACACCGAAATGGGAACTAGAAGTTAGTTCCCATTATGGGAACTTTGTGCTACCATCGCCCAACGAATCGGTAAGAGCCAGGCAATGCATGTCGTCGGACGCGACAAGCTCGATGAGTTCTGCGCGGAGCATGCCGATGCTCGCCAATGGATCGCCAATTGGCTTGCCGCCACAGAGGCCGTTCAGTGGCGAACTCCGCAAGATATCAAGCGAAGCCATGCCACGGCGAGCTTCCTGGCGGACAACCTCGTAATTTTCAACGTGAAGGGCAATCAATACCGGCTGGAAGTCCAGCTGGCCTACAAGACGGAGATCGTCGTGATCCGCTGGGCGGGCACGCACGCCGAGTACACGAAGCGCATCGGGCAGAAGTCTTGACCATGGAACCGCGAATCATCAAGACCGAGAAGCAGTACCGGGCGTACCTGGAGGAAGTCGCGCGCCTGGCCGCCGAGGACCCCGCTCCCGGCTCAGCCGAGGGCGACCGGCTGGAACTGCTCGCCAAACTCGTCGAGGACTACGAAAAGGAGCGCTTCAGGTTCGACCGCCCGGACCCGATCGAAGCCATCCTGTTCCGGATGGAAGAGCAGGGACTCCGGCAGAAGGATCTCGCCCCCCTTCTCGGTGGCAAGAACCGGGCGTCCGAGATCCTCGCGCGCAAGCGCCCGCTCACGCTCTCCATGATCAGGGCTTTGAGCGAATCGCTGCAGATCCCCGCCGACCTGTTGATCCGGGAGCCGGAAGCCACCTACGGTGACGATTCCGACTCCGAGGAGGTTTCTCTCCCGTTGCTGGTCAAGTCGGGATGGTTCAGCGCCGAAGAAATTGACACGTTGACGCCCGGTGACATTGTTCGACGCTACCTCGCCCCTCAGCGACGTCCGCTCTACCTGCGGCACACCATCACCTACGGGGCCACCCCGGCAACGAACAAGACGAATCTTCGGCTCTGGGTCGGCCGGGTACGTGAACTGGCGCAAGCCAGTCATCGCCAGCGAGGGTCTTGGCACGCCGGCACCCTCGACGATGAGTTCCTGGCCTATGTGGCCAAGCTGAGTTGGGCGGAAACCGGCCCGCGCCTGGCGCAGGCGTTCCTGGCTGAGAAAGGCATTGCGCTGATCGTCCTGCCCGCGCTCCCGCAGACCAGGCTGGATGGCGCTGCCATGCTGGGTCAGGATGGAGCGCCGATCATCGGCCTGACCGTACGCCACGACCGGCTCGACGCCTTCTGGTTCACGCTTCTGCATGAGCTCGCACATGCCTGGAAACATCTCGAAGAGGCGAGCCTGGTCATCACAGACGAAGAGGTCGAGGACGAACGGGACGACGACCCCAAAGAAGCCGAGGCCAACCGGATCGCCACGGAGATGTTCATCTCGAGGACGCTCTGGAAGCGCAGCGAAGCATTCCTGCGTCCATCACCGGAGACGATCCAGGCGCTCGCAGACAAGCTGCACATCAGTCCAGCGGTCGTCGCGGGTCGGCTGCGGCGCGAAAAGGCAGGTTATGCCGCGTTCGGCCGACTGGTAGGAAATCGCCAAGTCCGGCGTCTGTTCCCGGAAGTGAAGTGGGGGTAGGGGATGAAGGGTGCGTTTTGCTATACGTGAATCCGCACGATTTGCCTCTGGAACTACGGAACGCGCAACCCGGCGGCAGCATCGCTCCTGAAGGCCTCTTGTTGGAGCAAACCAGTCTCTGCCCGGACTCGTGCTCAGCGGCCGACGCGTGTCGTGAGCTAGCGGGCGGTCAGCAGCATCACGTCGAAGGGTGAAGGGCGACATGACAAATGCACCACAGCAACAGCTTCCCCCTTTGAAAAAGGGGGACGGGAGGGGGATTTGCATTGCTTCGAAGTGAGCCCCTGGCTACAAATCCTCAGCAACAATACAAATCCCCCCCTGCCCCCCTACCCGCCTAACCCCCCTTTTGCAAAGGGGGAACTGCAGCGTGATCGGCGACGCGTTCGCTCGTGCGCGTCCGACGGAGAGCGGGTTAGGACGTCGCGGTTGAAGGGGTAGCAACCGGAGCAGGCCGCGCAGACGGCTGCGCTTGATCGCGCCGCGCCAGCCGGTAGCGCCGATCGGTCACCGCCAGCACACCGCCCAGCGCCATCAGAAACGCCCCGCCCCAGATCCAGTCGACGAACGGCTTGTGATACACCCGCACCACCCACGCGCCGTCGGGCAGCGGCTCGCCCAGCGACACGTACAGATCGCGCGTGAGCCCGCTGTCGATGGCCGCTTCGGTCATCGGCATCTGCTGCACGGTGAAGAAGCGCTTCTCCGGATGCAGGGTGCTCACCGCGCGCTCGTTCCTGGTCACGCTCACCGTCCCGCGCACCGCGCTGTAGTTGGGACCTTGCACGTCTTGCAAGGCGTCCAGGCGAAACTGGTAGCCGCCTGCACTCACGCTCTCGCCGATGTTCATGCGCACGTCGCGCTCGGTTTCGTAGCCGCGCACCAGCGTCACCCCGATGATGAACACTCCTACCCCACAGTGGGCCAGCAGCATGCCGAGGTAGCCGCGCGGCAACTGGCGCAAGGTGGTGCCGAGGCTCGCTCCGCTGGCCGCGCGCAGCTGGGCTATGCGCTGTTTGAGATTCACGCCGCTGCTGGCGATGATCCAGATGGCAAGCAGAATCCCCAGCGCCAGCAGCGGAGTCCAGCGACCCAGAGTGAGCGGCAGCACGATGGCGCTGGCCACCGCAACGGCGGCGGCCCATTTCAGGCGCACGGCAACGCTCGGCAGCTGGTCTTGCTTCCAGCGCAGCAGCGGGCCGATGCCCATGAGGAACACGGCCGGGGCCATGAGCGGCACGAACACGGCTTCGAAGTAGGGCGGGCCGACCGAGATCTTGCCTAAGCCCAGGGCATCCAGGAACAAGGGATAGAGCGTGCCCAGCAGCACGCTCGCGCAAGCCACCAGCAGCAAGACGTTGTTGATGAGCAGCGCCGCTTCGCGCGAGATGAAGGCAAAGGCCCCGCCTAAGCCCACTTTGGGCGCGCGCCAGGCAAACAACGCCAGCGAGGAGCCGATGACCAGCGCCAGAAAGGCCAGGATGAATACCCCGCGCGCAGGGTCGGTCGCAAAGGCGTGCACAGAGGTGAGCACGCCCGAGCGCACCAGGAAAGTACCCAGCAGGCTCATGGAGAAGGCGATGATGGCCAGCAGCACGGTCCAGATCTTGAACCCGCCGCGTTTCTCGGTCACCGCCAGCGAGTGCATCAGCGCGGTGCCCACCAGCCAGGGCATGAAGGAGGCGTTTTCCACCGGGTCCCAGAACCACCACCCGCCCCAGCCCAGCACGTAGTAGGCCCAGCCGCTGCCCAGTGCGATGCCGACGCTGAGAAAGGCCCACGCCATGGTGGTCCAGGGCCGCGACCAGCGCGCCCAGGTGGCATCCAGGCGCCCGCCGATGAGTGCCGCGATGGCGAAGGCAAAGGCCACCGAGAAGCCGACGTAGCCCATATAGAGCATGGGCGGGTGGATGACCATGCCCGGGTCCTGCAGCAAGGGGTTCAAATCCCGTCCGTCGGCCGCCGGCGGCAGCAGCCGCTCGAACGGGTTGGAGGTGAACAGCATGAACAGCAGAAAGCCGATGCTGATCATCGCCATGACCGAGAGGATGCGGGCCACCATTGCGCGCGGCAGGTGGCGGCTGAAGACGCTCACCGCAGTCATCCACACGGTAAGCATGAGCACCCATAGCAGCAGAGAGCCTTCGTGGCTGCCCCAGGTGGCCGCGAAGCGGTAGCGCAGCGGCAGGCTGGAGTTGGAGTTGGTGGCCACGTTCAACACGGAGAAGTCGTTGCCGATGAACGATGCCGCCAGGCAGGCAAAGGCGATGGCCACAAACACGAACTGACCCTGCGCGGCCGGGCGCGCCAGAGCCATCCAGGCGGCATCGCCGCGCTGCGCGCCAATCAGCGGCAGCACCGCTTGCACGCAGGCGATGCACAGCGCCACGATCAATGCAAAGTGCCCGAGCTCGGGGATCATCGGACGTCCTCTGAAAAGTTGCATGCGTGAAGAGTGAAGGGTGAAGAGTGAAGCCCCCTCACCCTAACCCTCTCCCCCGGTTGCCGGGGAGAGGGGAGATGCTGATTGATCCGTTTCACCACTCTCTACCTGTCTACTTTACTCTACTCTTCACCCTTCACGCCTTCACGCACTCAATCCTCACTCATCCCCTCCAAAGCGAGAAACTCCACCAGCTTGTCTCCCCGCAAGGGGACACTGAACAGGTAGCCTTGCGCGGCCTCGCAGCCGTGCGCCTTCAGGAACTCCACCTGCTCCGCGGTCTCCACACCTTCGGCTGTGGTGGTGAGCTTCAACTTGTGCGCCATGGTGATGATGGCGGCGACGATGGCCCGATCGTCGGGATCGGCGGCCATGTCGCGCACGAAGGTCTGGTCGATCTTGAGACCGTCGATGGGGAAGCGCTTGAGGTAGGCGAGCGAAGAGTAGCCGGTGCCGAAATCGTCGATGAAGATCGCAATCCCCATGTCCTTCAGCCGGTGCAGCGTGAGGGCCGCGCTGTCCGTCTCCTCCATCACCGCGCTTTCCGTCAGCTCCACTGCCAGCCGTTGCGGCTCGATCCCCGCTTCTTGTACGGTGCGCCGGATGGTGTCGACCAGGTCCCGGCTGCGGAACTGGCGTGCCGAAATGTTGACCGATACCCGCACGCCCTGGGCGAGCGTCTTGTCCCACTCCCGCAGTTGCCGGCAAGCTTCCTGCAGCACCCACGCATCGATTGGCGCTATCAGTCCAGTGTCTTCCGCCACCGGGATGAAGGACTCAGGCAAGACCAGTCCCATTTCCGGATGCTGCCAGCGGATGAGGCACTCGGCCCCGCGCGCGTGTCCGCTGGCGAGATCCACCTGGGGCTGGTAGAGCAGATGGAACTCATTGCGCTCGAGCGCCTTCCTCAATCCCGACACGAAGAACAGCCGCTCGAAAGCGCGCGCGTTCATCTCCTCCCGGAAGAACTGGAAGGCGTTCTTGCCTTGCTCCTTGACTTTGTACATTGCGGTGTCGGCGTTTTTCACCAGTTCCGAGATGGTGGTGCCATCGTTGGGGTAAGTGCTGATGCCGATGCTGCCGGTGACGAAGATGTCGTGTCCGGAGGTGTGATAGGGTTCGGACACGAGTTGAACCACCCGTTGCGCCGTGCCGACGAGCAAACCCGGATCGACGATGTCCTCGACGAACACGATGAACTCGTCGCCGCCGAGCCGCGACACGGTGTCCTCCTGGCGCACGCAGCTCTTGAGCCGCCGCGCCATCTCCACCAGGAGCAGGTCGCCCACGTCGTGGCCGAGCGTGTCGTTGATGACCTTGAAGTTGTCCAGGTCGATGAAGATCACCGCCAGCCCGGCGTGGTGGCGCGCCGCCTTCTCGATGCCGATCTTCAGCCGCTCGTAGAACAGATTGCGGTTGGGCAGGCCGGTCAGCGCATCGTAGTTCGCCAGGTACTCGAGCTGCCGTTGAGATTCCTTGATGGCCGAGATGTCGCGCAGCACCCCGACATAGTTGATGACGTGCCCTTGATGGTCCTTGAGCGCGGTGATGGTCACCAGACAGGGTTGCACGCTGCCGTCGCGTGTGCGGTTCCAGATCTCGCCATGCCAGCGGCCGACGCTCCGGACCTCCTGTCGCAGCTCTTCGAAGAACTTGGCGTCGTGGCGCCCGGAGTTGAGCAAGCTCGGACGGCGCCCGAGCACCTCGTCGTGCCGGTAGCCGGTGACCTCGGTGAAGGCGGGGTTGACGGCGATGATGCGCTCATCCTGGTCGGTGATCAGAATGCCTTCGGCTGTACTCTCGAACACGCGCGCGGCCAGCCGTAATTCGACTTCGGCCTGTTTCTGCGGCGTGATGTCCAGCTGCGTGCCAGCAGCGCGGAGCGCTCGCCCACTGGGGCTCCACTCCATCACTTTGCCGCGGACCAGGATGGATCGCCAGTCACCGGCCTTCGCGCGCATGCGCACCACCAGGTCGAGCTTCTCGCGCCGCGCTTTGAAGCCAGCGAAGAGCTGCGGCTGCAGCTCGCGCACGTCTTCCGGATGCATGATCGCGGCCCAGGCGTCGATGTGCGCGGAAAGCTCACCGGGCTCGTAACCCAGCATGCTGTGGGCGCGGTCATCGACCAAGAAGGCGCCGGTTGCCAGGTCCCAATCCCAGAAACTCAAGTCGGCGCCCTCCAGCGCCAGCGCGAAGCGCTTCTCGGACTCGCGCAGCGCCGCGGCGGCAGCACGCTGGCTGCGGCGCGCTTCGGCTTCGCGCAGCTCGCGCTCGATGGCCGGGCCCAGCCGCGCCAGGCTGTCCTTGAGCACATAGTCATGCGCACCGGCCTTCATCGCCGCCACGGCGGAGGCCTCGCCGATAGTGCCCGACACCACGATGAAAGGAACATCAAGGCCGAGCTTCTGCACCAGCCGCAACGCGAGAGTGCTGGAGAAAGCGGGCATTGCGTGATCGCACAGAATCAACTGCCAGCCGCCTGTGTTGAGCACTGCTTCCATCTCGGCCGCATTGTCCACACGCGTCCACTCGGGGTCGAAGCCGGTGCGTTGCATTTCGAGCGCCAGCAGCTCGGCGTCGTCCGGGGAATCGTCGACGATCAGCGCTTTGAGTCGCTCAGTCATACGCGCAGCAACTGGCCGATGGTGAGACGCCTCCGCAAACCGATGCAGCCAGCCAGCGCATGCCCCGTCGGCGTGTTGTGCCGATTGGGTCAGCTGGCCGACCCGGGCGGAGCACAGACCTGCGGCGCATGGTTGAGCAGCAGCCAGTAGCGACCCATCTGCCGGACCGCATCCACGAACTGGGTGAAGTCCACCGGCTTGCGCACGTAGCTGTTCGCGCCGAGCCGATAGCATTGCATCACGTCCTGATCCTCGTGCGAAGCGGTCAGGATCACTACCGGCAAACACTGCGTGCGCACATCCGCGCGAATGTGGCGCAGCACATCGAGGCCGTTCATGCGCGGCAGCTTTAGATCCAGCAGCACGACCGCTGGCATGACGGAGGCATCGCGACCGGCGTGGACGCCGGTGCCGTAGAGATAATCCAAGGCCTCGACGCCATCGCGCGCCACAGCTACCGGATTGCCCACGGCCCCGCGCTTGAACGCGCGCAACGCGAGGTCCTCGTCGTCCGGGTCGTCTTCGACCAGCAGGATGACCCGTTTAGTCATGTCGCCCGTCTCCTTCGCCGAGAGTGAAGTAGAAAACGCAACCACGATCGATCTCAGCCTCCGCCCAGATGCTCCCGCCATGCCGGCGGATGATGCGGCGGACGGTCGCCAGCCCTACTCCCGTGCCGGGAAAGTCCTTGGCGCCATGCAGCCGCTGGAAGGCGCCGAACAGCTTGTCGGCATAAGCCATGTCGAATCCCGCTCCGTTGTCCTGCACGCGAAAGATACCCGCCGATCCCGGCTTCAACCCGAATTCTATGCGCGCGGCGTCGCGCCGTGAAGTGAACTTCCAGGCGTTGCCGAGCAGGTTCTCCAGCACCACCCGCAGCAGTCGCGCGTCGCCGGTGCCTTGCAGGCCGTCGTGTATCACCACCTCCACCAGGCGCTCGGGGTCGCCGCTGCGCATGTCCTGCATCACTTCGCGGGCCAGCGCGGTGAGATCTACCGGCTTGCGCTTTATTTCGCTGCGCGTGACGCGGGACAGTTGCAGGAGGTCGTCGATCAATTGCCCCATGCGCCGAGCAGCGGCCTGGATGCGCGCCAGGTGTCGCCGCCCGGTGTCGTCGATCTGCGCCGCGTGGTCCTCCAGCAGGACCTGAGCGAACCCGTGGATGCTGCGCAAGGGCGCGCGCAGATCGTGGGAGACGGAATAGCTGAACGATTCGAGCTCCTGGTTGGCCACCTCCAGCTCGGCGGTGCGCCGTTGAACGCGCTGCTCCAGCTCGGCGTTCAAGCGCAGAACTTCTTCCTCCGCCCGTTCTCGGTCGGTCACGTCCCGCACCACTGCGATCAGGCACGGCCGGCCATCGATCTCGATGCGCTCAGCGGAAATTTCGCTGACTCTGATCTCGCCGCTCCGATGCCGGATGAGATTGGGAAAGCCGGTTACGCGCCGGTTCTGCTCCAGCTGTCGGACCAGCTCGCGCCGCCGGCCGGGATCGACCCACAGGCCCAGCGCCAGGGAGGAGTTGCCAATCGCCTCATCCCGGGATACGCCGTACAGGCGCTCGAAAGCCTCGTTCACGTCGAGATAAGTCCCATCGGCCAGGGTCGCGATCGTGATGGTCTCCGGACAGGTTCTAAATACAGTCGAGAAGCGCTCCTCGGATCTTTTCAGGGCTTCGCCCGCCTCCCTTTGCGCGGTGACGTCCCGCACGACGAACACGACGCAACGCCTGCCATCCAGGACCACGGCTTCGGCGGAGAGTTCACCGACCCACATCTCGGCATCCTTGCGCTTGAACTTGACCTCGAAGCCGGTCACGCGCCCTTCCAGGTCCAGTTGTTCCAGCAACGCCGCACGCTCGGCCGGATCGACCCAGATGCCCAGCTCCACCGCCGAGCGACCGATCACGGCGGAGCGGGAATAACCGAACAGCCGTTCGTAGGCCTCGTTCACTTCGACGTAGGTGCCGTCCTCCCGGAGTGAAAACGAGATCGATTCCGGGCAGGTCCTGAACACCGTGGAGAACTTCGCCTCGGACTCGCGCAGGGCGCGCTCCGCCTGGCGCGCCAGGGTAACGTCGCGCAACACCATCACCGCGCAAAGGCGGCCATTGATCTGGGTCAGCGCGGCCGCGATCTGTCCGATCCACGTGCTGCCGTCGCGGCCCAGGAAGTCCGCTTCGAAGGCATCGACCTGCCGGTCTCGGTCCAACAGGCGCACCAGCTCGGCGTGCTGCTCCGGTTTCGTCCACAGACCCAGGGACATGTCCGAACGGTTCAGCACCTCCGCGCGAGCCCAGCCAAACTGGCGCTCGTATGCCTCGTTCACATCGACGTAAGTGCCCTCGGGCCACAGGCCGATCGTGATCGGTTCGGGGCAGTTGTGGAAGACCGTGGCGAACTTGGCCTCCGATTCGCGCAGCGCATTCTCCATGGCCTTGCGGCCGCGGATGTCCAGGATGCTGCCGCGTACCAGTGGCGCACCCGAAGAGGGCAATCGCACCAGGCGAACCTCGCACAGAATGTCGCGCCCCTGAGCATCCCGATGCATCCACTCGAACACCGGCGTCTCGCCGTGCAGCGCCGCTTCGATTTTCTCGCGCGCCGATTCGCGCGCGAGGCGGCCATCGGGTTGCAGCGGGGCGCTGAGCTGCACCGGATCTCGCAGCAGCAGCTCTGCGCGCGGCAGCCCGAACAGGCGGCAGGCATTCTCGTTCACCAGAGAGAAGCAACCCTGGCCCAGGTCGAGCACGACGATGGCTTCGGGAGCGTGCTCGACCAGCGTGCGCAGCTGCTCCTCGCTGTCGCGCAGCGCCTGCTCTACCTTCACGCGCTCGGCGAACTGCCGCGCGAGTCTCGCGTTGGCTGTCTCCAGTTCCGCGGTGCGCACGCGCCAGTCCGGATCGCTTTTGCTGGACTGGCGCATGGCCACGCCCGCCCGCGCCGCCGGGATACCCATGCTCATGGCATCGGGCATGACTTTGGTCAGCGTGAACACCGCCATGACCGACAACGCCGCGGTCACCACCTTGATGCCCCCTTGCAGCCAGTGGCTCGGGACCCACAGGGTCCACACATCGAGCAGCTGGGTGAGCCCGCATGCGAAGATGAAGCCGGCAAAGACCAGGAAGCTCCAGCGGAACGGGACATCCCAGCGCTGGCGATAGACCTTGAGCAGGGCAAACGGGATGAGCATGCAGGCACTGCCCGCGATCAGGCCCGCCGTCGCCTGCAGCCAGACCAGCGACGGCAGCCAGCCATAGCAGTGCCCCAGCGGCAGCATGCTCGCCGGAGGAAAACAACTGGTTCAGAAGGTCCACCTTGGTACCCCCTTGCTCGCCACAGCGGCGCCAAGCCACCGAAGCCCGTTCCACGGGCACACTGCTATCATGCCCGCATCACTCCACGGCCGCGACTGCGAAGCGTCGACGCCAAGCCGATCGTCTGCTATCGGCAACACCTGCCTGCGCTCTTATCCGAATGAATTTCCTGGCCCATGCCTATCTGGCCGAAGGCTCCGACGAGTCCATCGTCGCCAGCTTGATGGGTGATTTCGTCAAGGGTCCGCTCGACGCGCGGCATGGGGCCGGCATCGCACGAGGGCTGACGTTGCATCGACGCATCGACACCTATACCGACGCCCACCCGGTGGTGGCGCGGAGCCGCGCGCGCGTGAGCCCCGAGCGGCGTCGCTACGCGGGCGTTCTGTTGGATCTGTTCTACGACCACTTCCTCGCGCGTCACTGGGCCGACTACTCGGACCTTCCGCTGGAGGGCTTCACGGCCCGGGTTTACGCCGCCCTGCGGAGCAGCCACGCGCTGCTCCCCGAGCGGCTGCAGCTCATCGCACCACGCATGGCCGCGACAGACTGGCTCGCCTCTTACCGGCACGTCGATGCCATCGGCGTCGCGCTGGACCGCATAGGCGAGCGGCTCAAGCGCGGCAACGCCCTGCTGGGCTCGGGCGCGGAGCTCACCGCGCATTATGACGGCTTCGAGGCAGACTTCCGGGTGTTCTTTCCCGACGTGGTTCGGTTTGCGAGAGGTGAGGGGTGAGGGACGAGAGGGTGAGGGCGCTCGATCGGAGCGGCGCTGCGACGCCGCGATCGAGCCGGTGACCAGGCCTAGCGCTCGGGCTAGCGCCATCGCCGGCCGCGCCGAATAGCGGAAGATGTATTTCATCGCGTCGCCGATCGTGCTCTCCCATACGGCCCACACGTGCGCGCCATCGACGATGCGCAGCTGCGCGGGCTGCTTGTTCTTGCGCAACAGCTCATAGAACTGGACGACCTCGGATTCGATGAAGAAGTCGTCGTCGTCGCCGGAATTGATGTACATCGGGACCGGGATCTTCTTCGCGAGGTAGGCGTCCCACAACGCAGGGTAGTTGTACGCCTTCCACACGACCGGATCGTAATCGGGTGCCCCAAACACGCCGACGCGGCGCGAAGCCGAATTCTCCGGTGGCTCCGGATTGTAGATTGCCGGCGACAGCAGCGCCGCGGCGGCGAACCTGTCCGGATACTTGAGTACGAAGCGCATCGCGCCGTAGCCGCCCATCGACAAACCCGCTACCAGACGGCCGCTGCGCGTCGTCAGCACCTTCAAGTTCTTCTCTACGTCGGGGATGAGGTCCTCGATCACCGCCGTTTCCATCTTTTCCTTGCGGTCTACGTACCAGGTCGTCCCCGCGTCCGGCATCACGATCACCGACGGGCGGGATATCGCCGCTGGCGATGAGTGCGTCCGCGGTCGCCTGAATCCGTCCGTCGTTCGCCCAGCTGTAGAGATTGCCGCCGTTGCCGTGCAGCAGGTACAGCACCGGATACTTGAGGTTGGACGTGTCATAGCCGCTCGGAAGATAGACCGCGTAACTCCACGGGCGGCCGAGCGCAGTGGAGTTGAGCTCGCGCGTGACAATGGTGCCTGCGAGCGCCGGGAGCGACAGAAGCAGTGCGCAGCTCGCAAGCGCTGCGCCGATGAAATCGCCAGTGCCAGCCGGTGTGGTGTCGCCGAAAACCGTTCGCGCCGATCATCGAAAGGCCATCCTCCGTCTCAGATGTTCCCGCGGCACCTCACTGCGGCTTCGTGCTCGTGCCATTCGCCGATGCGGGCTGGCCGGCGTCAGCCTGTTTCGACCGATCCCGCCCGGCGGCCAGGTCGTCTCCCGTCGGCAGGTCGGCGGCGTTCCAGCCCCCGCCCAGTGCCTTGACCAGGAGCACGGCCGCGTTCATGCGGTTGCCGAGGATCGTGACGGCCGTGCGCTTGTTGTTGAGCAGCGCGGTTTGCACCACGACCAGATCGAGGTAGCTGATGGTGCCGGCCTTGTACTGGTTGGTGAACAGTTGCACGGACTGATCGGCCGCGGCCACAGCGTCGTCCTGCACCTTGGCCTCCCGCTCTAAGAATGCGCAATGCGGCGAGATTGTCCTCGACTTCCTGGAACCCGGTGAGCACCGTTTGCCGGTACGCAGCGACCGTCCCGTCGTAGGCGGCACGCGCCGCCTCGGTCTGAGCGTGGAACAGTCCGCCGTTGAACAAGGTCCCGGCCATTTGCCCCCCCAGCGACCAGAAGCGGCTCGGATAGATGAACAAGTTGCCCAGCCCGGAACCGAAGGAGCTGCTGGTCTCCCAGCCGAACGCGCCGCTCAAGGTCAACGTCGGGTAGAAGGCGGCGATGGCCACTCCGATCTGGGCGTTGGCTGCCTGCACGCTGCGCTCTGCGGCCGCGACATCGGGCCGGCGTTCGAGCAGGGTAGAGGGAACGCCCAGGGGAATGGGCGGCGGCAACGCCGCGAGCGGCGCTGGCGCCAGCGAGAACATCGCCGGCGGCTTGCCGATCAGAATCGCGATCGCATGCTCGGTCTGCGCCCGCAGGACGCCCACGTCGATGGCCTGCGCTTCGGTGCTGCGCAGCAGCGTCTCCGCCGCCGCGATATCCGCTCTCGAGGCCACGCCGCTGGCATAGCGGTTCTTGGTGAGCTGGAGCGACTTCTGATAGCCGACTGACCGTGTCGTCCAGGAGCTGCTTCTGCGCATCGAGCGCGCGCAGTTGAAAGTAGTCCTGCGCGAGCTCGGCCTGCGCGGTCAGGCGCATCGTCTCCAGCGTCGCGGCGCTCGACTGGGCGGTGGCGACAGTCGACTCGTAGGCGCGGCGGGCCTGACCCCAGAGGTCGATCTGCCACGAGGCCTCCACCGGAAACTGATACAAGGTGTTGATGCCGCGCGCGACCGGTTGCGTCGCCCAGCGTATTGGAGGACTTGGCGCGGGTGACTTGAGGATTTACCGTCACGGTCGGGAAAAACGCGGCCCGCGCCTCTTGAACCACTGCACGTGCCTGACGAAATTGCGCGTAGGCCTGCTGCACGTTCTGATTCGAGATTTCGATCTGCTCTTCGAGCGCGTTCAGCTGGGGATCGTTGAAGATCTCCCACCACTTGCCGCGCGGCAGATGGTCCTGCGGCTCGGCCGTCTTCCATTCGCCGGTTTCCTTGTAGGCGGGAGGCGCTTCGGCCTTCGGCTTGACGTAGTCCGGCCCGACCATGCAGCCGCCCGACAGCGCGACCGCGCCGGACAGCACGACGACACGCAGCCGCTCTTGAATCACCCGTTTCCGGGCCGTTGTTTTCATGCAATGCCTCCAGAATGTAGCATCGAATCAGCCGCACCGTTACGGACCTCCCGCCTGAACAAGGGGGACGGGAGGGGGATTTGCTTTGCTTCGACCATAGACCGACGCACTGCAGCATCCCCTAGCCAATTCAAATCCCCCACCTTAATCCCGTCCCCTTTTTCAAAGGGGCGACATACGTTGCTTCAGCGCTGCCGCCGTGCGATTCCTTGCGCCCGCCGCGCATTCCGTGCAACCCACAGCCTGAATCGGTCGAGATACAGATACACGACCGGCGTCGTGTACAGGGTGAGCATCTGGCTGACGATCAATCCGCCGACGATGGCGATACCGAGCGGCCGTCGCAGCTCGGACCCCACGCCTCCGCCCACCGCGAGCGGCAACGCCCCGAGCATCGCCGCCATGGTCGTCATCATGATCGGCCGGAACCGCATCAGGCACGCCTCGTAGATCGCATCGCGCGAGCTCTTGCCCTGCGTGCGCTCCACCACCAGGGCGAAGTCGATCATCATGATCGCGTTCTTCTTCACGATGCCGATCAGCAGAATGATGCCGATCATCGCGATGACCGTGAGCTCGGTCTGAAACAGCAGCAGCGCCGCGATCGCACCCACCCCCGCCGACGGCAGCGTCGACAGAATCGTGATCGGATGGACGTAGCTCTCGTACAGAATGCCGAGCACGATGTACACCGTCACCAGCGCGGCGAGGATCAGCCAGGGCTGGCTCGACAAGGATGCCTGAAACGCCTGCGCCGTGCCCTGGAAGCTGCCGCGCACGCTGGACGGGATGCCCATCTCGCGCATCGACTGCTCGATGGCGCGCACCGCGTCGCCCAGCGCCACGCCCGGCGCCAGGTTGAAGGACAGCGTGACCGCCGGAAACTGGCCCTGGTGATTCACCGCCAGCGTGTCGCTGCTGGGCTGAAAACGGGCGAATGCGCTGAGCGGCACTTGCGCGCCGTTGGTCGAGCGCACGTAGATGTCCTGCAGGGTCTCGGGCCGCTGCCAGTAGCGCGGCTCCACTTCCATCACCACGTGGTACTGGTTGAGCTCGTGTACATGGTGGACACCTGCCGCTGGCCGAACGCGTCGTACAGGGTGTCGTCGATCATCTGCGGCGTGATGCCGAGCCGCGACGCCGTGCTGCGGTCAATCACGATCGAAGCCTTCAGCCCCTTGTCTTGCTGATCGCTGTTGAGGTCGACCAGCTCAGGCAGCGAGCGCAGCTGCTGCAGAACGCGCGGCGACCACGCGGTAAGCTCTCTCAGACTCTCGCCTTGCAGCGTGAACTGGTACTGCGCGTTGCTCTGCCGGCCGCCCATGCGCACGTCCTGCACCGCCTGCAGGTAAAGGGTCGCACCCGGCACCTTCGACAGCTTGCCGCGCAGACGCGCAATCACCTGATCGACGTTCAGCTTCCGCTCGTCGAGCGGCTTGAGCGAGGCGAACACGCGCCCGGTGTTGCGCGTTCCGGCGAATCCCCCGCCGGTGAAGCCCAAGCACGCTCTCGACCGCGGGATCCGCCTGCACGACCGCTACCAGATCGGCCAGCTTCTCCCGCATGGCCTGGAACGAGATGTCCTGCGCCGCTTGTATCGAGCCGTTCAAGCGGCCGGTGTCCTGCTGCGGAAAGAAGCCCTTCGGGCACGATGCCGAACAGATAGACGTTCAGCGCGATGGTGCCAAGCGTCACCAGCATCATGATCAACGAATGGCGCAGGGCCCAGGACAGGCTCGCTTCGATAGCGGGCCAGCACCCAGTCGAACGCCCGCTCGCTCGCCCGATACAGCCGTCCCCGGACCTGGTCCTTCTCCAGCTTGAGCACGCGGGCGCACATCATCGGCGTGGTGGTCAGCGAGATCACCAGCGAGATCGAGTACCGCCACCGACAGCACCACGGCGAACTCGCGGAACAGCCGCCCGATCATGCCGCCCATCAGCAGGATCGGGATGAATACCGCGACCAGCGACGTGCTCATGGACAGCACCGTGAAGCCGACCTCGCTCGCGCCCTGCATGCGCGGCCTTCAGCGGAGGCATCCCGTCCTCCATGTGGCGGGAGACGTTCTCGAGCACGACGATCGCGTCGTCGACCACGAAGCCGGTCGCGATGGTCAGCGCCATCAGCGACAGGTTGTCGAGGCTGTAGCCGCACACGTACATCACGCCGAAGGTTCCGATCAGCGACACCGGCACCGCCACGCTCGGAATCAGCGTGGCTCTCCAATCGCGCAGGAACACGAACACCACCAGGATCACCAGGCACGATCGAGATCATCAGCGTGATCTCGACGTCCCGCAGCGATGCGCGGATGGTGGTGGTCCGGTCGAGCACGACCGACAGATTCATCGCCGCCGGAATCGAGGCCTGAAGCTGCGGCACCACGCTGCGTACGCGGTCGACGGTCTCGATGATGTTGGCCGCGGGCTGGCGATAGACGATGATCAGAACGGCCGGCTTGCCGTTGGTCAAGCCGGCGTTGCGCAAGTCCTCCACCGAGTCCTGCACGTCGGCCACATCGGCCAACTGTACGGCCGCACCGTTGCGGTAGGTGACGATGAGATTGCGATACTCGTCCGCCTTCAGCAACTGGTCGTTGGCGTAGATCTCCCAGGTCTTGTCGCCGTCGGTCAGATGACCCTTGGCCCGGTTCGCGTTGGAGCTGGACAGCATGGTGCGCACGTCCTCCAGCCCGATGCCGTACTTGTTCAGCGCGGTCGGGTTGAGGTCCACGCGCACCGCGGGCAGCGAGCTGCCGCCCACCTGCACCTGACCGACGCCGTCGACCTGCGACAGCTTCTGCTGGAGGATGGTGGAGGCGGCGTCGTACATCTGCCCCTGCGACATCACGTCGGAGGTGAGCGCGAGGATCAGCACCGGGGAATCCGCCGGGTTGACCTTGCGATAGTAGGGATTGCTCGGCAGCGTGGAGGGAAGCTGGCTGCGCGCCGCGTTGATGGCCGCCTGGACGTCGCGCGCGGCACCGTCGATGTTCCGGTTGAGATCGAACTGCAGGATGATGTTGGTCGACCCCATGGTGCTGGTCGACGTCATCTCGGTCACGCCGGCGATGCGCCCGAGCTGCCGTTCGAGCGGCGTGGCCACCGAGGTCGCCATGTTCTCCGGGCTGGCGCCGGGCAGCGAGCCGGTCACGCTGATGGTCGGAAAGTCCACCTGCGGCAGCGGCGCGACCGGCAGCAGGCGGAAGGCGATCACTCCCGACAGCGCCAGCCCGATCGTGAGCAGCGTCGTCGCGACCGGCCGGTTGATGAACGGCGCGGAGATGTTCACGGCCGCTCCGCGCCCAACGCCTCACCGCCCTCTTCGGCCGGGCGGGACGAATCCACCCGCCGCGCGAGCCGGTCGAACGCCAGGTAGATGACCGGCGTGGTGTACAACGTAAGCAACTGGCTGACGATCAGGCCGCCGACGATCGCGATGCCGAGCGGCTGCCGCAGCTCGGAGCCGACGCCGCTGCTGAGCGCGAGCGGCAGCGCGCCCAGCAATGCCGCCAGCGTCGTCATCAGGATCGGGCGGAAGCGCAGCAGGCACGCCTGGTAGATCGCGTCGGCCGGCGGCTTGCCCTCCCGGCGCTCGGCCTCGAGCGCGAAGTCGATCATCATGATGGCGTTCTTCATCACGATGCCGATCAACAGAATGATGCCGATGATCGCGATCACGCCCAGATCGGTGCGCGTCAGCATCAGCGCGAGCAGCGCGCCCATGCCGGCCGAGGGCAGCGTGGAGAGGATCGTGATCGGATGGATGTAGCTCTCGTACAGCACGCCGAGCACGATGTACACGGTCACCACCGCCGCCAGGATCAGCAGCAGCTCGTTCGAAAGCGACGCGCGGAACGCCTGCGCCGCACCCTGGAATCCGGCCTGGATGCTCGGCGGCATGCCGAGGTCCTGCTTCGCCGCCTCGATCACCTTGACGGCGTCGCCGAGCGAGGCGCCCGGCGCAAGATTGAAGGACACCGTGACGGCCGGGAACTGCCCCTGATGATTGATCGCGAGCGGCCCGGACCCCTCCGCGTACTGCGTGAACGCACTCAGCGGAACCTGCGTGCCGGCGCTCGAGCGCACGTAGATGTCTTTGAGCGCACCCGGCCCTTTCTGGAAGTCGGGCTTCACCTCCAGGATCACGCGGTACTGGTTCAACTGCGTGAACATGGTGGACACCTGGCGCTGCCCGAATGCGTCGTAGAGCGTGTCGTCGATCAGTTGCGGCGTGATGCCCAGCCGCGACGCGGTGCTGCGATCGATGGTCAGCGTGGCGCGCAGGCCCTGGTCCTGTTGATCGCTCGCGACGTCGCGCAGCACCGGTGCGGTGCGCAGGCGCTCGACCAGCTTCGTGCGACCACTCGCTCAGCTCGCGCGGATCGGCGTCCTCCAGCGTGTACTGATACTGCGTGCGGCTCACGCGGTCTTCGATCGACAAGATCCTGCACCGGCTGCATGAACAGCGTGATGCCCTCCACCTGCGCCAGCTTCGGCTGCAGCCGCCGGATCACTTCGCTGGCGCTCGCTCCGCGCTGCTCGAGCGGCTTCAGGTTGATCAGGATGCGTCCGCTGTTCAGGGTGGCGTTGGTGCCGTCGATGCCGATGAACGACGACAGGCTCTCGACGGCAGGATCCTCGCAGAACCACTTTGGCGAGCGCCTGCTGCCGCTCCGCCATCGCCTGAAACGACACGGACTGCGGCGCCTCGGAGATGCCGAGGATCACGCCGGTGTCCTGCACCGGGAAGAAGCCCTTCGGGATGAAGATGTACAGCAGCGCGGTGACGGCGAGCGTGGCAACCGCGACCACCAGCGTCGCCGTCTGGCGCTCGAGCACCCACGTGAGCGTGCGCGCATAGAAATCGATCACCCGATCGATGAATCGGCCCGTGACGCGGTAGAAAGCGCTCTGCTCGGACTCGGGCTTGTGCTTGAGCAGCCGCGCGCACATGGTCGGCGTCAGCGTGAGCGAGACGGCGGCCGAGATCAGGATGGTGACGCTCAGCGTGATCGCGAACTCGCGGAACAGGCGCCCGACCACGTCGCCCATGAACAGCAGCGGGATCAGCACGGCGATCAGCGAGACGGTCAGCGACAGGATGGTGAAGCCGATCTGCCGCGCGCCCTTCAGCGCCGCCTCCAGCGGCGACTCGCCCGCTTCGACGTAGCGCGCGATGTTCTCGATCATCACGATGGCGTCGTCGACCACGAAGCCGGTCGCGATGGTCAGCGCCATCAGCGACAGATTGTCGAGGCTGAAGCCGAGCAGATACATGACGCCGAAGGTGCCGACCAGCGACAGCGGCACGGACACGCTCGGGATGGCGGTCGCGGCAAGGTTGCGCAGGAACAGAAAGATCACCATCACCACCAGCGCGACGGACAGCATCAGCGTGAACTGAACGTCCCTGACCGACGCGCGGATGGTGGTGGTGCGGTCGGTGAGCACCGACACCTGCACCGCCGCCGGCAGCGCGCCTTGCAACTGCGGCAGCAGCTTCTTGATCCGGTCGACCACCTCGATGACGTTGGCGCCCGGCTGCCGCTGGATGTTGACGATCACCGCGGGCACGTCGTTCATCCACGCCGCCTGCTTGACGTTCTCGGCGTCGTCGATCACGTCGGCCACGTCCGACAGATGCACCGGCGCGCCGTTGCGATACGCGACGATCAGCGGCCGGTACTCGCGGCTGGTCAGCAGCTGATCGTTGGCGGCGATGGTGAATGCACGCTGCTGGCCGTCGAAGGTGCCCTTGGCCTGATTGACGTTGGCCGCCGCGATGGCGCTGCGCAGATCTTCCAGGCCGAGCTCGTAGGACGCGAGCGCGGTGGGATTGGCCTGCACCCGCACCGCCGGCCGCTGGCCGCCGCCGATGCTGACCAGCCCGACGCCGGGCAGCTGCGAGATCTTCTGCGCCAGGCGTGTGTCCGCGAGATCCTCGACGGCCGGCAGCGGCAGGGTCTTGGACGTCAGCGCCAGCGTCAGCACCGGCGCGTCGGCCGGATTCACCTTGCTGTAGACCGGCGGGTTGGGCAGGTCCTTCGGCAGGAACGTGAAGGCGGCGTTGATCGCGGCCTGCACCTCCTGCTCGGCCACGTCGAGATTGAGATCGAGGCTGAACTGCAGCGTGATCACCGAGCTGCCGCCGGAGCTGGTCGACGTCATCTGGTTCAGGCCCGGCATCTGCCCGAACTGACGCTCGAGCGGCGCGGTCACCGAGGAGGCCATGACGTCGGGGCTGGCGCCCGGATAGAACGTCACGACCTGGATGGTCGGATAGTCCACCTGCGGCAGCGCCGAGACCGGCAGCAGGCGATACGCCACCGCGCCGGCCAGCAGCAGCGCCACCATCAGCAGCGAGGTCGCGACCGGCCGCAGGATGAAGGGGCGCGAGAGGTTCACGACTTGCCTTTTTGCGCGGGCTGGCGCTCGCTTCGCCAGTCTGGATCTCGACCTTGCTGCCGTCTCGCAGCTTGTCGGCGCCGTCGACCACGACCAGCTCGCCGGGCGCGACGCCGGTCTCGACCGACGCGTCGTCGCCCTGCGTCGCGCCGACCGTGACCGGCCGCGCACGCGACGGTCTGGTCGTCCTTGACCACATAGACGAACGCGCCCTGCGTGCCGCGCTGGATCGCGACCGACGGCACCACCGTCGCGCCCTTCTTCACGTCGAGCAGCAGGCGCGCGTTGACGAACTGATTGGGGAACAGCGCGCTGTCGTCGTTGTCGAAGACGGCTTTCAGACGGACCGTGCCGGTGGTCTGGTCGATCTGATTGTCGACCGTCAGCAGCGAGCCGGTAGCGAGCTTCACCTTCTGCTCGCGGTCGTAGGCGTCGACGGTGAGCTGCTCCCCCGCGCGCAGCTTCTTCATGCACCTGCGGCAGACTGTCCTCGGGGATGGTGAAGACCACCGTGATCGGCTGCAGCTGAGTGATCACGACCAGGCCGGTGGTGTCGGTGGCGTGCACCATGTTCCCGGCATCGACCAGGCGCAGCCCCAGGCGCCCGCTGATCGGCGCGGTGATGCGGCAGTAGACGAGCTGCAGCTTGGCGTTGTCGATCGCGGCCTGGTCGACTTTGACCGCGCCCTCGTACTGCCTGACCAGCGACGCCTGCGTATCGAGCTGCTGCTTCGGAATCGAGTCCTGCTCGACCAGCACTCGGTAGCGCTCCAGGTCGAGCTGCGCGTTCTTGAGCAGCGCCTGGTCGCGCGCGAGCTGCCCTTCGGCCTGGTCGAGCTGGACCTGGAACGGGCGCGGGTCGATCTCGGCCAGCAGATCTCCCGCGCGCACCACCTGGCCTTCGCGGAACAGCACCTTCATCAGCTGGCCGTCGACGCGGCTCTTGACGGTGACGGTGTTGAGCGGCGTGACCGAGCCGAGCCCGTTGAGATAGACCCCGACGTCGCCGGTCTTGGCCGGCACCGCGACCACCGGCACGCTGCGAGCGGCGGGGTTCTGAGCTTGCTTGCCGCCGGCGGACTGCGCCTGGCCCGGTTTGGCGAAGAAGACGTAGACGCCGGCCGCCAGGATACAGATGGCGAGCGCTCCGACCCACCAGCGCCAGTGCGATCTGAGGAATCCAGTCTTCCGGCTAGGGTCATTCAAGCCTGGGGGGTTCAATCTGGCTTCCTGCGTGAACATGTTCATGGGCCTGGCCGAGAGTGCGTTGAACCTGCTATTCAACCAGACCAACGGACTGCCAGGGGACCTCTACACGAGGTTTTTTGAAACACAGTGTTGCCGAGGCAAGGCCTGTTACAGTACGAAACAGCGGGGGCGTCCAGAAAGCGAAGATCGATGTACGCTTGCGTGCCGATGGCATCGGCCACGAGTGAGCGAACGGGTGCCGTTTGTGGGCGTGAGGCTGCACTGACTCACGATCACCCGCTGATGACAACGACACTGGTACACCAGCTTCCCCCTTTCGAAAGGGGGGACGGGAGGGGATTTGCGGTCGTCGGCTTATTTCGCAGGAATGCCAAATCCCCCTCTGGCCCCCCTTTTTCAAAGGGGGAATCGTTAGCCACTTGCCGGAAACCAAACCATTCTAGGGGGAGAAACCTGTCATGAGACTTTCAGTTCGTGCCTGCGCCTTGGGCCTCGTATTCGCCGCGCTGCTCGGCGCCACCGACATCCGCGCGCGCGGCGCCGCTGCCGGAGGCTACGCCCGAGCAAGTCGGCATGTCGTCCCAGCGCCTGGAGCGGATGACCGCGGTATTCAAGAAGGCCGTCGACGCCGGTGACATGCCCGGCGTGGTGATCATGGTCGCGCGCAACGGCAAGCTCGTATACAGCCAAGCCATCGGGATGCAGGATCCGACGCGCGGCACGCCCGATGGCCCTGGATTCGATCTTCCGCATCTATTCTATGACCAAGCCGATCGTGAGCGTCGGCGCGATGATCCTGGTGGAGGAAGGCAAGCTCGGCCTGCACGAGCCGATCTCCAAGTACATCCCCGAGTTCAAGGACATGACCGGTCGGCATCGAGACGTTCAACCCCGCCATGGGCACGTCGAGCTTCCAGACCGTACCGGCCAAGCGTCAGATCACGGTGCAGGATCTGCTGCGCCATACGTCGGGTCTGACTTACGGTGTGTTCACCCCCAAGACGCAGATCGGGAAGATGTACAACGAGGCCAATCTTTGGCAGCAGAAAACCATCGAGGACTTCTGCAAAGCGCTGGCCAAGATCCCGCTGCGCAACGAGCCGGGCACGGTGTGGGAGTACGGCCATTCCACCGACGTGCTCGGCCGCGTGGTCGAAGTGGCATCCGGCCAGCCGCTGGACGTTTTCGTGTCCGAGCGCATCCTCAAGCCGCTGAAGATGGTGGACACCGGCTGGGACGTGCCGCCCGACGAAGCAGGACCGCATCGCCGAGCCCAAGGCCGGTGGCGACAAGGACTGGGACCCCGCGGTCATGCTGGACCCGAGAAAGAAGGCGACGCTGTTCGCGGGCGGCCATGGCATGCTCTCCACGGCCGGCGACTATCTGCGCTTCGCGCAGATGCTGGTCAATGGCGGCCAGCTCGACGGCGTGCGCATTCTCAGCCGCAAGACCGTCGCCTACATGGCGTCGAACCACCTCACGCCCGAGATCTCCAAGGGCCCCAACTGGCTCCCTGGCCCGGGCTACGGCTTCGGGCTCGGCTTCGGCGTGCGCCTGGAGACAGGCATGTCGGAATGGATGGGCACGCCGGGCGAGTTCTACTGGGGCGGCTACGCCGGCACCGCGTTCTGGGTCGACCCGAAGGAGCAGCTGGTGCCGGTGCTGATGATGCAGGCGCCGGGCAAGCGCGCGCACTACCGCACGCTGTTCCGCGACCTCGTCTATCAGTCGCTGGTCGACTGACAGGAGAAGACGCCGATGACGACAGTCACAGCTCGTCTGAGCATCGGAGCAGTCGCGCTCTTAGCATTGCTCGTCACGGCCGGCGCAGTGCGGGCCGGCCCGCTCCCGGAGGCAACGCCCGAGGACGTAGGCATTTCTTCTCCGCGGCTGGAACGGCTGACGCGGACCATGCAGCAGACGGTCGACGACGGCGAGCTCGCAGGCGTGGTGGTGCTGATCGCGCGCAAGGGCAAGCTCGTCTATCAAAAAGCCTTCGGCATGCAGGACAAGGCCAAGGGCGTGCCCATGGCCACCGGCTCGATCTTCCGCATCTACTCCATGACCAAGCCGGTGGTCACCGTGGCTGCGATGATCCTGGTCGAGGAAGGCCGGCTGAGCCTGGACGAGCCCATCTCCCAGTACCTGCCCGAGTTCAAGGACATGAAGGTGGGCGTCGAGAGCTTTCGATGCGGCGGCCGGTACGTCGAGCTTCCACACCGTGCCGGCGAAGCGTCAGATCACGGTGCAGGACTTGATGCGCCATACCTCGGGCTTTACCTACGGCAACGCGCCGAAGACGCAGGTCCAGAAACTCTACAGCCAGGCCGGGCTGTTCTCGCCGAAGCAGACGTTGGAGAGCTTCTGCAAGGAGCTCGCCAAGCTGCCGCTGCAATACGAGCCTGCCACGGTGTGGGAGTACGGCCATTCCGTCGACGTCCTCGGGCGCGTGGTCGAGGTGGTTTCCGGCCAGCCGCTCGACAAGTTTCTCGCGGAGCGCATCTTCAAGCCGCTGAAGATGACCGATACCGGCTTCGATGTGCCGCCCGAAAAGCACAAGCGCATCGCCCAGCCGCAGGTCGACCCGCAGACCGGCAAGGTGGCCGAGCTGATCGACGTGACCCAGCCGGCCACGTTCTTCGCCGGCGGCCACGGGCTCGTTTCCACTGCGGGCGACTACCTCCGCTTCGCCCAGATGCTGCTCAACGGCGGCGAACTGGAGGGCACGCGCATTCTGGGCCCCCGCATGGTCGCATTCATGGCCTCGGACCACGTGATCGGCTCGGGTATCGCGCGCGGCACCAACTGGATCCCCGGAAACGGCTACGGCTTCGGGCTCGGCTTCGCGGTGCGCAAGGATCCCGGCGAGTCGGAGTGGCCCAGCTCGGTCGGCGAGTTCTACTGGGCCGGCTACGCCGGGACCTACTTCTGGATCGATCCCAAGGAGCAGCTGGTGCCGGTCTACATGTCGCAGGAGCCCAATCGCCGGCAGCATTACCGCGTCATCCTGCGCGACCTGGTGTACCAGTCGCTGGTGGATTGAATCGGGGAGACGCGCGGAGTGGCGAGCGGTGATTCCCCCCGTTGACAAGGGGAGCCAGGGGGGATTTGCATTGCAACGCGACCGCAGCAATCCCCTCCCGTCCCCCTTTTTCAAAGGGGGAAGCTGGTGAGCGGTTTAGTCGTCGTCAGTGGATTGAGCGTGAGACAGTGAAGACCAAGCATCCCAGCGTGCGGAGCAGCAGAACCATTCCCCCCTTTGAAAAAGGGGGAAGTCGACAGTTTTGGTGATGACCTTCGACTGTGCTTCGCAATATTGCAGTTCTCGGCGTCTTGGAGTCTCATGCTGGTGTTCGGGGTGATCTCGCGGTTGCCGAAGTTCGCGGCTCGCGGTGATCATGTAGTTCTCTCGCGTCTCTGCGGTTCAAAGGGGAGACCGTAGATGGTGGTGGTAACCTGGAACGTACAGTGGTGCCGCGGCATCGACGGCCGCGTGGATCCGGCGCGGACCGCGCGCGTGGCGCGCGCTCTGGCCGACTTCGACGTGCTGTGTCTGCAGGAAGTCGCGGTGAACTTCCCCGGGCTGCTAGGCAGCCACGGGGAGGACGAGATGGCTGAACTGTCCGCCGCCCTTCCCGGCTATCTTCCGATATTCGGCGTCGCCACCGATCTCAACGACGGCCGCGGCGGCCGGCGCCAATTCGGCAATGCCATCTTCAGCCGCCTGCCTGTCCTGCAAGTATTCCGCCACACTCTTCCGTGGCCCGCCGACGCGACAGTTCCCAGCATGCAGCGTCTCGCCCTCGAAGCTGTAGTGGCAGCGAAAAGCGGGCCCCTGAGAGTGATCTCTACGCACCTGGAGTACTACTCGCCTGCTCAGCGCGCGGCGCAGGAGGAAGCGTTGCTCCGGCGACACGAGGAAGCCTGCGCCCACGCTCGCGCGCCCCGCGCCGCAGACGAACGTCCCGGCGGGTCCTTCGACATAGCTCCGCGCCCTGCCTCGGCGATCGTGTGTGGCGACTTCAACTTCAAGCCGGACGATCCCGACTACGCGCGCATTACGGCGCCGCTCGCGCCGGGCGTGCCACGCCTGGTGGATGCCTGGAGCGTCGCGCATCCCGGTGAGGCTCATGCACCCACGGTGGGAGTGTACGAAGAGACCTGGCCGGTCTACTGCTGCGACTTCGTATTCGTCACCGAAGATCTGGTCCCGCGGGTGCGGGCTATGACGGTGGACTCCACGACCGACGCCTCGGATCACCAACCGGTCATCCTCGAGCTGGCTGACTGATAGCGGACAAGACCAGCGGCCGAGATTTGAGGCAACGCAAGTCGGCGTATGGGCAAGCCCGCGGACAAAGTGGTGAAGATCGGTGATTGAAAATCGGCGTCGTCGTTTGACGATCGCCGGCGCGGGCTTCAATCCGAGAGCAACGGCTCGTGCTCGCCGGCGCTTACGATGTACCCGCCGGATTTCTCGTCGCGCTTCAAGTCGAGCAACCCGCGGATGGCGGCCTCTTCCAGCAGGCTGTTGAAGCTCTTGAAGCCGTAGTAGGACTCGTTGAAGCCGGGATGACGGCGCTTCAACGTCTGCTTGATCATCGATCCCCAGATCTTTTCGTCCTCGCCGCGTTCGGCGACCAGGGCATCGAAGGTGCCCGCTACGAGGTCGAGCGCCTGCGCAGTCTTGTCCTCGTGCTCGGGCTTGTCTTCGACCTCGACATCCGCCTGCGCCGCCTTGGCAGCAGAGGCCTTGGGGGCTGCCTTCTTGCGCGGCGCGGGCTTGGCCCTGGCCTTCGCCTTCGCCTTATCCTCCCGCACCAGATCGTCGTAGTAGATGAACTCGTCGCAGTTGGAGATGAGCAGATCGGAGGAGGACTTCTTCACGCCTACGCCGATCACCGCTTTGTTGTTCTCGCGCAGCTTCGACACCAAGGGCGAGAAATCCGAGTCGCCGCTGATGATGACGAAGGTGTCCACGTGCGACTTGGTGTAGCAGAGGTCCAGCGCGTCCACCACCATGCGGATGTCGGCCGAGTTCTTGCCCGACATGCGCACGTGTGGTATCTCGATCAGCTCGAAGGCCGCCTCATGCATCGCGCCCTTGAACTCCTTGTACCGTTCCCAATCGCAGTAGGCTTTCTTGACCACGATGCTGCCTTTCACCAGCAGCCGCTCGAGCACCTTGGCGATGTCGAACTTCTCGTACTTCGCATCGCGCACCCCGAGCGCCACGTTCTCGAAGTCGCAGAACAGCGCCATGCTGTGGGTGTCGTCGGCAATCGCCATGATGCGTGCGAGGGGGCTGTTAGAGGCGGGCGGTGAACATCAGCTGCTGTGCTCCTTGCCGCCGATCACGTCGATCTCGACGCGGCGGTCGGGCGCGTAGCAGACGATCTTGTCCATGCGCGGCAGCGCGTCGCAATTCGTCGTCTTGGGCAGCGGGTCGCTCCCGCCTTTGCCTATGGTCTGGATGCGGCTGGGGTCGACGCCCTTGGACACGAGATAGGCTTTGACCGCCTCCGCGCGTCGCTTGGACAGGCTCACGTTCATTGCCTTCGGGCCGGTCGGGTCGGTGTAGCCGGCGATGCGCACGGTCTCGTACTGCATGCCCTGCAGGTGCTCGACGAACTCGTCCAGCTTCTCGTGTCCCGAGGGCTTGATGGTGCTGCTCGACAGGGGGAACAGAGCACCGGCCGACAGCGTGAGCTTGTCGAAGTCCGGCTCGGGCATGGGCCGCAGCTCAGCCATTGCGGTGATCGTTTCCTCCTTCACTTCCGGCATCGGCAGGCGATCTGTGGCGACCGTTGCAGTCGGCAAGGGCACCACTTCCACTGGGGCGGGCCGGGCCTGGCGAATGGGCGCCGGCGCAGGGGCGGAACCCACCGGCGCGGGCACCGGCGTCGGGCTGACGGCAACGACGGTCTTGGCTGGCGCCGGCTGCTTTGCCACCATCGCCGGATCGCAGTCGACCGTGGCGGCGTCCGGGCTCCACTGCCCCATCTTCACGCAGCCACCCATACCGCTCCGAATGGTGCGGCCAGACGTCTCGTAGGCGTACGCGCTGCGGGTGCCGGCATCCTGCGCCGTCGTGGTTGCCTCGGGTTGTGCCTTGGCCGGCGCGGCCGCGCTCTGGTGCGAGGAATTCCACGGCAGCCAGGCGAACCAGCGGACGTACCAGGGCTTGGAAGGCTCGCTGGCACTGCTGGCAGCCGCGACCGGCCTGGCAGCGACGGGTGCAGCGGCAGGCGTGGCTTCGACCGGAGCGACGGCGGGCTTGATCCGGTCGACCGTCTTGGCAGCAGGCGGCGGCGCTGCCGGCACCTGTGCGGAAGGTGTCGGGGCAGTTGGCGCCGGTTGGACCGCCTGGCCCGGCTCGGGCGCGTCATACAGGCTGGGCGGCGGCAGAGCGGGACCAGGTTTTTCTTCGCCCGCGCTCATGGCGACAGGCAGAACGATCAGCAAAGCGGGAAACGCCAGGGCGAGCTGCCGAACAGTCGGCTTGAGTGTGAAGCGCATCGTGGCTCCTTGAGCATGAGGCGGGGCCACATGCAATGCGGCCCCAGGCGAGGTCTTCAGAGCGGTTGATTATAGCCGACTCGGGGTCGGGAGCCGCGTCCGGCAGCCGGTTTGTGATTCGTTCCCCCCTTTGAAAAAGGGGGCTAGGGGGATTTGCAGTCGTCCGCTGTAGTGCAAATCCCCCTCCCGTCCCCCTTTTCCAAAGGGGGAAGCTGGTAATTGCCTGACCTAGACTACGCAGCAGCGGGGCGGGCCACGCGGCCCTGGGCACAGAATTGCTTCACTGCGCCTGCGACAGCCTGGATATCGTCACGGCTCACGTCCAGGTGTGTCACTAGACGGATGGGGTTGCCGCCACCGATGAGAATTCCGCGCTGCTTGAGAAACTGGCGCAGCGGCTCGGCCAGACTGGGCTCGACGGTCATGAAAACCATGTTGGTCTGCGACGCACCGTAGTCGACTTTCAGTCCGTCCACTTCGCGCAAGGCTTGCGCGAGCGCCCGGGCGTTCTCGTGGTCCTGTGCGAGGCGGGCGATATTGTTCTGCAGCGCGTAGATGCCGGCGGCAGCCAGCACGCCGGCCTGCCGCATGCCACCCCCCAGCACCTTGCGCCAGCGCCGCGCCTTCGCTGTCAGATCGCGGCTGCCACACAGCACCGAGCCCACCGGCGCGCCCAGCCCCTTCGATAGACACACCGAAACCGTGTCGAACCAGCGGCTGATCTCATTCAGCTCGACCTGATGCTTCACAGCGGCGTTGCACACGCGCGCGCCATCGAGATGCAGCGACAGCTTGCGCGCGCGGGCAAAGGCGTGCACGCGCGCCAGGTAATCCATCGGCAGCGCCTTGCCTCCCTGCGTGTTCTCCAGGCACAGCAGGCGGGTGCGCGCGAAGTGCGAATCGTCCGGCTTGATTGCGGCGGCCACGCGATCGAGGTCCAGCGTGCCGTCGGCTTCGTAGTCCAGCGGCTGCGGCTGGATGCTGCCCAGCACCGCCGCGCCGCCGCCCTCGTACTTGTACGTATGGGCCTGCTGCCCGACGATGTACTCGTCGCCGCGCTCGCAATGCGACATCACACCCAGCAGGTTGCCCTGCGTGCCGCTCGGCACGAACAGCGCCGCCTCCTTGTCCAGCAATTCGGCGGCCAGCGCCTCCAGCCGGTTGACGGTGGGGTCTTCGCCATACACGTCGTCCCCCACTTCGGCCGCGGCCATGGCGGCACGCATCTCGGGCGAAGGACGGGTGACGGTGTCGCTGCGCAGGTCGATTTGTTTCATGGGAGGCTCCAAAGGTCGCTTGCGGGATGGTACCGCAAGAGTGGGGAGCTGAGATGCGAAGGGCGGAGAGTGAAGGGCGAACAACCCGCCATCTGCGCCATCTCACTGAGCGTTACACACCTGGCTCAGGTCCCGCAGCGACGCGTCGAGGATTTCGTCGGACAAGTCGATGTCGTCGACTGCGCGGGCCATGACCATCGCGCCGATCATCTCCGCCATGATCGCGATCGCTTTGCGGCGGCGCGCCGTGCGTGTCGTCCCAGGGGCCATTTTCGCGAGGGCGTTCAAAGCCGGTCTGAGTCCATTTGTGAAGGCGGTCCGCACCGGGCCGGTTTGACGGGCCGCTTCCGTGGCCAGGGACGAGAACATGCAGCCGCCGCCAGGATTGTCGCGGTGGCCCTTGCTCAGGTAATTCTCCACCACCGATTGCAGCGTCTGCTTGCTCGCGTTTTCGGCAAGGCCGTCCCAATAGCTCGCAGTCCTGACCATGGTCGCCTCGCTGGCCTGCGCCGCAAGGTCCTCCTTCGACTCGAAATGCCCATAGAAACCGCCGTGAGTGAGGCCCGCGGCCTGCATGATGTCCGCCACACCCACGCCGTCGAAACCCTTAGAGCGAAACAACGTGCTCGCGACTTCCAGAATACGCGCGCGGTTTTCGGCGCATTTCTCTCGGCTTACCTTCATCTGAAGCTCTCCTGAGTACCAGCCAGTTGACAGATTATATGATAACCGACATCATTATGACGTATTGATGATGTTCATCATTTATTCTTTTGGAGGTACCCGTCATGGGCACTACACTCAGGGGCAAGATCGCCGTGGTCACCGGCGGCAGCACCGGCATCGGGCTGGGAACGGCCAAGCAATTCGTCTCGGAGGGCACCTTCGTCTTTATCACGGGCAGGCGCCAGGATGCGCTGGACAAAGCCCTGACGACGCTCGGCTCGAGCGCTGCAGCCATTCGAGCGGACGTGGCGAAGCTGAGCGATCTGGATCGTGTCTTCGAAACGGTAAAGGCGCAGAAGGGCCGCATCGACGTTCTGGTCGCCAACGCAGGCGTTGCCGAAGCCGCTCCGCTGGGCACCATAACCGAAGAACAATACGACCGCCAGTTCGGGATCAACGTCAAAGGTCTGGTCTTCACCGTGCAGAAGGCCCTGCCCTTGCTGAGCGAAGGCTCATCGATCATCCTGATCTCGTCCATAGTCGCCAACAAAGGTATGCAAGGCCTGAGCATCTACTCCTCGACCAAGGCGGCGATCCGCAATCTCGCGCGCACCTGGATTCTCGATCTGAAGGAGCGCAAGATTCGCGTGAACGTCATCAGCCCGGGTCCGATCGAGACGCCAGGACTGGTGGGGCTCGCTGGCGGCGAAGAGGGCAAGCAGGGGTTCTTCGACTACCTCTCCGCGCAAGTGCCGCTAGGCCGCAACGGGCAGCCCGAGGAGATCGGTGCGGCCGCCGTTTTTCTGGCCTCGGAGGCGGCGAGCTACATCCACGGCGCGGATCTACATGTAGACGGTGGCTTCGCGCAGATCTGAATCGAGCCAGGCCAGAAGCCCTGGGTCAGGGGGATTTGGATTCGGGGGTATGTCGAAGCAATGCAAATCCCCCTCCCGTCCCCCTTTTGCAAAGGGGGAAGCTTGTCCGTTGGTGCAATTGCCACACTCTTCACTCTTCAGTCTTCACTCTTCACCCTTCACTCTTCACCCATTTCACTTGCCTCTAAACGGATTATTCTTCGCGAACCACTCCCCCGCGATCCTGCGCTCGCGCGCGCTGAAGGCGGCGAGATGCTCGGATTGCGGGTCGAGGAACAGCGCGATGCCGAGCGCCCGTTCGCGCTCGCGTGGATCGGTCGCGTACTTGGCCTCGAAGGCATAGGCCCACGACCATGGCCAGTGCACACGCTGGCGCCGGGCCAGGTCGACCAGCAGTTCCTTGTAGCGCGCATCGCCCGTCTGCGCGAACAGTTTCTCGCAGGTCTCGAGCAGCTGGAATGGCGGTGGCACCGACACCTCATCCAGCGCCGGCGCTTCGAACTGCGCCTGCCACAAGTTGTCCAGGGCGCCCGGCGCGTCGCCACCGAGCCCCAGCAGATAGGCCGCGGACAGCCGGTAGTAGAAATCCGCGCCGACGCTCTGACGAAATGAAGCGAGCAAGGCTTGCGCTTCCGCGCCGCGCCCGGCCAGCACCAGGCTCGCAGTGGAATAGGGCAGCGTGAAGGCGACTTGCCGCTTCATGTTCTGGGACTGGTTGATGCCGGCCCGAGTGATCTCGCTCAACTGCTCTATCGCCGTGGAATAGTCGCCGCGCCTGAACGCGTGGTAGCCGGTGCCCAGACGCTTGTAGATCGGATCGGGCGAGTTCGCGGCGAGCGCCAGCACCGTCGTCAGCGCCTTGTCACCGGGCGCGCGGTCGATCGCCAGCGTGGTGAACACGAAGTGCTGCCGCAGGATGGACTCACGCGCGCCGTTCCCGGACAGGCTCTTCCAACGCTTGGCAAACGCGACCAGCTCGTCGTCCGGGGTGGCCGCGATGCGATGCCCCGCCACCGCGGCAAGCCAGGGCCGGACGTCTTCGAAGCGCTTGGAGGCTTCATAGAATTCGCGCCACCCCTGCTCCGGTTCGCCGCGCAGAAAGGACGCCCACGCGACATCGGCGAGGCCCCAGCCATTCTGGTAGCGCTCGTACAGGCTGCGTCCCCAACCGCCCACGTCGGACCAGTTGCCGTCGAGCTGCGCCAGCCGCAGCCGGCTCCACATCTCCGCAGCGGAACCGGTGTCGTAGCCCGCGCCCAACTCGAACAGCGGGCGCGCCAGAACGCCTTCCCCCGATCGCAGCAGCAGATCCCCGCCCTCGTGCACCTGGTTCGACAGCGTGACGGCGTTGGCCTTCTCGCCGCGCAGCAGCGGGTAGGACAACAACGTACGCTGGGCCTGCTCCGCCTGGCGAGCTTGCAGTTGCACTCGCGCCAACCGGAGGTAGAGCGGCCACTCCTCGGGTTGCTCGCGGATCTGCTGTTCGACCAGCGCGACGAACGATGGCGTGTCGCCCTTCTCCTCGGCCAGCCGCAGCAGGAAGTCCTCGCGCGCGGGATTGCCGGCGAAGCGGGCTCGCACGTGCGCAACGACTTGCTCGGCGGATTGCGCATGCCCGAGCCGCTCCAGCAGCCGGTACGACTCGGACAGCGGCTCGAAGCTGTACTGCGCGAAGCTCGCCACCCGCAACTCGTGCGCGAGATTGGCTTCGAGCGCTGCTCGGTCTTGCGTTCGCGTCGCCTGCTGCCAGTCGGGCCGCGCGTTGGGCGGAGGCCGCCACGCCCGCGGCGGCTCGTCGAGGTAGGCCCGCTGCAGATCGGGCGTGAGCGCCCAACCGAGGTGGCGCTCGGCTTCGGTCTCTCCGCCTTCCCACGCCACCAGATCGCGGAGCAGCCGGCGTTGCCTCTCGTCGAGCACCTTGTCGGGAGAGTTCGCTGCGCTCGGAGCGCAATTGGCCGAGCGCCCAGGCGGTCGACACCTCCAGCTCCGGAGCGCCGGCGAAGGTCTCGCCCAGGTCGCGCAGCAAGGACAGAAGTTTCTTGGGCAGGGCCTGGCGCGAGCTGATGGACTGGGCCGAGTTCGTGACTGCCGCGCGGTTAGCGGCGTACAACGCATCGTAGAGATCCCACTGCGCCAGGCGATCGAACGCGCGCGCGCCGCGCCACTGTGACGCCCGCTCGCGCCACAGCGGCGCGTAGGTGCGCTCGATGGCGACTGGCAGGCGTGCGCTATCGCCAGGGATAAACAGCTCCTGACCGAACTGCTGCGCGATGCTGCGGGCCAGCCTGATCGGCAGATCCTCTTCCGGTTGCACGCCGAGCGCGGTGAGCTGGCGCCGAATCAGCTCGTGCGATGCGGGCTGGAACCACTCATCGCTCGATAGCGGAACGTACAGCAGCGCGGCATAGGTCGGATGCCGGTCGAGCAGACCGTCGCGCCGGTCTCGAAACCCGGCGCTGCGGCGGTAGCGTTCGCGCACGTGCTCGAGCTCGACTTCGGTGATCAGCGCGGCCAACGGGTCGCTCATCTGCAGCACCAATGGCTGCGCCTCGAACAGGTTGCCCTGCGCCAGCGCCAGCACGGCGCGCGCCTCGGGCGAATCGAGTCCCTGCGCCAACGCCAACGCATAGGGCCTGCGGTAGAGGTGCAACGCGGCACGCCCACGTACCACGCGGGCACGTTCGTCTGCCGCGGGTAGATGCGCTACGGCCACCAAAGAACGCTCCCAGAGGTACTCGCCGTCCACGTCGGAGCTGCGGTAGGTGACCGCCAGGAGCTGCAGCCGCTCGGCGCGTGCGAGCGCGGAGCCGGGATCGTGCGCGAGATCGTTCGGCGATGAAGGCAGTTGCGGCGGCGCAGACGCGGCGGGGTCCGGCGACGCCGCCGCGCGCACAGGCAACCCCAGATGTTCGACTACGCCGGATGCCAGAGGCTCGAAGGCGACTTCGGGCGGCAGCTCATCGGAGAATGCAATCGGCCCCCACGCTACCGCTTCGCCTTGTTCCCACCGCGTTTTCTCACCGGGCATGCGCGACAACGATTGCATCGTCAGCTCGTAGCCCTGGCGCGCAGCGTCAAGGGTGACCGTGCCCCGCACGATCCAGCGGGCACCGCTTGCTTCCGCCAGCGCGACCACTCGCCCCCAGTCGTGGGCACGCACGCGCGGGCCCAGCGCCCGGGACACCAGCGTCGGATCGGCCACGCACAATCCGGTGTGTGCGACGATCCCGGCGGCCACCTGGCGCATGATGAGCGAGCGCGCAGGGCGATCGAGCGAGCGAGCGGGACGCGCGTTCGCGGCCTCGTCGGGATCGAAGGGTGCCACCAGGACCTCGCAGCCGGACTGGCGCAGGACATCGGTGAACAGGGCCTCGCGCCGCTCCAGCCAGCCCGAGCTGCGCACGCGTTCCGGCACCAGCTCGAGCACGAGCGTCCGCACTTCGCTCTGCAATTCCAGCGCGGTGTAACCCGCCACGCCGGCCAGGATCAGACCCAGCGCGAGATGCGGCAGGATCGGCTGCAGCGCCGTCTTCAGATCCACGTTGCCCCGCCGTGCCGCGAGCAGCGCCTCGGCGCTGCCGATCAGCGCAACCCCGGCGATCAGCGGCAGAGCGCCGGCAGCCAGATACAGGCCGACGCCAGCGAGGTCCGTCCACGGCGCTGCGGACCCGGCGGTGAACTCGGTGAACGGTGATACGAGCTCGGCCGCGAGATAGATGGCTCCCGCGCCAGGCAACACCAAACGCAGAAAAGGCGAAGTGTTGAGGTTGGTGGTGTGGGCGATGCGCTCGCTCACCGTCCAGCCCAGCACACCCAGCGAGCCTGCGCCGATGGCATGCAGCAGGCATTGCCGATATAGATGACCGTGGAAATCGGTCGTCAACCAATACGCCGCCACTGCACCCAGCGCGCCGAAACCGAGCATGGTAAGGAGCAACCCCCAGGGGACGTGAATGCGCAGGGCCATTGCGATGTCCTGTTCGGGATGCTGTCGTGGTCGAGCCGGGGGGGAGTGGAGCCGGGTGGTCGCATCTATGATCGGCGCACGCCGGGATCCCTTTAGCCTCACCGGCTGGGTGGGATCGTCCATTTGGGGTTGCCCGCGGGAGAATACGGCTATTGAGTCGGACGGTGACGGCGGGTACGCCGGAGCGCCGGATGACGCATAATCTCGGGAGCGGGTACGCCCCGCGTTCACACAACAAGAGGGATGGAGGACACCAAGAATGCACACCAAGCACCTGCTGCTCGCGCTCGCCCTGCCGCTCGCTTTCGTCGCTCAGCCGACGCGGGCAGCCCAAGGTACGGTCACCTGGCACGACCCGTCCTGCGGCTTCTTCGTGCTCAGCCTGCCGGAAGGGCCGCCCGAGCGCTTCGGGCTGTACTCCTGGAAGTCCGGCGTCGACCCGAAGATGGAGCAGGTATGGGAAGGCGACATCGTCGAGGGAGAAGACATCGATATCGTGAACCAGGCTGGAGAAAAGATGGCCGTGCTGCACTGGGCCAATGCCAAGGAGCAAGCGCAACTCGTGCGCAACACGCCGGTGCAATGCGCGAGCAAGTGGAAGAAGAAAAAATAGCCTGAGCATGCTCCGACTCTGCGCGAGGTTATGAGCAAGAAGAAAAGCCGTTCGAACCGCACTCACGCTGCGCGCGCCACTCCCGCTGTGCAGCCCTCGTCCGCGGCACAGCAAACTCGCTCCAGGTGGCCGCTCATCGCAGGTGGAGCAATCTTGCTGGCCATCGCTCTAGCCGGTGCGGGGGTCTGGTGGACGCATCGGGCCGTAACGCCCGCAGCATCCTCACCGGGAACCTCCACAGCGCGCGCGACGTTCGTGGATGAGGGTGGCTGCGTCACTTGCCACACAGCAGAGCATCAGGCGTGGGCAGGCTCGCACCACGACCTCGCCATGCAGGAGGCCGGCGTTTCCACCGTTGCGGGCGACTTCTCCGGCAGCACCTTTACCCAGCACGGTGTGAAGTCGCGCTTCTTTCAACGCGACGGCAGCTTCTGGGTGAACACCGAGGGGCCCGATGGCAAGCTCGCCGACTTTCACGTGAAGGACACGTTCGGAGTAGACCCCTTGCAGCAGTATCTTCTCGAGCTGCCCGGCGGAAGACTGCAGGCGCTGACCACCGCCTGGGACGTCGAGCGCAAGCGCTGGTTCGATCTGTACCCGCACGAACGCATCGACGCCCACGACGAGCTGCACTGGACCAAGCCGTCGCAGAACTGGAACTACATGTGCGCCGAATGCCACTCCACCGACTTGCACAAGAATTACGATGCCGCGACCAGGACCTACAAGACCACGTTTGCCCGCATCGATGTCGGCTGCCAGGCCTGCCACGGCCCAGGTTCGCGCCATGTCGAATGGGCCGAGCACGCACGCGGCTCCTCACACCCGTCGGCAACCGCCGCGCAGATGGGGTTCGAGCTCGACCTCGCCGCACGGGATGCGACCGTGCAGATCGAATCCTGTGCCCGCTGTCATTCGCGCCGCGGCGCCTTCTGGGGCGACTACCGGCATGGCGAACGATTGATGGACCACCACCTGCCCGCGTTGCTCGACGAGCAGCTCTACCACGCCGACGGTCAGATCCTGGGCGAGGTGTACGAATACGGCTCGTTCCTGCAGAGCCGCATGTACGCCAAGGGGCTGCGCTGCAGCGACTGCCACGATCCGCACAGCCTGAAGACGCGCGCGCCGGGAAACGCGCTGTGCACCACGTGCCACAACGCGACGGGGCCGAAGGCGCGCGACACGATCGATACGGCCGGCCTGAAACACAAAGACTACGATTCGCCGGCGCATCATTTCCACCACGCGGGCGCGTCCGGCTCGCAATGCGTGGACTGCCACATGCCGACGCGAACCTACATGGTGGTCGATCCCCGCCGCGATCACAGCTTCCGGATTCCGCGTCCCGATCTATCGATCAAGATCGGCGCACCCAATGCGTGCAACCTGTGCCATACGAACAAGACGCCGCAGTGGGCGACCGATGCGGTGGTCCGAGTGGTATGGCCCCCAGCGGCGGCAGGAGACGCACTACGGAGAAGCGCTTTGGGCCGGCCGCACGCGCCAGCTCGACGCCGCCGGAAAGCTCTTGGCCCTCGCGCGTGATGGATCGCAGCCGGACATCGCACGCGCCACTGCGCTAGATCTGCTCACGCGCTTCCCTGGACCAGCGACCGACAGCGTCTTCCGTGACGCTTTGTCCCACAGCGATCCGCTCCTGCGCCGCGCGGCGTTGGAAGGCACCGAGTCCCTGCCGCTGGCGCAGCGCATCCCGCTGGTCGCTCCGCTCCTGACAGACCCCGTGCGCGCGGTGAGGATGGAAGCGGCGCGGCAGCTCGCCTCGGCGTCGGCGGCCGAGATGGGCCAGGCGCACGTGGGTGCGTTCAACGCCGCGCTCGCGGAGTTCGAGGCCGCGCAACGCGAGAACGCCGACCGCCCCGAGGGCCACCTCAACCTCGGCGCGCTCTACGCGAACCAGCGCAAATGGCAGCAGGCCGAGGCGGAGTATCGCGCAGCCATCGAGCTCGACCCGCGCTTCGTGCCCGCCTACGTCAATCTCGCGGACCTGCAACGGGCGCACGGCTCGGAAGACGCCGCCGAACGCACGCTGCGCGAGGGCTTGCGCGAAGTCTCCGACAACGCCGCCTTGCATCACACGCTGGGACTCTCGCTGGTACGCCAGGGGCGTCATGCCGACGCGCTGGTGGAGCTCGCACGCGCCGCAAAGCAGGCACCGCAAGACCCTCGCTACGCCTATGTCTATGGCGTGGCTCTGCACGACGCGGGGCGCGGCCGCGAGGCGATGTCCGTGCTCGAGTCCGCGTGGAAGCGGCATCCTGGCGACCGCGACCTGTTAACTGCTCTGGCGAGCTACGCGCGCGACAGCGGCGATGCGAAGGCCGCGTCGGCTTACGCCGCGCAGTTGCGACAGCTCGAAGGGAGTGATGCGCGCTGAGCAACCGGTCCCGAGACGCTCGCTGGCGAGCCTGGCGAGCGCGTGCGCCCTGTGCTGCCTGTCGCCCGCTTACGCCGAGGCCGCCGATGCCCTGCGCTTCCGGGTCAGCGGCGACGTGACCTATGACGACAACGTCAACCGCGGCATCACGAACAGCCGCCTGCAGGACGGCTTCGCCAGCCTGAATGTCAGCGCGACCTGGCCGCTGGAGCTGAGCCGCTTCACGCGCCTGCTGCTCACCGGCGCGGTCGGGGGAGACCACTTCATCCAGTACACCGGCCTCGATCGCGCCTTCGCCGAGTTCAACGGCGAGCTCCAATACCGCCGTTCGGGCCAGTACACCTCGCCCACCTACGCCGTGTTCGTGCGCGAGAGCGTGGACTGGTACGACTCCGACCTGCGCGACGGCTCTCGCACCTCGGTGGGCGTGTCTGTCAGAAAGCCCGTTACCGATCGCATCTTCCTGTTCGGCGCGCTCGCCTACAACCGCCGCCGCGCCGAGAGCCCTATCTTCGACACCAAGGATGTCTCCGTGCGTGGGACCTTCGACTACGCGCTCGCGCGCGGACACACCGTCTATGCGGGCCTCGAATACCGCGATGGCGACAGCGTATCCACGTCGCTTCCCTCGCCCGCGCTGGTCTCTATCGCCGAAGCGAGAGGCCCGGACGACGTATTCGTCGGCCGCTTCTCTTATCGCTTCACGGCGCGCACCGGAATCCTCAGCATCGGCTACAACGTCGCCCTCGGGCCAGGGCAGGCACTGGACCTCTCCTACCGCGGTGTGTATTCGAAGCCGAAGGATGAGCCGCCCAGCTCGCTGGCGAGCACCGATATCTACTACGTGGACAGCCAGATTACTCTTTCGTACCTGATCCGGTTCTAGCCGGAGCCTAGTAATCCTTCCGCGGTCCGCCGTAGTCCTCCGACGGGAACACGAACGGTGGCTGGCGGCCCACCAGCGTTTCGATCAGCATGAGTTCCTCGTCAGTGTGGTTGATGAAGGGCGCCGGGCGGATGCTCTTGCCTTCCGCGGCCTGCGCGAGGACGTACACCGGCTCGTCGTGGTGCCGTGAGTTCACCGTCTTGGTGCTCTGCTTGTCGTTATTGGCGGCAATGTCCGTGATCCCGTAGCAGGTGCAGAAGTAGGTCTGCTCCGGATCCGACTCCACATACAAGCCGGTGCCGCGGACGCCGATCGTGGCGGTCGTCGTGTGCAGCCGCTGCGGCTGTTCCGGCGGGAAGACGGCGAGAAGCTTGCCGGTAAGCAGCCGCAGTACATTGATGAACACGTTGCCCTCCGCCTGGTGCGCGAGGTTGAGCCGGGAGGATGCGCGCAGGATGTAAGCGGTGTCGGCGTTGACGAATACGATCTCGGAGCGCTTGCCGGTCTCGATCGTGTCGGTGGGACCGATGCGGGTCTTGATCGTGGCGGGCGCGCCGTTGACGGAGACCTGTCCACTCAGACGGTAGATGGAGCGATCCGGCGGAAGCTTGCGCGGCGCTTCGCCCAGAATATCGGCCAGCGCTCGCGCCAGCGGCAGCGCTGCGAACGCACCCGCAGCCAGAGCCTTCACCAGCAGGCGGCGGCGAGGGTTATCTGGATTACGTAGCAGATGCACGGTTTTTCGCGTTTATGCAGCAGAGTCGAAACATGGAGAGGTCCTCATGAACCCTCGCTTCGACTCTGCAGCCGGCGCAGAGTCGATGCACGCTCAGCGCGAACGGCGTTTTTTTGAGCAGTTCGCTAGACTAAAGCGCGCAACCGGGCACGACGGTGCAGCCTTTCTGCTGGAGTTTATTCCGGCAGCAGTTCGGCGTGGATCAGCACGCCCGTAACAGCGTCGACTTGCGCGACAACCTCGCGGCCGCTGGGAAGAACCATGTGATACTCGTAGGCGGGTCTACCCAGCCAGTCGAGGTCGATCTCCATCTGCCAGACTCTGACTGGCCCCACGAAAACCAGTGGGACGGTCCTGCGCGCCGACGCCTCCGGCACGGCGATGCGCGCGTAGCTTTCATAACGCCGCATTCCGATCCGGTCGTCGAACTTGAAGTTGCCCGGCGCGCTGGCAACGCAGACGGTGTCCGCGATCTTACCCTTCGAGTTGACGATGGAAATCTGATACCTTTCCTCGGAGGCCTGCAGTTCCTTCCAGCCGTGCACGAAGCCCGGCCGCTCCTTCAGGGCGGCCGCCAGGCATCCGTCGAGCCCGGCGCCGGCGCCGCTCTCATCCGCTGAGACGGCTGTGGCTGCCAAGGCGAAAAGACTTAGCACCAGACTTGCGCTGCGCCTAGCTATGCTGGTGTTCATGGGTGCTCCAGGGTGTGGAAAGGGGAAGCGGGCAACGTCTAGCGACGACCCGAAACTGCAGCAGCGCTCGACTCGCTGCATGGTAACCTCCCGCTGTGCGCCTCACAAGCGCTCGCCCGCCGGGATGAGAGATACACGGCACGCTTCGACTTTGTAGCCAGCCCCCGGTTGGTGTTGAGCGTGTTTGGACGTGCGATCGTTTCGTGTCGGCCAGCTACGGCTTGCGGACCGCAACCGCCATCGCCTGCGTGTAGGTGATCTGGACACTGTCGCCGACCTTCACCTTCTTGAGATTCTCCGGGTCGCTCACCTTCACGTCCACCGTCCTGCCTTCCGTACCGCGCAGGGTGACCATCGACTTGCTCACGTCGATCGCCTCGATGACAGCGACCAGCGTCACGCGATGTGTTCTGGCGCCGCCGGGCTTTCCTCCCGGTTTGGCCGCCTCTACTGACTCGTCGACCACCATGCTCGGCTCCGTGCCCTTCGGCGAGGATGCGCACGGCAATGGCTTCGACGTAGTCGACCACGACCTTGTCGCCCACATGCACCTGCGCCAGGTTCTTCACCTGCTCGTCCACGTCGAATGCGGCAGAGTTGCCGTTTTCCCCACGCAGCGTGATCACCCGGTCGTTGAGATCGATAGCCTCGACGGTGGCGGTCTGGGACATGAGCTTCGTCCGCTCGACGATGGGTTTGTCCTCGGCCGGAGGTTTGCCGGCGCAGCCCGCGCATACCGCAGCCACAAGCAGCAGCACACACCAGTTCCTCATTGCTATCTCCGCACTCATCGTCGCGTTGCCTCCGAGAGATCTTGTCGCCTGGCCAGACTAAGGCTTTCCGCCGTTCTGCTTGTCGGGTGCATTTGCTTTTGGCGCTGGCGTCGTAGATTGCGCTGCCGGAGCCGCCGGCCTGAGCAGCTTCTTCTTGCTCGCTTTCTTGTACTGCACCTGGTCCACGTAGGGCAGGATGAGTTTCTGGACAGCGTAGGAGACTTGTTTGTACTCGTCGGCGCAGCCCTCCGCCCGCGACTCCGGCAGGTACTTTTTCTCGACCAGATCGGCAAACACCTCGGGCTCGGCGCCGTAGGCGAGGCAAAGCAGGTTGTAGAAGCGCTGGCCCGAGGTACCGTGAACGTCGGCGAACTGCTTGAACTGCGGACTCTGCGCCTGCGCTTCATGCCCGTACATGAAGGCGATGCCGACGACCGTCCGGCGCGCTTCGTCCTTGCCGAGGTGCAGGAGCATGTAATCGGCAACCTGATCGGCAGCGTCCTCCTCTCGCCCCAGGATCGGAACCTTCAGCATGTCGAACACGGCGTGGCCGATCTCGTGCAGAAACACCTCGACAGCAGGCCCGACGAGCGCCTCGTCTCGCGTCACGCCAGCCGCCGTAGTCTCTGTGGGCGCGTTGCGGATCACCTCGGCGATGTACTCGTAGCACACGGTGACGCTGTGATCCGACTCCTCGTACCAGGCGTTGGCCTCGCCGTCGCAGCCGTCGAGCTTCACCAGCAGCACAACGGGCAGACGAAACGGACTCAGGTATTCCTTGAAGCGCTCGAGGATCTGACGCTCCTTCAGCGCCTCGTAGATCGCCTGATGGGCGGGGTTCTTAGGCGGGACGTAGGCGATCTCGATCCGATCGCTTTTCAGCCGGCTCGGCTTCTGCGCGGCAGGTTCCGCGGCCACCACGCTCGCAGAAAAACCCGCGCAACAGATCACGGCCAGAGGCAACAGCGTCTTTCCCATTGTCGATCTCATCGAGTTCTCCCTTTTCGGTCTATCGGCCAGACTCTTCTTCCTCGCTCCGCGCCTGCCCCCTGGCCCCTCGTCCCTGACCCCCGATCGTGCTGAGCGTCGCAGCGCCAGCTGCAGAGTCGAAGCGCCCAAGCCCTCAAACATTATCCGCCGCCGTATCCGGACGACGCGGCTGCGCCGTGCTGCCGCCGCCCCAGCGCCAGTCGCGGATCTCCGGCATGTCGTCGCCATGCTCCGCGATGTACTGCTTGTGCTCGAGCAGCTTGTCGCGGATCGCCTGCTTCGCGTAGGCCGCCCGCGCCGCCAGTTGCGGCACGCGGTCGATCACGTCGTTCACCAGCGAGAAACGGTCGAGCTGATTGAGCACCGCCATGTCGAACGGCGTGGTGGTGGTTCCCTCCTCCTTGTAGCCGCGTACGTGCAGATTGTCGTGATTCCTGCGGCGGTAAGTCAGGCGATGAATCAGCCACGGGTAACCGTGGAAGGCAAAGATGATCGGCTTGTCGGCGGTGAAGAGCGCATCGAAGTCGGCGTCGGACAGCCCGTGCGGGTGTTCGCTCGGCGGCTGGAGCTTCATCAGGTCCACCACGTTGATCACGCGCACTTTCACCGCCGGGACGTGCTTGCGCAGCAGGTCTACGGCAGCCAGCGTCTCCAGCGTCGGCACGTCGCCGCAGCAGGCCATCACCACGTCGGGCTCGCTGCCCTTGTCGTTGCTGGCCCACTCCCAGATGCCGATGCCGGCCGTGCAATGCTTGACGGCCTCGCTCATGCTCAGCCATTGCGGCGCCGGCTGCTTGCCCGCGACGATCACATTGACGGTGTTGCGGGTGCGCAGACAGTGGTCGGTGACGTGGAGCAGGCAATTGGCATCGGGCGGCAGATAGACGCGCACGACTTCGGCCTTCTTGTTGATCACGTGGTCGATGAAGCCCGGATCCTGGTGCGAAAAGCCGTTGTGGTCCTGCCGCCACACGTGCGAGCTCAGCAGGTAGTTGAGCGACGCGATGGGACGCCGCCACGGGATGTGGTTGCACACCTTGAGCCATTTGGCGTGCTGGTTGAACATGGAGTCGATGATGTGGATGAACGCCTCGTAGCAACTGAAGAAGCCGTGCCGCCCGGTGAGCAGGTAACCCTCCAGCCAGCCCTGGCACTGGTGCTCGCTCAGCACCTCCATCACCCGGCCGTCGGGCGCGAGGTGGTCGTCCTCGGGGTAAATCTCGGCGACGTAGCAGCGGTTGGTCACTTCGAGGATGTCCTGCCAGCGGTTGGAGTTGTTTTCGTCAGGGCTGAAGACGCGGAAGTTCTGGCTCTCCAGGTTGAGCTTCATCACGTCGCGCAGGAACTTGCCCTGCTCGCGCGTCGCCTCGGCCGCGCTAGCGCCGGGGCTCGGCACCTCGACGGCATAGTCGCGGAAATCGGGCAGCCGCAGCTCGCGCAGCAACAGCCCGCCGTTGGCGTGCGGGTTGTCGCTCATGCGGCGGTGGCCCGTCGGCGCCAGCTCGGCCAGCTCCGGCTTGAGCTTGCCGTCCTCGAAACAGCTCCTCCGGCCGGTAGCTCTTCATCCACTGCTCCAGGATCTGCACGTGCCCCGGTTTGTCCATGTCACCCATCGGAACCTGGTGGCTGCGCCAGTAGTCCTCGCACTTCTTGCCGTCGATCTCCGCCGGGCAGGTCCAGCCCTTGGGCGTGCGCAGAATGATCATCGGCCACGCCGGCCGGCCCTGGAAGCCGTTGGCGCGAGCGTCCATCTGAATCTGGTGGATCTCGGCGAGCGCCGTGTCGAGCGCTGCGGCCATCTGCTGGTGCATCTTCTCCGGCTCGCGCCCCTCGACGAAGTACGGCTTGTAGCCGTAACCCTCGAACAGCTTGCGCAGCTCGTCCTTGGGAATGCGCGCGAGGAAGCAGGGATTGGCGATCTTGTAGCCGTTCAGGTGCAGGATCGGCAGGACGCAACCGTCGCGCACCGGATTGAGGAATTTGTTGGAGTGCCAGCCGGTCGCCAGCGGACCGGTCTCCGCCTCGCCGTCGCCGACGATGCAGGCAACGACCAGGTCGGGGTTGTCGAACGCGGCACCGTAGGCGTGCGACAGCGCATAGCCCAGCTCGCCGCCCTCGTGGATCGAGCCCGGCGTCTCGGGAGCGACGTGGCTGGGTATCCCACCGGGAAAGCTGAACTGCTTGAACAGCCGCTTCATCCCCGGCTCATCCTGCGAGATGTGCGGATAGACCTCGCTGTAGGTGCCTTCCAGCCACGCCTGGGCCACCAGCGCCGGACCGCCGTGCCCCGGACCGATGATGTAGATCATGTTCAGGTCCTGATCCTTGATCGCCCGGTTGAGGTGGACGTAGAGGAAGTTCAGGCCCGGCGTCGTACCCCAGTGCCCCAGCAGGCGCGGCTTGACGTGCGAGCGCTCGAGCGGCTCGCGTGAGCAGCGGATTGTCGAACAGATAGATCTGGCCGACGGAAAGGTAGTTCGAAGCCCGCCAGTAGGCGTCCATTTTGCGCAACAGCTCGGGCGAGAGGGGACCGTCGCCCGGTGTCGTGCCGGGTCGACGTGGCGGATAAGGGCGAAGTCTTGGTTGAGGTCGAAGTGGCTGGTTTCATAGTGCGGGCCTTTCAACTGATGACAGGTATCGTCGGGTCTACTGTACCGCAGACGCTTGCCTCTGGTCCGATTCGCGCCTCGTCCCTGCCTCCTAGCGTATAGAATTGAACATCCATGGCCCGTTCCGAATCCACGGTAGTGCGCAGGCGGCTCGTCCTGATCGCCTCGATCCTCACTTTGACGATCGTCATCGCTGCCGTCTGGGTGGCGTTCGTGCTCCTGCAGCCGACGCCGCCGCGAACGGTGATCATGACAACAGGTTCGGAAGGCAGCGCCTACGCAGAGTATGGGAAGCGCTACCGTGAGTTTTTCGCGCGCGAAGGGATCGATCTGCAGTTGCTTCCCTCGGCCGGCGCGGTGGAGAACCTGGCTCGGCTGCGCGACCCGCACTCAAAAGTCAGCGTGGGATTCGTCCAGGGCGGGACCACCGACCCGCACAAATCGCCGGAGCTGCGCTCGCTCGGCACACTGTTCTATGAGCCGCTGTGGTTCTTCTATCGGGACGTGAACATCGAGCACGGGATGGCGGGCTTCCGCGGCAAACGCATGTCGATCGGACCGGAGGGCAGCGGCACGCGAGCGCTGACATTGGAGCTGCTGGCGCGCAACGGGATCGAGCGCGGATTGGCCGAGTTCCTTCCCTATCCGCCGCAGCTGGCAGGAGAGAAGCTGCTCGGCGGCGAGATCCAGGCCGCGATCATGCTCACGTCCTGGGACTCTCCGATCGTGCAGCGGCTGGTTGCCGCCGAGGACGTGCAACTCGTGAGCTTCCCGCGCGCGGACGCCTACGTCGCGCTGTATCCGTTCCTCAACAAGCTGGTGCTGCCCCAAGGCGTGGGCGACATGGCCAAGAACCGTCCACCCAAAGATGTCTTCCTGCTCGCTCCCAAGGCGAGCCTGGCGGTGCGCAGCGATCTGCATCCAGCGATCCAGTATCTGCTCCTCGATGCCGCATCCGAGATCCACGGCGGGCCGGGGATCTTTCAGAAGGCGGGGCAGTTCCCGGCCGCCGAGTCGATCGATCTGCCGCTCAGCGACCGTGCGCGCGAGTTCTACAAGTCGGGGCGGCCATTTCTCCAGCGTTATCTCCCGTTCTGGCTCGCCGTCCTGGCTGGCCAGGTGCTGGTCCTGCTCATCCCGGTCGTGGGCGTGCTGTATCCCGCGCTGCGGCTGGTGCCGTCCCTCTACGGCTGGGCCATGCGGCGCCGGATCTTCCGACTCTACGGCGAGCTAAAGTTCCTCGAGACCGAGCTGGACCAACGCAACGCGGGCGAGAGTACGGAAGATCTGATCGCTCGGCTCGATCGGCTGGAGGAGCACGCAAACCACTTCCGGGCACCAGTGGCTTTCGCGCATATGCTCTACACGCTGCGAGTTCACATGACCGTGGTGCGGGCGCGACTGCAGAAGCGGTGACGCGGTCCGCCGCGCCTGCTGGCCCGTGCTGTCCTTGCCGCCTCGCGGTCTGCTCCGAGCCAGGTACAAGACGAGGTACCCGGCGAGTCCGCACACCAGCGACCCGCTCAACACGCCGATCCGTACGGCAGTGTTGTATTCCGGGCCCTGGAAAGCGAGCGTGCCGATGAACAGGCTCATCGTGAAGCCAATGCCCGTCAGCACCGCCATGCCATAGAACTGCAGCCAGGTCGCCCCCTGCGGCCGAACGCCAAGACCCAGCCTGACCGCTGCCCAGGTCGCGCCCATGACGCCGATCTGCTTGCCGAGGAACAGCCCGAGCGCGATGCCGAGCGGCACGGGCTTCAGGAGGCTGCCCAGCGACAAGCCTGCCAGTGGCACTCCTGCGTTGGCGAAGGCGAAGATCGGCAGAATCCCATACGTCACCCAGGGATGCAGCATATGCTCGAGGCGCCTCAGCGGTGAGTCGCCTTCCTCCTTGGTGCCGCCACGCAGCGGTACCGCGAAACCGATTGCGACGCCCGCCAGCGTGGCGTGCACGCCCGATTTGAGTACGCAGACCCAGAGCAAGATGCCGACGAGCACGTAAGGCGCCAGTCGCCTGACACCGGCCAGGTTCATGACGATCAGGGCCGCCACCCCCACCGCCGCGAGGCCCAGCGCCAGGAGCGAAAGATCGGCCGTGTAGAACAGCGCGATGATGACGATGGCGCCGAGGTCGTCGATGATCGCCAGCGCAAGCAGAAAGATCTTGAGAGTGCTCGGCGCGCGTTCGCCCAAGAGTGCGAGCACACCCAGCGCAAAGGCGATATCGGTCGCAGCGGGGATGGCCCAGCCGTGAATGGCGACGGGGTCGCCCCAGTTGATCGCCGAATAGACCAGCGCGGGTCCGAGCATGCCGCCCGCGGCGGCGATGCAAGGCAACGCGGCTTGCCTTGACGCTCGCAAGCTCTCCTACGAGCACCTCCCGTTTGATCTCCAGCCCGACCAGCAGGAAGAAGACCGCCATCAGAGCGTCGTTGATCCACAGGAGCAACGGCTTGTCGAGGGTCAGCGCCCCCACTTGTACCGACACAGGGACGCCGAGCAACCTCGTGTAGAGCTCGTGCCACGGTGAGTTGGCCCATGTCAGCGCTACGATCGCGGCGGCGACAAGGACCAATCCGCCCGCGGCTTCCAGGCGGAAGAACTCATCGATGACAGAGAGTGCGCTGCGCTGGTTCGGCACTGAACGCACCTCCTCACCCATGGGGCCTCCGCGACGTTCTGACGGGGACAAAGCGAGCACTTCCCCCTTTGGAAAAGGGGGATCGAAGGGGATTTTGTGTTCGAAGCACGCACACCTCCAGCGCCGGCAACATCGACGCGTCTACAATGACTACAAACCTGAGTTCGAGGATATCACTTCACTTGCCCGTACACGTCGAGGACACCAAGCGATCATGAGCAAAAGCCATCCTCGTCCTGAAAGCCGGCTCATCCAAGGCAGGTTGGCGCCAGCGTTGAGCGTCACGGGAGGCAGCTGTGCCTGCCGATTTGATCAGATGCACTGCGCACCGATGAGGTGATGAGGTGGTCCGACGCATTTCTCGCCGAGCGTTTGTGAACGGTGTTGCCGCAGTGGCTGCCGGCTTCGCAATCGCAGTTGCGCCTCTCGGTATCAGCGCCCAGCAGCAAGCATCGCCGCGGCGAATCGGCGTTCTTCTCTGGATCGGGAGCTTCTTACCCGAGAGCACCTTCTCACCCGAGAGCAAACTGGCCCAGCAATTCCGCCAGGGGCTGGTAGACGCGGGCTACACCGAGGGACGCGACGTGGTGATCGAGTGGCGATCCGCCAACGGCGATGTCGATCGGCTACCAGGTTTGGTCGCGGAGCTGCTGCAACGCAGAGTCGAGGTAATCGTCGCATACGGCACGGTTGCAGCCCAGGCGGCCAAGCGCGCCACGTCCACAACTCCCAATCGTCCTGGGTGTCGTCGGCGATCCGGTCAGATCCGGCCTGGTCACGAACCTCGCTCACCCTGGCGGCAACATCACCGGGCTCTCGATGATGACGAGCGAGCTCACCGCCAAGCGGTTGCAGCTGCTCAAGGAAGCTATTCCCCGACTCACGCGCGTCGCAGTCCTTGGGAATCCGGACGCACCGTATCACCCGAAGGCGGTCGAGGACCTGACGGCGGTGGCGCCTTCACTGGCGATCGAACTGAGCTTTGTGGAAGCGCGCACGCCAGAGGAGTTCGGTCGTGCATTTTCGGAAGTCAGCCGAGCGCATGCACAGGCTTTGTACGTGATCGATGACGCCCTGTTCTTCACACATCGAACGCGGCTCGTCAAGCTGACGTTGAAGGCTCGGCTACCAGCGATCAACGCGCCGAGGGAGTTCGCCGACGCAGGCGGGCTGATGTCCTATGGGACCAACGTTGGCGAGCTGTGGCATCGCTCGGCCGCCTACGTCGATAAGATCCTGAAGGGGGCCAAGCCAGGCGACATGCCGATCGAGCAGCCGACCAAATTCGAGTTCGTAGTAAACCTCAAGACCGCTCGAGCTATCGGCATCACGCTTCCTGCGTCTGTCGTCGCCCGCGCTGACGAGGTGATCCAATGAATCAAATGCCATACCGGTGCGTTTATGGAGGGTTGACGCCCAACCCGCGTGCAGCGGACGCACGTGAAGCAGCGTCCTGCTTTGCCAGCAATGCTCGCGCGCCGCTGCCGCAACACCTCGGGCCCAGGCCTCAGCGGCCCTGCAGTCGCTGATCACGGAGAAGGAGATGAACAGCATGAAGGCTTGCGCGGATTCGAATAGCCGTTTTCGTAGCGGGCCGCCACTCCGCGACCGGCGTGCAAACCTCTTGTGCGCCGGTCTCCTGACTCTCGCCTGCTTCGCCTGTCTCCCGCTCCGCGCCGCCGGAGAAGAACTGAAATGGCACCACAGCCATCACATCAGCAAAGCAGAGACGGTCGACGTGGGCGACGCCCCCGGACACGTGGTCGGAGTCGCCAAAGCAACCGGCGTGGGGTTCTTCGACGGAGGTGAGGTCGCCACGCTGGTTACCACCGGCACTTTTGATTACCAGAACGGAGCGGGCAAAACTGAGGGCTACGTGGGCTACACTTTTGAAGACGGCTCGACGTTCTTCCTCAAATATGAAGCGGTAACCACGCCCGATGCAGCAGGCATGGGATCTTCGTTCAAGGGACAGTTTTCCTTTACGGAAGGTACCGGCCGGTTCCGCCGTATCAAAGGCGGCGGCACACTCAGCGGGAGGCGCCTCTCGCTGCTGGGAGGAGGATCCGAGGTCTACTTTACCTTTGCCGGTACATACTCCCGGTAGAGCGAGCGAATTCGGTCCGATGGCCGCAAGCGACCGCCTGATCCGCGGCGTTGGCTCTCCCCGGCGGTCAAGCGGATGTTCGAGGGCTGCGAATGGAGAAGGATGTATTCATTGTTCACACCCGACGGTACGCTTTGCAGCGGACTCTGTACGACTACGTCTCCACGCATGCACTGAAGTGTAATTTCCAGGTTCTCAACTACAACGACTGGGAATGGGAAACAGCCGGTGAGCGTATCGTCGACATAGTGAAGAGCGCGCACCGGGACCCGGACCCCTATGAACAACTGCCGGCCCGGATCAATCAGGACAAATTGACTCGATTGTGGAGCTCATGCCGCGTTCTCGTAATCGTAAATCCAGCCGGACTGCATGAGCTGAAGGAGGGCGCCCAGTACGAGCTCAAGAAACTCCCTGAGTTTTTCGCCATGCGGCGCAACCGGCACACGCCGATCCCGGTCGTGTTGAATCTTGGTCATGACCGCTTGCGGAAATTTCGAGGCATCCCTGTTGCCCACACACTTTCGATGATAGATGTGGGTGACGCGCAGAGCTGCGAGAACGCGTTCGCACTCATCGCGCTTGCCTGGCTCGTCCACGGGATCGAGAGCTTCAGCCGCCTGGGCGGATATCTTCTGGCGCCGTCTCAGGAATTTCAGGAGCCACTCTTCGGCCTCCTTCAGGGACGGAGACTCCGCTTGCGACCCGAGAGCGATGTGGCTGGTAACGAGACTCCCGACGAGACTGCATCTGCATCTGCTATCGAGAGCGTTCGAAACGCTTTTGGAAGGGGCGAGCGCGGAAGGTGCAAGAATGGTTCTCACGAGCGGACGATCGTTGCCCATGCGTCGAGGCGGGACGAACGCTGATGGCTGTCGTCGCATCTCGGCTTCAGTCAGAGTAGACGGTTCCGGTATGCCAGGGTTCTCCGATCGCGAGGACGCAATCGGCTTCGGACAGCGAGGCTTTCAATATCCCGTTCGCGCTGATCCTTCGACTCCGGACGCTGCGCGCCCTACGCTCTCAAGAAACAGCATCGGGAATGATCTTGAATCAAATGCATAGTGAGGCGGCGCAGCTTGATCTTCCGTTCGCACTGAGCGTCGTGGCGTCAGCCACAGAGTCGAAGTGCCGGCAACGCTTCGACTCCGCCCTGGCGGGCTACGCTCAGCGCGAACGGGGCATTGGTGGAAGCCTCTATACTGCTCAAGAGCGTCGCATTGCGCACAAACGGCAGCCCGCTATACCGTTTCTTCACCTCGCCTTGCCTCGCCAGCGGCGCGGCTTGGTGGGCTCAGGACGAACGGATCGTGGCGTGCGCCACGGACTCGAAGCGTTGCCGGCACTTCGACTCTGTGGCGCTAGACGCGCCTGTCCCTCACTGCTTGATCATCGACATCCCAAGCGCTTCGGTGTAGCGCACTACGATGGTGTCTCCGATCTGGACGTTGCCGAAGCGTCGCACCTCGGGCCCGACCTTGAATATGCTCACCTTACCCTGCGGACCTCGGATGGCGACGAGCCGGTTGGCATAGTCGATGTCTTCCACTCTGGCCGTGACCTGTTTGACGTTGACTATGACGCCGCCAGGATTGTCTCCCTTGGCCGCCAGCTCCATCTTCTGCGCCTCTTGAGCGGAGGGCTTGCTCTCAACGTCGACTACGTCGACCACCACCGATTGCAGGTAGCGCACCTTGAAACGCGCACCCGCGTAGACCTGATCGAGATTCTGCGCCTCGTCGGGGACCTTGATGGTTTGCAGATCTCCTTGCGGCGTAGCGAAAGTCACGGTGCGTTCCGCATAGTTCACCGCGCGCACCGTCAACACCGCGTCGACGGCCTCGGTCACCACCATTCCCGGCCGGTCCTGGGCGACGGCCGACACGGCGTACAGGGAAACGGCTAGGCCCACGCTGCAAAAAATTCCTTTCATGGCGATGACTCCTCAGGTTCGGGGGAGAAAGTTATGACGCCGGTTGCGGCGAGATACATAATTCTGCAATGGACGATGTCACGAGCCTTACGCGGGCCGCTTCCATCACGGCGCACAAGAAGCAGCTCGTTCGAGCATACCACTCATTGACTCGTACCTCTTCGACAAAAGCCGGCGGCTCGACTGCTCCCACCGACTCGAGGTGACGCTGGGGGTGCTGCCGAGCGCACGGACACTGCAAGGAGGCCAGACCCGATGAGCTTCGTCGGGAGCGTCAGGCTAGCGCTGGCGAGCGGCGCGTTGTTCACTGCTATGACACTCGCGCAGTCGAGTCCGGCAGCGCAGGCGACCTACCCGAGCGATCTGGCACCTTGCAGCCCAATGCTCCGAAGGAGATCCGGAGATAGGGCGAGCAACGAGTAAGCTGCACCTCAAAGGGTTGAAGGCAGTCGTAGATAACGTCCCGTAACCCGGCTGAAAAGCTGTGTCCTTGGTAGGCTCGCGCCGCCTGGCAAAAGCCTTTGGCCTGCGTCCATGAATTTGTCCCGCTATCATTCCGCCGACGCCCGAAATCCAAGAGGACAGCGAATCGTGACAGCCAAACCCCGTCCCGCGTACTCCGCGGAGGATGCACTCAGGCGCCTGAAGGAAGGCAATGCGCGCTTCGTGAACGGCCAGGCGCGGTTCCCGACGGTGCAGAAGGAAGTCCTGGCGGATCTCGCTAAGGGCCAGCAACCGTACGCCACGGTTCTCGGGTGCAGCGACAGCCGGGTGCCGCCGGAACTCGTGTTCGACGCGGCATTTGGCGAGCTGTTTGTCGTAAGGGTGGCGGGAAACGTCCTCGGTCCCTCGATCATGGGGACGTTGCAGTATGCCGCCGCCCACCTTCATACGCCGCTATTCGTTGTGCTGGGGCACGAGGGTTGCGGGGCGGTGGAGGCCGCGCTCGCCTCGAAGTTCCATGGCGCCGAAACAGAAGAGCCGAATCGCAGTTCTGCTGGAAAACATCCTCCCCGCCTTGGACAATCTCGACCAGAGATTGCCTCCCGCGGCGCTACTGAACGCGGCAGTGGAAGCCAATGTACGTTGGACTATCCGCCAACTGCTCGAATCGCCGGAAGGGGAGAGCCCGCGCGGCGGAGGGCGAGGTGAAATTGGTGGGAGCGATCTATGACCTCGGCACCGGCGGCGTTCGGTTCCTGGAGTAGCGCGCGACCCGCCGGTCGTGCTGGAAGTGCCGTTGCTGCGATCTCTAACCGAGGCCGGACAGAGTAGAACCCCGTTGGCTTTACCGCCACCAACGGTGTTGACATCGAGTCACGCGCTCATCGCCGGCCCGGATCGAAATGGCGCTTCAGACCCTGCCAGCAGCGGAAGTAGTCGGCTTGCAATTGGCCAGATTCGAGCGCGTAGCGCGTCGGGCGCAGCACGCATCGCGTCTCGAACATGAAGGCCATCGTGTCGCGGATGACATCCGGCTTCGAGAGATCGGCGTGGCTGGCCTTCTCGAACGTCTCGGCGTCCGGCCCATGCCCGCTCATGCTGTTGTGCAGGCTCGCGCCTCCCGGCAAGAAGCCTTCGGCCTTGGCATCGTACTTTCCATGGATCAACCCCAGGAACTCGCTCGCGATGTTGCGGTGAAACCAGGGTGGGCGGAACGTGTCCTGCATCGCTAGAATGCGCGGCGGAAAGATCACGAAGTCGATCATGCTGACACCGGGCGTGTCCGAAGGCGAATGAAGCACGAGGAAGATCGACGGATCCGGATGGTCATAGCTGATCGATCCCATGGCATTGAATCGCCGCAGGTCGTATTTGTAGGGCGCGTAGTTGCCGTGCCAGGCGACCACGTCGATCGGCGAGTGATCCATCTGCGCGGACCACAGGTTGCCCATGAATTTTCCGACCAGCTCGTACGGGCCATCGATGTCCTCATAGGCCGCGACCGGCGTCAGGAAGTCGCGCGGGTTTGCCAGGCCGTTCGAACCGAGCGGCCCGCGGTCGGGCAGGCGGAAGTTGGCGCCGAAGTTCTCGCAGATGTAGCCGCGTGCCTCGCCGTCGGGCAACTCGACGCGAAAGCGCACACCGCGCGGGATCACGACGATTTCCTGCGGCTCGGCTTCCATTACGCCAAGTTCGGTAACGAAGCGATGCTTGCCCTGCTGCGGCACGATCAGCAGCTCGCCGTCGGCGTTGTAGAACGCTCGGCGCGTCATCGACCGGTTGGCCGCGTACAGGTGCACGCCCGCGCCACTTTGCGCATGCGGATCGCCGGTGCCCGCCATCGTAACCATGCCCGTCGACGAAATCCTCGCCTCGGACGGCATCGGCATCGGGTTCCAGCGCAGCTGGTTAGGGCTGGTCGGCATCGCACTGAAGTCGCTGGTGATCGAACCGGCGTCGATGCGCTCGAACGGCTTGTGCATCGCCGACGGGCGGATGCGATAAAGCCACGAGCGGCGATTGTCGCCGCGCAATGCGGTAAAGGCGCTGCCCGACAGTTGCTCGGCGTACAGCCCATACGGACAGCGCTGAGGCGAATTGCGGCCCACCGGCAGCGCACCCGGCAGCGCCTCGGTGGCGAACTCGTTGCCGAAGCCCGATTGATAAATAGCGTCCATTGCACTCACTCCTTCTTCAGCACGCCGCGGCGCATCTGATCGAGCTCCATGCTCTCGAACAAGGCCTTGAAGTTGCCTTCGCCGAAGCCCTGGTCGCCCTTGCGCTGAATGAACTCGAAGAAAATCGGACCCAGCTGATTGTCGCTGAAGATCTGCAGCAGCAGCTCGCCGGGCTTCCCGTCCAGCAGGATCTTGCGCGCCTTCAGCGCAGCGACGTCCTGGCCATGACCCGGGATGCGTTTGTCGAGCAGCTCGTAGTACGTATCGATCGTATCGAGCAGCTTCACACCGTTCGCACGCATCGCGTCCACGGTCTTGAGCAGATCGCTCGACCCCAAAGCGATGTGCTGGATGCCCTCGCCCCGATAGCGTTCCAGATACTCCGTGATCTGCCCCGCTGTTTGATTGCCCTCTTCGTTGATCGGGATGCGAATCTTGCCGCAGGGGCTCGTCAGCGCCTTGCTTTTGACTCCGGTCACCTGGCCCTCGATGTCGAAGTAGCGGATCTCCCTGAAGTTGAACAGGCGTTCGTAGAAATCCACCCACTCGGCCATGCGGCCGCGATGCACGTTGTGCGTGAGGTGATCGATGTACTGCAGGCCGTTGCCAAACGGGTTCAACTCAGCGCCGGGCAGCGGCCTGAAGTCGACATCGAAGAAGCCGATGTTGGCGATGTCCCCATCCTTGGCGCCATCCTTTCCGCGCCAGCGGTCAACAAGATAAATCAGCGAGTCGCCGATGCCCTTGATGGCTGGAATATTCAGCTCGCCCGGGCCGGCCGTGCCGGCGTAACCCCAGGCACCGAGCGACACCGCGCGCTCATACGCTGCCTTGGCATCGTGCACCCGGAAGGCGATCGCGCACACGCTCGGCCCGTGCAGGCGCGCGAAACGCTGCGCGAACGAATCGGGTTCGGCATTCAGTATGAAATTGATCTCGCCCTGGCGATACAGCGTTACATTCTTGTGGCGATGCCTGGCGATGGCCTTGAAACCCATGCGTTCGAACACGGCGGCCATGGCGGGCGGATCGGGCGCGGCATATTCGATGAACTCGAAGCCGTCCGTACCCATGGGGTTTTCCCATGCGGAGGGAGTCTGAATCTGCACTAAATGCTCCTGCCTGCAGGCTGTTGCCGGATGCACATTATGGCTGGGTCAGTCGCTGACCGCATGGAGTATTCTAAGCGCCTCGGTGTGCGCGAGAGTTGCTGGGCGGAAGTGGAGGGATGCGAGCTCTAGAGTTCGATGCAGCCGTGCAGCGCTGGATCAACCAGGTGCGCTACGCCGACAGCTGGGCATGCGCTGGCATGTGCTGGAGCCGTTCCTGCTCAAGCCGGGAGATACTCCGAATGCCGCGCGCCGGGGACCAGCAAACCAGGTCTCCAAAGAGGCAGTCGCGGGCTGGCCCATGTCACGCCGGTTGTGGAAGAGCCTCATCGCCCCCTCGGGCCCGTGCTGTGGCTGGCCAAGAAACCCACGCGATTGACCACCCGCTGGCACCTCGATACAGTGCGCGTGGACACGAATTCGAGCTTTGAGCCGGGCCATGGGGCCATCCATCGAGGCAGGTTGGGTTTTCAGGCGAAGGCACTTGATCCTGCTCGTGGGGGTGGTGGCGGTGCAGATCGTGCAGCCGATGCTCACGCATGACAGCGTTGTGCACCGCATCCTGTACGACGCGGCGTTCGGTGCCATCACGCTCCTGGTATCTTTGGCTATCTTCCTGCGTCCCTGGGAGCGTTGGCTGGCGCTGGTGCTGATCTTCCCGGCGATCGTGGCCAACATCGCCCACTACATGTTACCGGAGGACCTGCAGGCGGTAGCGGCGACGGTTTATCATTTCTCGGCCGCCGCATTTCTCGCCTTCGCGGTTGGCGCGATTCTGCACGGTATCCTTCGCAAGCGCGCGGTCAGCGGGGACGACGTGCTCGGAGCCATCGCCGGCTGGGTTCTGATGGGCCTCATCTGGGGCCACTTCTATGCCCTGACCGATCGACTCGTGCCTAATTCTTTCACTGTGTCACCGACGGTTGCGGGACAGCTGAACGAGTGGCACTCGCGGCGCGCGCTGTTCGACTACTTCAGCTTTACGACCTGACGAGCCTCGGCTACGGGGACGTCACGCCCACGCGCGCTCCGACATCACGCTCGCTGGCTGAGGTAATGTTCGGCGGCTTCTACATGGCGATTGTCGTCGCGCAACTGGTCGGGCTGAAACTGGCGCAGGCGCCGGGCTCGACGGGTCCCGCTCGCGATGACAGCCATCTCTCCTGGCTCGCACGCGCATGACTCGGAAAAGGTGGCTGCGCTGGATCGGCGCTGTGTTGTTGACGCCGATCCTGCTCGTGCTGGTGATCTTACTGTCCTCGCCGCTGTGGCTCAACGAGGATCTGGTCAAGCGCGAGGTCATCAAGCTCATCTCCAACGCGACCGGTGGGAAAGCGCAGTACGACCGCATCGACGTTGAGCTGCTGCCTTTTCCCGGTGTTACGGTGTCGCGGCTGAGCTTCTCGCTCCCAGGCGTGGTGGAGGTCGAGGCCCAGTCCGCTGCCGTCGACATCCGCTTTCTGCCTCTGCTGATTGGCAACGTCTACCCGCACAGGGTCCGGATCGTCGCTCCGCAGGTGCGGGTTCAAATCGATCAGGCGAAACCCAATCCGCAACCGCAACCTCAAGCCAAGCCCTTTTCGCTGAAGGACACTGAGGCGAGCGTGCGTTCCATCCTCGAGCAGATCGAGAAAGCTGCGCCGGGCCTCGTGGCCGAGGTGCAGGAAGGAAGGGTTGATCTGCGTATCGGCCAAAACCCGCCGATCCTGCTGGAGCGACTTAACGTGCATCTCGACGTGACCGCGCGCGCGGTCTCGGCCAAGGTTTCGTGCACTGGCAATCTGCTGGAGCAATTTGCAGCCGAGTTGCGCCTCACCTCCAAGGACCTCGACGGGGATGGGCATGTGGAGATATCCCGGCTGCAGGTCGCGGGCCTCGGTCCTGTCCTCGGGCTGCAGGATGGTTGGCCAGTGCAGGAGGCTGGGGTCAATGCGAAGCTCAAGTGGCGCATGCACGGCTTGAGCGACGCGCAGGCCGAGGTAACGGTAGACGCGCAGAAGGTGGCGTTGCAGTTCGGAAAGGGCCACCTTGACCTGGTCGCCCCAGCCATCGATGCCGTCGCACAGATCAAAGGAGGGATTGCGGAGGTGAGCCTGCGCCACCTGGGTGTCGAGACCCCGCGCGTTGCCGCAACGGCAAAGTTTACCTACAGCGAGACGGCGGGTTTTGCGTTGGAGAGCGAGACCAGCGACGTCGATCTGCCCACGCTGCTGTCGGTTGGGCAAGGGGTGGCCCCGGATGTGGACTGGCTGGCGAGCTTTCCGGTCAGCTTCGCGCGCGGGACGGCGACGACGGTCAAGTTCAGCACGCAAGCCGCCAAACTCGAAGATTTGTTCGATCTCCAGGCGCTGCGCGTCACCGGAGCCGTGAGCAACGTCGATCTGACCCTTCCAGTTCTGTACAACGTCAAGATCTACCAGGTGAGCGCTGTTGGCTCTCTGGAGCAGGGGGTGGTCCGCGCGCAGCAAGTGCAGGCTCGGCTTGGCAAGACCACCGCGCGCGACGGCAGCTTCATGATGGATTTGAATGCCGACGCTCTCCCGATGCACGTCGATGTGACCGCAACAGTGGATCTGGCCGAGGGGCTCGGGGTGGCCAAGCGCGTATTGCCCGATAAACAGATCCAGCAGCAACTGAACCAGGTGAAGCAACTCGAGGGAAGCGCCGTGGCGCACGTAACCGTGTCGGGAAATGTGAGCAACCTCGTGCCGCGCGTGGAGGTCACGGCGCTCAACGTATCCGCGCGACACGCCATGGTGCCCTTTCCGATCCGCGTTACGGGCGGCGCCCTGACCTACACCAGCGATGCCCTGTCGGTGCAAGGGATGAACGGGGCGATCGGACAATCGTCTTTCAAGGAGATCAGCGCTCGGCTCGGCCTCAATTCACCCTACCCACTCAGCGCGCAGCGAGGATCGGTGTTGCTCGCGGTCGAAGAGTTGTTCCGCTGGGCGGCCGCCCAGCCAGACCTCGCGAAACAGCTCGAAGACGTTCAAGTCCATCTCCGGCGGCTTGGCCGTGTCGGTCGCACAGCTGGACCTGCCACTGAACACGCCAGACCAGATGCGCTTCCAGGCGTCTGTCACGCCGGTCAAGATCTCGATTGATGCGCCGCGCTACGGCCCGCGCGTGCAACTGGACGGCGGCGCTATCGCGGTTTCGCAGCAGAGCGTGAGCGCGAATGCCGTGAAGGCAACAGCCCTGGACGCAGCGCTCACGCTCTCGGGGCGCACGGACAACTACCGCCAAGGCATCGACCACGTTCAAGTGGGCGCCACGGGTAGCGTGGGACAGGAGGCGCTCAAATGGATTTACGGCCGCGAAGATTTTCCCAAGCAAGTGCGGTTGCGAGCTGCGCTGACGGTGTCCGATTCCAGCGTGGATTGGAGCAAGAGCGCCGGCGTGGCAGCGCGCGGCAGCGTTAACGTGGCCGGCGGCCCGGTTATCGGATTCGCCGTGCGCAGCACGCCCAAGCGCCTGGAGGTCGAGAAGGTCACGCTGCACGACGATGCATCGGATGTGTCCTTCAGCGGCAGCCTCGAAGGCAGCCATTTCACGGCCGCGTACAAAGGGAAGCTGGCTGGCAGCAGCATCGATCACATGTTCGCCGACCCGCCGGTTTCGGTCGAACTGCTGCAAGGGGATTTTCGTGCTGACGGTGACCTCATGCGCCCCGGTGCCAGCACTGCGACCGGCTTTCTTCAGGGGTCGAAGATCCAGCTTCCGATAGGTGCTTCCCTTTCCAGTGTCGATCGACAAGTTGTCGCTGGAGGCGAAGGACACCGTGCTGCTGATCAAGTCTGCCACGGTGTCCAGCGGGGAAAGCCGCGTCGACGTGAGCGGTACCGTCACCTATCTGCATGACAAGTTCGCAATTGACGCAGACGTGAAAGGGGACCAGGTCATCATTCCTGAATTGCCCCCCCAATCCGAAGACCGAGGCCAGCGCGAAGCCCGCAGCCGAATCCAAACCCACAGAGGGTGAAAAGCAGCGTGAGCTGCTCGAAGAAACTATGGGACATGCCGGTGTCGGGGACCGTCCGCGTGGATATCGGCCGCGTCCAGGCCGAAGGGTTCGAGATTTCGCCATTGGTCGCGAGCGCAAGCCTGGAAGCGGAAGCCGTTGACCTGCGCATCACGGATGCCGCTTTGTGTGCAATAACGCTATCCGGGTACTGGAGGGCTGGGCCGGAAACCGCCGAGGGGAAACTCAATCTGACAGCGCGCGGCGCGCAACTGCAGAATTCGATCCGCTGCCTGACTAAACAGCGAGTCGACATCACCGGGAAGCTCGACATGGATGGGGCGTTTTCCGCGCAAGGGAAGCTCGGGACGCTGCTGGACGGCTTGCAGGGAACCTTCTCCGCAACGGCCAGCGATGGCCATATCAACAAGGCCGACCAGCTGGCCGCGGTGCTCAAGTGGATCAATGTAACCCAAGCCATCGCCGGGCAAATGCCGGACCTGAGCAAAGGAGGCATGAACTACCGTTCCCTCAAACTGCAAGGGCGGATCGAAGGACGCAAAATCTTCTTCCACGAGATCGCGCTGGATGCCTCGGCAATGACGATCGCTGCACACGGCAACGTCGACTACGCGACCGAAGCGATGGACATGACTGTACTGGTGGCCCCGTTCCAGACGGTGAACTGGGTGGTCGGCCATATGCCCATCCTTCGAAGCATCTTCGGCGGGATGCTCATCGCCGTCCCAGTGCATGTCGGCGGAACCCTCTCCAAGCCCATCGTTGTGCCTCTCGGCCCTAGTGCGGTCGGCTCACGTCTGCTCGACATCATGGGCAACACACTGAAGCTGCCCGGCCAGGCGATCAATATCGTCACTCCTCCCGCAAACGCGACGCAGCAACCGACGACACCGACGCAGAGCGCGCCCGCTCCGAGTGCTCGTTGACGACTCCGGCGTACTCGCCTGCTCCAGCGCCACAACGTATCGGCGGCGAATCGGATCCGGGAGATCCAAGTCCACAGCGCGTTGCGCGATGCGAGTCGCTCGGTTGCGTGGACCGAGACATGCTGGACTCTGAGGTGAGGATGGGCATGAGATGATACTGGACCGCCAGCGCGATCCGGCACGAGTGCAAAGATGACGGCCCCGGCCCTATAGTGATCCCGGATAGTGGCGCCGGTTTACGCATGCCTGGCGCGCACGGTCTTCATCAAAGTGCAACATGCAGCATCGGTCCGCCGCAGCCACTTCGATCCCGGCAGCTCGAGGATTTTGAGTTGCGAGCCAGCGCCGAAGTCAGATTCGCAACATCATTGGACAGCTACGATGGAATCCAAAACCACTTCGCTCCTGCTAGGCATCGCCTTGGGCCTCTCGTCCGCGGCGCATGCTGATACCAATGAGCCACTACCCACCGGCAAGGTGGAGACACCGTTTGGCGAGATCGCCATCGAGCAAGGCCTGCCCGCCACGCCGGCCGAGGTGCAGAAGCTGTTCGACCAGCTCGACTTTCAGCAGGCGACGCAGAGCTATCTCTGGGCGCTGCCCATTGTTGCCTTCGCCGAATGGCAAGACATCCACGAGAAGGTCTTCGGTGCGACCGACCACGACCTCGTTCTCTACAGTACTTACGCCGACCGCCTTGGCATCCTCACCGGCAACGCTACCACGCCGTACTTGCTGAACTTTTTCGACCTTGGCCGCAGCGGTCCGATCGTTATTCAACTGCCGCCCGGGCCGGTCGCCGGCGGTCTTTCGGACTTCTGGCAGCGCGAGATGGGCGCGGTCGGCGAGCTGGGCCCGGATAAGGGCAAGGGAGGGAAGTTCATCGTCATCGCGCCCGGCAAGCGCGTACCAGCCGGCGCGAAGGGCTATCGCGTGCTGCACGCCACCACGGTGAATTTCTTCTTTGGCCTGCGCGCACTCGATCCCGATCCGAACGAAGGCGATGGCGCTCATCAAAGCCGTGAAGGTCTATCCCTATTCGCAGAGAGCCCATCCGCCGGCGACGCGACTCGTCTCGCCGCAGGGTAAGCAATGGTATGGCGGCCAGCCGCGCGGGATGGATTACTGGAAGCGCCTCCACGCGATCCTGCAAGTGGAGCCCGTGGCCGAGCGCGACCGCTTCTACATGGCCATGCTCGCCAATCTCGGCATCGAGAAGGGCAAGCCCTTCGCGCCCGACGAACGCCAGGCGAAGATCCTGAGCGATGCCGCGGTAGTCGGCGACCTGATGGCGCAATCCAATTCCTTCGCCAAGCGCTTCGCGTCTGCGCGCCACTGGCCCGATCGCCGCTGGGATTACGTCCTCGACATGAGCGATTCGTCGCAGCGGGCGAAGAACTACGACGAGCTGATGGAGCGTACCGCGTACTTCTACGAGGCGGTCACCTACTCGAACGCGATGATCACCAAGACGCCTGGCGCCGGCCAGGCCTACCTGGGTGCCTACACGGACAAAGACGGCTGGTGGCTCGACGGCGACCAGACCTACACCCTGCATGTGCCCCCCAATCCACCCGCCAAGCTGTTCTGGTCGATCACCGTCTACGACTCCCAGACGCGAGCGCTCATCGACAACCCGCAGCAGCGCGGCGACCGCTCATCACGCGACAAGTTGAAGGTGAACGCCGACGGCTCCGTCGATCTGTACTTTGGTCCGAACCCGCGCGCCGGCTTCGAAGAAAACTGGGTGCAGACGATCCCGGGCCGGTCCTGGTTTTGTTACCTGCGGCTCTACGGACCGCTCGAGCCCTATTTCGACAAGAGCTGGAAGCTCAACGACATCGAATTGATCGACTAACCGGACTCACAGCACGAGAGGACGAATCGGATGGATTCGCTGACTAGAGTAATTCTCTGCCTGGCAGTGCTCGCGTGCTGCGGCACGCACGCGCAGGCGCAAACCTCCCGCTACGACGAGCTCGCGAACCTGCCGTTCGAAAACGGCTATCCGACCAAGGAAGGCGTCGAAACGCTGAAGGACGAACTGCTGTTCCAGCGCGCCGTGCAGTCCTACATCTGGGCGCTGCCGGCGCTCAACATGTACGCCATGAAGGAAGGCTCGGAGAAGGTCTTCGGCAAAGGCTACAACGTGCTGCCGATCTGGAAGGACCGCCTCAACGCCAAGACGCTCGTCACCACGCCCAACTCGGACGTGATCTACGCGATGGGCTATCTGGATTTGAAGCAGGACGGCCCGATCGTGATCGAAGTGCCTCCAGGCCTGCAGGGGATACTCGACGACTTCTTCCAGCGGCCGATCTGCACCACAGAGACGATCTACGAGCGGATCTGGTGCGGCGACGTCGGGTTGCCCGGGCCCGACCGCGGCAGGGGCGCCAAATACCTGCTGCTCCCGCCGGACTTCAAAGGCAAGCCGCCCGGAGGCTACATCACGATGCGCTCACGCACCTACGGCGTGTTCGTGTTCTGGCGCGGCTTCTTCAAGGACCCGAAGCAGCTCGAAGAGCCGGTCAAGGTGATGGAGCAGACACGCATCTATCCTCTAGGCAAGAAAGCGAGCGCGAAGCCCATGCAGTTCCCGAATGCATCCCAGACGCCGGCGAACATGCTGTATCCCACCGATGGCAGCGCGTTCGACATGCTGGCGCGCTTCATCGCGCATGAATACGCCGATCCGGACGACATGGAGATGCGCGGCATGCTCGCGTCGCTCGGTATCATCAAGGGCCGCAAGTTCCAACCCGACGCGCGCACGCGCGACATCCTGGACAAAGGCGCGAAAACCGCCAGCCGGATCGGTCACGCGATCTCGTACGAGCCGCAGACGATCGTGCCGAACGCCTTGTGGTACGCGGACCGGCGCTGGCTCAACGTCTTCCCGGGCAATGCGACGTTCACCGCCGACACGTTCAACTTCATCGATCCGCGCACCGGCTTCTTCACCAATGCCTACTCGGCGAGCCCCGGCATGGCGGTGACGATGGTCAAAGTCGGCGCGAAGTATCCGGCCACGTTCGTCGACGCCGACGGCGATTTCCTCTCGGGCTCGCAGTCGTACAAGCTGAATCTGCCGAAAGGAATACCGGCCGCTCTGTTCTGGTCGGTTACCGTCTACGACTCGATCACCGCGTCGGGCCTCGACAACGGCCAGCCGTTCCCGTCGATCAACACGATGGATCAACCGTCGGCGAATGCCGACGGCTCGACCGACATCTACTTCGGACCGGATTCGCCCGGCGACGGCAAGAACTGGCTGCGGACGCTGCCGGACAAAGGCTTCTTCGTGATTCTGCGCATCTACGGACCGACGCAGGCGTTCTTCGACAAGAAGTGGAAGCCGAGCGATATCGAGAAACTTCCCTGAGAAGTTTCGGCCCGGGTCGACGTGGAGCACGCCTGGAAGGTAATCTATCGCTCGACAAGTGAAGCACCCTGGGAGGGGTTAGTCCAATGGAGGAAAGGATGAGCAAGACAACACGCTGGCTGCGGTACCTGTTCGCGGCTTCGGCAACAGCCCTGCTGTTCGCCGTGCCGGCGCTGGCGCATGCCCAGAAGAAGCCGAACATCCTGGTGATTTTCGGCGACGACGTCGGGCAGACCAACATCAGCGTCTATGGGCTCGGCGTGGTGGGCTACAAGACGCCCAACATCGACCGCATCGCCAAGCAAGGCATGATGTTCACGGACTACTACGCCGAGAACAGTTGCACCGCGGGTCGCTCGTCCTTCATTACCGGTCAGACACCCAAGCGCACCGGCTTGTCGAAGGTCGGCATCCCAGGCGCACCAGTCGGCATCCAGCCCCGCGACGTCACCATCGCCCAGGCGCTCAAACCGCTGGGGTACGCCACCGGGCAGTTCGGCAAGAACCACCTCGGCGACCGCGACGAGTTCCTGCCGACGAACCACGGCTTCGACGAGTTCTACGGCAACCTCTATCACTTGAACGCCGAAGAAGAGCCCGAGCGGCCGTACTGGCCGAAGGATGACACGGCGTATGTCAAAGCCAATTCGCCGCGCGGCGTGCTTCACAGCTTCGCCGACGGCAAGATCGAGGACACCGGTCCGCTGAACCGCAAGCGCATGGAGACGGTCGACGACGAGACGACAGGCGCGGCGATCGAGTTCATGGAAAAGCAGGCGAAGCAGGGCAAACCCTTCTTCACCTGGATGAACTTCACACGCATGCACGTGTTCACTCACGTGCGCGAATCCATGAAGGGACAAAGCGGCATGCCCGGCAATGAGTACGCCGACGGCATGATCGAGATGGACGGCAATGTCGGCAAGCTGCTCAAGGCGCTGGACGATCTGAAGATCGCCGACGACACGATCGTCATCTTCACGACAGACAACGGCCCCAATCAGTTCTCGTGGCCGGACGCCGCGACGACCCCGTTCCGCAGCGAGAAGGACACCAACTGGGAAGGCGCATTCCGCGTGCCGGCGATGGTCCGCTGGCCGGGCAAGATCAAGCCGGGTGAGGTCTCCAACGAGATCTTCTCCGGACTCGATTGGTTTCCGACGCTGCTTGCCGCCGCCGGGGACACCACGATCAAGGAACGTCTGCTCAAGGGCACCAAGGTTGGCAGCAAGGAATTCCGGGTTCACCTCGACGGCTACAACCAGCTGCCCTATCTCCTCGGCAAAGAGCCGAAGGGGGCGCGCACCGATTTCGCCTACTTCAACGACGATGCAGTGCTGGTCGCATTCCGGCATGAGAACTGGAAGGCTGTGTTCTGCGAGATGGAGAAGCCCGGCGGCTTCGCCGTCTGGTACACGCCATTCAACTGCCTGCGCATCCCCAAGCTTTACAACCTGCGCATGGATCCCTATGAGCGGGCCGACATCGTCTCCGACCAGTACGACGATTGGCGAGTGCAAAACGCCTACCTGATGGGATGGATGACGTTCCACGCTGCCGGTTTCCTCGAGACCTTCGTCGACTATCCGCCGAGCCAGATTCCGGCGAGCTTCACGATCGATCAGATCCAGGAGAGCGTCGACAAGCGCATCGAGCAGAAGCAGAAGAAGCGTTGAGCGCGAGCGCGCTTGGGGGCAATCGCGAAAAGCCTGGAGATGCACGCCAAGTGATGGACCGGGCGGGCCTCTTCGTACGGGTGCCGGCTGGTGCCGCTCAATCCTGCTTGGTGTTACAGCGCATCCTGACCGGCACCGCTTACTTTTCCAGGGCGCGCTGCGCCAGTGCGCTTGCGCAGCACCAGCGCCAGCAGCGGAAACAGCAGCACCGACAGCATCCCCGCTCCGACCAGCGCCGCGGCATTGTCGCCGCGCATGCGGCCGGTTGCCACGCCGATGTCGGTGATCGCCACCACCAGCGGCAGCGCAGTGGAGATGTACAGGAGGAAAGGCAGCCGTTCGCCCTTGCCGAGCTCGCGCCGATAGAAGAACAGGGACGGGCCGCCGCGCAGCAGGAGGAACAGCGCGAGGAATAGCGGGACGCGAAGCAGTCGCGTCGGTGCTCGCCAACAACGCCTCGAGATCGAACTTCATCCCGCTCACCACGAAGAACAGCGGGACCAGGAAGCCGTAGCCGATCGCCTCGAGCTTCTCGCGCAGTATCTCGCCCTTCTCGCCCGTGCTCGCCAGACGCACCACCATTCCCGCGGCAAATGCCCCGAGGATCACGTCCAGCCCGAACTCGTCCGCCAGCGCTACCAGGCCCACCATCAAGAGGATACAGATGCGGACCGGCAGCTGGCTGGTGGAGTGCAGAGTCCGCTCCAGCAGCCGGATGATGGGCGCCGCCGGACGCGCAACGCCGCTATCGCCGCGAGCAGAGTCACGGCGACGAACGCCAGAGCAGCAGTGTCTCCAGCAACGTCGAGTGATCCTTGCTGAGCAGAAGGGAGACCACCATGACCGGGCCGAGTTCCCCGATCGCCCCCGCGGCCATTGTCAGCGTGCCGAAACGCGATTCGAGCTCGCCCGAGTCGCGCAGGATGGGCAACAGCGTCCCGATCGCGGTAGTGGTCAGGGCCGTGGCGATCATGATCGGTGCGTTGAAGAAAGCCGACCGCGCGCAGCAGCAGGGTCAGCCCCAGGCTGAGCGTGATCGTGACAGCCCAGGATTTGACGGCGAGCTCGATCGGCTTGCCGCGCAGCCGGTCGAAGTCGAGCTCGAGCCCGGCCAGGAAGAACAGGAAACTCAAGCCCAGCGCGCCGAGAAACGCGAGCACGCCGGTCGGCGTCCCCCACGCGCAGAACGTGCGGGCCGACGACGATGCCCAGTCCGATCTCGACCACCACGATCGGCAAGCGCAGCCCGATCGGCAGCTCGGACACCAGCGGCGCCGCGACTGCGATGAGGGACACGAGGAACAGCGTGGTGAGGTTGGCGTCCATGATTGCGGCATGAGCATAGCGATCGGCACGCTTGCACGCAACGGCCGTTCAACAATCCTTCGCCCGGCGCGTCGTACCGCTCTCTTACTTCGGTGCCGTGCCTGCGCCGGAGACCTCCACGATCTTGCCCGGAAGGTCGAACGTGCGCTGCAAGATACCGGCGAGCTGGGCGCCGATGGCGCTGACGCCCAGCGGGACCACGCTCGGATCGCGGATGTCGCCGCGGACCGAAACCGGCACGCTCGTGAACGTGCCGCCGAAAATGTACCCGAACAGCGGTATCTTGCGCACGATCCGGTCCAGGGTGCTAAACGGCGCGACCAGGACCGCCAGCTGGGCATCACGGTCCACGAGCCCGACCGATCCGATGGCGACCAGCCCCACTGCATCGCTGTCGAAGGCGCTATTGTCCACGACGAAGCGGCCGTACTGCAGGTGGCCTTCGATGACCAGCTTCTTGTACGGGAAGCCTTTGTCGTCGATCTTCGGTCCGCCTCTCTGCAGCAGGTTCGAGATGTTCTTCATCTTGAGGATGTTGCCGAGCAGCGCGAACTTCATCACCTTGCCGTTGCGCGCCTCGAGCTTGAACGTTCCCTTCAGGTTCTGCACCAGCTCGAGCTGCGTGTCCCCGTTCGTCTTGAGGTCGGCGTCCAGATCATAGTGGCCGGACAGCGACAGCCGCTCCCCGCTGATGCAGCGCGAGGTCTTCTGGATGCCAAGATTCCTGGCCGTGATCCGGGTTGAACCGGACAGGCCCTCCCGTGTCGCATCCACGACCAGCGGGAACGATATGCCGCAAAGCTGAGCATCTTCCACTTCGAGATGCATGAGGTCCTGCGCCAACGTCACGATGCCGCGCACGGGCGCGATGTGGAGGCGCCGATACTCCACGAAATCGGTGCGGACCGACACTTTGCCCTTGATTGGCAGCTTCCAGATCCACGCTGTGTACATCTCATCGGATTCACTTTCCACCTCTTCACCCTCGGGGCCGGCGGCGGGCAGGAGCGCGTCGAGGACGATGCCGGACGAATCGACCTCGGCGTCGACGACCGGGCCACTATCGCTGTGCGCGATGCTGCCTTTGATCGTCGCCGGCTGTCCGGCCCAGCTCACTTGCGCCTCGTTTATTTGCAGGACCGCGGGGCTGGCCTCGATGTCGAGACGGCCGATGATCAGCGGCTCGCCGATCAGGACGGCGAGATTCAGGTTCTCGCCCTTGAGCTGCCCATCGCCGGTGCTCAACTCCGGGTGGTCGCGATCGATGAGCACCCGCAGCTTGCCTGCTGCGTGTCCCACGTGCTTCACCGGGTCCGTCACCATGGCGTCGACGGTCCCTCCATACATCGAGCCGGCGAATTTGACATCGAGCATGCGCTCCTTGACCAGCACGCTCAACGTGACATCGCTGTGCTTATCCTTGATCGTGAGCCGCTTCACTTCGATCACGTTCGGCCCGGACGCGATGTCGGCGGTCAGCTTCGGTCCCGCTTCGACCTGCGCCGTTAGCTGCACGTCCAGCGACCCCGCGAGGCTCCATTGCTCGCGCTGAATAGCGAACTGGATCGGCGTCTTCGGATGCAGCCGCTCCGGCAATTCCTCGCGCTGCCACAGCCATTGGACGAACTTCGGCCCCAACCTGCCTTCCGTGCCGGACGTATCCGTCCTGAGCCTCTTGCTGGTGTAGTCGAAGACCTTGCCGGAAACCTTGACCTCGGCGTCGAGCAGCGTGCCGGTCACACCAGCGAGAGTGATGGTGGATTGATTGATCCGCATCGAACCGCCCGCGACCTTGACCGGTGCAGGAAGGTCGGTGATGTCGACGTGTATTTCACCCGGTTGCACCGTGCCCTCGTACGTGAGTGTCGCGGGCTCCTGTGGCTTCCCCGCGAGTTGCTCCACGACGACGTCGGCGCTGCCGGTCACGGACTTGATAGGCTCCAGCGCGTGCGCGAGACCTTCCTGGGACCGCAGCCACGGGTAGATCTCCGCGAGCACCGGCGTGGCTTTCCCGGATGCGCTGACGATGCGAAACGGGCCCGAATAGGAAAACTCGGCGGCGGCCTCGGAGACCGCGGAGGCTCCCACGCTACCGCGCACACCGCTCAGCTTGAGCCCGCCTGCGAACAGATCCACCTGGCCCGCGTTCACCGACATGGGCCACGGCAGCCAGTCAGCCTTGAGCACCGAATCCGATTGCGCGACGACAATGGTCGCGCCCCAGCGCCCGTCTTTCCAGGTCAGCCCGGCGCGTCCTTGAGCGCGGCCGGCCAGGGAGCGCATCGGGGCGATCGACTCGCGATCCGACTCCGACAGCAGCCCGCGCACGATGTCCAGCGTTGACTGCAGGGCCAGGTCGAAGCCGGTGCTGACGGACGCGTCGCCCGTGGCGAGAACGTATTCCGCGGTTGCCTCGGAGACGCGTGACTGGCCCAGAAGCGCGGAGATCCCCAAGCCGCTGAGCTTGCCATCCCGCAGCGCGAACTCGCCGCTGAGCTGCGTGGCTTCGCGCTCGATCTCGGGCACCATGAAGCTGCCTTCCGCGAGCGTGGCCGAGGCGGCCATGTTCTGCACAACGAACAGCTGGTCGAGCGTGTTCGCCTTGGCAGCGAAATGCAGGTCTGTTACCACCCCGCCTTTCACCCGTGGCGCATACTCGTGGACGAGCGCGTCGTCACCGGCGATGGCCACGGCCGCGTCGCGCAGCTTCGAGAGCTCCAGCGCAGGGATCCGAATGTCCAGCTCGCTCGCTGCCGCGCCCCGCGGCACACGCAAGCTTGCCTCACCGTCGGCGACGACCTCGCCCAGGCGAATCCCGGTGAGCCTGACCTCGCTCAGCTGAGCGGTGAGCAGGGCGTTGCCTTTGAAGCTCGTGGCCGCAAGCTCGAGATGGCGTTCTCCTCGCGCGACCTGCAGCGACGGGATGTCCCCGGAAAAGCTGGCGTCGATGGAAACGCGCCCATCGGTGCGCGCCTCGGCGTGCAGATTGGCGCTCGGCAGCGCGACCACGAACGGCTGCGGCACAGCTTGGCTAAGCAATGCCTGCGGCTTGAGATCGGACACGTCCAGCAGCGCGTGACCGCGCAGATCCGAGAGCTCGATGCGCGCGTCGATCTGCAGGTGATTCCAGAAGTTGCACGCCGCCGAACCCACGACTGTCAGGCTGCCAGCCTCGGTGCGGGCGTGTACAAAAAGACTCTTCAAATCGACGCGCGGAATGCCTTCGACGTATAGGTCGAGCGTGCCGTCCTCGATCGCTACTGACGCATTCGGCGCTATGGAGCGCGTGAAAGCCGCGACTTCCTCCATCACCGAGCGATACGCCACGATAGGATCGGGGGCGGGGCTCGCAGCGGCGGTCGAGGCCGCGATGTGAACCTGCAGCACGGGCCGGATCAGGTCGACCGAGGCAACATCCGCGTGGCCCACGAGCAGCGGCAGGAGGCGCAGATGAGCTTCGACGCTCTCGGCTCGGCCGCTGACGGTGCCGGGAATGTCGACGCTGACGCCGTGCAGAACCGCGCGTGGGGAGGGGAGCAAGCGCACCTGCAGCGTGTCCCACGTCACGCGGCCTTGCACCAGCTTCGAAACCTGCTGCTCGAGATGCGTGCTGACGGCAGGCACGTTGATCAGCCTGGGCAGGCCGAAGAGTGCGGCGATCACCAGCATGCATAGCGCCGCGACCGCCACCAGTGCGTAGCGCAGCCATCGGTGTCTCAACGGCCTGAGCAAACCGCCTACGACGCCAGCCCGTTCTGCCACAGGATGAAGGTGTAGGTGAAAGCGATTTCCCGCAGGTAGTCGTAGCGGCCGGACGCGCCGCCGTGGCCCGCGTCCATGTTGATCTTGAGCAGGACCGGATTGTCGTCCGTCTTGCTCGCGCGCAATTTCGCGACATACTTGGCCGGCTCCCAGTACATCACCTGACTGTCGTTGAGCGAAGTCTCCACCAGAATCGCCGGATAGGCCTTGGGCTCGATGTTGTCGTAGGGCGAATAGGACAGCATGTACTCGAAGAACTCCGGGTCCTGCGGATTGCCCCACTCCTCGTACTCGCCGGTGGTCAGCGGCAGGCTGGCGTCGAGCATGGTGTTGATCATGTCCACGAAGGGAACCTCGGCCACCACGGCCTTGAACAGATCGGGCCGCCGGTTGACCACCGCGCCCATCAAGAGCCCGCCCGCGCTGCCACCTTCTATGACGAGCTGGCTCGAGGATGTATAGCGGCGAGCAACGAGATGTTCGGCGGCAGCGATGAAATCGGTAAACGTGTTCTTCTTCGCCAGCATGCGCCCCTGGTCATGCCACTTCTTGCCCATCTCGCCGCCGCCGCGCACGTGCGCGATGGCGAAGATCACGCCGCGATCGAGCAGCGACAGGCGCGTCGAGCTGAAGTGCACGTCGGAAGGGAAACCGTAGGCGCCGTACCCCGTCAACAACAGCGGCTGCGGACCCGGCTGGCGCCGGTCCTTCCGATACACCATCGACACGGGAACCGGCGTGCCGTCGGGGCTCGACGCGTAGGTCAGCTCCGAAGCGTAGCGCGTCGAGTCGTAGCCGCCCAGCACCTCTTCCTGCTTGAGCAGCTTGCGGCTGCGCGTGTTCATGTCGTAGTCGAACACCGAATCGGGCGTGACCAGCGATTCGTAGGCGAAGCGGAAGGTGTCGGAGTCGAACTCGGCGTTGCCGGTGCCGTAAACCGAATAGGCCGGCTCCGGGAACTCCACCGGATGCGCTTCTCCGGTCTCGAAGCTCACGATGCGCAAACGGGGAAAACCGCCTGAGCGCTCGTGCACCACCGAGTGGCGGGCGAACAGCTCCACGTCTTCGAGCATCACGTCCTCGCGCTGCGGAATCACCTCGGTCCAGTTCTGCGGCCGCGGATCGCTGACGGGCGCGCTGACCAGGCGGAAATTGCGCCCGCGGTCGTTGGTGACGATGTAGAACAAATCGCCCCGATGGTCCACGTGATACTCGTGCTCGGGCGTGCGCGGCGCGATCAGGCGCAATGCAGCGTGGGGCTGATCGGCCGGTATGCAGTACACCTCCGAGGTGGTGGCGCTGTGCGAGCCCACGAAGATCCACGCGCGGCTGCGCGAGCGCTGCACGCCGATGCTGAAGCGGACATCGCCTTCCTCGAACACCAGCGCATCGTCCACGCTCCCGAGTACATGGCGGTACAGCCGCCATGCGCGCTTGGCGGCATCCTCCTGCACGTAGAACAGGGTGGCGCTGTCGCTGGCCCAGGCTACCGAGCGCGTCTTCTCGATCCGCTCAGCCAGCAGTTGTCCGCTCTTCAGGTCCTTCACATACAGCGTGAACTCGCGAAAGCCGGTCACGTCCGTCGAATAGGCGAGGAGGTTGGCGTCCGGGCTCACAGCCAGCGCCCCGAGGGAGAAGAATTCGTGGCCTTCCGCCAGGACATTGGCGTCGAGGATGATCTCCTCGGGCGCGCCGTCGATGCGGCGCCGCCGGCAGTAGATGGGGTAGTCCTTGCCCGCCTCGGTGCGGCTGTAGTACTCGAAGGCGCCGAATCGGTAAGGCACGCCCATGTCGGTTTCCTTGATGCGGGCGAGCATCTCGCGGTACAGCGACTCCTGGAAGGCCTCGGTTGACTGCATGACCGCGCGCGTATACGCGTTCTCGGCCTCCAGGTAGGCCCGCACGCGCGGGTCATCCTTGTTTCGCAGCCAGCCGTAGTCGTCGACCAGCTCGCGGCCATGGATGCGAACGACCTGCGGGGAGCGCAGCGCCAACGGCGGCTCGATGTCCTCGGGGGCGGAAGCAGAGGGAGGCATTGGCGTCGGGAAGGATCGGTCAGCGGTAAGTCAATGATATCCCGTGGATTTACCCAGGCATCGGCCGGTTTAGACAGCGCTAGGGGCAAGGGTGCCGTAGAATACCGCGTCCGCGAACCTCGGCGCATCGCCCCGAGGGCTTCCCGTTTAGGGCGTGCAAGCACGCACAGGTTCCATCCGCTCGATCAGGTGATCCCAATCCCATGAAGAAAACAGGCTACGAATCCGAACTCACCAGGTTCATGCGCGAGTTCCTCGACAAGAACCCGCAGGTCACCGAGAAGCAGAAGCAGGCGCGCGCCACCTGGTGGGACAAGCCGCAGGCGCTGGAGGACCTCAAGCGCGACGAAGAGTCCAAGGTCCCGCAGGAGGGGTACGTGTATTACAACAACCCGTAGGGGCTAGGGGTCAAGGGCTCTGCTGTTACGCATTAACTTATTCACGCCCTGCCAAACCGGCTCCCTCGCCCCTCGTCCCTCACCCCTAGCCCTTCTTCGTATCACTAAAGGCATAGGGACCTATTCCAATGTGGAATTCCCCCGCCCGGCTCGGCTTGAGATGATTCGTTCCGGAAGCCCGACCTCTTCCCACGTCGTAACGGCAGCAAAACGATGACTGCAGTCAATCACCCCGGCAGGCGGCGCGGGACCTCAACAGGAGAAATTTTCATGCGTGCATTGATTTCAGCGCTGGCAGTTGCCGGGCTCGTCGCGATTGCGCTTCCCGGTTATGCGGATGATGTGAAGACCAACCCGAAGCCCCTGAACGCGCCTGGCCGCGCGATCGACGAAGGCGGCGCGGTCACGACCAACCCGAAGCCCCTGAACTCGCCCGGCCGTGCGGCGGACGACACCGTCAAGACCGACCCGGCGAAAGCGGCCAAGACGCCCGGCCGTGCGGCGGATGACACCACCACGAAGCCCGCCAAGAAGTCGAAGAAGAAGAAGACCCAAACCCCGGCAAACTAAGCCCATACCAGGCTTAGGCTTCACAAAAGAGAGAAGGCAGAATTCTGCCTTCTCTTTTTTTGCGCCTCGAATATCTCCTCAGCACCGTTACGATTTCGGCAGCAGCCCTGAAGCGCCATGCTTCCTTCGCCGGCTGCGTGCGGTTGCGTGCGTTCAGATGTCTGAACAAGTTCTCTAGCGCAGTGAGCGGATGGTACGGGAATCGTTGACGCCCGAGCCGCTCGCCGCTGGTCCCTCGCCCCTCTTCGTATCACTAACGTTATAGAAGCCTATTCCAATGTGGAATTCCCCCGCCCGGCTCGGCCTGAGATGATTCGTTCCGGAAGCCCGCCTCTTCCCATCGTGGCAACAGCAACCAAAAAAACGATGACTGCAGTCAACCACCCCGGCAGGCGGCGCGGGACCTCAACAGGAGAATTTTTCATGCGTGCATTGATTTCAGCGCTAGCAGTTGCCGGCCTGGTCGCGATTGCGCTTCCCAGCTATGCGGATGATGTGAAGACCAACCCGAAGCCCCTGAACGCGCCTGGCCGCGCGATCGACGAAGGCGGCGCGGTCACGACCAACCCGAAGCCCCTGAACTCGCCCGGCCGTGCCGCGGACGACTCCAAGGACGTAAAGACCGGGAAGCCGGCCCCGTACGGCCGCGCGGCGGATGACACCTCCACCTCGAAGCCCGCCACGACCAGCAAGAGCAAGAAGAAGAAGAAGACCCAAGCGCCGGCGAACTAAGCCCACACCAGGCTTAAGCTTCGCAAAAGAGAGAAGGCAGATTCACTGCCTTCTCTTTTTTTTCGCCTCGAATATCTCTGTCAAGCGGCGCTACGATTTCGGCAGCAGCCCCAGGCGCCGCGCTTCTTTCACTGCTTGCGTGCGGTTGCGCGCGTTCGAGACGTCTGAACAGTTCTTTCAGGTGCTGCTTCACGGTGCCTTCGGTGACGCCCAGCGCATCGGCGATCTGCTTGTTGGGCATGCCCTCGGCGAGCAGCGGAAGGATCTGCAGGTGCCGGGCAGTCACCGGGGAGGCCTCGTCGCCGACGGCCGTGGTCTGCGCGTCGGGAATGAACAGCGCATCGGGAAGATAGATCTCGCCGCGCAGAACGCGCCGCAGCGCATCCATCAGTTGCTCGCTGCTGGCGAGCTTCGGGATGTAACCGCGAGCGCCTCCATCGAGCAGCGCGCGGATGGTACGCGGATCGTTGACGCCGGAGACGATCACGATCGGCAAATCCGGATGACGCCGGCGGATGGCGAAGAAGCCGTCGAGCTCGCTCATGCCCGGCATCTGCAGATCGAGCACCAGCAGATCGACCGGCGACTCCAGGGCCAGCTTGTCCAGCGCCGCCTGGATGTTGCTCGCCTCGAGCACGACGACCTGCTTGTCGAGCAGCTGGAGAAAGAACCGCAGGCCCTCCCGGAACAGGGAATGATCGTCGGCGTGCAGTATTTTCATCGTAGGGGCAGCCGGCCAGGTCGCGTGCAGCCGCGTCGCGGCAACTGCGCCATCAAACAGCAGGAACGGCAACGGCCTCGCGCATCACGTCGGCGTCGAACTCGGCGCCGCCGGCAGGGTGAAGCAGAACTCGTTGCCCCCGCCGGGCGCAGCGTTGACCCAGACCGTGCCGCCCAGCTTCGAGACGATGCGCTGCACGGTGGCCAACCCCAGGCCATGTCCGGCCGCGCGCTCCTGGTGCAGCCGCGTGAACGGGATGAATACGCGCGTGCGCTCCTCCTCCGACAACGGCTGCCCGTTGTCTCGAACCCAGAACTGCACGTGCTGGCCGTCGCGCGCGCCGCCCAGTTCGAGACGCGGTGGAGTGCCGCCGTATTTGAGGGCGTTGCTGAGGAGGTTCAGCCACACCTCTCCCACCCAGGGACCGTAGCCCAACGCGGGCGGCCAGGCCTTGGGCAACTGCACGCTCGCCTTCGTGCGCGCCTGCAGATCGGCCAGCTGGTTCAACGCCTGCCCGACCAGACGCCCCGTGTCCAGCGGCTGCGCTTCCACGCTCTGCTGGGCGACGGTAGACAGGAGCAGCAGCGCATCGACGACTTCGCCGGTCATCTCCAGCGCACCGCATGCCTGTTGCAGCAAATGCCGCTGCTCCTCGGACAGATTGTCGGCCTTGAACTTGTACAGAATGTCGAGAAAGCGATTGGCCGCCGCGAGCGGCGTCTTCAGGCTGTGGGCGATGGTATGCCCGTAGGCCTCCAGCTCGGCGTTCTTCAGCGCCAGATCCTCACCCTTGGAGGACAGCTCCTCCTGCAGCCGGTGCAGCTGGAGATGATGCCGGATGCGGGCCAGCAGCTCCTCGCGCTGGAGCGGTTTGGTGATGTAGTCCACCGCACCGAGGCCGAAGCCTTCCACCTTGTGGGCCGTATCGTCCACCGCCGTCATGAAGATGACCGGGACGGAAGCGGTGCGGGGGTCGGCCTTGAGACGGCGGCAGACTTCGAAGCCGTCCATGTCCGGCATGCGCACGTCGAGCAGCACCAGGTCCGGTGTTGCCAGCCGCACTTTCTCGAGGGCCTGCGCGCCGCTGCGCGTCAACATCAGGTCGAACCCGTGTTCGGCGAGAAAGTCGGACATCAAGCGTAGGTTCTGCGGCTTGTCGTCGACGATCAGCAGCGTCGCGCGCGGCTCACTCGGTGACGGCATCACGCTGGGCCCCCAGGCACTCCTCCAACAGCGTGACCACGCGTTCCTCGTCCAGGCGGCGCGCCAATCCGTACAGGCGAAGAGCGAAGGGGCGCAACGCTTCCTGTTGCTCGAGCTCCAGCGCGATCTGCTCGACGCGCACGAGCTTGCCCAGGCGCGCCAGCTCGAGCAACTCCTCCAGCATGGCCCGCGGCGGCGGAACGAGCTGCGCGTCCGGCAGATCCTGACCGGCCGTGGGCGCACCGACGCTTTCCACGTGGCCGGTCTCCGCGTGGCGCCACTTCAACCCGAGGGTGCGCTGAATCGTATCGAGCAGATCGCTGGTCTGGAACGGCTTGCGCAGGCACGCGACGAAGGTGTTCGGATCCGCTTCGGCGTGCTCGAGATCCGCGGTACTCGCGGAGGCCGCCACCAGCGGGACGGACTCGAGACCGGGCGATTGCCGGATCGCACGCGCCGCTTCGAACCCGTTCATCTGCGGCATGCGCAGATCCATCACGACCAAGTCGGGCCGGCGCTGGTGCGACGCGGCAACCACCTCGCGGCCATCGCCGGCAAGCGCGACATCGAAGCCCAGCGGCTCGAGCATCCGGCGCAGCAACTGGCGGTTCTCGGCCTGATCGTCCGCCACCAGGATGGTGCGACGCACGCCCTCGTAGCCCACGACATGCCGCCGCGCGGGTGCCGACGCCAGCTGCTCGTGGACCACTGGAAGCAGCACGGTGAACCGGAACTGGCTGCCCGAGCCGGGCTGGCTATCCGCCTCGATCGCACCGCCCATGCGATGCGCGAGCTCCTGGCTGATGGCGAGCCCCAGACCGACGCCGGACTCGCGCTTGCGCCCCTGCTCCGTCTGCTCGAAGGGAGCGAAGATGCGCAGCTTGTCCTCCGGCCCGATGCCCATGCCGGTGTCTTCGACGCTGACACGCAGCTGCACCTGCCCTTCGCGCTGCAGGAACGGCCCGCACGCTCAACGTCACCTGCCCGGCGTCGGTGAACTTGATCGCGTTGCCGAGCAGGTTCAACAGGATCTGCCGGATGCGCTTGCCGTCCGCTTGCACCAGCGCGGGGAGGTCGTGCGGCATGTCGAGCACGAAAGCCAGCCCTTTCTTCTGGGCATCGACGCGCACCATCGCCGCGATCTCCTCCAGCAGCGCGGGCAGCTCGACCGGCGTCGGGTTCAGCTCCAGGTGGCCGGAGCGGATGCGCGACAGGTCCAGCAGATCGTTGATCAGAGTCAGCAGGTGACTGCCGCTGCCCGCGATGGTGGCCAGCGCATCCTGGCGGGCCGGCTCGGTCAACGCACCTTCGCGGATGAGGTCGGCATAACCGAGAATCGCATGCAGCGGCGTGCGCAGCTCGTGGCTCATGCTGGCCAGGAACTGGTCCTTGGCGCGGTTCGCGGCCTCCGCCTCGGCGCGAGCCGACAGCAGGGCCTTGCGCTGCCGGTTGAGTAGAGTGATCCAGAGCACCGCCGCCAGCAGGATCGCCGAGAAGACGGCGAGCGACGTCCAGATGACCCGGTAGTCGACCTTGCTCTCGTAGCGCACGGACAGCCATTTCTGCGAGATCTCCCGCTGCTCCTCGTGGCTGATGCTCAGCAGGACCTTGTCGAGGATGCCGACCAGTTCCGGCCAGTCCTTGCGCACGGCGATCGAGAATCCCTTCGGCTGCAGCCCTTTCTCCACCGGAGTGGCGATTTTCAGATTGCTGATCTGGTGATACCGGATGTTGAACACGATCGGAAAAATGTCGTCCACCAGTCCGTCGGCCTTCCCGGTGGAAACCGCCATCAGCCCATCGAGCAAGTCGGGATAGGACGTTACCTTGCTGTTCGGGATAGGCGCGGGAGAGCAACTGCTGCGAAGAGTGCCCGGCTACCACGCCGACGCGATCCAGCTTCAGATCGCGCAGCCCGGTCACGAAGCCGAAGTCGTCGCGGGTGACGATCACGTTGACATAGTGCAGGTAGGGCTTGGTGAACAGAAGGTACTGCTCGCGGTCCGCCGTGGGCGCCAGCGCCAGCACCACGTCCACTTCTCGCTTCTGCAGCTTGGCCTCCACTGCGGCGAAGTCCGGCATCTGATGCACGTCGAAGCGCACGCCGAGCCGCCGTTTGAGCAGTTCCATGTAGTCGGCGACGACGCCGGAGAAACGCTTCCTGCTGTCCTGGAACTCGTAGGGTGCGTAGTTGGTCTCCGCGCCCACCCGGATGACCTTGTGCGCGGCCAACCACGCCTTCTCCGCGGGGGTGAACTCGTAGCTCGCCCCGCCATCGGCCTCACCTGCGGCGGGGTCGTTCCCGGCAGTCTCCTGGCCCTGCCCGAAGTGGGGCAGCGCCAGGGCCGCCAGGGCGACCATGCAGAGTCCCGCGAAACGGGCAGCCGAACTGTACCTAGAGGTCAATGAGCGCATCACCTTCAGCTTGCCCACGCAAGGGCCGAGTCGAACCAGAGCCGGGCTTAGAGTCCTGCTTGCCCTGATAGTTTAATCTTTTCGCGTGCTTGCGCGCCGGGAAGCGGCCGCGTGGCCGCGGAATGGCTTTGCACGTAAACTTCGGCCGGGGTGAGGGGTGAAGGGCTGAGAGCAGGGGCTAGGGGACTAGGGGCTGAGCCTAGGGATTTTGCCGTTACGCATTCACGCATTCACTCCTTCACCCTTCGTCCCTTCGACCTTCCTTCACCCTTCACCCTTCACTCTTCACCCTTCACCTCTTCACTCTAGCCTGTGTCCTCATTCCAACAAAAACGTCCTCGCCCTGGCAGTCTGCCAGGGGCTGTTGATCACCAACAACATCACGGTGATCTCGCTCGGCAGCCTGGCCGGCTACAGCCTGGCAGCGGAGAAATCGCTGGCCACGCTGCCCGCCACCGGCTACGTCGTCGGCAGCGCGCTGTCCACCTACGGCCTCTCGCTGTTCATGAAACGCTACGGTCGCCGCGCCGGCTTTACCCTGGGCGCGCTGGCCGGCATGCCTGGGTGCGGCCGTGTGTACGACCGCGGTTGCCGTCGCAGAGCTTCTGGCTGTTTTGCCTGGGGACTCTCGTCGGCCGGCGTCTACCCTGCGTCAGGAGGCTATTACCGTTTCGCCGCAGCCGACGTATCACGGGAGGGTTTCAAGAGCCGCGCCATCTCCTTGGTGCTGGCCGGCGGGATGATCGGCGGCGTGCTGGGCCCGGAGAGCAGCAAGATCACCAAGGACCTCCTGTCCATCACCTTCATGGGCTCCTACGCGGCGCTCATGCTGTTTGGGTTGATCGCGTTGGTGGTCATCCGCCTTCTGCGCATTCCCACGCCGCCTGCTGCCGAACGCCTGGGGCGAGGCCGGCCGCTTGCGCGCGATTGTGCGCTCAACCGGTATTCGTCGTCGCCTGCCTGGCTGCGGTCACGTCGTACGCGGTCATGAACCTGCTGATGGGCGCCACGCCTCTCGCCATGCAGATCTGCGGGCTGCCCTACCCTTCCGCCGCACTGGTGATCGAATCGCACATCATCGGCATGTTCGCGCCCTGCGCTGTTCGCGGGCTGGCTGGTGCAACGCTTCGGCGTGCTGCGGATCATGACCCTGGGCGTGCTCACGTACCTCGTCATGCCTGGCGTCCGCGCTGTCGGGGCAGACCGTCCTCAACTTCTGGCTCTCCGGCACGCTGCTCGGCGTGGGCTGGTGTTTCCTCTATGTGGGTGGCACCACGCTGCTCACCGAGGCCTACCGTCCCGAGGAGAAGGCCAGGGCGCAGGGCATCAACGACTGTTCGTGTTCGTCGTGATGGGCGACCACCTCGGCCGTCTCCGGGGCCATCCTCTACCGGCTGGGCTGGAACGCCCTGAACCTGTTCGCCTTCCCGTTGCTCATCGTCACCGGTGCCGCCGATTATCTGGCTGGCGCTGACGCGGCGCGCGGCCTACCGGAGTGCGCGCGGCAATCCCTTCCATCCTGGAGTAGCGTGCGTCATCTCCATCCTCGACCAGTCACCGATCGTCAGCGGCCATACGCCGGCGCAAGCCATTCACGCCACGCTCGAGCTGGCTCGTGCTGCGGACCGCCTGGGCTACCACCGCTACTGGCTCGCCGAGCATCACGCGATGAAAGGCCTGGCCGATCCTTGCCCTGAGATCCTGCTCGGTCAACTTGCGGCGGCCACCTCGCGCATTCGCGTCGGCACCGGCGGCGTGCTGTTGCCCTACTACATCGCCGCTCAAGGTGGCCGAGGTATTTCGCATGTACGAGGCGCTCTTCCCGGGCGCATCGATCTGGGCATCGGTCGCGCGCCAGGCGGGCACCTGCTCACCGCCAGGGCCATGAACGCCGACGCCTTCGCCGGCGAAGACCGCTTTCCGACGCAGGTGCAGGAGACGGTCGGCTACATGAACGACTGCACTGCCGCCGGACTATCCGTTTCACGCAGTGAAGGCGATGCCGGCCGGCCCCACGTCGCCCGAAGTGTGGCTGCTCGGCTCCTCGGACTACAGCGGCTCGCTGGCGGCGTATCTCGGCCTGCGTTTTTCGTTCGCGCACTTCATCAGCGCGCACGGCGGCCCCGCGGTGATGCGCGGCTACCGCGATGATTTTCGCCCGGTCTACCGTGACGAACAGCCGTACTGCATGGTGGCTGTGTTCGCCATCTGCGCGCCGACGCAGAGCGAAGCCGAGCGGCTGGCGGCGAGCATCGACCTGCGCCGGCTGCAGATGGCGCGCGGCGAGGATGAGCCGATCGCGACCATCGAAGACGCGCTGGCGCGGTCCTACAGCGACGCGGAGCGCGCGATCATCCAGAAGGAGCGCGCGCGCGCTGTGATCGGCACGCCGGACGACGGTCAAGCGCGTCTGCTGGAGCTGAAAGAGCAGTTCCAGGCCGACGAGGTAATGGTCATCACGATCACCGGCGACTATGCGAGCCGATTGCGCTCGTACGAGTTGCTGGCGGCCGCCTTCGAGCTGCATGCGCAATGAGGGCGCCGGGCAGATGCATATCACACAGGAGAAATGCTCGATGAAAATACTGACTGCGCTGGGAGCGCTGGCCCTGTCGCTGGCTGCGGGGTGCTCCATGATGGGAGAGGGGAAGGACAAAGCGCCGGCGGTGATCACCAGCGAGAACGTCGGCCGTGTCCAGGGAAAGCAGTGGGAGCTGAAGAAGCTCACCATCGACAATCGCGATATCGTCATGGACCTGGATGCCAACATGACTCTGATCTTCGGCACCGACGGCAAGGCGACCGGGTTCGGCTCGGTCAACCAGTTCAGCACCACTTATTCGTTCGACCAGGATGCCAAGGTGACGCTGGGGCCGCATCGTCACCACGCGCAGGGCCGGTCCGCCCGAACTGATGCAGAAGGAGCGGATCTATCTGGAAGCGCTCACGCAAGACCAGCCGCGCGATCGTCAAAGGCCCCGCGCCTGCAGCTCCAGAGCGACGACGGAACGACCGTGCTGCCCTTCCTCGAGGCCGGGCAGTGAACGCGCACCGGCAGTAAGGTTCGGTCGCGGCCGCCGACCAAGCGCCGTCCCTCATCAACCATCGGCTTCGAGGCGCTCTCATGACCTCTACCTACGACGCCATCGTCATCGGCACCGGCCAGTCCGGCCCGTCCTCTCGCAGCCCGGTTGTCCGCCGCCGGCATGAAAGTCGCCGTCATCGAGCAAGGCAAGTTCGGCGGCACCTGCGTGAATAACGGCTGCATTCCGACCAAGACACTGGTGGCGAGCGCCTATGCCGCCCATCTCGCCCGGCGAGCGGCCGAGTACGGAGTCGACATCGCTGGCCCGGTGACGGTCGACATGAAGCGCGTGAAAGCGCGCAAGGACGAGATCTCCGGGCGCTCCAATCAGGGCGTCGAGCGCTGGATGCGCGGACTGAGCCAATGGCACGGTGTACCAGGGCCATGCCCGTTTCGTTGCGCCGAAAACCGTGCAGGTCAATGACGAGTCCTGACCGCAGACAAGATCTTCATCAATGTCGGCGGCCGGCCGCTGGTGCCGAAGATGCCCGGACTGGACCGAGTCCCCTACCTCACCAATCTGTCCGATGATGGAGGTCGATTTCCTGCCGGAGCACCTGATCGTCATCGGCGGCAGCTACATCGGGCTCGAGTTCGGCCAGATGTATCGCCGCTTCGGCAGCCGCGTGACCGTCATCGAGATGGGACCGCGGCTGATCGCGCGCGAGGACGAAGACGTGTCGCTCAGCCGTGCAGGACATCCTGCGAGAAGGAGGGCATCGAGATCCGCCTCAAGGCGGAATGTCTGTCGGTGGACAAGGAAGGCGACGGCATCGCGGCGAACGTCGAGCTGCGAGCAGGGTGCACCTCGGGTCGTTGGCTCCCATCTGTTGCTGGCGGTCGGCCGGGTGCCGAACACCGACGACCTCGGGCTGGACGCCGCCGGAATCCAGGTCGACCAACGCGGCTATCGTCGTGGTCGACGAGGAGCTGCGCACGACTTCACCCGGCGTATGGGCGCTGGGCGACTGCAACGGCAAGGGCGCCTTCACCCACACCAGCTACAACGACTACGAGATCGTCGCCGACAACCTGCTCAACAACGCCGGCCGCAAGTGGACCGATCGGATCACCGCCTACGCGCTTGTTCATCGACCCCCCGCTGGGGCGCGTCGGCATGACCGAGGCCGAAGTCAAGCGCGCGGGGATCAAGGCGCTGATCGGCAAGCGCCCGATGACGCGCGTCGGGCGCGCAGTCGAGAAGGGCGAGACGTCTCGGGTTCATGAAAGTCGTGGTCGATGCGGACACCAAGCGCATCCTCGGCGCCGCGATCCTCGGCACGAGCGGCGACGAGGCCGTGCACTCGCTGCTGGACGCGATGTACGCTGGCCTGTCCTACACGGCGGTCCAGCGCGGAGTGCGCATCCATCCGACGGTCAGCGAATTGATCCCTACGCTGTTGGGAGACTTGCAGCCCCTCCAGTAGCGCCTGCGCACCCTCAGCGCAACCCTACCGGGATCAGCCACCGGTCGAGCAGCTCGAACAGCGCGTGCACCAGCAGCGCCAGCGCTGCGGCCGGCACGGCGCCGGCCAAGCAGCATGGCGTTGTCGTTGAGCGCGAGCCCGGTGGTGATGCGCTCTCCGTAGCCGCCCGCACCGATGAACGCGGCGATCGTGGCGGTGCCCACGTTGATCACGGCCGAGGTCTTGATCCCGCCCAGGATCGAGCGCGCCGCCAGAGGCAACTCGACCAGCCGCAAGCGCGCACCCGAGGGCAATCCCAGCGCACGCGCGGACTCGCGCAACGGTGTGGCGATATCCGCTAACCCGCTGTAAGTGTTGCGCACGATCGGCAGCAGCGAATAGAGGAACAACGCCACCAGCGCCGGCCAGGTGCCGATCATCCCCAGCACCGGGATGAGAAAGGCGAACAGCGCCAGCGAGGGCACGGTCTGGATCACACCGACGATCGACAGGATCGGCTGCGCGGCTGCGGTTGAACGCGCGGCCCAAACTCCCGAATGGGATGCCAGCCGCCACCGCCGCTGCCAGTGAGGCGAACACCAGCACCAGGTGCTGTCGGGTGAGCCGCCAGAAGTCGTTGCCGAACAAGCAGTGACCAGAAGCTTGCTTTGCCGCCACCGGCGCTCTGGGCCGAGCCGGCACTTGCCAGGAAGCTCGTGGCAATCTCGCCGAATCCCTTCCCGTTGAGCTCCGCCTCGGCATTCATGGCCACCATCTGGTCCGCGCTGATCCGTCCCTGCAGTTTCTGCAACGCGGCCCAGGCCTGCGGAAACCGCTGTGGGACGTCGAGCCGATAGACCAGCACCGCCGCGTACTCCGGGAAGAAGTGGCGGTCGTCGAGCAGAACGCGCAGCTTGTACTTCGCGATCTTCGCATCGGTGGAGTAGATGTCCATGACGTCGATCTGCCGCGCGGCCAATGCCTCGTAGGCCAGGCCGTGGTCGAGCCCGCTCGGCGCCTGCGGCAGAGCGTAGGTGCGGACCAGTCCCGGCCACCCGTCGTTGCGGTTGAGGAACTCGTGTGACAGACCGAAGCGCAGCTGCGTGTGTCCTGCCAGGTCGCTGATGCTGTTCACGCCCAGCCGCTTGGCCTCACTGTCCAGCATCGCCAGCGCGTAGGTGTCCTCGAAGCCGAGCGGCACCGCCACGCCCAGCCCGAGCGATCGGAGCCCGCGGTTGAGCGATTCCAGGTCCGATGCCTCGGACTTGAGCAGCTCGCGCGCCACTGTGCCGGTATAGTCGGGATAAAGATCGATGCTGCCGCTCTTGATGGCCGCGAACAGAATTCCCGTGTTTCCCATACCTTGTTTGTGCTCGGCCTGCGCACCGGCAGAGCGCGCCGTCTGCAGCGCAATTTCGCCCAGGATGTAGGACTCGGTGAAACGCTTCGAGCCGACGACCAGCGCCTGCTGCGCAACCGCGCTGCTCGCGGTGCACAGCAGAAACAACGCAAGCCACAGTCGTCTCATGCGGCCGCCAACCTCGGATCGGCCCGCTGCGCATGGACAAACTCGGTGACGAAGGTGTCCGCCGGGCGCGCGAGCAGGTCGTCGAGACTTCCGCGCTGGACGATGCGGCCCGCGCGCATGAGCACGATCTCGTCGCCAAACCAGGCTGCCTCCTGCAGATCGTGCGTGACGAGCACCACGGTCTTGGCCAGCCGCGCGAATATCTCCTTCAGCTCGGTCTGCAGCTCGCGCCGCGTCATGGCGTCCAGCGCTGCCAATGGCTCGTCGAGGAGCAGGACGGCAGGGTCGAGCATCAGCGCGCGCATCAGCGCCACGCGCTGGCGCTCACCGCCGGAGAGCTGGACGGGAAAGCGGCGCGAGCGCGTCAATAGGTATATGCACCAGCCCGCAGAGCTCGCCGACGCGCGCGTCGATCCAGCCAGGATCGCGCCCGAGATATCTCGCGAGCAGCGTGACATTGGCACGCGCATCCAGATGAGGGAACAGCCCGCCCTCCTGGATGACATAGCCGATGCGGTGCCGGACTTCATCGATGCTTGGCCGGCGACAGCTCGACGCCGTCGAACAACACGCGGCCGGCATCGGGCGAGACCAGGCCGACCATCAGCCGGAGCAGCGTGGACTTGCCGCACCCGCTCGGCCCGAGCAGAACAGTAGTGCGGCCGCGCGCGGGATCAGCGAAGTAGGCGCGAGCGCCAGCTTCGCGCCGAAGGACCTGGAGACGTTGTCGAGGGCGAGCATCGCGGCGGAGCCGAGCGATCAGGGGCTAGGGACTTGGGCTAGGATGAGGGGAGATTGCTCTAGACACGGTCTCGAACCCTGATCGCGCTGAGCGCGGAAGTGCAACGAGCGCCAGTGGTGTTCGACGCTGCTGCGCAACGCGCAGCACGAACGGGCTTGAAGTGCTCAGCGCCTCGCACCTCGCTCAATATCCCTAGCCTGCTCGTTCCTCACTCCAGCTCCTGCTTCATGTCGAACGCAGGAACCTCCGAGCTGGGTTTGCCCACGGGCTTTGCCGGCACGCCGGCGACGGTGGTGTGCGGTGGGACGGGCGCGAGCACTACGCTGCCTGCCGCGACCTTCGAGCCTTCGCCCACTTCGATGTTGCCCAGAATCGTGGCGCCCGCTCCGATCATTACGCCGCGGCGGATCTTCGGGTGGCGGTCGCCGGTTACCTTGCCGGTCCCACCCAGAGTCACGGATTGCAGGATGGAAACGTCGTCTTCCACGACTGTGGTCTCGCCGATGACGATGGCCGTGCCGTGGTCGATGAAGATGCCGCGTCCGATGCGTGCAGCCGGATGGATATCCATCGCGAAAGCGTCGGCGATGCGGCTCTGGAGGAAGCGCGCCACGCCGCCTCGGCCCTCGATCCACAAGCGTGAGCCACCCGATAGGCCTGCAACGCCTTGAAGCCTTTGTAGTAGAGGAACGGGATCAGCGCCGTCTCGCATGCCGGATCGCGGGCGCGCACCGCGTCGAGGTCGTACAGGCTGGCAGTGACGATTTCGGGATTATGCGTAATGGTGTCGCTGGTGAGGTCGCACATGGCCACGACGTTGAACACGTGATTCGCCAGGCTGGCTGCGATCAGGTAGGCGAGCGCTTCGGGATAGCCGCGATGCCGGATGACCAGGTCGTACATGTGACTCGAAAGCACGGGCTCGCGCTCCGCCTCGCCGATCGCCGCTCGCCGCAGCTCGCCCCACACCTCTTGTTCGGCAACGTTCATGCGTTTCCTCCCAGTCAGATTACCTTTACGCCCGGTTCACCTGCCGCGATTTCGCCGATGACGGCCGCGTGCTCGAAGCCATCGGCGCGAAAGATCTCGAGCACCTGGTCGACAGCGCCGGCGCGCAGGCGACCAGCAAGCCCGCCGCTGGTCTGCGGGTCGGTCAGCAGCGCCTGCTCGACTTCGCCGTAGCCGGCCGAGATCCACCGACGTTGGCCGTAGCCGGCCCAGTTGCGGCCGGAGCCGCCGGTCTTGTGACCCTGCGCGCACAAGCTCGCGCACACCGGGCAGCAGCGGCACCCGGTCCCAGTCGACGGTGGCGGCCGACCTTCGATCCCTTGCACACCTCGAGCAGATGGCCGAGCAGGCCGAAGCCGGTCACGTCGGTCAGCGCGTGCACGCCTTCGAGCCGTCCGAGCTTGCGGACCCGGCGTGTTGAGCCGGGTGGTGCAGGCGATCATCGCGCGATAGCCGGCGTCGTCGAGCTGCTCCTTCTTGAGCGCCGCGCTGTAGATGCCCACGCCCAGCGGCTTGCCGAGGACGAGCTTGTCGCCCGGACGGGCGTCGGCGTTGCGCTTGACGTGCTTCGGATGCACGAGCCCGATGGCGACCAGGCCGTAGATCGGCTCGACCGAATCGATGCTGTGGCCGCCCGCGACGGGGATGCCGGCGCGCGCGCAGACCGACTCGCCGCCTTCGAGGATGCGGCGGATCGTCTCGACGGGCAGCGTGCTTGATCGGCATGCCGACGATGGCGAGCGCGAAGCAGCGGCGTGCCGCCCATCGCGTACACGTCGGAGATGGCGTTGGTGGCGGCGATGGCACCGAAGTCGAAGGGGTCGTCGACGATCGGCATGAAGAAGTCGGTGGTCGCGACGATGGCCTGCGACTCGTTGATCTGGTACACGGCCGCGTCGTCGCTGGTCTCGATGCCGACCAGCAGCTCTTTCGGCAGGAGGCCCGCCGGCGCTCCTGGCGATGATCTGCTCGAGCAGGGCGGGGGCGATCTTGCAGCCGCAGCCGCCGCCGTGCGACAGGCTGGTGAGGCGGATCGGCTTGCTGTCGGGCGCGTTCATGGCAGTGGCCTTATTTCTGCGTCCGCTCTGCGATTGCCAATATCCGCTTCATCGACCGTATCACCGGCAGCTCGATCAGCTCGCCGTCCACCACCACCAGGCCGGTCTTGTTCTGCTCGAAGGCGGCGAGAACCTTGCGCGCTCTCTCGATCTGCTCCTGGGTCGGCGTAAAGGCTTCGTGGATGATCGGGATCTGGTCGGGGTGGATGGATGCCTTGCCGGTAAACCCGAGACGCGCGCAGCCCATCGCCTCCTCGCGCAGACCGCCGGGATCGTCCAGGTTGAGGTAGGGCACGTCCAGCAGGTCGATGCCTGCGCTCGCCGCTGCGTGCACCAGGCGCGAGCGCGTGTAGAGCAGCGGCTCCCACGCTTTCTGGCAGCGCAGGTCGGCCGACATGTCCACGGCGCCGAGGATGAGCGAGTCGATCCGATCCGACGCTCTCGCAATCTCCTGAGCCCGCTCCAGGCCCTGGTTGGTCTCGATGATCACGCAGAAGCGGATGTGGCGCGTGAGGTTGGTGGACAGCAGCGCGTCGAGCAGTTGGATCTCTTCGGCCGACTTGACCTTGGGGACCATGAGAGCGGGCGGCGGCGCGAGCGTTTCCAGGATCGCCTGCAGGTCCTTCAGCCCGTGCAGGGTCGACAGCGCGTTGATGCGCGCCATCTTCTCCACCTGAGGATGGGTGCCGGTCGCGAACAGCGGCAGGGCCAGCTTGCGTCCTTCGTCCTTGCGGTCGAGAGCGACCGCATCCTCCATATCCACGCAGACGATGTCCGCGCCGGCGTCCAGCGCCTTGGCGAAGCGGTCGGGGCGCAGAGCGGGGACGAAGAGGAGGCTGCGGCGCGGTTGGACCGGGCGGTTCTGGAACGTCATCGTGGCTCCTGCGGGCGGGGAAAGCAGCATGCTAGCCCGGCGCGAGCGAGGATGCCACTCGCGCATCTACCACCGGCTGGGGTAGAGGACGCCTATTCGGCGATCAGCAGCTCCGATTGCTCGCGGTCCGCCGCGCTCGCCGGTCGCGGGCGACCGATGAACAAGAGCAGCGGCAACGCGCACAGCGCGGCCACAGCCAGACACAGGAAGACCGCGTTGTAGCCCGCCAGGGCAGCCTGCCGTTCGATCTGCGCCTTCGATCACGGCGAGGCCGTGAACGGTCCCGGCATCGAAGGCACCGATGTCGTGGGCGGAACGCAGCGCAGCGCTGTACGGGGAGATGTATTCCACCAGCCGCGCCCGGCTTTCCGTCCCGGTGACGACGAACAGCGTCAGCGTGAGCGAGATCCCGACGCTGCTGAACACGCTGCGCACCAGGTTGAACACCGACGTCGCCTCGGTGCGCAGGCTGCGGCGCCAGAGACGGGAAGGCGATGATCTGGATCGGGACCAGCATGATGCCGGCGCCGATGCCCTGCAGGAACCCGGTCCAGACGATCGGCCACTCGCCGACCTCGTCGGTCCAGATCGACATTTCGTAGTTGGTGACGGCAAGGCATAGCAGCCCGGTCGCGATGAGCAGACGCGGGTCGAGCTTGCCGGTGATGCGGCCGCTGATCAGCATCGCGCGACAGCATGCCGACACCGCGCGGCGACTGCAGCAGCCCGACGGCGTCGACGTTGTACCCGCGCAGGTGCTCGAGGAAGGCCGGCATCAGCACCATCGGCGGCATCGTCAGAAAACCGTAGATCGAGATCAACAGCAGGCTCACGAAGAACTTGCGATGCGTGATCAGTTGCGGGTCGAGAAACGGATCGCGCGTGGTGATCGTGTGCGCGACGAACAGATACAGGCCGAGTCCCGCGAGGCACGCCAGCACGACGATCTCCTCCGACTCGAACCAGTCCAGCCGCTGGCCGCGGTCGAGCATCATCTGCAGTGCGCCCACGCCGAGCGCGAGGGTCGAGGAACCCGAACCAGTCGAGCCGCCGGCGCGGATTGCGCTGCGTCTCGGGCACGAACGCGAGCGCTCCGAGCAGCGCGACCAGCCCCGAGCGGTACGTTGATGTAGTAGATCCAGCGCCAGGAAGCGTACTCGGTCAGATAGCCGCCCACGGTCGGTCCGATCACCGAGCCGCAACACCGATCCCATGCCCCACAGCGCCATGGCCTTGCCGTGCTCTTCGGTCGGATAGGTGTCCAGAATGATGGCGTGCGACAAGCGGGATGAGGAACGCGCCGCTCATGCCCTGGACGATGCGCGCGCACCACCTCCACCGTCAGCGAGTCGGCCGCGCCGCAGAACACCGAAGCCACCATGAAGCCGAGCAGCGAGCAGACGAACACGCGCTTGCGACCGAAGCTCGTACTCAGCCATCCGCCGGTCGGAATCATGATGGCGGAGGCGACGATGTACGACGTGATCACCCAGGAGATCTGGTCCTGCGTCGCGGAGAAGGTGCCCTGCATGTGCGGCAGCGCCACGACGCCGATGGTCCAGTCCATCGAGTACAGCAGGGAGCCCAGCACCACCGATGCGGTGATGAGTCCGCGATGCCGCGGGAGAGCCGGCGTGCGATCTCCATCGCCGGCGCGGCCGCGCTCATTTCTCGCTGCGGGCCAGCGCCGACGCCGGTTGCAGAAAGCTCGGCAGATAGCCTTTGTCGATCAACCGCTGCACGACACGCGGCAGTCCACGCTCACGGCCGGTGTCGATGGTCACCGTCACGGTCATGCCGGCGCGCAGCATCTGCTGGCCCGGCGACTGCTCGACTTGGAGCCGCACCGGGAGGCGCTGCACGACCTTGACCCAGTTGCCGGTCGCGTTCTGCGGCGGGAGGATCGCGAACTCGGCGCCGGTCGCCGGCGCGATCGCCGTGACTTTCGCCGCCCACTCGACGTCCGGAAAAGCGTCGGCGACCACCACGTGCGCGCTGACCCGGACGCATGTGCGTGAGCTGCGTCTCCTTGAAGTTGGCTTCGATCCACACGGGCCCGCTCTCGATCAGGCTGAAGACGGCCGCGCCCTTCTCCACGTGCTCGCCTACCTGCAGCTTCATGTTGGTGACGACGCCCGGCGGTCGGCGCCTTCACCACGGTGCGCGCGAGATCGACAGCGGCCGCATCGTAGCGCGGCCTTGGCCTCGAGAAAACGCGGATGCCGTTCGGCGGGCAGCTGCGGGTCGCCGACCAGGCCCGCCAGCACGCGGTTGGTGCTCTCGTGGATGTTCTGCAGCCGGCTGCGCGCCTCCTGCAGGTTGTGCCGCGCCTCGTCGTAAACGTCGGCGCGGCTCATGCCCTTCTCCTTCAACAGCTCCTGCCGCTCGAGCTGCCGCGTCAGGAATTCGATGCGCTCCTGCGCGCGACGATGCGTCGAGCAGCGTCGCGCGATACTCGGCACGCAGCGACTGCACGTCGGTGCGCACCACGTCCATCTGCGCGCCGCGCTCTGGCGACGGCAATCTCGAAGGGCGTGGGATCGATGCGGAACAAAACCGCGCCGGCGGTAACCGGCTGATCATCGCGCACCGCCACTTCGGCGACCTTGCCGGATACCTCTGCGCTCACCGCGATGACGTTCTGCTTGACGTAGGCATTCTCCGTTTCCACCTCGCGACCGCCGCGCGCATACAGATACAGTCCGGCCAGCACAGCGAGCATCGGAACCAGCACCAGGAGCAGCAGCCGAACCACGCCGGCGCATCGTGACCAGCGCCTTCGACCATGGCGCTGCCATCAGCGTTTCCTCCGGGCACTGCCATTGCCACCCGCACCGTTGTCCGGACGGCTGAGGTTGGTCTTGACCGCCAGCAGAGCATCGACGAAGCGCGTCTGGTCCTCCGCGGACAGGCCCACCAGTGCATCGCGGCGCAGCTCCGCAGCAGCAGCGCGCATCGCTTTCAGGGCAGGCTCGACCTCTTCGGTGAGGAACACCCGCTTCGCGCGACGGTCGCCGGCGTCCGCTTGCCGCTGGATCCAGCCCTTCTGCTCGAGCCGGTCGAGGAGGCGGCCGAGCGTCGCCTTCTCGATCTCGAGGATGTCGGCCAGCTCGGACTGGGTCGTGCCGTCGTTACGGAACAGATGGTTCAGCACCCACCACTGCGAGCGCGTCAGGCCGAGCGACTTCACGCGCCGGTCGAACGCGGTTCGCAGCAGGCGCGCGACGTCGTTGAGGATGAAGCCGAAGTTGCGGGAGAGGTCTTCGCGGAACATGGCTCAGGGCATGGCTGCGACCGGAAACTTCGCCGCCTCGGGCGGGGAGTGGGCGCGGCGCCGTCGCACGGGCGCCGGAGTATTTAGTTGTCTAGCTTACGATAAGCAAGCCTACTACTTCACCCGGCGCAATGCCAGCCCAGGGGTCCCCTCGGCTCCAGCCGTGAAAGAGCGCCGAACCCGCACGTGTAGAATCGCGCTGCCCTCACCCGCCACGACGAGACCACCACAATGAAAATCACCGCGATCGAAACCATCAACCTGGAGGAGTTTCCGAACGTCCTGTGGGTGCATCTGCATACGGACGAGGGTATCGTCGGCCTGGGCGAGACGTTCTACGCGGTCGAGCCGGTGATCGCTCACATCCACCAGACCATCGCGCCCTTATCGTCGCTGCTTGCACGTGCTGACGAGGTGATCGAATAGTGATGCTGTTTGCTGCGATGCAAGAGTCCACTTTTGGCACTTAGCGGACATTCCTCTTTGCAACGCACATGTCCGCTTTTGGGGTTAAAGCGGGACATGGCTTTTCGCATCGCGAATGTCTGCTTTTGACCCAAAGCGGACATTCGCGTAGTGCCGGCTTTCTCGGCGCGGCAATGAGGCCCTCCGCGTCCGTCAATCCAGGCCCACTAAACGATCGTCTCAAGTATCAACACATTTGGCACCCGATCAGGCTCGGCAAGTTTCAGCAGACCGAGCCCGATGCCCGCGAGACCTTCCATCAATCCACCGGTTTCCAATCCAAAGTTTCCGCAAACCAAGCCATTTCTTGATATTCTCCGGAGGACCTTTTTCTCCAGCCCTGAATATGTTCTCTGTGTGGGCCGCCGATCCGTCAGCTCGCGAACGATAAGTAGATTGCCGAAATTGCCGTGACAAAGACAATCGGAACGCTCTAGGCGTGACGAGGCCAACTTCATGGTGAGCGCCCTGACGATCTCCTCGATCTTGCTCCCGGGAATGCTATTGCTTGCCGCTTTCAGCGCAAGCGCGACACCGGGTTTGCCGTGGCACCAGGCGAGTTGGGAGGCGACTGCCGCGGCATGATCGGGAGCCCGTTCGCCCAATGCCGACCTTGCCTGCTCCAGCGCCGCAAGCTCCTGCTCCAAAATCGCTACCGCAGCAACTTCGAACGGCTTATGGCCGGTTTCATCGTAAAGCTTGATCAGCGAGTAGGCGATCCCAGCGCGTCCATGTGCAAAGCTAAGCGGCCATTTACGACCTTCCAGGATCTCGGCGATGTGGACGTCGCGGGTCGGAGAGCTGGCCAAGAAGGACTTGGCCCGCCTTGATCGCAAGATCGGAAAAGATCGCTTGGCTAGTCTGCCGGCCAGCTGCCAGCGACGAGAGGATGAGACCCGCGAGACCGCTGATGACGTCGATCTCGACTGTAGCATTGACTGGTTCGCCAAAAAGCTTGGCCAGTTGTTCTGCTCTTGCGATGCAGCCCAGTTCTGGCAAAAACTTGGCAAGATGGACTAATGCGTAGATGACGCCGCCGAGGCCGTCGAAGGCTCCTACCGTCTGGAATTGCTCTTGAAGTGCGGGCGCCGCGAGCAGTTCGAGCGCCGCCGAGCGGGCAAGATCGGTGAAACGCGCATTTTGTGTGACCGCACCCAGAGAGCCGAGAAAAAGGGCGATGCCCGGCAATCCACCGTAGAGATCGACTCCGGCCGGAGTGCTTGCGACATGACTCGACGTGGTTTGGGTAAAGGTCACCCAACTGGCGCGATCCAATTCCAGGATCGCCGTCTCCGAAAGTCGCTCGCCAATCCAACTAGCCAATTGAATTGGGTCAGCTGACGCGCCGATGCCGGACGTGAGCCTAAGTCGCAACGGCGGCGCCGGTCGACCTTGCTGATTCAGGATCGCAAATGTCGAGCGGATCATGCCCGTTTGGCGACTGAGGTCTTCCTCATTCAGACCGGCGATGCGTTGTAAGAGTCGTGTCATGCCCGCTCACCTCCAAAGCGTTGGCAATTCGTTCACCAGTCGAGGTCCACAAATCGACCGAGTCCGTTCGTGTCGAAAAATATGGCACATCTCCGCGCCACAGATCGCGTCGCTCTGCAGGCATAAGCCTGGCCAAAAGGTAATGTTCGGATGCCTCTTCCCAAAGGCTGTCGAAGAATGCTTCTTTGGCGAGCGCGTCCGTTAGACATTCTGGATGAAACGAATCGCCTAACAACAGTTCATAACGGAGCGTCGGTCTCGCCACGACCCGAATTTTATTGCCTTTGAATCTGTGAATCGGTCCGTCGGGTGCCAGCAGGTCGTTTCGGTGAGTGCAGAACAACCGGTAGGCGCAACTAAAACCATCGATGATCTCATCAACGAAGGATTCTGGCCCCACACGCTTGTCGCTTAAGATCGGGAGATTCTGATCCATGTTGGCTGTCTGTCGGCTATAAACGAGCCGCATTTGATCCGTGTTAAAGTCCTCCCACAGCGGCAGCTTAAAAGGGATCTCGCGCTCCTCGACATTGCCCATACCGCTGAGATCGATCCAATCGTCCGGCGACGAGAGATATTTTGATCGATAGGGGAGGAGTCCTGTTCTAAGAACGGATCTGTTCAGGAACAGAAACGCCTGCTTGGTTGCGCCAGAAATGTCGTCTGGGAGGAGGATTGGGTGGAACAGCGTCTCCAGATCGATCAGCTTGGGAGTGGCGCCATCGGCGATGAGGTTCTCCGAGTGGAGATCACAGGCGCCCAACAGGTAGAGCAAGGCCAAGTTCGCCCCCTGCCGCCGGTAGAATTCCGTAACCTCGCCCGCCTCGGTGCACGCCCTCGGCTCGACGAAGGCTGACCAACCATAGGTCGTCTTGTCGATAACCGCGCACGTCGCAAGCAAAAGATCGGGCTCCCGCGCATTTACCCAATCGACGAAGTGCGCAAAGTGGCCGTCGATGGTGAGGGACCTCGGCTTGTAGACGACCTTCTTGCCATTCTCGAATTCCAAAAGAATGACAGTGCGGCCTTTGTTGTGACGATCGCCAGCGGAGAGCTCGACGCTATGGAGCGTACCAAGTTCGCCGCCATCAAATAGATTTTTCGAGATTTCGCTCCAATCGCAGGCGAGGCGGCCAAGAAATTCGACCAGTGCGTCGCGCCAATCGCAGGCGAGCGTCACGGCCTGCCGGATTAAGACCGGATATTGTTCGAGGATTTTGCGAGAAAAGGAAGTCTCGCGGAGACACTCGACAAAAAACGAGAAACGGGCCTGCGGCGTGTTGCCGTGCAGGAGATTCCGAGCGTGCGCGGCCCCCAACTCCACCACCACGGCGCGCGCGCAAGTGGCGAAGATCTTAGCGTAGAGAACTACTTTCGTATGATCCAGGACTCGGCCTGCATCGATATGAAGCGTCGGATTCTCCATCCGGCATCGTAAGAGGAACTGCTGGACATCGCCGACGGCTGCATTGATTACCGGCCAGAGCACGTCGCATACGCCACAGTTGGGCGGCGCAAAGAGGGGCTGTTGACAGTTCGAGGCATTGCGAAAGTACGCTTGGAAATCGGTCAGCCATTGGCATGGCGGCGCAACTTGCGATAGGACGTCTGCTGATGGGCGTGGTCGCCCGAGCGTGCCCGGGTGCTTCATTCCGTAGGCATGAAACGTCCTGGGTGATATGCGCCCTTCAGGGCCGAACAGATCGAATAAATCTTCCCGCGGCTGAGAGCCGTCGTGCACGTAGCCGGGCGGCAAGCGACGAACCAGCTCGATACGTTGCTCGATAGTCAGCGCGAGATAGGGGTGCAATGTTGCCGACATTGCTACTGACATTGAAGCCTCCGCACGCCGATTTACCCCGCGGGGGACCATATTCGAGAATCGCCGACGAATTCGCTTGGCGTCTCTTGTCGGCCTCCGGCTCTTCACTCTTCATGCGTGTAGAGCATGATCCAGAAAAGTGGGAACTTGTTTTCGGAAAAAATGCTCGGGCAAGACGATAGGGCCAGGTTGTGATGCGATCACAACCGATAGGCTCTGGTTCCTCTCTATCGGTTCTTGGGGGCTCTCGTGGTTACGGGCGGGTTCACTTTCGGCGGATTTACGGGCGTATTCGGGTTGGTTTTGAGAATGGTGCCACACCCGCTGCTACTCACGGTGGAGGGACATCCGGCCTTTACCGTCGTTGGGTGGGGACAAAGCACTTTTGTCTGTGGACAAGGGTTGGAGCAGCTTGCCGCTGTCGAAACAGCTTCTCTGGCGACTTTTAAAACTTTAATTTTCGGGACGCGCGCGGCGGCAAGTCCTAACTTCTGAGACAGTGTCATCCGAGTAAGTTCGTCGATCAAAGCACGGGCTGCAACGGTCGCCGCCCCACCTTCGTCCGGGAGGGACGGCTTCTGCATTAGCAGCTGGGACTCCGGTACCACCGCGTCGCCGGTCGCCTTCGCGGTCGTCGCCATGAGAATGCCGGGCGTAGCCGTCGCGAGCGCAAACATGGCCACTTTGGTCTGCTTTGGTTTAGCCATGGCTTGTGCACCGAAAAAAAAGGTTGAAACTGACGTAACAGAAATTTGGTGGTTTGGCGAGATGTAGTGTCCGCCAAGATGGGCTACGACAAGGTCAACGATCACCCACGTGCGGGGCGGTGCACCAATCCGACTAGTGGAGTGCCGCTGATCAAATCTTAGCTCGTTCGCAGCCGAACTCTCGAATGTCTGCTATTGGCACAAAGCAGACATGCGACTCGGGCGCGGCAAATGTCCGCTATTGGGGGTAAAGCAGACATGCCATTTTGCACTGCAAATGTCCGCTTTTGGCAGCCGGCTCAACCGGTCGACGCAACACTCCCTATCCTGAAGGGGAAAGATGGAGTGTATGACGATACGTCGAGGATATTTTCGAGGCTTCACTGCGGCAGAGAAAAGGGGGACTTTGGGGTCGCTGGCAGCGTGCGCAAGGCCTTGGGATTCAAACCTCAGCAGAAAGAATGAGATAGAGTGTTGCGTCGACCGGTTGAGACCACCACCCTAAGCGGACATTGGCTGGTCTCGAGCCCCACCCCTTTCAGAGTACTACCGCGGGTTGATACGATGCCCTGCCCGGAGGCTCGGGGGGCAAGCAATGAGACGGCGCGAGTTCATCAGTCTCGTCGGTGGTGCGGCGGCGTGGCCGGTTGCTGCGGGCGCGCAGCAACCAGCGCTGCCAGTCATCGGGCTTCTTGGAGCGACAACGGAGCAGGGATACGCGGCGCAGCTGGCAGCATTTCGCCAAGGCCTGAGCGAAGCAGGCTTTGTCGAAGGTCGGGACGTCGTTATCGAATATCGCTGGGCAGACGATCAATACGATCGCCTCCCGGCATTGGCCGCTGATCTCGTCCGCCGTCGCGTGGATGTGATTGCTACGATTGGCGGAAATGCCGCGTCATTCGCGGCAAAAGCGGCGACAGCAACGATTCCGATTGTTTTTCATGGCAGCATCGACCCGATCAAGGCAGGGTTTGTCGCCAGCCTGAACCGGCCAGGCGGCAACGCCACGGGGGTAGTTACGCTCAATGTAGATACGGGGCAAAAACGGCTGGAATTGATTCACGAACTCGTCCCGGCGACAACCACAATGGGTCTGCTACTTAACCCGACCAACAAGATGGTGGCCGAGATTCAATCCAAAGACCTGCAGGCTGGAGCGCGCGCTCTGGGGTTGCAGCTCCGTGTTCTGCATGCGAGCAGCGAACGCGATTTCGATGCGGCGTTCGCAAACCTGACTCAGATGCGGGCAGGCGGACTGGTGATCGGTACCGACGGCTTTTTCGTTAGCCAGAGCGAAAAGCTGGCAGCACTGACGGTCCTCCATTCGATGCCCGCTATCTTTCAATATCGCGCGTTTGCTGCCGCCGGCGGGCTGGTGAGTTACGGCGGCAGTATTACGGACTCGTACCGGTTGTCCGGTGTTTATACTGGCCGCGTTCTCAAGGGAGAGAAGCCGGCCGACCTCCCGGTCCAACAGTCCACGAAAGTTGAACTATTCCTGAACCTCAAGACCGCCAAGGCGCTCGGAATTACAGTCCCACTTCCTCTATCAGGGCGCGCTGACGAGGTGTTCGAATGAATGACGGAATGTCCGCTTTTGGCACAAAGCGGACATACCTAGTTGCACTGCACATGTCTGCTTTTGACCCAAAGCGGACATTTGTGGCTTGGCTAGCCGGGATTACGGGCAGTCACCTTCCAGAACTCGATCCATCATTACGCCGTTTGGACCTTTATACTTTGCGAGTTGGGCGCGGAGAGCCGCAGCGATTTCGTCGTGGCGCTCTTCGCCCAATTTGCCCGCTTCACGGTAGACTTCGCCAGCAGGTCCGATTGCAAGTTGAAATCCAACCGCATCGTCTAAATCTTTGCCTACGAATACCTGAGCATCAACTTGCTCAAACTGGATGTCCTTGTAGCCAGCGATTTCTAGTTGCTTTGTCACAACTCCCGTATCGGCCATCGAGAACGGTCCCGGACCACATGTCTGCGCATTCTCCCCGGGCGGCGGCAAAAAGCGCAACACGACATCTTTGGCTGAGCCGAGCCACGGGTTATCCTTGATGCCGCGCCAGACGATCATCGTCATGACGCCGCCGGGCTTGAGGGTTTTCCGCATATTGCGCAGCCCCGCTACGGGGTTCTCGAAAAACTGCGTGCCAAATCGTGAAAAGCAGAAATCGTGAATGGGTTCGAATGGATATGTCTGTACGTCCTCGTCTAAGAACGTGATGTTGGTTATCCCCGCTGCCTTCGCATCTTTGCGACCGAATTCCAGAAATGCATCACAACAATCGACCGCCAAAACCGATCCGGAAGGGCCTACCAGCCGGGCCAGCTTAATCGCGGTATCGCCAAAGCCACAGCCCGCATCGACCACCTTATCGCCGGGCCTGACTGGCAAAGTCGGAAAGATTGCCTCACTGTGCAGCGTCAACCCATCAACGAGGATGTGCTTCCAGCGGATGAATTTCGGGACCAGTACGCTATTCCAGAAGTCGATGTATTGGCTGTGTTGACGTTGGTCTTGAGCAAGAGTTTCAACGGCCATAACACGCCTCCATATGATACTCAGTGAGCAGGATTGTCGCCCAAACGTGCTTAGGCGCAAGTTTACACCGTAAATGCGGTTCTCGGCGCAAAACTTGGACAGAAGCGACGATCTATTGAATTAAAACGTCTAAAGGTTCCGCGATTCAACGATTTTTTCGCGACCAAAAGCGGACATACTGCTTGGTAAGCCGTCTTATCGAGTTCGGTTGTATCTACGCGAGGCGATTGAACTGTCTATGACCGACCAACCGAAGGGATTTTTTCAAGGCACCGAAATGCCGACTGCCGGATGGTGGAGGCGCTCTGGCCCGATCCTGCGGGAGTGCTTGCGGCGGTTGGTCTGCGGTCTGCGCATGGACGTGATCGACCTATGCTCAGGTGATGGTTGGTTCACCCTTCAAATAGCAAAAATCGCCCGCCACGTTTCAGCAATCGATATCGATCCAGCCCTGTTGGACGTTGCGAGACACCGGCTCGCGGAAAACGGCGTCGCCAATTGCGAGTTCATCGCGGGTGACGCTTACGACATCGCCAAGCTGGTTGGACCGGCAGATTTTGTTTTTATGGCAAATGCATTTCATGGCGTGCCCGACCGCGCTCGGCTCGCGCAAGCTGTCGCAAATGCGCTCAAACCTAACGGCGAGTTTGCAATCGTCAATTGGCACAAACGTCCGCGCGAGGAGACGCCGATCCTTGGAGAACCCCGAGGTCCGAAGACAGAGTTGAGAATGTCACCAGACGAAACAATCAAATCTGTGGAGGCAGGCGGGTTGAAGTCTAAAAAAATGGTCGAAATACCACCGTATCACTATGGCGCTGTATTTAAGCGATCAGGCGCATAAGGCGCGCCGTCATTACTCAACGCGATGTCCGCTATTGGGGGTAAAGCGGACATCGCAGTATGTCCGCTAATGACCCAAAGCAGACATCTGCGGCCGCAAATTCAGTTTGCGAGTTTTACGTTCTTTGCGTGCTTAGGCTCGGTCCAACGCACTGCAAGAGGCCATCCAAACGCGAGCACGGCGAAGAATAACGTCAAGGACACCGGCAAACTCGCCAACGGGAAAGTTCGATCCAAGGTTAGACCAATTCCGACCACGGCGGCTTCACCGATTACGACAATCAAAACATAGATGATCAAAATCCACATTGGTTCAGCCCTTCTAACGGGATTTCCAAGCCGCAGAATCCTCAGCCGACACGCAACCCGGAATGCAGCGCCCCTGGCGATGAACGACAGCCGGCACGGGACGGTCTAACCCGGCCTGATATTCGGCATAGAGCCTCGTGAGTTCTTTTTCGCTGATGTCTTTAATATCTTGTTCCATGTCTTTTGGCTCCGGTGGCCTTCCAGTCGGGCTCAGGTCATAGCACATTGGATTTGGCGCCGTACTCGCTTATATCGACTTCATGTTGTCGCGTGTGCGTTCCTCACGCGGCAGGCCAGCAAACCCGCCTGCCGCCTTTATCCAGCCCTGCCGACCGACCGTCGCCCAGCAACCGCCTCTGGCGATGGCTGGGTGCATGAACTCAAGCACGATGGCTACCGGCTACAAATCCACGTCCACGACGGACGGGTGCGGCTGTACACAATGAACGGCGCGGATTGGACTAAGCGCTATCCACGCATTGTCGAGGAAGCGGCTCGGCTCCGTGAGCCCTGATTATTGATGCCGAAGTTGTCTGTCTCGATGCCGAAGGCGTTGCGGATTTCGATGCTTTGCACAGCCGCACAGCCGATGAGAAAGCTGTGGCCTGTGCTTTCGATCTTATTCTTGCGGGTGATGATCTTCGGCGGCGGCCGCTGATTGAGCGCAAGAACGCATTGCGGTGGGTGCTTCGACGGTCGCGCGGGGGCATCCAGTATGTGGAACACACCGAAGGCCACGGCGACAGAATGTTCGATGCCGTCTGCAAGCTGGGGCTGGAAGGCATCATCTCAAAAAAGCTCAATGCGCCGTATCGATCTGGCCCGTCGAAAAGCTGGATCAAGGTCAAGAACCCGAAGTCAGCGGCGGCGACACGCGTTCTTGAGGGAGGCTTTTGAACAATTCCCACGGCTGCGGTGACATTAATCATTATTGGCCGTGGGCATGATCGAATTTTCACCGGAGTGTTTCGAGAAATGGATGCAAAGGAGTTTGTTCAGAGGGTCGCCTTGGAGAGCTACGCAGCATCAAAGGCTGACCCGGCCGCCTTCTGGAAGCTGTCAGCCGCATTGGAGAACATGAACAGGGTGCCCGAATACATCGCACTTCAGCGGCTTAACTATGATCCCCTTGTCTCGCGCACAGCACTTGCCGCAGCTTCCGGGGACGTACGGCAGCAGTATGCACAACTTCAGTTGGTCCAAGATGCAACCGATACACTAAAGCATGGACGCCGCCACGTCGGTGGGAAAGTAGTTGCATCGTCTACCGGTATATCGCCGGATAACGCGGACACCTGGGTGCTAGATGACGGTTCAACGTCGCTGAACCTGAGAGATATTCTTGATAGTGCGGCTGCATTCTTGCCCAACATTCCTGAGCTTAAGTGACGGGGCAGGCGGCGACCCGTGTTCAGAGCCGCAACCCGTCCATAATTTCCTCAGGCGTTATGAAGAATTTGCCTTTCGTCGGTTGCGCATTAAAGCAGCCGCAGTGAAATTCAATCGTGACAGATTTAGTATGAAAACGTGAGCCGCCGCCTATTTGGTCAGTTGGAACGCAATGATAAACGCGAGTTACCCCGACTGAAAGAGTAGGATGAATTACATCATTTGCGTTACCGATATAGTTCTTCGGCTTGGGAAGGGATGGTACGGCCTGATAATCGATGCGGTCAAAAATAAAATACGGATATGTAGCAGTCATCAGTGACTTATTTGTCAGAGAAATCTTGATGTCGAGAATTTTGAACGGACCACCTGGTGTTGAGTTTGTACCGCCATCGCTCAATTCATAGTGGGCGCTAAGCTTCGGAACTGACATGCGCTTGAAGCTGTCTTCTATATCGTAATGCTCCATCGCTATTGAACTATCACCGACACGTTTGAAATACTGTTTGTCCCCGTACTCACAGCGATGAGGTCGGCGCTCAGAGCGTTCCGCCTGAATTAGCAGATAACCCGCACTGTCGCGGTCGTCCGGCACCGCCGCGACCCTAATATCTTCGTGGCGAGGCATAATCGCTTGCGAGAGTGCGCGTTCGACTTCACCCTTAAATTTTTCGATTTCTGAAATTGGCTTTGGTTCTGTGGCGCAATCAATATCATCGCCGTTCTTGGCGGCCAGCACACCCCAAATAACAAGTCCACCCATCGAATTCGCAAACGCCGATAGGATTACGCCAAGATTTCTTCGGTCATCCTTGGTCAACTCGCCGTTGGTTTGATTTGACTTGGTCTTGAATTCCAGTTCGACGTTTTCCTGCTGGCGCTGGTCAATTAATCGGTGAATTGCCGAAGCGCCTTCCTGCATAATTTGATCGAACAGCCCCTTCATTAGATCACTGCCGTGTCCCACCTGCGGCGCAGGCCAAACAAGCTGACCGGCGCTCGCTCGTTCCAGTTGGGCCGAACGTCGGCACCGATAGCGCCGCAGACCGTGCAGACCATGCACGGGCCGAAGGATGGCACCGTCACGTCATCTGCAAAGCCGTTCACGTCCATGATCGCATCGTGATGGCAGTCAGAGAGCGCCGCAAGTGACCGACAGTGAGCGCACACCGTTCTCGCGCATGTTGCCAAGAGTGTCATGGCTTGCAGACCGCACTTGCTAATTTGGCGTTTGCCTCGTCGAGCTCTTTTAGCCTTTCGACGGTCGCGTTCACCTCAGCCGGTTTATTTTCTTTGGTCAGTTTTATCACCTGTTCCAAAAGCCTATTCTGTTCGCGGAACGTAAGGTTATCTATGGCAGTTTTGCAAAATATCTTGATATTTTCGACGGCCTGCTGATCCTTTGCCGTTCGGAAACTTTCCCGCACTCGCTTAATGACATCGTCCGTTGATGAAGGCGTATTGGTTTGGGCGGCGACAGACAAGGTCGCCATCAGTATCCAACTTGTTACGGCGACCGAGCGCACGCCTTGCTGGCGCATGTTGCCGAGGATCATCAACGAGCCACGCACTGGCTGCCATTCCAGCGAGTACCATGGCCACAAGTTGACGGCCCTGCTGACGGGCATCCCGCTGCGAGCATCGCAAAGCGGATTGGCATTGCAGCTTCCCCCCCGACGCTCAAGTGTAAGCCGCCAGCGAAGGCCGCGCTACGCCGCCCGCGCTATAGCGTCGGTCGCCGGGGCAGGGTGCGGTGGTGTTCTGGCGGCTTCGGCCCGGGGGCCACGGGAGCCTCTGCCGGGCCAGCCAACTCACCACCGACCGCCGCTGGCCCGGCGCGGGGCCTCTTATGTTTACCCCAATGTTTACCCCTGCGACCGCCGACGCTGTGGCTCCCTAGATCGGCCCCTGCGGGGTTGGTCGTGAAACATACTATATATCAAAAGCTTGATGGCGGAAGGGGTGGGATTTGAACCCACGAAACCCTTGCGGGTTTGCCGGTTTTCAAG